>QHBO01000001.1 GCA_003243965.1 Chloroflexota bacterium
CCACCGAACCGGGGCAACTCCACCGCAAGGGATTTTCCGTGGTTTGGGTCTGCTCAGCGATCCTCCGGAATCCCGGCGCGCTGCGGCGCACCCCTGTGGGTGACGACTCCCCGTGTGGCGAGGGGCCAGATGCCTTCGCAGACTCAGCCAAGTCCCGCCTTCTGACGAGGCCTACACTGGCTCCTGGGCCATTGCAGCGCGTCCGCGGGGGGAAGCGCGATGAACACACACGACAACGTGCGTTCTTGACCGCCGACTGGCCATTTGACGTCTTCCGATGCACTCCTGGCGCCCGCTCAACGGCGGGCTGACGATCATGACCCTGCTGCTCGGCGGCGCCCGATTCGTCGACGGCGTCCACGTGACGACGTGGGAGGAGGTGTCAGCTGCCTGATCGTGACGACCACCCGGCGTCCATGAGTACACGGCGATGGCCGGACGGCGCTCGCCTGGTGGTGTGGCTCGTCATCAGCCTAGCCGGGCTGCTCATCAGCCTGCAGGTCGTATTCGCCGCGTTCGAGGTCGGCCGCCCCCTGATCGGGCCGATCGCTGGCGACTCCATCAAGAAGCGGCTGCTGATGGTTGCGGGCTACGCGGTCTGGCTCGCGCTGAGCGCACAGGTCAGCGTCGTCGCCTGGCGTCGCCTCCGAACAGCTAACCAGTGACGCTCGGTCGTTGTGACTCTGCGGGAGGAGGTGTCAGCCACTTGGAATCAGATTGGTGCGGAAGGGAATTTCCACGCTTCTTGACGAAGGCTCCCCGTCGTCGCCTCCACAGCCCGCTGGCCGAGGCAGCATGAGCAGCGGATGCGACGTCCACTTGCTGTGATCGCCATGCCGCGTCTCGATCTGACGCCAATCACTGCTGACGACGCGGATGAGATGGCCGCCGTGCTCACCGACGAGCGGCTGTCAGGCGAGGTGGTACGGAAGTCTGCGCGTCGGGCGGTATTACACTGGCGCTCGTTTCTGCATTGACTCCACGCAATGGGAGGGTCACGCAATGGCAGGGCTCGAAGCGAGGTCCTTCGACTCCCCGGACGAGACGCGCACGCCGCCGAACACCAGGGTTGACGTCGTGAAGCTCGGAGGCGTAACCGCCGCTCGGTTGACGTTGCAGCCCGGCTGGCGGTGGTCCGAGGCGGTGAAGCCGACAGCGGGCACCGATTCGTGCCAGGCGCTCCATGTCGGTGCGGTGATCAGCGGGCAACTGCACGTGAAGCATGAGGACGGCACCGAGGGAGACGTGCACGCCGGGGACGCCTACGTCGCCGAGCCGGGGCACGATGCGTGGGTCGTCGGCGACATGCCTGTCGTTGCGCTCGAGTTTTCGAGTGCAGAGAGCTACGCCAAAGGCTGAGCTCGTGAACCACCCGAGGAGGGCATCCGATGGCAACTGATCTGACCGTCATTCTGCGGAACGTGCCTGGCACGATCGCCGAGTTGGGAGAAGCGGCCGGCAAGGCCGGTATGAATCTTCTGGGAGGGTGCGGATTCGAGGTCGGGGGAGAGGGCGTCATGCACGTCCTCGTCGACGACGCGGCAGCTGGTCGGCGCGCCTTCGAGGAGGCGGGACTGGAGGTCCGCGGCGAGCGCGAAGTGGTCGTGGTCGACGTGGACGACGCGCCGGGCGGACTCGGCCGCGTGATGCGTCGTTACGCTGACGCCGGCGTCAACGTCGACCTCGTGTACCTCACGGCCGATGGGCGGCTGGTGATCGGTCCGGATGATGTGGAGCGCGCACGCGCGGTGGCTGAGGTCTAGGGAAGCTCGAGCTTGTCGCCGGAGCTGGACGGCGGCGCTGCGAACTTTGACAGCTGCTGCCGACCGGTGAGGTAGCGAACGACGACGAGCTGCTGCCAACAGAGCCCGCCTCCTCGATCCACGATCTCGTGATACGGGAGCGCCCATGGCCCGTAGAAGGAACGGTGCCGGCGAGAATCATCCCGCGCGAAAGGGCATCACTCTTCGCGTCCCGGAGGACTGAGCGGGCGCAGCAGTTGGAGAACCTCATGTCAAGGGCACACGGAGCCCGCGTCGTCGGCTCATTCCTCGCCATCGCGGGTTTGATGCTGGTGCTCGCTGCGCCGGCCGGCGCAGCATCGGGCCAGACGGTCGAGATCATGGTCATGAAGCACGCGTGCAAGAGCTCCATCCAGTCGGAGGCCGACTTCAATGCCGTCGAGGCAAAGGGTGGCGGCACCGGGACGGTGGGCGGCTTGGTGCAGACCGTGCTGGCATGTCCCACCATCGCGCTGCCCGGCGAGAAGCAGGCAGCCGGCGCGATCGCCGGGACCCCGGCCCGCTTCAACTTCACCGTCACCGGATCGGATGGCAAGGCGCAGACCTTCTCGGACTCCATGTTCCAGTCCGGAAAGCTGTGCGAGACCGATGTCAAGTTGGACGCCAACGGCGATGGCAAGATCTCGCCGAACGTGTGCCTCGACATCTCGCACCACATGTTCTCGGTCGCCGGCGGCCAGGTAACCGTCACGGAGACGAGTCCGCCGCCCGGATTCCGATTCGGCACCCTGCGCACCACGCCCGTCGCGATCGACAAGAACAACGACCTGCAGAGCGTCCAGTCGTTCGGCGGTGGTGTGATCCGTCTGAATACGACTCCCGACAAGGACGGCAAGATCATGCTGCACGTGTACAACTTCACGGGGGCAGCATCCATGCCCAACGGCGCGATGTCGGTTCCAGCGCCCGCACCCGTCAATCCGGTTCCGCTCGTTGGACTCGGCCTGCTCGGTCTGGGTGCCATCGGAGGCGGCTTGGCCTTCGCGCGGCGCAGCCGTTAGACACGCCCCTGACGCGCCAGCGTCGATCGGTCCCCGCGGGGGTGCGGGGGCCGATCGACGTGCCCGGCGCCCCGTGCGAGCTGCTCCCGACGCTCGTCGACGGCCGTTTGGCATACTTGCGCTTCGCATGGAGGGCCGGACCGATGCACGAGGACTCGATGCGGGTCAGGGACCTTCTCGAGACGGCTCGGGCGCGCCTCGATCGGCTTGATCCTCAGCATGCGGCTGAGGCCGTTGCGCACGGCGCGCTGCTGATCGACACTCGATGCGCGGACGACCGCCGCAGGACCGGCACCATTCCCGGGTCGGTCCACGTGCCGCTATCGGTGCTCTTCTGGCGCCTGGACGGAACCTCCGGGCATGCGCGGCCAGAGCTGGCCGACCGGAGTCGTGAGGTCATCCTGATGTGCGCCGATGGATTCTCGTCCAGTCTCGCGGCAGCCACCCTGCAGGATCTGGGTTTCCCAAATTCGACCGATGTGGTCGGGGGATTCAATGCGTGGGTGGCCTCGGGGCTGCCCGTGGAGCTCGCCGCCGGCTGACGGCACGATCCTTGCCCACACGCTGGGGATGGACAATGCGGATCGAGCCCGCCTGCAGATACGCGTGGTGACGACCATCTATCGCGCGGAGCTCGCACGGATCGAGCGCAGTGGCCTGTCGGATGGGGAGCAGGCCGCGCGGCGAGACCATCTGCGAGAGCTGTCATTCCAAGTGCTGGATCGGGCACGGGGAGCGCTCGATGGGCAGGCCCCTTGGCATCCTGATGTGCTCGCCGAGCTGGCGACTGCCCGAGAAGAGATCGCTGCGGCGGGCCCGGGGCGCGTGGAACCTTCGATGGAGCCCGAAACGGCCGGAGAGTAGCTCGCACACACTCCGGACCAGCGCAGCCGAACACGTGCGCCGGCCCATGTACCGACGCTTCATGTGCAGTTCGGCATATCCGATCGCGGCGTACTGTTCGGTGAAGCGCGCTGCCAGGATTCGAGCGGGGACTAAGATGCAACGCGTGCGTTGGGGATGGCGATGGCGGACAGCGCCCGCGGCGCTGACGGTCATCCTGCTGATGACCGGGTGCTCATCGGGGTCCCCCTCGCTGAGCAGCGCCACCGCGGCGGCCACCACCGGGCCGCGGGCTCCCGGCGCAGGTCCCACGCCCCCACGGGTGGCCTTCGGATCGCCGGGACCTTCACCCCCCGCGTCGCCGTCTGCCTCTCCGTCCGGAGTGCCCGCCGGGGCATCGGTCCGTATCGATCCGTATGCCAGCAGCAGGAGTGGCCGCATCGGTCCGGCGCTCGCCGGCATCCCGGCGCGGGTCTACGTGCCAGACGAGACCACCAACGACGTGACCGTCATCGATCCGGCCACCTTCCGGATCATCAACCGCTTCCGTGTCGGTCAACGACCAGAGCACATCACCCCGGATTGGAGCGGCCAGCGGCTCTTCGTGGAGAACATGGGTGCCTCAACGCTGACCATCATCGACGCGCGTACCGGCCTCCCAACCGGTATCCCACAGCCGATGCCGCATCCGTACAACCTGTACTTCACCCTCGACGGGACGACCGCTATGGATGTCCAGGACTTCCTCAACGCGGCCGGCCTGCCGCTGAACGGGCTGCGCTTCTACGACCGGCGCACGTGGCGGGAGACCGGGTGGCTGCCGATCCCCTTCAGCGGGGCAAACCACCTCGACCTGTCGGCGGACGGCTCGTTTGCGATGCTGAGCGGCGAGACCTCCGGGGTGGTCGGCAAGGTGGACCTGGTCCACCGCACGCTGACCGGAATGATCGTGGTCGGCGGCAGTCCCACGGACGTGCGCCTCTCTCCCGATGGGCGGCTCTTCTTCAACGCCAACCAGGGGACCAATGGTGTCGACATCCTCGACCCGGCGACGATGCGGAGAATCGGGTTCATCGCCACCGGGGCGGGGGCGCATGGCCTCGCCCTCAGCCGCGACACGAAGCAGCTGTACGTCACCAATCGACTTGCGGGCTCGCTCTCGGTGATCGACATCGCAACTCGGCGGGTGGTTGCCACGTGGCGCATCGGGGGCTCGCCCGACATGGTCAGCCTGTCGCCTGATGGACGGCAGCTCTGGATCTCGAACCGCTACAACGGCAGCGTGGTGGTCGTCGACGCCGGGGACGGACGAGTGCTCGCCACGATCGCCACCGGCGGCAGCCCGCACGGCCTGTGCTACTGGCCGCAGCCGGGTGATCACAGCATCGGCCACAACGGCAACATGCGCTAGCCAGAGTTCGGCTCCGCCTGGTCGCCGGCGCCGAAGCGGGTGGCGGACCGGATATCCTCAGCGCTCCGCGCCGGAGTGGCGGAACGGCAGACGCAGCCGACTTAAAATCGGCGGCCCCGCAAGGGCGTGGGGGTTCGACTCCCTCCTCCGGCACCGTCCGCCGCCGCGATGCCGCGGATCGGTGTGGTCACGTATACTTTGCCGCACGCCTCCTCGCGTGGAGGCGTGCACTGTGATTCGGGCTCCTTTCTGCCGCACTCCCGTCGGGACCTGGTCCCTGGGTGCCGCAAGCCCATAGAGAGGAGGAGATCGGCATATGCGCCGATACGAGCTCATGCTCCTGCTTCGCCCCGACCTGGAGGACGACAAGCTCCAGTCGGCGGTCGAGCGCGTGACGCGCGCCATCGTGAACGGCGGCGGGACGCTGACCAAGGTATCTCCTTGGGGAAAACGCCGACTCGCGTACGAGATTCAGCACCAGCGCGAGGCGAGCTACTTTCTGATCCACTTCGATATCGAGCCGTCGGCGATCCGCGAGATCGAGCGCGGCCTGCTCATCAGCGAGGAGATCCTGCGACACCTCGTCACCCTCCTCGAGGAGCGGGCCGGAGCGATCGCCGCCGATGCACTCGCGGTCGATGCGGACGCCGGCCTGGTCAGCGAGCCTGCTGCGGAGCCTCCGGCGACCATCGACACCGATGGGCGGTCAGATGCCGCCGGCCTTGGCGCGCCGGCGCCGGAAGTGCCTGCCGAGGCGTGAGCCAGAGCGGGTGAGGAGAGACGACGATGACGCTCAACAAGATGATGATCATCGGCAACCTGGGGGCGGACCCCGAGCTGCGGTACACACCCAGCGGGAAGGCGGTCACCAACCTGCGAGTGGCGGTCAACGACAACCGCCGCGGCGCCGACGGCGAGTGGGTCGAGGAGACGCTGTGGCTTCGCGTCGAGGTCTGGGATCAGGCCGCCGAGCGTGCAGCGGAGCAGCTGCGCAAAGGGCACAAGATCTACGCGGAGGGCCAGCTGCGTGCCCGCGAGTACGACGGGTCGGACGGCCAGAAGCGAACCAGCCTGGAGCTGCGCTTCGCGCGCGTCATCTCGCTTGAACGGCGGGATCGCGGTGAGGGACCGTCCGGCGGCCTCACCGACGTGCCGATGGACGCCCCGCCCCAGGTGCGACCGCGCGGGGCCGCGGCGCGCACCGGAGGCTCCCAGGAAACGGTCGACGTCGACGATATCCCATTCTGAGCACGAGGCATCAAGACCTGACAGATGGCCAGTCCACGTTCCCGCCGCGAGACGGCGGACTACTACCGAGACCGCCGGCGGCGGAAGGTCTGCAACTTCTGCGTCGACAAGGCAGAGGCGGTTGACTACAAGGAGGTCAACCGGCTGCGTCGGTACCTGTCGGAGCGAGCAAAGATCGAGCCGCGCCGCAAGACGGGCACCTGTGCCCGCCATCAGCGGATGCTGACCGTCGCGCTGAAACGCGCGCGGCACGTGGCGCTCCTGCCATACGCCCCGCAGCACCTCCGCCCCTGACCGCCGTTGGACATCGTTCTGCTCGTCGGCTCGCTGGCGATCATCCTGATCGGCGCCGAGCTGTTCACGAACGGAATCGAGTGGTTCGGGCATAAGCTCAACCTGGCCGAGGGGGCGGTCGGCAGCGTCCTGGCCGCGGCGGCGACCGCCATGCCGGAGACCCTGATCCCGATCATCGCCATCGTCGGGCCGGTCCTCACGGGATCCAGCCACCCCGCCTCGGCCGAGGTTGGGGTCGGGGCGATCCTCGGAGCGCCGTTCATGCTCGCCACGCTGGCGATGTTCATCACCGGCCTGGCGGTCATCCTCTTCGCCCGCGGAGGCAGACGCGGAACCCAGATGGTGGTCAACGTCCGCGTCCTCGGGCGGGACGTCGGCTTCTTCATCGTGGCCTACGGGTTGGCGATCGGCGCCGCGTTCCTGCCGACGCCGATCCATTGGTTGAAGTGGGTCGTCGCCCCGGTCCTGTTGATCCTGTACGCGGTCTACGTCCGCGCGCATTTCACCGATGAGCCGGAGGAGGGCGAGGCGAGCGAACTGAACCGGCTCCATCTGACCCGGCTGCGCCGCATGCAGGGCTCCGGCCTCGTCGACGTGGAGATGCTGCCGCACCCCAGCGGCACGGGCACCGAGGCGCGGACCGTCCCGCGCCTGCGGATCATCGTGGCGCAGGTGCTCGTTGCGCTGGCGCTGATCATCCTCGGAGCCCGCACCTTCGTGGGTGCCGTCGAGCACCTGTCGACGGTAATCGGCCTGGACGGCCGAATCCTGGCGCTGATCATCGCGCCGATCGCGACCGAGCTGCCCGAGAAGTTCAACAGCGTAATCTGGGTCCGGGCGCGCAAGGACACGCTCGCCATGGGCAACATCACCGGTGCGATGGTGTTCCAGAGCTGCATCCCGACCGTCCTCGGCGTCCTGTTCACCGAGTGGGCCTTCACCGCGCAGAGCGCCCTCAGCTTCGCCTCGGCCGGGGCTGCCTTCGTGGCCACCATCCTGATCTTCGGGTCGATGCTCCGCCGCGGCGTGCTGAGCGCCTGGTCGCTGCTCATCGGCGGCCCGATCTACGTCGCCTATGTCGCAGCGGCACTCTTCTTGCCGGTGGGTGCCGGCGCGGGCCACTGATTCCGCAAACCGAATGGCCGCTCGACGGGCGGCCGCATGGCGGCCGGTATACTTGCGGCTGCCAGGTCGCCGCGCGTGGCGCGGCACGGCCGATGAGGAGACTGCGTTGCTGAAGCAGCAGACGCCGGCGACGAGCGCAACTATCCCGGCGCAGACCACCGAACTGTGGGCATTCTTCCGTGGCGGATTCGTGCCGCTGCGCGAGGCGAACGTGAACATCATGACCCATGCCTTCAACTACGGCACCGCCGTGTTCGAGGGCATCCGCGCCTACTGGAACACCGACCAGGAACAGCTCTTCGCGCTCGACCTGGTGCCGCACTACGAGCGACTGAAGCGCTCGGCGGCCCTGCTGATGATGGAAGTCCCGCTCTCGGCCCAGGAGTTGGCCGACGCTACCGTGGAGTTGCTCCGACGCGACAAGCTCCGCGAGGACGCCTACGTGCGCCCGTTGATCTACAAGTCGAGCGAGACGATCGGCGTCCGTCTCCACAACCTCGACGCCGACGTCACCATCTTCGCCGTGCCGTTCGGGCAGTACATCGATACCGAAGGGGGCGTCCGCGCCCAGGTGAGCACCTGGCGGCGCACCGATGACAACGCGATCCCGGCGCGCGGAAAGATCACCGGCGCCTACGTCAACGGCGCCTTCGCCAAGAGCGAGGCGCAGCTCAACGGCTACGACGAGGCGATCGTGCTGACCCAGGGCGGCCACGTCAGCGAGGGCAGTGCGGAGAACCTCTTCATCGTGCGGGACGGAGTGCTCATCACGCCCCCGGTCACCGACAACATCCTGGAGGGCATCACCCGCCGCCGGCTGATGGCCATGGCGCAGGACCTGGGCATCGGCGTCATCGAGCGCTCGATCGACCGGACGGAGCTCTACAGTGCCGATGAGGTGTTCCTGTGCGGGACGGGCGCCCAGCTGTCACCGGTGATCGAGATCGATCGTCGGCCGATCGCCGCCGGGCGCCCAGGGCCGATCACCAGACGGCTCAGTGACGGCTACTTCGACGCGGTGCGAGGCCGGCTGGACGCCTACCGCGACTGGCTCACACCGGTCTACTGAACCTATCGCGGGCGTCCGGCGGGCGTCCCGCCGACCCGATGAGGCTCATGCCGGACGCTCGCGACGAAGACCGCCTCCGCTGGCTCCAGCGCCTGCTGGAGATGGTTCCCGGCGCCGTCAGCTGGGCGATCATCATCCTTCCCGTGTGGCTCAGCTTCAGCTACCCGTGGCTGGTCGCCTACTTCGTCCTGAGCTTCGACTTCTACTGGCTGTGCCGCACGCTGTGGTTCGCGGGCGCGGTGATCACCGGATTTCGCCGGGTGCAACGAGTCACCGCCGTCGACTGGCTTGCGCGGCTCCAGAGCGCGCGACCCGTCCCGGCCGCCCCCGGCTGGGACGAGCTGACCCAGCTGGCGCTGATCCCGACCTACACCGAGCCGCTGGAGAAGCTGCGTGCAACGGTCAGCGCGCTCGCGAGCGCCCGCTGGCCGACAGACCGGAAGATCGTGGCGATCATCACCCGCGAGACCGACCTGTCCGGAATCGCGCACGTCCAGACGCTGCAGGCGGAGTTCGCCGGCGCGTTCGCCGACTTCATCCACATCCTCGATCCGCTCGAGCCGGGGATCGTGGTCGGCAAGTCGAGCGCCATGGCCTGGGGCGGCCGCTTCCTGTATCGGCTGCTGGTCCGCGAGCGTGGGATGGATCCGTCGCGGATCCTAATCACGGACCTCGATGCCGACTTCCGCGTCCACCCGCAGTATTTCGCCTACCTGGCCCACGTTCACCTGGGCGAGCCGAACCGTGAGACGCAGCTTTACCAGCCGATCCCGTATCTGCACAACAACATCTGGCAGGCGCCGCTGCTGCTCCGCCTCTTCGCGGCGGTGCTCACCCAGCTGCAGATGTGGCGCAACGTGTTCCCCGAGAAGCTGATGAGCTTCAGCAGCTACTCGACCACGCTCAAGATGGTCCACGAGGTGGGCTACTGGGCCACCGACGCGATTCCAGAGGACAGCCGGTTCTACTGGAAGAGCTACTTCACCTATGGGGACCGCTTCCGGGCGGTGCCGCTCTTCATCCCGATCTACGGCGATGCCGTCCGTGCCCGCACCTATTGGCGCTCGCTGGCGACGCAGTACATGCAGGCGCGCCGATGGGCATGGGGCGTGACGGACATCCCGTTCGTCGTGCAGAACGCCGTGCGTCACTCGGAGATCCCTCTCTCCTCTCGGATCTGGCGCATCGTCAACCTGTTCGGCGAGCACATCAACTGGGCGATCGCTCCGTTGGTGCTGACCTTCGGTGCGGCAGTGCCGATCCTGCTGAACCCGACCTTCGGCCAGACGACCCTCGGGCAGAATCTGCCGATCTACGCGACGATGATGCTGACCCTCGCGCTCTCGGCGCTGCTGGTGCTGATCTACGTGGAGGCGAAGATCGTGCCGCCGCGCCCGGCGGAGTGGAGCGTCTGGCAGCGCCTGCTGAGCGTCGTGCAGTGGGCGGCGCTGCCGGTCATCGGCATCCTGTTCAGCAACCTGCCGGCGCTCGACGCGCAGACTCGGCTGCTGACGGGGCGCTACCTCGAGTACCGCGTCACCGAGAAGGCGTAGAAGACCGATGTCCGACCAGCTGCTGGCGATCGCGCGGATCCCCCTTGCCCGCGCGCCGCTGCGCCTGATCGTCGCACCGCTGGCGGCCACCGTGGCCGGCGTGATGGCCATCGTCGCCGCGATCCTGATTCGCGGCGGGCCCGCAGGCGTCGCCCTCGGCCTGCTCGGCGGCCTGGCCGCCATCCTCGCGCTGCGGGTTGTCACCATCC
>QHBO01000002.1 GCA_003243965.1 Chloroflexota bacterium
TAGTGAAGTTTCCACGGTTACGACCTCATGCGTCCGTGCTTCCTGCTCGAGTGCGGCTACGCCCCGTACAGCAAATGGATCGGGTCGGCGTTTGGGAGGCTCGCTGCGGCAGGCGACGCAGATCGTCCGGCGCGGGCTGCCGTTCGTGGATGTTCAAGACGGTCAGGTCCGAGTCGGGCTCAACTTTGCGTCGTTTCAGGCGTCGCTCGACCAGCTCGACGCGGTCCTCAATGGCTGGATCTTTGCCTCCGACCTTTCCAGTCGAGGGCGCCGGTCCCGATCGGCTTGGCGAGAACGCGCAATTGTTGGACAGCGACCGGTCGCTGTCATGGATCACGCGTCCTCGGAATATGCGGGCCCGCAGCGGCGCCAGTCAGCCGGGGAACCGCACGGAGCCGAGAGCGCCGACGAAGATCGCGCGGTCGGTCGGGTCGGTCGCGGCTGCGACCGCCGGATCTCGAAAGCCGAAGGTGTAGCCGATGCCGTGGTGGACGGTAACGGCGACGTTGATGAGGATCCCGCAGTTCCACGAGATCAGGGTCCCGCGCTCGCCGCCCACGGTGATCACGCCCTGCGTCTCCGGCGGACGCGTACAGGTGTCACCGTGGTATTTCGCGGTGTCCGCGATGGTCTTGGTCGTATACGACTTCAGGTCCTTCGTGTACGGAGCTGCCGATCCCCACGCCGCCGCTGTGCCGGAGCTGGTCCAGCGGTCCACTTCCGGACTATCGCTCTTGACCCCGGATATCCCATCCCATCGGGCCGTGGCGGCGATGGACGACCAGCCGGCAGGAACAGCGACCGAGTATCCATAGATTTCGGACGTGAACGTCGATTGCGTCGGCACGGGGCTCGCGGAGGGCGGTGAAGTCCCGCCGTTCGAGGCACTTGCGTCCGCGGCGACCGTCGACGGCGAGGGAACCGCGGGCGCGCAGGCCATCAGGAGCGATCCAATTAGGAGGGGCCACGCGCGAAGCGCAGCTTGTGTGGGCATCGGCCTCATGACGGCTGCCGTCCCTTCTGGATTCCCATCTGCGTGAGCATCGTCAGTCGATCCGCGACTCCCCAGTGCTCGACGAGCCGGCCATCGACGACCCGGGCGATGTCGATGACCGTGATGTCCATCGAACGTCCGCTAGGCGGTCGGCCGTACAGCGGACCGGTATTCGTGCCGCGTGCGCGGATCCGGGCCCAAACGACCTCACCGTCGCTTGCGGTGGCCTGGATCTCCAGACGAAGGTCCGGAAACGGCTCGCGCAGGCCTGCGATGAGACTTCTCAAACCCTCGAGGCCCGATTGAGCCCCAGCTTGATGCTCGATCAGGTCGTCCGCGACGATCTCGGCCAGGGCGTCGAGATCACCGCCGTTGAACCCGACGTCGATCAACCGCCGAAACACGTGCTCCGGCATTTGCACGCCTGTCATCGTCATCCTGCCACCTTTAACTGGAGTGCTGCTCTAGTAATAACTAGAGGTGTACTCTAGTTGCATGGCAGCTGTCAAGCCTTCTCGTCGGCGCGATCGGGCGTCGACCCGGACCGCGATCATCGACGCCGCGCGATCGCTCTTCATGGACGCGGGCTACGCGCGAACGACCGTGACGGACATTGCAGCGCGGGCACACGTCGCGCCACAGACGGTCTATTGGGCGTTCGGTTCGAAGGCGCGCCTGGTCACGGAGATCCGCGACGCGTGGCTGGCGGAGGCCGGCACCGGCGAGCGGCTACGCGAGGTCCTTGCGCAGCTCGATCCCGGTCGTCGGCTCGACGCATTCGCGACCTTCATCACGCACCAATGGGTCACCGGCAGCACCGCCGTTGCGATCCAGCAGGACGCAATGCGCGTGGATCCCGAGGTCGCGCGCGACGTCGCCGCCATCCTCGAGACCCGAGCCGCCGCTCTCGCGCAGGTGACGCGTCCCCTCGCCGATCGTCTGCGAGCGGGACTGACGGTGGACCGAGCGCACGACCGGTTGCTGGCCCTCAGCATGGTCGATGTCTATCTCGAGCTCCGCGGCAGGGGCTGGACCGCCGAGGCGTATCGCGACTGGCTCAGCGAGCTGCTTCAGACGCAGCTTCTCGGCTGACCCGCAAGGTCCAACCTGCGTGTTCGGTCACGGCGGGCTCGAATCCCACGACTCGGGGGGACACTCCCCGAAGGGGCGCTGACCTGCTCAGAGTTCGACCGCTGCTACCCTGTTCAAGAGTTCGACCGCTGTTGACGCGCATCTCCCGCAGGACCGGTGTTGCTTGCCAACGAACTCACCGTGGTCGACCGAATGTGAATGAGGGAGCAACCGTGCCGCGAATCACACTCTTCTCAGCCCTCGGCGTTGGGCTGCTGTTGGCCGCCTGCAGCGCTGCCAGCGGCTCGTCGCCGAGCGCGACCACCGGCGGCGTACGGCAGATCAACGTCACCATGACCGACGCCCTGCGGTTCGAGCCCGCCCGGATCCGGGTCCGGAACGGCGAGACGGTCGAGTTTGTTGTCCAGAATGCGGGCAAGATCCGCCACGAGCTGTTCCTCGGCAGCGAGGCCGAGCAAGCTTCACACGAAGCCGAGATGCGCCGGATGCCGATGACGCAGGATGAACGGAACGGGATCTTCGTTGAACCGGGCAAGACGAAGACCCTCCGCCACACCTTCGGCAGCGCCGGCACCGTGATCGCCGGCTGCCACGAGGTTGGCCACTATCCGGCGGGTATGAAGCTGGAGATCTCCGTAAGCTGAGCCGCGCGGCCCGCGGCACCGCTCCCTGAGCGTGGGCTTCAGACGCCTCATGGCTCTGCCCTGACGGCTGACCCACCCTCGACACCTGCTGCTACGCTTCCGACCAAGCGTGCCCGCCCAAGCTTCGCTTCGGGGGACCGATGACGCCGGACCTGCAGACCAGAGAGCCCCTGCGCACTGCCGCAATCGGCGCCCTCGCTCTGCACGTTGGGCTCGGCACGATCAGCCTCCTGCTATTCCTGGCGGCATTCCAGCTCCGCACCGAGTGGTTCGTCGATCCCGCTCAGCTCATCGGTGCGGGCCCCACCTCGGCCGAGCTGCTCCGCTGGGCAGCCGCGGCCGACCTGCTCAGCTACTACCTGGCGGTCGCCGTGGTGGCCTACGTGCTGTGGCGAACGCTCCGCCCACGGTCCGCGCTCGTCGCGGACCTCTCGTCCCTGGCCGCCTGCGCCTACGTGGTGGCCGGCGGCATCGGCGCCGCACTGCTTGCCGTCGTCGGACCGATGCTGCTGCACGACTATGCCGCGCCCGGCGCGGACCAGGCCTCAATCGCGATCGCGTTCGGCGTGCTCACCGAGATCGTCTACCGGGCGATCTGGCAGTTCCTCGACGCGCTCCTGCTCGCCGCCTGGTGGCTGGGCTTCGGGCTGCTCATCCGCGTCGATCTTCCGCGCATCGCGGTCCTGTCATTCGCGCTCAGTGCGGCGGCGACGATCGGTGCGGGACTGACCCTGCTGGGACTGAGTCTCGCGCGCGACGCACTGCTCGGAATCTTCTTCGTCGGCTGGATGACCTGGTCCGTCTGGCTACTCGGTCTGCTGTGGCGTCGAGCCGAACCGTTCCGCCACCTCGACGACGGGGGGTCGGTCTGAAGACCGTCCTGACGCGCTATCGCGTCGCGTCGCCACCGCCAGGCTGGTGCCGGGCGTTGAGCGCAGGTTGACGCGCCGGGGCGGTGCGAAGCGGCATCGGCCAGCCAGCCGGAGGCGTCTGTCGCGGCGGAACAGGTAGCCTCCTGGTCGATAATCTGAATCCCATGGTGCGCGACACGCGGCCGGCCCAACCGTTTCTGGTGAACGAGCCCGGCGATGCCGAGCCGTGGGCTCCCTCCGAAAGGGGCTGGAGTCCTGGTAGCTCCCTGCAGTTTAGGGGGCAAATCAGGGGTCAGATCGGCCCAGAACGGCCCGATCTGAGCACGATGGGGCGATTTGGTACCGCATACCGGATTCGACGTGGGCTGCAGCAGGCGTCCCATACGCCTTCACCTGAGGCACGAATCGGCCATTCGTGCTTGCTGTGGGCGCCGCGATAGTGTGCAGATAGTGTGCAATTAGCCGCCCTGGCCAGCGTAGTACTCCGGGCTGCATTGGGCGCCCGAACGTCGCCTGGGCCATAGGAGCCCATCATGCCTCAGCGGCAGGCTGCGTCATTTCGAGCCTCGGCGACGGCTCCTCTCGCCGGCGCTGCGTTCCATCCGGGCCACCTCACGTGGAGTGGCTCTCAACGTGGCACGCGGCGTTCCAGCGGCGACGCACCGCAGGCGGTGCTCAAGCCGAGGCCAGGAACGGCTACCGGATCATCGGATGGAGACCGATGAGGTTTGCCGTACGCAACGCTGCGGCCTGTTCGAGCGCATGCTACCTTCTGAGCCAACCGCAGACTCCATCACCGCTTGTTTATCTAGGAACTCCTCATCAACAGCCGGCAGTCCGAGAGACCGGGCCACCTTGCCCGCACACGGAAGAATCCTTCGACACCTGCCGGCCCGAAGAACAAGAGTAGGCGGGCTTCTGCCGAATCGACGCGAAAGGCGTGCGCGACGTTTCGAGGACCGTAGATCAGCGAGCCGCTCACCGCTTCAATGACGCTGTCACCGTGCTGGACCCGAACCTCGCCGGAGAGAACTACGAAGAACTCATCCTCGTCGTGGTGGATGTGGAGCGGTGAGGCGAAATCCTTGGGCGCCCGCAGCTGCATGATCGGTAGTGGCTCAATCTGAATGGCGCGTCCCCGGCGGCGCGGAATGAGCGCGATCCTACGGGCACAGCCGCTCCAACTGGCCTACTTCCCACTCTACGGCTCTCGCGACCCCGTCAAGGTAGCGATCGACCGCGGTCCGCGTAGCGATGGGCTGACGGACTGGCCCGCCTACGGTGAACGATACCTGCGCGGCGAAGTGAGCCTTGAAGTATTCCTCCGGATCGTAGCCGGGAAGAACGTGCAGGACCTCGCTGCCGTTATCCACCACGGCTCCGGTGAACCTGAAGCTGCCTTCAGGCGCTTCGCGCAACTCCTCCGAGAACGGGAGGCGGGCTATCGCCGCCGTGAGCAGCAACGTTCGGTGTTTGTCAGTGTTCCACATGCTCTGGAGGACGCACAACGGATCGTTGAGACGAGCCCGTCTCCTCCGAGCGTCAACGTTGTATGGCTGACGCCGCTCGACGTATTCCTGCACCTCAAGTGGCAGGAGCTCCATCGTGTGCTTCACGGGGAGGGAGTTCGCGTACTTCGCCCGGTTCGAGAAGATCGGAAAGAAGAGGCGCTCCTCCTGACGATGCGTGAGGCGTCCAGCGGCTGCACGAGTTGCGATCTCGAAGATGGCGTGATCGAGCGCCGAGCGGAGATTGTGAACGGCGTCACCGATGATCAGCGGGAGTTCGGGTGGCGGCTGTCGCTCGATGACTGCATAGCGGCGATGTGCGCCGGTCTGCGGATCGAGGTCGCGCACAACTCGGTACGGGTCGCTCTCGACAAAGTCAGCAACCCGCTCCTCGAGAGAGCGCAGATGTTCCTTCGCCCGGACAACTTTCGCCCGGGCCCCGTGCAGTGGAACCATGCGTGAGAGTCTAGCCGGGATGCGTGAGAGGGCGACCGCATTAGCTTGCGCCGAACAATTCTCCCTGCTCCGCGGCCCTCTTGATCCGGTGAGCCTGCTGATACGGCGACAGGATGAGCAGCGGTAGGTTCGGCTTCCGGCCTTCTTCGAGCAGCTCGCGAATCGTAATGATCTGGACAGCCGGATAGTCGCGGCCCGACAGATCGGAATGGTAGAAGCCTGCCTCCGTCGCCTCTAGGCGCATCGGAGCTGTCGGCTCCTCTAGGGTGACGAACAAGCCCATCGCCGCGCCTTGGGCCCCCATATCGCCCTTGAGTTCGGCGACCTGAGCGCGTGTCACATGGCCGGACTTCACGCTCACGATGCAGGTTTCGAGCTTGCCTCCCGCTCCAGTGAAGGTGATGACGCCATCCACGCCCTTGTCGGCACCCTTCTTCTGTGTGCCGCCGACGGGCATAGCACCCACAAGCGTAAGCGCCCAAAGCTCGAACTGCTCGCGGCCATTCGGGAGCTGTTGTGACAGCTTGCGGGCTCCCTCCACCTCCGTTGGTGAGCCCTCGATCGGCACCTCGATCTCAAAGCTGTCGCGGAGCCGCGCTTGCATGACAGCGATGGCTAGGTAAGTCACGTCGATCCCGATCCACTTGCGTCCGAGCTTCTGGGCGGCGACGACGGCCGTACCGCAACCGCAGAATGGATCGAGTACAAGCCCGCTGGGCGGGCAAGAAGACTCGATGATCCGCACCAAGAGGCCAAGGGGCTTCTGTGTCGGGTATGGCAGGCGCTCACCGTCATGCTCAAGCCAACGGACGTCCTCGTCGATCGCCTCATCGCTGCCGTACAACGTCCCTTGCGTATAGGGCTGATATGCCCAGATGTCCTGATACGGAATGCCGCTGCCGATGTACTGCTTGTATTTCGGCTGTCCCGCTCCGTCGCGCGGGATGTAGATGACGCCCGCCGCGTTCAAGAAGTCGAGCGTCTGCTGCGTGTCCCAGCCGTCAGCCTCTGGTGGCAGCAATCCTCGAACGGACCGCGGGATCGCCCAGTGGCGGCCCACGCTTGTCGGGTTGAAGCCGCCCCATGGTTGACCGCTCGTTCCCTTCCGCGTCCCTGAGCCTGTAAGCATGTTCGTCCGGTAGGGACCGCTGGCGTCTTCGCCGGTGAACCACTCCCGCACGTAGCCGCGCATCACGGGCCGGGTGCCGGAATGAAGGTAGAAATCCGCGCTCTTGGAATAGAACAGCAGAGTGTCATGAATCGGGCCGAACTGTCGGCTCAGCTTGTTGTGGCCGCTGGTTCGCCGCCAAATGATCTCGTTGCGGAAGTTCTTGGGTCCGAACACGGCATCGAGGACGAGCTTCAAGTAGTGGCTGGCGGTCGGATCGCAATGCAGATATAGGCTTCCGGTTGGCTTCAGGACGCGGTGCAGCTCGACGAGCCGGACGGACATCTCCACGAGGTAGGCGAGCATCGGGCTCGGGCGGATGCCTGCGTGGAACGCGCCGACGAGCGCGCTCACTGTGCTCGGCACGTGACCAACGTGATGGGCGCTGTTGGTCAGGTAAAGGTACTGCTGCTCGGCGTCCGGACCCCAATGCCACGTGTCGTCGAACGCGGTGATCTGCGCGTCGCTCCTCTGCCCAGACTCGTCTTTGAAGATGACGTTGTACGCCGCGTTCGAGTTGAACGGCGGATCGAGGTAGATGAGGTCCACCGACTCCGGCGGGATATAGGGTGGATCGTGGCGCAGGATATCGAGGTTGTTCCCGTAGTAGAGGACGTTCGTCTGCAGCTGCCGAGGGTAGCAGCCCTAATCGAGCAGCGCGGCGATCTCGTGAATCGTCCAGACGTGGTCCGCCACGGCAGCCGCCATCGCCGGCGTGACGTTCTTACCGAGCGCCGAGTGAGGTCGCGCGAAGTTGTAGTGCATGAAGTGCAGGCTGACCATTGCGGCGTGGTTCTCGACCTTCTTCGAGAACGCGTTGGTCAGCCGCGTGAAGCGGCGCATCCCCATCCGCATCGAGAGGTTATTCCGCTCGACGTAGGAAGTGGAGATGAGCGCCGGGTCCGGGTCGCCGGCGATGATGCGGACTTCCTGCCCGGTGACCTTGTTCGGCGAGTAGCGGCGGGCTGTTGGACTGGCATCCTCCGAGTGCTCCACGCCGTACTGCTTGATCAGCTGCGCGTAGTCCACGTTGGTCCCGAACGCCCGCTCGACCGCATCGGCGTACACAACGTGCCCGTCCGTGGTCAGCTGAACGCGGTTGGCCAGGCGAGAGGCGAGGTCTCGCAGGAACGCCACGCCGTCCGGCTCGTCGCGCCAGCCGACGAGCCACGAGGGGACCAGCTTGGTATCGGGATCAATGGCCGTCCAGGTCCACACATCGCCGTAGCCCAGCTCGCCCCGGTGGCCGTCGGGGACGTTCTTGGCCTTCGCGTAGCAGAAGGACCATATCTCGTCGCACTCGATGCGCGTGGACGGCAGATTGCGAAGCGTCCGGTCCTGATACTCGGCTACCGCCGCGCCCAGATTCACCAGAAGCGTCGTGATCGTGTTCCGGGCGGCGCCGGTCATCCGGGCGGTGGAGCGAATCGAGTTGCCCTCGACCAGGCACCGGATGATCTGCGCTCGTTCTGCGGTGGAGAGTCTGTACATACTGACACTATGCGTGAGAGCCGTGACAACAGTCTGTCACGATGCGTGAGAGCCCAAGGAATGCAGTTGGGAGCGCCGGGACTAGCTCTGCCGGTCCCGCTCCCAACGTGCCTGCGCGGCCTTCCGTGCGCTCTCGCTGCGCTCTTCAGCGGTCAGCTTCGCGGCTCGGGCATGGCCGCCCTTCAGCCCTCCGAGGTGCCCACGCGCGATCGCCGCAGGGTCCTTCACCGGTTGCGGCGCGGGAGTACGCTGACCAGTAGCGAAGTCCACGACGGCCTTCGCGCGCTGGTTCGGATCGCGGGGCATGGCGGCCTGCTTCATGGCGGCAGTATGGAGCCTGCGATGCGTAAGCGGCAAGGCGACGTTTCAGATTGAGCCACTACCGCATGATCGCGAAGCGCCCCTCCGTCTGGTCCCGGTTGCCTTGAGGAGACCGAGGCCGCCGTTGAACCACAACGCCTCGCCCTCGTCAGGCCCGACTGCGTAGCCACCGGTCGTTTCCGGCACGGACATTTCCACTCCTTCATTGATTGCTGTGCTTCCACGATTAGCGTGACTGTTCGTGGGACGCTTTCGTCGCGCTCTCCGACAGGACCTAAGCATGGACGGTGCGAACCGCGCTTGTCGAACAACATCTTGTGGCGACATCGGGCGACCTCGCCTGGATCGACACGACGGATGGACGAACCTTTCGGCTGCCTAATGACCTCGATTGGCTGGGCAGGGACGACGGTCGCGATCGCCATTGCCGCGCGGCTGGACGCTTTGCGCCTGTTGAATGCGTGCCCCCTTTGCCACGCCCGCACCGCTTCGTTTCTCGCCGACAGAGGTCAGCGACCGGCCTGATCCGGCTGTGCAGCGTGACCTGGTGAGGCCAGCCCCAAAACGGGTTGAGTGTCACAACGCCCGAATAGACCGCTCGCGGGCGTGCGGCAGGCCCACCTTACAGCTCGTCGCGCAGCTCGCGTAGCCGCCGCGTCAGCGCGTTTCAGCGTCCTCACCCGCCAGGCGCTCCGGCGTGGCAGCTTCGAGAGCGTCCGCGCACTCACCGCTGCCATCGAGCGCTTCACCCGGGAATGGAACGCCGGCGCGACCCCATTCACCTGGGTCAAGACCGCTGACGAGATCCTCGCCAAGGCTGTCCGGAAGGCTCAACCTGATTCTGGCGCGGGACACTAGCCCCTGCCGTGGATCGTGACCCGGGTCCGAGGGTCGCGGCTATGAAAGGCGCGCAGAGCAGGCGAGGATCGCCAGGCCGGCGATCGTCGCGGCGATCAGGAGGTCGTAGCAACCTTGCTGAGTTGGACGCCCATCCGTTGCGCGAGGGCGGATGCGTTTTCGGAGCCCGGATCCGCGTGGCGATGCACCACCTTCCACTCGCCGTCCTCCCGGCGGAAGATTGTGGTTACGCGTAGCACGAACGGTTGCGGCGCCGCGCC
Source organism: Chloroflexota bacterium (assembly GCA_003243965.1). Classification (GTDB taxonomy): domain Bacteria; phylum Chloroflexota; class Limnocylindria; order QHBO01; family QHBO01; genus QHBO01. Next base: position 9,665 of record QHBO01000002.1, read on the forward strand.
CGCCATGGACGCGGTCGTGTGCTCAAGCGCGACGATGTAGGCCATATCGCCGCTGGCCTCGGCGGCGAGGATGTCGTTGTGGTAGTCGGAATAATTCGAGAAGTTTGCTGCGAGCCCCTCGAATAATGGCTCGATCTCGGTCCACGTCGTGACGCTGGTCGCGGCCCCGAATACCGTCACTGGATCCTTGTGGGACCACATCGCCTTTCGCGCGCCCGCGTCGCCGTTGAGCATTGATATCTCTGCCGCCTCGAAGCGTGGCAAGGCGGTCGCCAGGAAGTCCTCGACCCCGGTTGTCATCGTTACCTCTTCTGATACAGGCAACCTGCTCTCAATACAGGTATACTGCATCAGATGGCCAAGACAGTCAAGAGGAAATATCGCTCCACCCGACGTCGCGAGCAGGCCGAGGAAACGCGGAGTCGAATCGTCAGTGCGGCCAACGAGCTATTCGTGACGCAGGGCTACGGGCGGACCACGATCGCGGAGGTCGCGCGCGCGGGCGGCGTCGCAGTCGAAACGGTCTACGCGGCCTACCGCAACAAGGCAATGCTCTTGCGCCACGTGTGGTACTCAGCCATGCGAGGCGACGAGGAGGATGTGCGACTGCTGGAACGGCCGGAGATCCAAGCGGTGCTCGCGGAACCCGATCTCGCTACACGGATGCGGGCACACGCAATCGTGATGACCGAGGTGTTCAGGCGGATCACACCATTGTTTCGCGCGTTGCAAGGAGCCGCCTCGAGTGAGCCGGCGGCTGCGGCTCTTCTGGCCGAGTTCGACGAGCGCCGGCTGGATGCGGCCAGCCACTACGCACATGCCGCAGCATCAACCGGCAAGCTTGTGATCAGTGAGGACGAGTGCCGCGATGTGTTCGCGGCCACGTTAGACGGCGCGCTGTGGCATCGCTTGGTCGAAGAACGGGGCTGGACGGATGAGCGGTTTGCCGAGTTTCTCGGCTCGATGTGGATCGCTGCTTTGGCGCGGTAGCGCCGCGGACTGCTAACGCTGCCGGCTGCAGAGAGGCTAGAACAAGCCCTCGATGACGGGCTGGTGTTCGTCACGCCTCGTGGCTACGAGGAGGAGGCGTCTCCGGCCGGCATTCGGATGGTCGACACCACCGACGAGGCACACCCGGTGCCGGTTGGCAGTTTCCAGGTCGATGGCATCGGGGGCGGAGGCAAGCCAAGAGGATGACAGACTGCCATTAGCCGTGCGAGAAGGTCACCGGGATCGAGATCCCGCTTGGTTCGCCCAGGGGCTTCGCGTCATCGACCTGAAGGATCCGCTCAGTCCTCGCATGGTCGCCCATTTCAAGACGGACGTGCCGCCGGGCAGCGAGCGCGTGTTGAGCAACGACCTGACAGTCGACGACCGCGGATTGATCTATCTGCTCGATCGCCTGCGCGGACTCACGATCGTCGAGCGGGTCTAGAGCAATCTGCCCGCTGATCGAACGGCATCACGCTCGCCAACGGCGTGTCGCGACCGGACCAAAACCTACGTCGAACTGGCCGCGGACCATGCCGATCGCCTCGGTTTCGGGGATTCAGTACGGGGGCGGCTGGCGCGGGAAGCTCGTCCGCTCGGGTGGCCTTTCCGATCGTCAGCCCGCCCGACGTGACCGGTCAGGCACGCGCGGAGTAACGTGCTACTGCCAAGTGGCGAGTTCTGGCTCCGGCGGGCCGGAGCGAACCTTAATCCAGCCGGCTAGGCCCGCCCGTCTGGGTCCTCGATCCACTGCTTGCCAAGGGGGATCCGCCCGAGGACAGCGCGAGAATCACAAAGATCACAAGATCCGTGATTTGTTGGGGCACGGCTCGGCACTGCAGGCCTCGTGTCGATGACCGGCGGAGCTGCCCGGAACCCTAACGGCTCCTACGGCCGCCAGCCACATGCGATCGGGTGACAAACCACAACATCTGGCAGAGCAGCAGGTCGTGACCCACCAGATATGGTGGTAGATTGGTACCGCATACCGGATTCCCAGCGAACCGTCTCATGCGTCTCAGCCGCGTTCACGCCATGACTACCGGGAGACGCATGAGACGCATGAGACAGGATCCTTAAGGGTTCAAAGATAAGGGACCAGCCCGTTGACGGAACCGACATCGGGCGCCAGTCACGGACGCTGGTTCCGAGTCGCCGCTACGATGAACCGATGACGTCCCAGCTTCGGGTGCTCGTCGAACAGCCCACGAGGGGCAAGCGCTGGGTCGCCGTCGCGGCGGACTGGCCGGGACTGGAACGGGGCGGCAAGACGGAGGACGAGGCGGTCGAGAAGCTCGCCCGCTACGTGCCGCGATACGTCCCGGTCGCGAAGCGCGTCCGGCTGGGCTCGGAGCTCGCGACCCAGACCGACCTCGACATCATCGGCCGGTACCCGGGGGTCGGCTCGACCGACTTTTGGGGCATCTCGTTCGCGCCCTCGCCGCTCGACCGCGAGCCGTTCGACGCGCCGACCTTCGACCGCCAGGTGCGGCTGCTGCGCGCGGCATGGGCCCAGTTCGACGAGACGGCCGCCCGCGTCTCGGCGGAGCTCCGGCCGGGTGTCCGGGGCGGCGGCCGCTCCCGCGACCAGATCGTTCGGCATGTCTTGGCGACCGAGGGTGGCGACTTCTCGAAGCGCGTGAGGGCGAAGTCCGAGCTGGAGGACCTGCTGACGCCGCGCGACCTCGCCCATCACCGCGACCGCTTCGTCGAGGCGATGCGCGCTTGGTACGCGGAGGGCAAGCCGCTCGGCAACTGGACGATCCCGTACCTGCTCCGCCACACGGCATACCACGTGCTCGACCACACCTGGGAGATGCAGGACCGGGACCTGACGGACGCCTCCGCCGGCTGACCGCTACGGCGCGAAACAGCGCCGGCGTTGTGGTGGGAAAGTACGCGGTCTCAGGGCCGAGTTGCGGTCGCGCCGAGTCCTACTGCATGACCGCAGGTCAATCCACGGGCGATCGCCGCCTGCCGACTTCCTCGACGATCTCTCCGTCCGGCAGCCGGAAGCGGCCGTCCTGCACCTCAGCCTTCCGTTGGCTCCGGACCCTCGGCGCCGACCTCCTCCGGCTCGCCGCCGACGCGGAGGACGAATGCCTCGAGGTCGGCATCCCGGCTGGTCGTTTCGCGGTGGATCGTCCGGGACGGAACGACGAAGAAGTCGCCGGCGCGCGCCACGATGCTCTCGCCTCCGCCCGGGCCGAAGTCGGTCGTCACCGACCCGCGGATGACGTAGACGTAGGTCTCGTTGTCCGCATGGTGATGCCAGCCACTCACGTCGCCCGCATCGTTCTTGATCCAGCCGGCCCAGCCGATCCAGCGGCCGTCGCGATCGAAGAAATGGCGCCGTTCCGTACCGAGCGCTGGCTCCGCCATCTCCTGCTCGGGATGAACGACGACCGGTCGGGAATCGCTCATGTGGTGACCTCCGGAGACTCGGACAACAGCATAACCATTCGCAACAGCACATGACTCAACGCGGCTGACCGGGGCATCGCGCGCCCTTGGCGAGCATTCAGATCCCGGGGTGCCACCCACCCGCCCGCTTCAGTTCTCCGCCTCCGCGCTGTTAGGCCAACTCTCGGCACTCAACCGGGCGCGGAGTGGTACCGCACAGGGGCTCAATGACGTTCGATTCGGTGAAAACCGCAAGATGCTGTGGATCCGGCGGTCAAGAACCACAAGATATTGTGGTTGGGGGCTGGTACCGCATACCGGATGCGCGGTTTTCCGCGTCAATCGAGCCAACCTGACGAGATTTACGCTGCGTGAGCCGCTGTGGGTCGCATGGTCCGATTCCATAAGGGTGCTCATAAGGGTGCTTGGCGTGGGCACTGCCACGACCAGAGATGGGCCGCTGGTAGCCGACCGTGCTAGGAGAGGATTGGTGTCGCAGAACGGTAGCCGATGAACCCCGTTGGGTTACTGCTCAGGGCTGGGCAGCACGGGGTAGCCGGGGATCGGGTAGATGCCGACGGCGAACCCGTATGCGATGTTCCCCGACCGGGGAAGTCGGTCGAACTCTTGCACCAGTGCCATAGCCTCCGTCCAGAACTCAGCGGCTCGCTCGGGCGGAATCCGGGCGTGCCGGATGAACGACCATAGCCGGTGAGCCTGATACGCCCGTTGGGACTCCTTGGCGGCGACGTCGAGATCATTGAAATCCAGCGGCAGCGCCTCGTCACGCGGCCTCTGCCCGACCCCGATGTAGAACATCCTCGCCGTGCGGCCGAAGTACCGCTCCTCGATCGCTCGCACCCGACGGGTCCGTACTACGCGGGCCAAGCCGGCCTCGTGGAGCACGTTGATGTGGTAGGCGACGGTGCTCTTGGGCCGGCCCACGGCGATGGCCAGCTCGGTCACAGTGGCCGCCCGCTCGTGGAGCAGGCCCAGGATCGTTGTCCGCAGTTGGTTGCCGAGGGCCCGCACCTGGACGGACGAGGTGAGCTCCACGGTGTCGTCGAGGTCGTAGTCCGGCACAGAGGGGTTGTTGGCCATCACAGATCAGACTATCATCTCCGATTGTTCCATAAGTATGGATCAATGGCGGCAAGACGAAAGGAGCCTAGACACAATGGCCGAAATCCTGTTGTTCCACCACGTCCAGGGGCTCACCCCCGGGATCGTCGCATTCGCCGACGAGTTGCGTGCGGCCGGTCACACAGTGCGAACGCCCGATCTGTTCGACCGCCGCACCTTCCCGACCCTGGAAGAAGGCATGGCCTACGCCAAAACCGTCGGCTTCGGCACCATCCTCGACCGCGGGGTCGCCGAGGCCGAGGCACTCGAAGCGGACATCGTCTACGCGGGCTTTTCGATGGGTGTGATGCCCGCCCAGAAGCTCGCCCAGACTCGGACGGGCGCTAAGGGGGCGGTGCTGGTCGACGCCTGTTTCCCGGTCACGGAGTTCGGTGACCGATGGCCCGACGGCGTGCCGGTCCAGGTGCATGGTATGGATGCCGACCCAGAGTTCGCGGACGGAGGCGATCTCGACGCGGCGCGGGACCTGGTCCAGTCCACGGAGCATGCAGAGCTCTTTCTCTATCCGGGCAATGTCCATCTCTTCGCGGACTCATCACTGCCCTCCCACGACCAGGCGGCGACGGAGCTAACGATCGGTCGCGTCCTCGACTTCTTGTCCAGGCTCGGATGAGGAAAGATCGTCCCCCACCTGCAGCAGGCTCGGTGGTACTGACCTCTGAGGACCTGATCTTCAGTGACGCCAGCGGTGCGCCGCTCCACGGCCGCCACGTTACGCAACGGCATCTGGCCTCGCTGCTGCGGGAGGCCAGTCTACCGGCTATACGCTTCCATGACCTCCGGCACACCTACGCAACGCTCCAGCTCGCCGCGGGTACGAGCCCCAAGCTCGTCGCCGAGGTGTTCGGTCACCAGGATGTGGGCATCACCTTGGACCGCTATTCGCATAGCCAGCCTGCGATGCATCGCGAGGCGGCCGAGCGCCTTGACGCGATGCTGGGCCGGAGTTCCGGCTAGCGGAACTCCGTAGTGGCGGCGGTAGCGCCGGAGCGCTGGTAGGCCCCCGACTGCCTTGCCTGGCTCATCCGGGTCCCACTTCGTGTCGTTCGAACGCGCGTCGTCGGCCAATTCGGGGAGCTGACTGGAATCGAATTGGAACACCGGTTCAGCGCGATGCGAGCGCGGATCGGGCCTGGAGGCGACTCCTTGCCGGCAGTGCCCTGCCTCACAAGGGTGCTTCAGAGCTCTTTAGAACAGACGTTCGAGCGGTTCTGAGCGGGGATCAGAGCGGAAGAGGGCTGTTTGGTACCGCATACCGGACTCTAGGTGGACCGTCTCATACGTCTCAGCCGCGTTCACCGAGTACCTCCAAGAGACGCATGAGACGCAAGAAATGAGACCGATAAGGGTCCACATAAGGGTCCAGGCCATCCGACACGAGGAATCGGTGGTGGAGGCTCGCGCACGCCACCGTACGGTCGGCACCACGATGAGGTGGGCCGTTCGATCAGGTCCCATTTTGCTGGCGTGAATGAGGAGGACTTCCGATCGCACCAGACACGAGGCTGGAGCGCCTCGACGTCCTTGTCGGTGAATGGCAGACCAACCTCCCCCCGCGTAGAGGCGGGCGGGCGGAGGGTGGAGCTGCGGAGACGGACGGGGTTAGAGGGCGCGAGGGGCGGCTTCCCCATCGAGCGCTCGATCCGAGCATGGGACAGGGCTGGACATCGGCGAACCCTGATCCAGAGCGCTGGTTCAGGGCGTTGTGGGTGCTCCTCGGATCGCGGCCCATCCGGATGTCACGGCTGCTGCGGCCGCTGCGAGCCAGGTGACCAGCATGATGGGACCGCCCGCAGCGACGCAGAGGAGGATCCCGGCCACGGTCCCCGCGGGGATGACTGCGAAGAGTCCGTATCGTCGACGCCGCCCACCACGCAGCGTCATTCGCGCTCGACGTTCCCGGTGGAGCCGTCGACAGTGATGCGCATCCCGGTCCGCAGACGGGCTGTGGCATCGCCGCAACCGACGACCGCCGGGATGCCGTACTCGCGCGCGATGATCGAGGCGTGCGACGCGAGGCTTCCGACGTCGGTCACGACTCCGGCCGCGCGAGTGAAGAGCGGCGTCCAGGCGGGCGCGGTAAGCGGCGCCACGAGGATCTCGCCAGCCTCGAGCTGATCGAACTCCTGAGGGCCGCGGATCACGCGGACCGACCCGGTCGCGCGACCGGGTGACGCCGGCGTGCCCGACACGAGGGCGCTGTCCGATGGGACGGCACCCACCATCCCCGGCATTTTGTTCCAGATCATCCGCATCATCGGGGTCATCCGGCCAATGTTCAGCGGGGCCATCAGCTCGGCCTGCTCGTCGCGCCTGGCGCGGCGGGGCGGGACGTCGGCGGCCACGGCCATGCCGTTGCCGCTGAGCGCGGACTGCACCTCGGCACGAGTCAGGAAGAAGACGTCGTCCGGATCGGCGATGACCCCGTCAGCGACGAGCGCCTCGCCTATCCGCAGCACCGCTCGCCGCATGACGGGCCAGGCAATCGTCAGGTCGGGCACCTGCTCCTCGCGTATGGAGGCGAGGTGCTGGGTATCGGCCAGCAGCTTGCGGAATGCTCGCAACCGCCGCGGCGCCGATGCGAGGGCCTGGAAGGCCGCCTCCTCGGCCGCCTTGCGCGCCTGGACCACCAGGGCGTGCCGCTGGGGGGCGGTTGCCGCGGTCTCGGCGAGCGGCGACGGCGGATGCCACCAGTCGAGCGATACCACGTCGTGGGGTCCGACGTCAGCGGGTGCCTCGAAGCCCGAAACGAGCGGGAGGTGGCTGCCGCCGAGCTTGCTGGCCAGGTGCCGGCGATAGAACCCCGCGAGGATGATCTCGATCTTGAACGCCCCACCTGCCAGCGCCGCGATCGACGTGAAGTACTCGCCGGCGAGGTCCGCCAGCCGATCGATCAATGCGGAAAGCTGCGTGACCGGCAGCGTCTCGACCGTGCTTTCGGCAGCCGCTACCGCAGCGCGGTAGCGCGGCAGGAGGTCCTCGCGCCATTCCCGCTCGAGGATCGGAACGCTGTGATGAACGGTCGCCGGGAACAGGCCCGCGACACGGCGCGGCGAGCGGATCAGGTGCCAGAGTGTGCCCGGCAGGTTGCGGAGAAAGACCGGAGCCGCAAGCCAGTTGATGGAGTAGTAGTACCAGCCGTTGACGACGACGTGGTAGGGGCGCGGATCACGCTCGCCAAGCGACTCCTCGAGGAGGACGTGCAGGCGGTCCTCCATGGCGGTGAGCAGCCACGACTCGAAAAGTGGTGTCACCGGCTCGGAGATCCACTCGCCGAAGCGAAACGTCCGGGTGAAGGCACCAGCCGAGGGAGGGTCCCACGACACCTCGCGCGGCAGCGCCGTCATCGGTCGGGCCTGGAGGATCCACAGCACGCCGTCCGCGTCGATCGCCCACTCGATGTCCTGGGGAGCTCCGCGGGCCGCAGCGATTCGCTGAGCCTCGACTGCCACCTCGATCGCTTGCCGGCGGTCGAGGGCGTGCTCGGGCTGGCGGCGCGGCGTCGCGTCACGTCCCACCACGACCCATTCGTCACCGATGGCGTCACCCGACACGAGCCTGTCGCCAGTGCCCCGAACCGCCGAGATGACGGTCGAGCGCCGGTCTCCCGTGATGGGATCGGCCGTCAGGACGACGCCCGCGGCGGCCGGCGTCACCATGCGCTGGATGATCACCGCTATTCGCCCATTCGTGCCCGGCTGGTACTCGGCGACGCGGGCGGCGCGGGCACTGGCCAGGACGCGGTCCATCACCGCGGGAAGCTCGTCCGCTGACACCTCCAGGACCGTCTCGTACATGCCGGCATAGGAGTGCTCGGCATCGTCCTCGGCGACCCCGCTCGAGCGGACCGCGAATGGCCCACTTCCCAGCTCGTCGACGCAGGCGCGCAGCAGCGATCGGCGGTCATCGGCAGCCAGAGCGGCGGCCCCGACCGTCAGGACCACGCCCTCCGGAACCCGCGCGCCAGCCACCAGCAGCTCCCCGAGCCCCGTCGCCTTGCCGCCAACAATGCCGACATCGCCCATGCGAACCTCACTCAGCCGTCGAATCGCGGGTGAGATCACTGATCACTCCTTTCGCCGGCGGCGATGGCCGCGCGGATCACCCAATCGATGTCATCGGCCGCCTCCTCGACGGATGAGCCGAGATGATCGCGCCACAAGCGCAGGGCCGATCCGGAGAAGAGGATCGTGAGGAGGCGCGCGATCCGGGCCCGATCTGGGTGTGGGAGGTTCGGCGCGATCGCATCGGCCATGCGGCGATAGATCTCGAGCCGGGCGGGCATGCCCATGCGCCGCGCTTCTGCCGCCGCCGGACTGGCCATCGCGGCGCGGGCGAGGTCGTCGGCCGAGTCGAGGCCCTCGAAGACCGCACGGACTGCGTCCCGAAGCTCGTCGAGCGACCGTGGAGGACCGAAGTCACCCGGAGCCGTACGGCGAACGACGTGTACATACACCGCGGCCAGGAGGTCCTGCTTCGTTCTGAAGTGGCGGTAGACGGTCGGTACCGACACACCCGCCTCGCGCGCGACCAACGGAATGGACACGCTCACGATGCCGCGAGCCATCACCCGAAGGGTTGCCTCGAGGATGCGGACGCGCGTTTCTTCCGCCTGCTCCGCGCGGTGCTGGTTATACGCGCGCATCGTGCCAGCGATATGCGCCACATCGGTCCTTTTCGCGGAGGACGCTTGATCATGCTCGGCCACGGCGAGGCCCCGTCAGCCGGCTGCCCGAGCGAAGCTCGCTCCGAGCTGGCCGGGAATTTCCGGATCGGCATCTGTTGCGACATGACTCACATCGTGACTATAGGAGCCGTGTCAATAGCCCCGCCGACACCAGCCGAAAGACGCCTTCCGTCCATCCTCCCCGCCCAGCGAGCCACCGCCCGCGGCAGCGTCCGATCGCACCTACAGGTACCGCGCGATTGCCATTGTCAGCCCAGCCAGGATGAGGCGCGGCAGGTCGATGCGAGTTGCCAGCTTGAGGCGTCCATCGGCCCGCTCCAGGCGTTCATGCTGCGCGGCGGTGGGCACCCCATCACCACTGGTCAGCTCGCCTTTGACGGCGGTCTGTTCGGCGATCACAGGACCGATGAGCACCGCACCACCCACGAACGCGATGATTGCGGCGAGTCCGCCGATCGTGAAGGCCAGGCCGTTCGGCGAGGTGATCCAGGTTAGCTGGAGCCCGCCGGAGTCGCGCCAGAACAGCACGGCGCCGCTCAGGATGGTGAGCCCGGCAACGACCGGAAACATGATTCCCATCTTGCGTCGATTCACCAGGTGTTCCATGAACGGCTAACCCGCAACGCCAAGCGCCTGCGCGGTCGGTTGTAGGAAGAAGGCCGATACGATCGTCCCTCCGAACCAGATCATGGCCGATCCGACGTGCACGATCCTGGAAACAATGAGGAGTGCGTCCATCACGATCCTTTCTCCATCACGATCCTTTCGCTGTTGGCCGTTGGTTGACGCCCCCCACCGCGTTGCTTGCGCATACGATCTGGTCCAGCGCAGCGTGGAGCTCCGTCAGCCGTGCGACGCCCAGCAGGGTCCCGAGCTCCGCCTCGATTGCAGCGATGGTCCGCTCAGCGGCGGTCACACATGCTTGTCCCCGCTGGGTGAGCACGATGCGCTTGGCGCGCCGATCCGTTGGATCCGGACGCCGGACCACGTATCCGAGCCGCTCGAGATCGTCGACCAGCTCCCCCATGGCCTGGGGGGTGATGTTGGCCCTCGTCGCGAGCGTCGTCAGCCGCGTTCCCCCTTTGATGTCGATGTGCGCGAAGACCGCCGAGTGGGCCGGCCGTTGGGGAAAACCGGCCGACACAACGCCGTCGACGATCCGATGGCCGAGACGCATGTAGGCAAGACCCAGCAACGCCGTTGTGTTCGCGCGCGGATGTCGCGTTGCGTCTTGACCAGGTGATGTGCGTCGGTTATCTTCAGGCATCCTGAAGTTCAGGATACATGATCGGTTTCTCGATTGTGATCCGCGGGTCGCGACGTTGGAGGTGATGCTGTGGGCGACACGAGTCGAAACCACGGCCGTGCTGCGCTTGGGTGGTTGGACCGCCTACGCGAGCGGCGTCGTCGCAACCATCGGTCTGGTATTCCTGATCGCGATGTTCGGAGCTCTTCCCCACGGGGTCCGCATGGGCCTCCTCGCCGCGACGTACATCGGCTACCCGATCTGGGCCTTCTGGTTGGGCCGGCACCTCCTAAGGGACGCGGCGCTTGGCAATCTCCCTGCTCCAGAGAATGGGACCGAGCGATGACGGATGGGCTCACGGCACGCGGCCCGCAGCACGACCGAGCGGAGCTGTTGTTAAGCGCATGACGCGAACCGTTCCTCGACCCTCGACAGGCATCAGGATCGCGGCGCTCTCGTTCATGCTGGATGCCGGATTCGGCATCGCCATGCCATTCGCCCTGTCGCACCTTGCCCGCCACGGTGAGCTGCCCATGACGCCTTGGGGATTCAGGGCCTTCGCCGGCCCCTTCGAGCAGCTCGGCCACCAACGATTTGCTGCCCTCGGCTGGGCGCTCGTCGGCGTGTGTGCGCTCGACGCGGTTTCCGGTGTCTGGCTCTGGCAGGGTCGGCGACGAGGAGCCTCGCTGGGGCTTGCGATGAGTCCGCTCGCGCTGGCGTTGAGCGGCGGATTTGCGCTGCCGTTCTTGCTCGTACCAGTGCCGATCCGGGCCGCCCTTGTCCTGACTGGCAGGCGAAGCCTACGTTGAGCCGCGGCGCCGCCAACGATCGTGGACCGCGGGTCCCGCCGTAGCAGTCGGCGCGGCACCAACGTTCCACGCACCGCGCAGCGAGCCAGAAGGCGCTGCGAGGCGCACTACTCTGATGTCATGTCGCACGATGAACGAGAGCCCACGCCCAGGTTCGAGCCCTGGAAACGACGCGCGGGCAGGCCAATCGATCAGCGTCGCCACGAGCTATTCGAACAGGCCGCCCCCGTCTTTCGGCGACATGGCTATCGGGGAGCAACCATCAAGCAGCTCGCCCACGCCTGTCACCTCAGCCCGGCCGGGCTGTACCACTACTTCGGCTCGAAGCAGGAGTTCGCGACGTACCCGCTGAACCGTCCGCGGTTGGACTGGGAGAGCACGCATGTCGACCGAAATGTGGATCCGCTGGTGCAGCTTCGCGAACTCATCGATCTGTCGATCCGCGAGCTGCCGACCTACGTGCTGGCACTCCAGCTTGCCAGCGAGGTCGACCTTCGGCCTGACCACGTACTTCGTGCTCGTGCGTTCGGCGAGGGCGAGTCGGTCTTCGGCCGCATCCTGATGTCGGTCGATCCGGCCATGAAGCACGGCACGGCGGTCGAGATGGCGCGGCACCTCCTGGCACTTCTGGCAGGCTCCGCCTTCACCGGTCTGGACCCGGCCGCCAATGCCGCCGTTCGTTCGAGGATGCTGGAAGTCCTGCGTCGTTCACTGGTGCCGGCCGTCATCGATGCCGATCGGTTCGACCGCACCATGGCAGCCGATCCTGCCTGAGATTCGAATAAATCGGCATCGCCGTCCGGTCCGACTGGGCCTAGCCTGATCAGTCAGACCGATACCGGAGGGCGCTGTTGTCGCCTCGATCTTCACCGCCGGCGCGAACTGCCATGGCACTCGCCGTGGCTGCGTCGTGGGGCTCGATGCTTGCCCACAACCTCTACTCGCTGCCTCTCGCACCCATCGACATGGAGAACAGCGGACCCCTCATCGTCGCCGCCGGCCTGCTCGCCGCGTACTGGCTGCGCCCGAACTCTCGACCGGTGAAGGTGGCGATCCTGGGCTGGGCGCTGCTCAACCTGGTGGTCGGGGGCATCATCACGGTGCTCCCCCTCCCGTTCCTTCCCTTCGAGCCCGAGCAGTCGGTCAATCACTACCTGGCTCACGTCGTCTACTCTCTCGGCCAGGTTCCACTGACCGCGCTGACGCTCGCAGCGTTGCGACGGGAGGTCGCCATAGGGAATGGTGCGCAGGGCCAGCCACGACACCAATGATGCGCGGCCTGCGAGTGTCGCCACCTACATCGGTATAGAGGTTCATGTCGATGAATTGGGTCGTCTTCGGCGCTCAGTGGCTGCACATCCTGCTGGGCATCCTGTGGTTCGGCAATTCACTTGTCATCGCGGCGATCGTGATTCCGGCCATCAACCGACTGCCGATCTTGACGCAGCGCGAGATCGGCGCCCTCCTCGGCGAGCGCGCAACGCGCGTCTTCGACGTCGTTGTCCCAGCGGTGATCGTGCTCGGCTTCGTGCGCGGGACATTCCTGGGGCCGATCAAGGACCTCGACGGCGTGTTCGGCACCGCCTACGGCATCACCTGGTTTGTCGCGCTGATCGCCGCCATCGTCACCTTCCTGTGGGGCAAGATCGCGATCAATGGAGCGGTACGCACCATGAACCTCTCCCCGCTCAACCCCGACGGCACGGCGACGGCCGAACTCGAGGCAGCGACCGACCGCGTCAAGCTGGTCGCAGTGCTCGAGCTCGTCGGGTTCCTGGTGATCTTCACCTGCATGATCCTGATGCGCTTCGGCCTGTAATCCGGAGTGGATCGTCAGTTGGGCTGGCCTCGGAGTTGGCTGGATTCGCGCCTTGGCGCTCTTCAGAAGCGTCTTTCAAGAGATGGCAGTGCTCGCAGTGGCGCCCCTGATCGCCTGCTCGCGCGGTCGCTTGGGTATCAATGCGGTCTGCGGGCGCTGCGCCGAGCACCAGCTGCGAACGGTCCGCCACAACAGAAGTCACGCAGCAGTCGCTCGGCGCCACTCACGGACGATAGGGGTTCAGATAGGGGTTCAGCCGGACTGTTCTAAAGCCCGATTCGTGCTCAGAATCGAGGCTCTCAGTGTGTGGTACCGCATTCCGGATTCGCCGCGCTGGTCCGGCGGGCTCCAACTGAACACGAATGTTCCGGCGGAATCCGCCGGTCTCCGGGGTGGTCCTATCGGCTACAGGGTACGCATGAGGGTACGTACCGGCCTGGCGGGTAGGAGATGCCTGATCGCGGATTACCTGAGCCCGGCCTAACTGCCATGTCGGGTGCTGAGCCCAATCGCGGGAGCCTCCTACCGATGGGTTAGGCAATGAATGAGGCCGAGATGATCCCGGCCTTATCGTCACCTGGCGCCGCAACCGCAGCAATGCTGGTCGCAGCAGTACTCGGCGCATCTGAGGAGCCATAGCGCAGCGCAACACGCCTCTACCAGACATATGTAAATCTTGACAACTGATCTATGGTGGCTGAGTGTCAGGGTTAACCCTAGGGATTCGATGGCTGGCCGCTGGCGTGGCGATGGCCCTGCTCACTGCCTGCGTCGCCCGGCCCGTCGCGACGATTGAAGTCTCGGCCGCCCCCACCAGCCTATCGACCGTGACCCCGAGCCCTACGCCCACCGCCGCATTCGAAGTCGATTATCGCGAGCTGCCGACGAACTACGACGGAGACAAGCGGCTCGTTGGTCTCTATGTCCCGAAGCTGGAGCCTGGCCGCAAGGTGCCGCTCGTCGTCATGCTTCATGCGTACCGCTCAAGCCCATTTGGGGCGAACATGCTGGCGCATTTCGACCTCGTCGCCGAACGATACGGCGCGATCGTCGCCTACCCTCCATCGGCTGGACCAGGGTGGGATGCGGACGGTAGCCCCGGCGCTCCGGATAGAGACAGCCGCTACCTGTCCGCGCTCCTAACGCATCTGATTGCGGAGCTGCCCGTCGATCCACGGCGCGTCTTCGTCGCCGGATTCTCGGTTGGCGCGGAGATGGCAGATCGTGTGGGTTGCGAGTTCGCCGACCGGGTGGCCGCCGTTGCGATCGTCAGTGGAACGCCGTGGTCCGATAGATGTCAGCCCGACCGACCCGTTTCCGTCCTGGTCATGCACGGCACGGCTGATAGCACCTTCGACTACGCCTCCGCGCAAACCCTCGCGGAGCGCTGGCGACGCGCGGACGGTTGCAGCGGCGACCCGACGAACAGCCAGCTGGGCCCGACCGCAACTGCCGAGATCGTAGATGGTTGCCACGCAGGAACGGAGGTCGAGTTCGTTACGTTTGCCGGCGGGACCCACGAATGGTTCCAGGAGCCTGATGCGACGCAGTTGGCATGGCAGTTCTTCATCGCTCATCCCCGGAGTTGAGGGCCGAGCGCCCGACCCTCGCCTACGCGCTGATCAGCCTCCTGGCACGGGAGCCACTCACCGGCTACGGCCTCGCGCGCCAGCTCCGCGATCCCATCGGCTTCTTCTGGGAGGCACACCACAGCCAGATCTACCCACAGCTGGCGCAGCTTGAACGCGCAGGACTAGTCACCTCAGTTGCGGAAGCCGGGCGGGGACCGCGTGCCAAGAAGACGTACCAAGTAACGAAGCACGGCCTTGAGGCGCTCCGGAACTGGATTGGCGTGCCGACGCGGCGCTGGGGCGGTCGAGATGAGCTGCTCCTCAAGGTGTATGCCTCTTGGGTTGCGACACCAACGGCGACTCTCGCTCTTCTTCGCGAGGCAGCTGACCACCATGCCACCAAACTCGCCAACTACCTCGAGCGGAGTCGCTCACCACGAGCCAAGCTGGCGGCTCACATGCCCGCAACAGAGCCCGAGTTCACGTCGTACGCGACCCTCCGCCGAGGGATTGGTCATGAGCGTGGACGGCTCGCCTGGTGCCGATGGTTGATCGCAAAGCTGGATGCCGCCGAAGATAGTGTGTCCATTCTGGCTGCCAATCCGGTGACGTCCCAGAACTGCTGGA
>QHBO01000003.1 GCA_003243965.1 Chloroflexota bacterium
GGCATAATCGGCCGGCCTGCCGCCGTGCCCCTGACCTCCCCGCTCCAGCCCGCCCCCGCCCCGCCCCGCCCAGGAGGGAGACCGTGAAGCTCGTCACCGCCATCGTCCACAACGAGGACGCGGGAGATCTCGTCGATGCGCTCCTCGAGAAGGACTTCCGCGCGACGCGGCTGCACTCGTCCGGCGGCTTCCTGAAGCAGGGGAACGCCACGATCCTCGTCGGCGTGGAGGACGACCAGGTGGACCAGGTGCTGGAGATCGTCAGCGCCAGCTGCCATGCGCGCCGCCAGTTCGTGAACCCCATGCCCCCGATCATGGAGCCCGGCGAGTTCTACATGCCGTATCCGGTCGAGGTGGAGGTCGGCGGCGCCACCGTCTTCGTCCTCCCCGTCGAGCGCTTCGAGCGCCTGTAGGCCCGCCGTTCCCGGGCTCGAACCCACCCGGACGATGACCGCCCCCACCGACGAGAGCTGGCTGCTGGAGCTCAGCGGGAGCGCTCCGGATCTGGTGGCCACCTGGCGGCTGTGCGACCGTCCGATCGCCGGGCGGCGCGAGCTCCGTCGTCGCGGCGGGACCGGGTCGGCGGCGCGGCTGGCGCCGCAGCTCGAGGCCGCGGCGGAGGCGCTGGCCGCAACGCTCGCCTGGTTGCCGGACGCCGCTCTCGCCGCGCCCGGCGGAGAGGCGGACTGGAACGTGGCCCAGACGTTCGCCCACACCACCGGTGCGCGGCGCTTCATGGCGGGCATCGGCGCACTCGCGGTCAGCGGCGCGTGGCCGACGGCCCAGCCGCCGCGTGTCGTGCCGGGTGTTCCGGGGGCCGCCAACGCGGACCGCGCCGCGCTGCTCGTGCTCCTCGAGAAGAGCCGGCGCGCCGTGGCTCGCTCCGTGGAGGAGATCGCCGGACACGAGGCGGTCCGGGTGCCGATCCCCCATCCCCTCGTCGGCTGGCTGCGGGCCGGCGAGTGGCTGCTGATGGCCGGCGTTCACGACGTGATGCACCTGGAGCAGCTCCATGGGCTCGTCAGCCGGGCTGCGTAGCGTCGTGCCGGAGCGCCCCGCACCGCTCGTCTTCGTCGTCGACCCCGCGTCCGCTGCGGCCGATGCTCCGTTCGGGTCCTACGCGGCGGTGGGCGCAACCGGCATTCGACTGCTGGCGGCCGAACTCTCGCAGCGCCTCGCCGCCCTGGGGGCCGCCGTGGAGCGGCTCGAGCCAGCTCCGCTCGCGCCTCCGCACTGGGGCCGCTGGTTCACGAGCGTGGCCCGTCGAGTCCTGGCGGAGACCGGTGGCCGCCCCGTCGACGCGATCGGGTATGTGAGCGCCGGCTCGCTGGCGCTCGTCGACGACGTCACGCTCGACGCCTTCCTCTCGCCGCGTGCCGGCGAGGCGGTGGCCAACAACCGCTTCAGCGCGGACGCCTTCAGCGTCGCGGGAGATCTCGATCGAGCGCTCACGCAGCTCGCGGAGTGCCCGACCGACAACGCCGCGGCGCGCAGCCTCGAGGGGGGAGGATTCGCCGTCCGCGAGCTGAGCGATCGACCGTGGTCACGTTTCGACGTGGATACGCCACTCGATCTGGCGCTCCTGCGGCTCGCCGGGCGGCTGCCCGAGGTCCGACGCACCGCCCGGCCGGTCGCCTCCTTCCTGGAGATGGCGCAGCTGCCCAACGGCCAGGGTCTGGAGGTGCCGAACCTCGCGCAACTGGGCGCTGTGATGCGTGACAGGTCCGGCGAGCTGGTCGTCGCGGGGCGCGTCCCGGCGGCGGCGCTCTCGCTCCTCGAGACCGAGACGGCGTGCCGGGTGCGCGCCTTCGTCGAGGAGCGGGGGATGCGGTCGGCGCGGCAGGCAGCGCGGCCCCGCTCGGTGTTCGTCCGCGCGCTGCAGCGTGACGGCGCCGCGGTGTTGGTGGCCGAGCTGGAAACGCTGGGCAACGCCGTGATTCTCGACACCCGGGTCCTGATGGCGTCGATCGCCGGCTCCGCGGAGATCGCCGACTGGCCACCGGCCGAGGAGCGGTTCGCGTCCGACTTCGGCGACCACCGGTCGATCCGAACGACATGGCTCGCCGAGCTGACGGCCGCCGCCGCGACGTCATCGGTACCGATGCTGCTCGGAGGGCATGCGCTGGTCAGCGATGGCCTCCGGATCCTCTGCGCGGCATCGTGGCTCGGAAGGTAGCGAGGCCGCCGGCATCGGTGTCGGGAGCCGCGCGTGGCCCCTGCTAGACTGTGATCAGCGCCCGCGCGCGGGCATCAACCGAATGCAGGAGCGCTCACCGAGCAATCGGCCGGCGCGTCGAAATCGAGCACTCGAGCACATGGATCAGACCGGACTTCTCTACGTCATCGGCTTCGGCTTCGCGGCGACCATCTTCGTCTTCGGCACCATCCTCTTCTCGTGGCTGATCACCCATCGGCGGCGACGGCCGCAGAAGGGATTGCCGTACGAGTGCGGGATCGACACCATCGGCGACACGTGGTCGCGCTTCGGCCTCGCGTTCTACCTCTACGCGCTGCTGTTCGTGGCATTCGATGTCGAGATCATCTTCGTCTACCTGTGGGCGATCGTCGTCCGGGCAGTCTCGATCAGCGGGATCGTGATGATGGGCATCTTCCTGGCGATCCTGATGTTCGGGGAGCTCTACGCATGGAAGAAGGGGGATCTGCGATGGCAGTAGATACGCCGAGCAGCGGTGCACCAGGAAGCGACCCGCGGACCGCGGACCGCCCGGAAGACCACCGGGATCCGCCGGCGATCGTCATCCCGGACGCGGCCGGGGACGATCAGCTCCTTCGCGAGTTCGGAATGGAGGAGCACCCGAGGGGCGGCTTCCACGGCCTCCTGGAGGTGATCCCGACCAAGGCCGACTATCTCCTGGACCTGATCCGCGCCAACTCGCTCTGGCCGCTGTTGTCCGGGCTGTCGTGCTGCGCCATCGAGATGATGAGCACCGCGACCAGCGTCAACGACATCGACCGGTTCGGGATGTTCCCGTTCCGCGCCAGTCCGCGGCAGGCCGACGTGCTGATCGTGGCCGGCACCCTGACGACGAAGATGGCGGGGCCGCTTGTCCGCCTCTGGGAACAGATGCCGGAGCCCAAATGGTGCGTGGCGATGGGCACCTGCACCACCTCCGGAGGTCGCTTCAAGCGCAGTTACAGCGTGGTGCAGGGCGTCGACCGGGTGATGCCGGTGGACGTGTACGTTCCTGGGTGCCCGCCCCGGCCGGAGGGGCTGATCTACGGGATGATGCGGCTCCACGAGCTGGTCAAGGCGCGCCGCGGGCAGTGGCAGACCTACGTCGATCGCGGGCCACAACGCCAGGCATGGGAAGGAGACGTCCACTGACCGCCCCGGCGAGGGCAGGCAGCCTGGTGCGGCTCCTCCTCGACCGCTTCCCCGAGATCGTGAGCGACCTGTGGACCGACGAGGACACGGTTGAGGTCCAGGTCCCGCGCGACCGGGTGGTCGACACGCTCCGTACGCTGCGCGACGACGGCGACTTCGGCTTCTTCCTTCTCGCCGATGCCGCGGCGGTCGACTACGGACCTCGCAACTGGTTCGAGGTCGTGTACCACCTCTACAGTGACCGCCACCCCGGGTGGCTTCGGATCCGGGTCCGCGTCGACCGGCAGGATCCTCGCACGCCGACAGTCACCGACCTGTGGGAGGGGGCGATGTTCCACGAGCGTGAGATGTACGACATGATGGGCATCGTGTTCGAGGGCAACCGCGACCTGCGACGGATCTACATGTCGCCCGACTACAAGTCGTTTCCGCAGCGCAAGGACTTCCTCCTGCCCGATGACGCCGCCGACTCGGCGGCGGCGGGGGTCAACCCGCTGGAGCGCCCCGAGACGTGGCAGCTCGACCGCTTCCAGCAGAGCGCCGCGCCGGCGGTGGCCATTCCGGCGGCGGAGTCGCAGAGCGTCGAAGCCGGCAAGACCATGGCCTCGGAGACGCGTCCGCGATGACCGCCGTCGATCCCGAGGTCCGCATTCCCGACCCGCTCGACACCGAGCGTGACGACGAGGCGCGCCTCCGGGCAGCCGCCGGACTCGACCTGCCGCGCGCTGCCGGACGGGCCGAGTACGCCGGGTTCGAGACGGTCGGCCTTCCGGATCGCCCGCCGCAGACCGAGCGGGAGCGCCAGCTGTTCACCCTCGACGAGGGCGAGATGCTGGTCAACATGGGCCCGCAGCACCCCTCCACGCACGGCGTGATGCGGCTGCTGGTCAAGGTGCGCGGCGAGGTGATCACCGACATCGATCCGGTTCTCGGCTACCTGCACCGCGGGATCGAGAAGCTGTGCGAGAACGCGACCTACACCACCGTGCTGACCTACGTCGACCCGATGGACTACCTGTCGGCGATGCACAACGAGCACGCCCCGGCGATCGCATTCGAGAAGCTGTACGGGATCGAGGTGCCGCGACGCGCCGAGTACATCCGCGCGCTCGTGGTCGAGCTCAACCGCGTCTTCAGCCACGGGCTGATGATGGGCTTCCTGGCGCTCGACATGGGCGGGCTGACGCCGATCCTGTACGGCTTCATCAACCGTGACGAGGTGGTCGATCTGCTGTCCGCGATCAGCGGCCAGCGGATGCTCTTCAACTTCTTCCGGGTCGGCGGCGTGAACTGGGACGTCAACGACGAGTTCCTGAGCCGCCTCGGGAAGTGGCGCAGCCACGTCCTGGACAACATCGCCATGAACGAGCGGCTGCTCACCGAGAACGAGATCTTCCGGGCGCGGACGCGCGGCATGGGGATCCTGGACGGCAGGCGCGCCGTGCAGCTGGGGGTCACCGGCCCGAACCTGCGCGCCTCGGGCGTGCCATTCGACGTACGCAGGGCGCATCCCTACTCGATCTACCCGGAGCTCGAGTTCGAGGTGATCACGCAGCAGACCGGCGACGTCTACGCCCGGTACCTGCAGCGGATCGCGGAGATCAAGCAGAGCATCCGCCTCATTGACCAGATCGTGGACCGCATGCCGCACGGCCCGGTGCAGGCGCAGGTGCCCGGCATCATCCGGCCGCGGCCGGGACGCGCCTACGCCGCGATCGAGAGCCCACGGGGCCTGTACAGCGTCTACGCCATCAGCGACGGGAGCGCGACACCGTACCGCTTCCGGATGCGGGATCCGAGCTTCATCAGCCTCCAGGCCCTGCCGACGCTGATGCCGGGCCACCTGATCGCCGACACGATGGCGATCATGGCCAGCTTCGACCCGGTGATGGGCGGGGTCGACAAGTAGATGGACTGGACGCTGCTGCTGGGGATCGGCCGCTTCATCCTGGCGACGACCCTGCTGCTGCTGCTCACCATCCCGACCGCCTTCGTCGTCATCCAGATGGAGCTGAAGATCATCGCCCTGATGCAGCTCCGCATCGGTCCCAACCGCGTCGGCCCGGGCGGCATGTTCCAGAGCACGATTCATGGCTTCAAGGTCCTCGCCAAGGAGGACACGGTGCCCGATCAGGCGGACCGGGCGACGTTCACCATGGCGCCCTGGATGGTCTACATGGCCGCGGCGATGAGCATGCTGGTGATCCCCTTCGCCCCGGGCCTCGTCGCCTTCGACTCCAAGATCAGCGTCGTCTACTTCTTCGCGGTGCTCGGCCTGTCGGTGGTTGGCCTGCTGGTCGCCGGCTGGGCGAGCTATAACAAGTACTCGCTGCTGGGCGGCCTGCGCAGCGCAGCACAGATGGTCAGCTACGAGATTCCGCTCACCCTCTCCGTGGTCGGCGTGGTGGTGCTCACCGGCTCGCTGTCGTTCACCGAGATCATTGCCTGGCAGCTGCACCACGGCTGGGCGTTCCTGCCCCAGATCCTGATCCTGCCGGTGTTCTTCATCGCCGCCACCGCGGAGATCAACCGCGCGCCGTTCGACATGGTCGAGGCCGACAGCGAGCTGGTCGCCGGGCCCTTCACCGAGTACAGCGGCATGCGCTTCGGCTTCTTCTTCTTCGCCGAGTACGTCGCGCTGTTCATCATGAGCACCATCCTGGTGACGCTCTTCTTCGGCGGCTGGCTCGCGCCGTGGCCGTTCCCGGCGCAGCTCGGCGGCTTCATCGGTACCATCTACGGGCTCTTCTGGTTCTTCCTGAAGGCGTACATCTTCGTCTTCGTGGCGGTCTGGATGCGGGCAACCCTGCCGCGCCTCCGCGTCGACCAGCTGATGGGGATGGCGTGGAAGGTGCTCCTTCCGCTGGCGCTCGTGAACCTCTTCGTGACGGCGATCGTCGTCGTGGTCGGCAAGCTCTAGGGAGTCGGTACCGATGGCGATCCCGGGCTTCGGCATCCTCAACGGGATGGCCCAGACCTTTCGCAACCTCTTCGCCCCAAAGGTGACGCGGCAGTACCCCGAGGTGCGCCCGGAGATCCCCGATCGCTGGCGCGGTCGGCTGGACCTGATCTACGACCCGTTTGGCGAGCACAAGTGCGAGGTGTGCTTCCAGTGCGCCCAGGTCTGCCCGGTCGAGGCCATCGACATGAGCGGCTTCGACTCGCAGGGCAACCGGATCCGATACGGCCTGCAGGAGATCTACGACGAGCGCAAGGATCCCAACGCCTGGCGCAGAGCGGGCCTACCGGCACGTGCGATGCGCAACCCGGCACGCTGGGACGAGGAGATCGACACCGCGTTCGTGAGCGACGTGGTGGACGCCTATCAGGCCCGTCCGGAGGCGCTGGTCGCGATGTTCGCCGCGGTCCAGGCGCGCTTTGGTTACCTGCCGGAGCGCGCGCTGCGGATCATCAGCGACCGCACCACCATCCACTGGGCCCAGGTCTTTGGTGCGGCCGGGCTGGGTGACTTCCGACTCCTGCCCGCCGAGGGGCACGTGATCACCGTCTGCACGTGCGCGGCGTGCCGCTTCGCCGGTGGCGATGCGCTGCTCGGCGCCCTTGCCGACGAGCTCGGCGTCGCCTCCGGCGAGTCAACCGGTGACGGCGCCTTCACGCTCGAGACGAGCGCCCAGGTGGCCTCGGGGCAGCTCGCCCCGGCGATCCGGATCGATACGCTGGTCTACGGTCCGGTCACACCGGACGAGGTGCGCCACCTCGTCCACCAGCGACGGCATGCGGCCCACGATCCGGCCGGCGCGCCGGCGAGCGCCTGAGCGATGTCCGGCGACCTCTCGCCGCAGATCAGCATCCTTCCCGGCGGTGAGCACCGCCTGCTGACCGATGTCGGTCACGTTGATCCGAACTCGCTGGCGAGCTACGTCGAGCACGGCGGCTACGCCGGCCTGCGGCGCGCCATTCAGAAGCTCGGTGCCGAGGCGACCGTCGAGGAGATCGGCGCGGCCGGCCTGCGCGGTCGCGGGGGAGCCGGATTCCCCACCGCGGAGAAGTGGCGCGTGGCGCGGGAGGCGGAGGCGGAGCGCAAGGTGGTGATCGCCAACCTGATGGCCGCCGACCCCACCTCCCTGGGCGACCGGGCGCTGGCCGAGGGGAATCCGCACCTGATCCTGGAAGGGCTGCTGATCGCTGCCTTCGCGATCGGCGCATCCGAGGCGATCATCGCCGTTCGACGTGACTGGCAGGTCGGGCTCGAACGCCTCCGCCAGGCGGTCTCGGAAGCCGAGACCGCTCGCCTCGCCGGGTACCTCGTGCTCGGCACGGACGTGAGTGTGCAGGTCACCGTGCGCGAGGGTTCCGGCGCCTACGTGGCCGGTGAGGAGACGGCACTCATCCACGCACTGCAGGGCGACCGGGGGATGCCCCTCATGCGCCCACCTTATCCCGCCAGCCGGGGCCTGCTGGGCGCTCCGACCGTCGTCCAGAACGGGGAGACGCTGGCGCACGTGGCCTGGATCCTCGCCAACTCGCCGGATGCCTTCGCCTCCGTTGGGAGCGCCCGCAGCAAAGGCACCAAGCTGGTCACCCTCTTCGGCCGCGTGGCCGGCGCCGGGGTGGCGGAGGTGCCGCTCGGAATCCCGCTCATCGACCTGCTCGGCCTGGCCGGCGGAGGGACTGGGGTGACCAAGGCGTTGTTCATCGGCGGTCCGGGCGCGGGGGCGGTGGCCGCCGCCGAGCTGGACACGCCCTACGACTACGAGACACTCGAGGGCCTCGGCGCCCACATCGGCTCCGGGACGGTCCTGGTCACCGACTCACGCACCTGCATGGTCGACACCGCACGCTACTTCGTCGACTTCAGCAGCCAGGAATCGTGTGGGAAGGCGGTTCCGTGCCGCATCGGTACCAAGCGCCTGGTCGAGGCGCTCGACCGTGTCCTTGCCGCGACCCCACGCCCCGACGACTTCGGTCTGCTGCGCGACCTGTCGCGGAAGATGGCCGATACGGCGCTGTGCGGGCTGGAGGCGCTCGCCCCGCGACCGATGCTCACCACCCTGGACCGCTTCCCTGACGAGTATCGGTCCCATGCCGAGCGCGGCATCTGCCCGGCCGGCGCCTGTCGGGTGGTGGAGGTGCCGCCACTGGTCGCGCCGATCCCCGGCGTCGAGCCGATAGGATAGGCGGCCATGGCATTCGGATCTTCGAACGGACACACCAACGGCCACGGCCCCTCGGCCGGCCGCGCAAATGGCGACAGCCGGGCGAGCGATCGGCCGGAGGACTATGCGCCGATCTGGCCGATGGTCCCGGGCACCGCCAGGATCCCGATTACGATCAACGGCGCGGAGGTCGAGGCGGAAGAGGGGCAGACCATCCTGCAGGCCTGCCGCGTCCTGGGGGTCGAGATCCCGACCCTGTGCTACGAGCCGAAGCTGGCGCCCTACGGGGCCTGCCGGATCTGCGCGGTGGAAGTGGAGGGGCGCGACGGGACCCCGATCTCCTGCGGCACCCCGATCGACCCCGGGATGGTCATCTCGACCCACTCGGATCGGGTCATCGAGAACCGTCGCATGGTCCTGGAGCTGATCTTCAGCGACCACGACGCGTACTGCCTGCCGCCCTGTCAGTTCAAGTGCCCGACTCGAGTCGACATCCCCGGCTACCTCAAGCAGAACACGCTCGGCAACTGGGAGGAGGCGACGCGGATCCTGAAGCGGTCGCTCCCGTTCCCCGCCATCCTGGGCCGCGTCTGCCCGGCGCCGTGCGAGACGCACTGCCGTCGGGAAGAGGTCGACACCGCGATCGCCATCCGCGACAGCCATCGGTATTGCGCGGACCGGGTGCTCGAGGTCGACGCGCCGGCCCCCATCCCGTGGCCCAAGGAGCCGGACACCGGGCGCCGGGTGGCGGTCATCGGCGCTGGCCCGGCCGGCCTCGCGGCCGCGTACTACCTTCAGCTGCGTGGCCACCACTGTGACGTCTACGAGGCGGAACCCGAGCAGGGCGGCATGCTCCGCTACGGCATCCCGCAGTACCGGCTCCCCAAGGGCTGGATGGACCGCGAGCTGAATCACGTCTGGGAGCTCGGTGCCACGCTGAAGCCCAACATGCGCCTCGGCCGCGACTTCCACGTCGCGGACCTCCTGGCCCAGGGCTACGACGCGGTGTACATCGGTATCGGCTGCTACCGCAGCAACGAGCTGGGCATCCCCGGCGAGGACGCCGACGGCATGGTCAACGCGCTCGAGAACCTCTACAACTCGACTCGCGGCGTCCCGGTGCCACGCCTCCAAGGGGCGCGGGTGCTGGTCATCGGCGGCGGGTTCACGGCCATCGACTGCACCCGGACCAGCATCCGCCAGGGCGCCGCGGAGGTTTCGCTCGTCTACCGCCGCGACCTCAAGGACATGCCCGCCCAGGACGAGGTGCATGAGGCGATCGAGGAGGGCGCGCGGGTCATCTTCCAGGCCGCACCGACGCGGATCGTGACCGACGAGCGCAACCAGGTGACCGGCGTCGAGTTCCAGCGCATGAAGCTCGGTGAGCCCGATGAGAAGGGACGCCGCCGTCCAGAACCGATGCCCGGGACAGAGTTCATCGTCGAGTGCGACACGGTGCTGGGCGCCATCGGCCAGGGCCCGGAGCTGAGCTGGATCGACTCGGAGCCCGATGAGCTGCGGAGCGCCTTCGAGGTCAGCCGCCGCGGGACGCTGGTCAGCGAAGAGAACCTGTTCCGGACCAACGTGCCCAAGGTGTTCGCCTCGGGGGACGTGCGGACCGGCGCCGCCACCGTGGTCGAGGCGATCGGGGAGGGGCGACGGGCGAGCTACGCGATCGACTACTGGCTGCGCGGCCACGACCTGGACGATCCGCAGGTGCGCCGCATCGTGAGCGAGCCACAGCCGAACTTCCTGACCATCGTGCCCTTCACCGACGACGTGAAGGAGCCGCGCGCGCTGATGGGCAAGCTGGACGCGGAGGCGCGCAAGGGCGACTTCAACGAGTACGAGTTCGGCTACACGCACGACCAGGCGATGGGCGAGGCGAGCCGATGCCTGCAGTGCACCTGCGAGGCGATCGGTCACTGCGACCTGCGCGAGGCGGCGATCGAGTACGAGACGACGCTGAACATGGCGATCGACGAGCGCTCGATCCAGGACAACCCCTACGTCGGCGTCAACCACGGCTACGGACGCGACGAGACCCACAGCTTCATCCTCCGCGACTACAGCCGCTGCATCGACTGCGGCCGCTGCGCCCAGGTGTGCAAGGACATCGTCGGGGCGGGCTGCTACGACTTCATCGGCAAGGGCTTCGACTCGCTGGTCACCACCGCCGACTACGTCAGCCTCAACGAGACGCCGTGCGTCAGCTGCGGCCGATGTGCCGAGACCTGCCCGGTCGGCGCCCTGATGCCGCGGCCGCGCGTCCTGGAGACCTACCAGCTCGACATCAGCCGCTGCATCTTCTGTGGCATCTGCGCCGACGCCTGCCCGTACGACGCGCTGCGCTGCGGTCCCGAGTTCGAGTTCAGCGAGTACCAGCGCGACCTACCGATGCTCGACATCCTGGAGATGAGCGACCGCGAGCGCCCGACGCGGTAGTACGCCCAAGGCCGGGACCGCCGAAGAGCAGGGGCTCATCCCGTCGCCGGCCGACGAGCCCTGAGGCTGCGCTAGAATCGGCCAGGCTCCCGAGCGGAGCTTCGTCTGGTCAGGCTTGGGTCCGAGGCTGACCAGGGCCCGAGGGAGTTCCCCTCCGCGCTGACGACGATCTCGCCTTCATCGCAGTGATACCCAGCGCAGTTGAAGATTGCCCTTCGCCGGCCCGAAGACATACGCCAGCAGATCGCCGGACAGCACCGGGCGGACAACGACATCGTGAGGGGCCTCAACCGTTGGCCCGAGGTCGACGATCTTCACCACTCCCCCGCCGCGCAGGTCGGCGAGGTACATGGCTCGATCGCCATCCCCGGAGTCCGACCAGGCGGCGACGTAGCGGTTCCCAACGCTCGGCTGTGTCCAGCCCACGCCGTAGCCGTTGATCGTGGGCTGCGGACCCGGCTTTAGCAGCAGCGGTTGGCTCCGGTTGGTCTTCAGAGAGTAATGCGTCAGGCTACCGCTGACCACAAAGTTGAGGCTCGGATCCGACTCCTTCCACACGACGTCGTCACCGTGGATGGCCGGTTCCGACGCGGAAACACTGTGATCGAGGCGCCGCGGCGGAGCCTCAGCGGCGAGATTGAGCAGGTACACGTGGCGCTGATCGCTTCGGCGGTCGACCGCCAACTCGACCGTGCCATACACCAGCCGATCGCCGTCGATTGCCGGATGCCAGTACTGGGCCTCTTGCGCAGGACTCGACAGCAGCACCCGACGCCTCATGGTGGTGAGGTCCACCACAACAAGCTCGCTCATATCGCCGGGTCCGGGTGTCCACGCGAGCCACTTGCCGCTGATCGAGAAGTTCGGCACCACACTCATGACGCCTCGGTCGATCTCGACGGCCTTGGCGCCAGGTCGCGGGATGTACCACAGCTTCCAGCCTCCGTAGCCGAAGGCCCGAAAGTTCTCCTCGATGAACGCGAAACTGCTCCGGTGGCCACCGATGGGCCTCAGTTCGGAGTCGCGATTTGGGTTGGCGTACAGCAGTTGAGCCGCGCCACCAGGCACCGCGGTGAACAGATCGGGCGCCACCTTCGCAGTCGCTCCGATCCGGGCGCCAGAGGACCAGACAAGGTATTCGCCGGTGCTCGCGTACGCGAGGGCGGGGGTCGTGGAGCGCTGGTCGATCGTTCCCGTCGTCAGGCTGAGCGTTGATCCCGTCCCCGGCGCAACCGATGACAGACTCGGCGGAGAGGGTGAGACCGCCGGCGGAATGCTGCGTGTGCTCCCCGCCGGGGACGGGCGAGCGGTCGTGCAGCCGGCGAGGGAGAGGACCGAGACCAGCACGAGGAGGCGGTAGATTGCGCCCATCGGTTACCAGATCAGGTTCGCTTGATTGTTCAGCATCGTCTCCCACACGCCGTAGCTCCCATATCGATAGGCACCCGTGGAACCGCGGATCCCGATCCAGGGCTGCACCTCATCAACGCCGCCCGAAGAGTCGTCGTAGTACGCGTACCTGGAGGCGTCGGTGTACAGGCCGGCGTAACCGTTCATCACGATGTAGTGCGCGTAGCCGCTACTCGGGGGCTCATTCGCCCAGCTCGGGAGGTAGTAGAAGCCGTCGGCGGTGTCGCGAGGGTTCACACCGGCCGCCAAAGGCATGTTCCAGTTCCACGTATCATCGATGATCGCACTGTGGAAGTCCTTGAACGACGGATTGTTCCACTGTACAAACCACCATGTGCTGCTCCCCCTAATCACCGACACCTCGGGGCCAAGACCGCCACGAGGCTCTGCAGACCGCCGAGGAGCAGGGGCTCATCTCGTCGCCGGCCGACGAGCCCTGACGCTGCGCTA
Organism: Chloroflexota bacterium; assembly: GCA_003243965.1. Classification (GTDB taxonomy): domain Bacteria; phylum Chloroflexota; class Limnocylindria; order QHBO01; family QHBO01; genus QHBO01. The sequence continues at coordinate 12,769 of QHBO01000003.1, forward strand.
GAATCGGCCAGGCTCCCGAGCGGAGCCTCGTAACGTCTTCGCCAAGTCAGGAGTCTGAGTCCTGGACATCTCCGGCGTCCTGTTCTCCCTGCTCGCCATCGGCGTGGTCGGCGGAGGGCTGGCGGTCGTCACGCTGCGCAACGTCATCCATTCCGCGGTGGCGATGATGGTCTGCTTCGGTTCCCTGGCAGGCATGTACGCGCTTCTCGGCGCCCCGATCATCGCGGCCGCGCAGGTCCTCATCTACCTCGGCGCAATCAGCGTCCTGATCCTGTTCGCGATCATGCTCACCCAGGCCGGGGACGCGTCGCTGCCGGCACCCTTCCACCGGCAGGTGTGGCTCGCGGTCGTCGCAGCGGTGGCGGTCTTCGGGCTGATCGTGTGGGGTGCCGTCCAGACCGATTGGCATGGCGCGACGCGCGCGACGGTGCTCGGGCTGACCGCCATCGCGCAGGCCATCTTCACCACCTATGCCCTACCCTTCGAGGTGCTCGCCTTCCTGCTGCTCGCCGCGATCATCGGTTCCATCTTCCTGGCGAGACGCCCGGAAGAGGACGAGCGGGCCAGCTGAACCGATGCCCTCGCTGTCCGCGTACCTCGTCGTCTCCGCGCTGCTCTTCTCGCTCGGGGCGTTCGGCTTCCTCGCCCGGCGCAACGCGATCCTGATGCTGATCTCGATCGAGCTGATGCTCAATGCCGTGAACCTGAGCCTGGTCGCGTTCAACGCGTACCAGCCCGGCGGGTCGCTGAACGGCGCCGTCTTCGCCCTGATGGTGATGGCCGTCGCAGCCGCCGAGGCGACCGTCGGGCTGGCCCTGGTGATCGCGATCATCCGCACGCGTCAGACCCCCGAGGTCGACGAGTACTCCGACCTGAAGGAGTAGAGGCCCGCCGCCCATGGAGCTCCTAATCGCTCTCATTCCGGCCCTGCCGCTCGCGGGATTCATCTTCGCGGTGCTGGTCGGGCCGCGCCTCGACCACGTTCCGCTCCACGGGCAGCACGGCGGCGACCACAGCGAGCCGGAGGATGGCTACGCCTCCGATGGTGCCCACGCGGCGTCGGCCGCCAACCACTCCTCCGCCGAGATCGACGACAGCGGCCTGCTCCCGATTCCGAGCGAGGAGGACCAGGGCCACACGTCACCCCATCGCGGCCATGCCGACGAGCTCTCGAATGCGGCCGGTGCGGAGGGGGTCATCCCGGTCGACCTGCGCGACGGGCTCGGAGAGGCAGGCCATGTGACGCCGGGCGGGCCGCGACCCCTCTATCGGTCGTGGATGGTGCCCACCGGCCTGGTCGGACTTGCGTGGCTAATCAGCATGGCGGTCTTCGTGAGCGTCATCTTTGGCGGACAGACCTACCACGTCAGGCTCTACGAGTGGATCGCCTCCGGGACCTTCCGCATCGAGATCGCCTTCTTCGTGGACGCCCTGACCGCCATGTTGCTGCTGGTTGTGACCACCGTCGGGCTGCTGGTGCACGTCTACAGCATCGGCTACATGGACGGCGATCGCGGGTTCTGGCGCTTCTTCGCCTACCTCAACCTGTTCATGTTCAGCATGTTGCTGCTGATCATGGGCGACAACTTCCTGATGCTGTACGTGGGCTGGGAGGCGGTCGGCCTGTGCAGCTACGCACTCATCGGCTTCTGGTACAAGAAGCCCTCGGCGGCCGGCGCCGCCAAGAAGGCGTTCGTCTTGAACCGGGTCGGCGACTTCGGCTTCGGGCTCGGCGTGATGATGATCTGGACGCTGCTCGGGACCCTGAGCTTCGACCAGGTGTTTGCCGGTATCGGGGCCCTGCCCGGCTGGCAGGTGACGACCATCGCCCTGCTGCTGTTTGCCGGTGCAGTCGGCAAGAGCGCGCAGTTCCCGCTCCACGTCTGGCTGCCGGACGCAATGGAGGGACCGACGCCGGTCAGCGCCCTGATCCACGCGGCGACGATGGTCAACGCGGGGGTCTACCTGGTCGCTCGCGCAAACCCGATCTTCGCCCATGCCCCGGCGGCGATGTGGGTCGTGGCGCTGATCGGCACTTTCACCGCCATCTTTGCGGCCGCCATCGCCCTGACCCAGAACGACATCAAGAAGGTGCTCGCCTACTCCACCGTCAGCCAGCTGGCGTACATGTTCATGGGCCTGGGGATCGGCGCCTGGGCGGCGGCGATCTTCCACCTGGTCTCGCATGGCTTCTTCAAGGGTCTGCTGTTCATGGGCTCCGGCTCGGTGATCCACGGCGCCGGCGGCGAGCAGGACATGCGCTTCATGGGCAACCTGCGGCGCAAGATGCCCTGGACCTACCGAACGATGCTCATCGGCTCGCTGGCGCTGGCCGGGGTCCCGATCTTTGCCGGCTTCTTCAGCAAGGACGAGATCCTGGGCGAGGCCTTCAACCGCGGCTACCTGATCTTCTTCATCGTCGGCCTGATCGTGGCGTTCATGACCGCGTTCTACACCTTCCGGATGATGTTCATGACCTTCTGGGGCAGCTATCGCGGTCCCAAGCCGCAGTGGAAGCACATCCACGAGAGCGCCGGCACCATGGTCGCCCCGCTGCTGGTGCTGGCCGTGCCGACCGTGCTCATCGGCCTGCTGTTCGGGATCCCGCCCGAGGGCGGGGCGATTCACACCTGGCTGAATCCCGTCTTCGAGGCGGCCGAGAAGCTGCGCGCCGGGATCCTCCCGGGCTCGGCGGCGGCGCAGGAGGGTCACGGCTTCGCGCTGTTCGGGACCGGGGGCGTGCTGCTGCTGCTCGGGGCGCTGGCCGGAGTGCTGGGGATTGCCCTCGCGTATCGCTGGTACGTCACCCGTCCACTGTCGCCGAGGCGCTTCGTCGAGCGCTTCCCGCTGGGCCTCGGACCGGGGATGTACCGCGCCAGCCTGAACAAGTACTACGTGGATGACATCTACCAGCTCGTCTTCGCCCGCGGCGGCGTGCTGGTCGGCAGCGCCCTATGGTGGTTCGACGCCAAGGTGATCGACGGCGCGGTGAATGGCGCCGGATGGGTCAGCCAGCGCCTCGGCGGGCTGCTCCGCCGCTCGCAGACCGGCCGTGTCGAGAACTACGGCCTCGAGATGGCGGCCGGTCTGATCGTGGTGCTCATCGTCCTGATCGCGGTGGTGCGATGAGCCTGCCCGTGCTGAGCCTGGTGGTATTCAGCCCGCTGGTCGGGGCGCTGGTGCTGCTCCTGGTCCCCGGCTCGAACCATCGACTGATCCGATGGATCGCGCTCGCATCGGCCCTCGCCAGCTTCGCGTTCAGCCTCGCCCTGCTCGGCTACCGGGTCGGCGGGGCCGAGTTCCAGTTCCGCGAGGACCTCCCCTGGATCTCCGCGTTCGGGATGCGCTACACCGTCGGGGTGGATGGCATCTCGGCGGTCCTGGTGCTGCTCACCACTGTCCTCTCGGTGGTCGCCATCTTCTACTCCTGGGATCCGATCAAGCTGCGGGTCAAGGAGTACTACACGACCATGCTGCTGCTGATGGTCGGCATGCTCGGCGTCTTCGTCTCCCTGGACCTGTTCCTCTTCTACGTCTTCTGGGAGATCAGCCTGATCCCGATGTACCTGGTGATCGGCATCTGGGGCGGGCCGCGGCGGGTGTACGCGACGGTCAAGTTCGTGATCTACACCCTGGTCGGCTCGCTGCTGATGCTGGTCGCCATCCTGGCGGTGGCGATCGCCCACGCGGCCGCCGGCAACCCCTTCACCTTCAGCTACACCGAGCTTCGCGGCTTCGCGTACGTCGATTCCCTGCAGGCGCTGGCGTTCATCGCCTTCTTCCTGGCGTTCGCGATCAAGGTGCCGATGTGGCCGTTCCACACCTGGCTCCCCGATGCGCACGTGGAGGCGCCCACCGCGGGCTCGATCATCCTCGCCGGCGTCCTCCTCAAGCTGGGCGGCTACGGTTTCCTGCGCTTCGCGGTGCCGCTGTTGCCCGATGCCGCCCGGTCATTTGCCCCGGTGATCATCGGTCTGGCCCTGATCGCGATCCTGTACGGGGCGATGGTGGCCATGGTGCAGCCCGACATGAAGAAGCTGGTCGCCTACTCGAGCGTCAGCCACATGGGCTTCGTGATGCTCGGCGCATTCGTCTTCAACGAGCAGGGCCTCCAGGGAGCCGTCTACCAGATGGTCAGCCACGGAGTGACGACCGGCGCCCTGTTCCTGCTGGTGGGCGTCATCTACGAGCGGACGCATGACCGCCAGATCGCGCACATGGGCGGCCTCAACGCGCGCCTCCCCCACTACGCCGCGCTGTTCGGCCTGTTCACCTTCGCCAGCATCGGCCTGCCCGGCCTGTCCGGGTTCGTGGGCGAGTTCCTGGTGGTGCTGGGTGCGTTCCGCTACAACGGCTTCGTGGCAGCCGCGGCCATGCTGGTGGTGATCATCAGCGCGGTCTACATGCTCTGGATGTTCCAGCGAGTGTTCTTCAGCGTGCCGTCCGGCTGGATGCGCCGATGGTGGCCGGCACTCGGTGACCTGACGCGCAACGAGTGGCTGGCCCTGGCGCCGCTGATCGTGCTGGTCATCGGCCTAGGCGTCTACCCGGCCCCGGTGCTGCAGGCCATCGCCGAGCCGGTGAACCGCATCCTGCAGATCGTGCATGGCTCCAACGGGCTCACCGGCCTGACGTTGCCGTGGTGACGTGGCGCCGATGACCGAGCTCCGCGACGTCTACAGCATCCTGCCCGAGCTGCTCCTCGGCGCGCTGATCCTGGTGGTGATCACCACCGACCTGTTCCTGCCGCGCAGGAGCAAGTGGCTGCTGACCCCGCTCACCGTGTTCGGGCTGCTCCTCGCCGGCGCGGCGTGCATCGCGGTGTGGGGCACGAACCGCAGCGCCTTCGCCGGCTTCTACCGGGTCGACGACCTGTCGATCTTCCTCAAGGGCGCCACGATGCTGATCGGCATCCTGTCGGCTCTGTTCGCGCCGGCCTATCTGCGCCAGCGCCGGCTGCCGCTCGGCGAGTTCAACGCGATCCTGCTGTTCAGCCTGCTCGGCATCTGCGTCCTGGCCAGCGGCGGGGACCTGATCACGCTCTTCCTTGGCCTCGAGCTGATGGTCATGCCGTCATACCTGCTCGCCGGATTCCACAAGACCGACCGCTACTCGAACGAGGGCGGGCTGAAGTACTTCCTGCTCGGCAGCTTCGCCAGCGCGATCCTGCTGTTCGGCATCAGCTGGACCTACGGCCTGACCGGCACGACCCAGATCGCGCAGATCGGCGCCAGGCTCGCGGGCCACGGCATCAGCCCGGCGCTGGTGGTGGCGATCGGGTTCCTGACCGTGGGTGCGACCTTCAAGATCGCCGCGGTCCCGTTCCACTACTGGACGCCAGACGCCTATCAGGGTGCGCCGACGCCGATCGCCGGCTTCCTGTCGGTGGGACCCAAGCTGGGCGCCTTTGCGCTCCTGATTCGCGTCTTTGCCGGTGCGCTGGGCCCGATCCATGCGGACTGGGTGACGGTGATGGTCATCCTCTCCGTGCTCACCATGGTCGGCGGCAACGTGGTGGCGCTCACCCAGAGCAACGTCAAGCGGATGCTCGCCTACTCGAGCATCGCCCACACCGGCTACATCATGGCCGCGCTGGCCGCGTACGGAAACGCACCCGCTGCCCGTGCGCAGCAGCAGGCGATCGAGGCGATGCTGTTCTACGTGCTCGCCTACGCGATGATGAACATCGCCGCGTTCGCGGTGGTCGGCATGCTCCAGCGCGAGCCGGGCCGCTTCGGGGGGTTGGCATCCTTCGCCGGCCTCGCCTCTCGCTCCCCGGGGCGGGCCGCCGCGATGGCGGTCCTGCTCCTGTCGTTGACCGGGATCCCGCCCACCGTCGGCTTCTTCGCCAAGTGGTACGTGCTGCTGGCCACCGTCGATGCCGGGCTCAGCTGGCTCGCGGTGGTGATCGTGCTCAACGCCGCGCTTGCCGCGTTCTACTACCTGCGGGTCATCGTCTACATGTACATGCGCGAGCCGGATGGCAATCCGGCGCCCATCGATCACTCGCTCTTCGGCGCGGTCGGGCTGGGGCTCAGCGTGCTCGCGGTGGTGCTGCTCGGCGTCTTTCCGGGAGTCATCTTGGACGTGGTCCGCATTTCGGCCGCGAGCCTCTTCTGAGCCGGGTGAGCGGCCTGCGGGGGAAGGTATGACGGCGATCGCCGCTGCCCCGCGGCGCGATCCGGCCGATGCCCGGCAGCGAGCGCGGCAGGATGCCCTCGCCGCCGCCGCCGAACGACTCCTCGGATCGCGGCGGCTGGTGATCGCCACCAACCGCGGCCCGGTGACCTTTGCGTCAGGCGCCGACGGGACGCTCCGGCCCCGCCGAGGGAGCGGGGGCCTGGTGACCGCCCTCTCGCAGGTCGGCCGCCACGTGCCGGTCACTTGGCTCGCAGCGGCGATGACCGAAGGCGACCGGCGCGCGGCGGCCGATCCCCGGCTCATCGCGCAGGCGGTGCCCGGTGATGCCGTGCGGCTGCGGTTCGCGGCGATCGACCGCGCGGTGTACGAGGCCGCCTACAACGTGATCGCCAACCCGCTGCTCTGGTTCCTGCAACACCAGATGTGGAACCTTCCCGAGCGTCCGGTGATCGACGCGGCGGTGATGCGTGCCTGGGACCATGGCTACCTCCCGCTCAACACCGCCTTTGCCCGCGCCGTCCTGTCGGAGGTCCCGGTCCGGGACACCGCGCCGCGGATCATGCTCCACGACTATCACCTGTACCTGGCCGCCGATGCCATCCGCCGGGCTCGGCCCTCCGCGCTGGTGAGCCACTTCTCGCACATTCCCTGGCCTCCGTCCTCCCTGTGGCAGACGATCTCGCCGCGCATTCGCGAGGCGATCTGCGCGGGGCTGGTGGCGAGCGACGTCGTCGGCTTCCAGACGGAGCGCTATGCACACAACTTCCTGCGCAGCGTGGAGTCGTTCCTGCCCGACGCGCACGTCGACTACCGATCGCGGACGGTGACCCGCGGCCGCCACGTGGCGCACGCCCGGCACTACCCGATCTCCATCGACGTGGAGGCCACCCGCCGGGTCGCATCCTCGGTCGCCGCCCGGCGCCGACGCCGCGAGCTGCTGTCGCAATGCCCCGGGCCGATCCTGGTCCGCGTCGACCGCCTGGAGCCGAGCAAGAACATCCTGCGTGGTTTCCAGGCCTTCGAGGCGCTCCTGACCCGTTACCCTCGCCTCCGCGGTCGCCTGACCTTCCTCGCGTTCCTGGTTCCGTCACGTACCAACCTGCGCGAGTACGGCGACTACGGCCGGAAGGTCCAGGCGTCGGTCGATCGGATCAACGCGCGGTTCGGTGTGGCGGGGCATCGACCGGTGCGCATCTACTACGAGAACGACTACGCCCAGGCGCTCGCCGGGCTGGCGATCGCCGACGTGGTGCTGATCAACCCGCTCATCGACGGCATGAACCTGGTCGCCAAGGAGACGGCGGTCGTCGCGGAGAACGACGCCGCGATCGTCCTGTCCGAGACCGCCGGGGCGTTCGACCAGATGGCCGATGGTGTCCTGTCGGTCGCCCCCGCGGACGTGGTGGGGACCGCTCAGGCCATCGCGCGGGGGCTCGAGATGCCGCGCGCGGAGCGTGCCGCCCGGATCGATCGACTGCGGCGCGACGTCGAGCGCGAGGACATCACCTGGTGGCTGCGTCGCCAATTCGAAGACCTGGCGGAGATCGGCGAGCGGCGGGGCCGCGGTCGCGCCTAGCCAACAGAGGGCTCGGCGCCCTCGTGGTTGTCGTGGTTGTCCAAGGCGAGCGCGCGCAGCATCGAGGCTGCGGCCTCCACGGAGTCGATCACCACGTCCGCGGCGCCGGCCACCTCGGCGGGGACCTCGCTGCCGCCCTGCACCGCGCCGATCAGGGCGAGGGTCAGCCGCCCGTCCTCGCGCAGCTCTGCGGCGGCCCGGAACATGTCGAGATCGGTGACGTCGTCGCCGAGCACCAGCAGGCCGCGAAGGGAGTAGCGGTCCACGATGGTGCGCAGCGCCAGCCCCTTGTCGCCCACGCCCACCGGCCTCAGTTCGAGGGAGGCGCGACCCTCTCGGAGCTCGAGACCGTCGAGCCGCCCCTCGAGCGCGGCCAGCAGCCGCACCAGCGTCAGCCCCGGTTCGGCCGCTTCACGGTAGTGAATGGTGGCGCTCAGCCCCTTCTCCTCCACGCGGAGGCCCGGTTCGACGGGCAGGGCCGAGAGCGTCGCACGCAGCCGACGCCCGACCGATTGAGCCTCCGGGTGCGCATCTGGCCGCTCCGCGCCCGGCGCCAGCCACTCGATTCCGTGGTTGCCCACCACCAGCAGCCCGGTCACTCCGATCCGCGCGCGGGCGTCCAGCGCGGAGCGGCCGGTCACCACCGCGACCACCGCGAGACGCCGAGCCAGCGCCTCGAGCGCGTCGGCCACGCCGGGAAGCGGCCGCGCGGCGTCGGGGTCGGTAACGATCGGCGACAGGGTGCCGTCGAAATCGGTCACCAGCCCGGCCGGTGCCGCCGCCAGGGCCAGACGGGCAGCCCGCAGCGCGCCCTCAGACATCGGTCTGCTCTAGACTCGCGCCGGTGAGGCGCTTCTTCTCGGCAGGCATGGTCGTTCCCCTGGTTCTCGCCCTGGTGGGCGTGGCGCTGATCATCGCCGGACAGCTCAACCTCGATGCGCCTCCGAGCTCGAGCCTGCCACCGATCCCCGAGCCGACCGTCGCCGCGGTGACACCCCGGCCCACCGGCGCGCTCTCGGTCCCGCCGACCGCGACCGCAACCCCTCGCCCGACCGCGACCCCGCTCCCGGCCAGCGTGGTCGCCGTCCAACTCGAGGTCGACACCAAGCCGGTGGTGGTCAACGTCCGCGTCAAGAAGTCGCCGGGCGGCAGCAACGACGACTTTCCGGACGAGTGCTGCGCGTTCATCATCGGCTCGTCCTCACAGCCCGGCCGCGGTACGAACTCGTACATCGTGGCGCACGCGGTGCTGACCCCGATCCGGCTCTTCAAGCCGCTGTGGAACGCCCGGCTCGGCGACCGGCTGCGGATCAGGATGTCGAACGGGCTGATCCTCGTCTACCGCATCACCGAGATCCACCCGAACGTCTCCTGCCCCGACGATCGGTACCCACCCATGCCAGACCCGCCGCTGGCGCTCCAGTACGCGCCGCCCGGCTGCGCGGCGGGAGCACGCTGGACCGCCCCAACCACTCACGAGCGCGTCACGCTCCAGACATCGCAGGGGTTCAACCGCAATTACGGCGAGCTGATCGTGGTGGCCGAGCCGGTCACCTCGTAGGATTCCCGACGCCGTCGAGGCCGCCCGAGCAGCAGCGCGGGAACCAGCGTCGCGATCGAGACTCCGAGCGCGATGGCGAACACCAGCCGCAGCACATCCGCCGCCTGGCCGCGCGACCATGTCTCGAGCAGGTCCACGAGCGGGATGCTGGCCCGCGGGTCGACCCCCACGAACTCCGGGTGGCCGAGCGCGGTGACCAGCGCGTTCCGACGGGAGGGGTCATTGACCAGGGCACTCAGCTCATCGATCCGGTGCTGACCGATGCTCGTCAGCAGCGCCAGCCCAACGCTCATGCCCACCGTGCGGGTGATGTGCAGCATTGCCGACGCGATCCCGTAGGCGGATGAGCCCGCGGCGTCGATGGCAGCCGTTGCGCGGGGCGAGACGGTCAAGCCAAACCCGGCGCCGAAGATGGCGAGGTCGCGCACCAACCGCGAAACGTCGGTGCCGGTCCCCCAGCCGAGCGCCAGGGCCAGTCCGCCGATGGTGAGCGCGACCCCGAGCACGGTGGTCGGTCGCTCGCCGATGACCGCGGACGCCGCCCCGCCCAGGATCGCGGCGATCGCGATCGCACCGGTGAGCGCGGTCAGGGCCGTGGCTGCCTGCTCGGCCGGTCCGTTCAGCACGCGGTTCACGAACACCGGGCCGCCGATGACCGCGGTCGCCAGCGCGTAGCCGGTGAGCAGGCTGACCGCATTCGCCGCTGAGAAGCTGCGGTCCCTGAACAGGCGGGGATCGACCAGCGGCGCGTGCAGGCGCAGCTCGACCCAGACGAGCGCTGCACCGGCCGCCGCCGCCAGCAGCAGGCCGGCGATCACCATCGGATCGCCCCAGCCCCGCTCTCCGGAGAGTGTCACCCCGCCGACGCCAGCCACCAGCGCGAGGGAGAGCAGCGCCGCGCCGCCGACGTCGAGGCGGGCGCGAAGCCGCGGCGTCTCGACGCCCCCGGCGACGACATACAGCAGCAGCAGCGTGCCGAGCGCGATCGGGACGTTGAGCAGGAAGATCCACTGCCAGGCCGCCATCGCCAGGCCCGGGATCGGCAGATGGACGTTGAGCAGCACCCAGGCGCCGTACGCCGGCCCGATGGCCATCCCGACGAACGTGGCGGCGCCTTCCACGCCAAGCGCGGCGGACCTGGCGCGTCCCGCGAAGAGATGGCTGGCCAGGGCCATCGACAGCGGCACCAGCGCGCCGCCGCCGAAGCCCTGCACCACGCGCGCCGCCACCAACCAGTCCAGCCCGGTCTGCTGTCCGGCGATCCGCGAGGCTCCCGCGCCGAGGCTGCCGACGCTGAACAGGACCAACGCAACGACATACAGGCGGCGCGCCCCCCACAGGTCGGCTGCCCGGCCGGCAAGCGGCATGGCGACGATGAAGGCGAGCAGGTAGGCATTGACGATCCAGCTCGCGCGCGCCAGATCGGTCCAGCCGCCGAAGTCGGCGACGATGGAGGGCAGCGCGATGGCCACCACCATCAGCTCGGCGCCCGCCAGCAGGACACCAAGCGACGCGACGATCAGCACCGCCACCGCGGCCGCGGGGTGCAGGGCCACGTTCGGCTGCTGGCGGATCGGCCGCGCCGGCGGCTCCGGGAATCGGCTCACAGGTCGGCACGCTGCAGCACGGCAAGGGCCACGACGGCGAGCACCGAGCTGAGGGCCAGCGTCTCGCCCGCACCGCGCAGCGAGCGCGCCACCGGGAAGCTGGCCTCGGGCAGGCCCGCGAGCACCGTGAAGCCGGCCAGTGGGGGTGGTCCGAATACGAACCCCAGTGCGGCGACCGCGGCGCAGCTGGCCAGCGTGACCGCCATCGCCGGGAGCGGGTCGAGCAGCAGGCCGAGGACCGCCGCCAGGCAGAAGGCGGCGAGCGCGACGCTGCCCGCGGCGAGCATCGCGGCGCCGAAGCCGGGACCGTCTCCGGGCCCCACCGCCTCGGGGCTGACGGTCAGCCAGCCGAGGATTCCCGATGGGATGAGCCCGACGGCCAGGATCACGACCAGCGCCACCAACCAGCCGGCGAGGATCGAGGCGCGCGGCACGGCGCGAGCGGCGAGCCAGCCAAGCCTGCCCCGGCGACGCTCGACGGCGAAGGAGCGGGCGACGAGCGCCGCGGCCAGCGAGATCGCGACCCCGAGCGCGAGCGCGTACACGCCGCCCGGCGCCAGCTCGACCGCCGGCAGCACCGAGACGAGCGTGGCGGCAATGCCCGCTCCGACCAGGAGAGCGACCAGGGCCAGCAGCTCGAAGCTGAACCACAGCTCCGCGAGCGCCACGTGGGCGACCAGCCCGATCCGGGTCACCGGGCCGCCCCTGCCGGACCGGATGGCGCGGCCCAGCGGGTACCGGCCAGCGCGGAGATCCCCAGGACCGAGAGCGGCAGGCCATGTCGCTCGAGCTCGCTGAGTGGTGCGTGCACAGCGGTCCTGCCCGAACGCAGCAGCGCCACCTGGTCCACGATCTCCTTCAGACCGGCCGGGTGACGCGTGGCGACCACCACGGTGCATTGCGTTTCGGGCATTGTGAGCAGGCGGACGCGGTCTCGCGGCGAGAGAGCCAGCAGGGGCTCGTCGAGCAGCACGACCTCAGGGTTGGGCAGCAGCGCGCCCGCCAGCGCCACGCGCTGTGCGAGCCCGGGACCCGCCTCGCCGAGCGGTCGGTCGAGGCTCGCGGTCAGGCCGTAGCCAGCCGCGGCCCGTTCCACGCGCCGATGTCGCTCCGGCCGGGCGAAGCCGGCGAGGCGCGCGGAGAGGTCGAGCGCGACGCGGGGCGTCATCCAGTTATGGAGCCCGGTCTCGCGCCCCACGTACGCGACCCGCCGAGACCAGCCCCCCTCGGCGTCATCTGGCGACGGCGAGCCGGCAATCTGCAAGGTGCCGGCATCGGCGTGCGCGAGGCCGGCCAGGATCCGCAGCAGGAGCGACGCGCCGTTCTCGGGCTCGGAGACGAGGAGCAGCCGCGCGCCGACCGCGACACTCAGGTCAAGGCCATCGAGCACTCGGCCGCCGGCGATCGCCCGCACGATCCCGCGACAGGTGATCGCCGAAGGGCGCAGGACGCCGATCGCCCGGGACGACCACAGCGCGTCCGGCGTGGAGCTGCTCACTCCAGGAGACCTCCTCCATGCGTCCGGCGAAAACGGCGGCGAGTCTAACACGCACCTTGACGACTCCCGAACGCCGAAATATCATAAGCGCCCGCTTATATCAATCGCCATTTGATAAAGAACGGCTCACCGATGTACCCCACCCTGGATCCAGCCGAATCTGAGCTGCGCCGACTGCGCGTCCTGTATCGCGCCCTTGGCGACTCCACCCGGCTGCGCGTCATCGGCCTGCTCGCCGAGCGAGGGCCACTGACCGTCAACGACCTCTCGGTCGGGGTCGCGCTCTCCCAGCCGCTGATCAGCTGGCATCTGCGAATCCTGCGGCTGGCGGGCCTGATCGACACCACGCGGCAGGGACGCCAGACCATCTGCCGGCTGCGGACCGCGGCGTTTGAGGAGCTCCACGAGGCGGAGGCGCGTCTCATCTCCGGGACGAGCGGCCTGGCGGCGCAGCGGCCCGCCGGAAGCGAGGTCCCCGATGTCGGCTAGCTCTCCGCGGCAGCGCGACCTGGGCCGCGGCGCAGCCCTCCTACCCGCCCGCGTCAAGGATGGCGTTCGTGCACTTCTGCGACCGGCGGTGCGCGGCGCGCAGCGGCTCCACCTGACGCCGAACACGGTCACCGTCATCGGCCTGCTGATCGTGCTGCTCGCTTCGGGAATCGTGGCCAGCGGTGGCCTGCTGGTGGGCGCCATCATCCTCACCGCGGGCTCATTGCTGGATGCGGTCGACGGCGCCCTGGCGCGGGCCAGCGGCGGGGGCACCGCGTTCGGCAGCTTCCTCGACAGCACCTTGGACCGCATCGGTGAGGCCGTGCTGTATGCGGCGATCGCCGGCTTCTACCTTCGGACCAGCGCGCAGCCGACGGTCCCGGTGCTCGTCACCTTTCTGGCGCTGACCGGCTCATTCATGGTCAGCTACTCCCGCGCGCGCGCCGAAGGCATCGGGCTGAATGCCAGCGTCGGCATCGCCCCGCGAACCGAGCGTCTGGTGCTGATCATCGCCGGCCTGGCGCTTGCGGGGCTTGGCGTTCAGATCGGCCTGATGGGCGCGATCAGCATCGTCGCGGCGCTCACCGCGGCCACCGTCGTGCAGCGCATCTGGCATGTGTGGCGCCAGTCTCAGGCACGGCCGGAGCTGAGCGCGGCCGCCCCACGCGACCCGAACCCGAACCCGAACCCGAACCCGAACCCGAACAAGGAGACGTCGATCCGTGGCTAGCACCAAGCCCACCGCCGAATCGAACGGGCACCGCCCGCCAGACCGGAGGATCCGCGTCGCGATCGTCGGCGTCGGGAACTGCGCGAGCAGCCTCGTCCAGGGGCGGCACTACTACCAGGATGCCGCCGAAGACAAGCCGATTCCGGGCCTGATGCACGTCAATCTGGGCGGCTACCACATCCGCGACATCGAGTTCGTGGCCGCCTTCGACGTCGACGCCGAGAAGGTCGGCAAGGACCTCTCCGAGGCCATCTTCTCGGGACAGAACAACACGTTCAAGTTCGCGGATGTGCCTTCCACCGGCGTGACCGTCGAGCGAGGGATGACGCATGACGGGCTCGGCAAGTACCTCTCCGAAGTGATCGTCAAAGCTCCGGGGCCGACCGCCGACATCGTCGGTATCCTGCGCGAGCGGGAGGTCGACATGGTCGTCAGCTACCTGCCGGTGGGCAGCGAGCAGGCGACGAAGTGGTACGTCGAGCAG
>QHBO01000004.1 GCA_003243965.1 Chloroflexota bacterium
ACGATCTGCGAGTACTTCGGCAAGCACCTGACCCCGGATCAGGCGCGAGCGCTGGTCGCCGAGCAGGCAGCCGAGATTCACGGCAAGGATCCCACCAACCTGGAGGAAAAGGCGATCTCGCTGATCGGCCGACCGCTTTATGAAGCGTTCGTGCGGGGTTACACAGCCAAGCAGTGGCAGACCGATCCCACTGAGTTACCACCGGGCATCATCTCCCGGCTGCCGGTGCGCTATACGTTCAACAACCGGTTCTTCAACGACACCTACGAGGGTCTGCCGGTCGACGGGTACACCGCGTGGCTCAACAGGATGGCGCAGCACCCGAATATCGACGTCCGCCTGGACACCGATTGGTTCGACGTACACAGTGATGTTCCCGCCGAGGTGCCCGTCGTCTACACCGGGCCGCTGGACCGCTATTTCGACCACGCCGAAGGTGAATTGGGCTGGCGCACCCTGGACTTCGAACAGGAAGTGCTCGAGACCGGTGATTTCCAGGGCACGCCGGTGATGAACTACGCCGACCTGGCCGTGCCCTACACCCGGATCCACGAGTTCCGGCACTTCCATCCCGAGCGGGATTATCGCACCGACAAGACGGTGATCTTCCGCGAGTACTCTCGATTCGCGCAGCGCGGTGACGAACCCTATTATCCCATCAACACCGCCGAGGACCGGGCGAAGCTGGAACGCTACCGCGAGCTGGCCCGCAAGGAGACCGCAAACCGCAATGTGCTTTTCGGCGGGCGGCTCGGTACGTACAAATATCTGGACATGCACATGGCGATCGGCTCCGCGCTGTCGATGTACGATAACAAGATCGCCCCGTATTTCACCGAGAACCAGTCGCTGGACGACCCGTCGACGAGCCAGCAAGACGGTTGGTGACCTGCAGACACGTCATGGAGGGGGTAGCCGACCCGTTACCGGTCGCTGCCGGGGGCTACCCTCTGGCGACGCCAACACCGAGCCCGTCACACCGCCAGGACTGGGGAGTCCATGCCGACCAGCACCGTCCGGAGCCCGGAAGAATCCTTCGCCAGCGCGCCCGTCGAGCCGTTGTCGACGCTGCTGCAGCGCGTGATCCTGCCCCGCCGGGCCGACCCGATGGCTGTCCGGGCGTTGTATGTCGATGAGCAGTCGGCCACTGCCCGGCGGGTGTGGCCGCCGGCCGGCGTCACCGGCAAGCACGATCCGCGTGACGTCGACATCGAGGTCACGCTGGCCAACCCGAACGCTCGGCGGGTGCGCGCGCTGTCCCGCACCAGCGTGGCGGTGCCCGAGCAGACCGAGGTGTCCTTCGCGGCGTACTTCAACGCCTTCCCGGCCAGCTACTGGCGGCGCTGGACCGCGCTGCGCACGGTGCGGCTGCGCCTTGACGTCGAGGGCGCCGGACGCGTCGACGTCTACCGGTCCAAAGCCGACGCCACGGCGATCCACGTGCACGGTGAACTGGTAGAAGGCGCTGCGGGGCGTCAGATAGACATCGAACTGGACCTGACGCCGTTCGAGGACGGTGGCTGGTACTGGTTCGACCTCAGCACCGAGGACTCGGAGCTGATCGTGCACTCCGGCGGGTGGCACGCACCGACCGAGGCGCCGGGACGCGCCGCGGTGACCATCGGCATGCCGACCTTCAACCGCCCCACCGACTGCGTGGCCACCCTGCGCGCGATCGGCGAGGATGAGCTGGTCCGCTCGATCGTCACCGCGGTGATCATCCCCGACCAGGGGGTAGCCAAGGTTCGCGACCAGGACGGTT
>QHBO01000005.1 GCA_003243965.1 Chloroflexota bacterium
CTCCCTCGAGGTGCTACGTGACGAGCGTTAGATGCGAGGAGCCGGGCGCGGATGTGATGCGCGACGCCGCAGGGCGGTGGAGAAGCTAGACGGCTCCCCGCCCTCTACAGCAACTCGGCTCGCCCTCGAGACGGCAGATCAGCTGGATGGCGCACGGCGCGCCGAGCGGCGAATGAGCGCGGCGGCGGATCGCCGCCGGTGGTTCTCGGCGCGCATCTGCCGCCATAAGGCCCCGGCCCTTCACGCAATCGAGCACACTCCGGCGAGCGGAACGCCGGGCAGGGCTGCCCGGTCGGTCTGGCCGAGGTCTGCTGGCACGTCGGGTGCACCTACTGACTGACAACGGAGCAAAGAAACGGCATAAGGAGGACCTTTCCTATGTGCGCAAATTGCGGTTGCGGGATCCCCGAGGACAAGCACGGAGAGGAGCGGAACATCACTTGGTCGCAGATCGAGGCGGCGGCGGCGGCGAACGATCAGTCGACCGATGAGGCCGTCAACAACATCGAGAAGATGGCCCAGCATGAGCATGAGCACTGAGCGCCATGCCCAAGACCGACTGACGCGACGGGGATCGGACAGGCCGACTCCATGCGGTTCGGAGCCGGCGAGCGGTGTGACGGCCGCGCTTGGTCGACCAGACGTATTCGTTGAACTGGGCGGGCAGATTGGCCTCGAAGTAGTGGCTCCGCGGCTGACGATCGGCACAGGCGGCGCACCCAGAGCAGGAGGTCCACGATGACGATGCCGCAGCAACCCCCAGAGCCAGAGGTCCCCGAGTCAAGAGCACCTGAGATCCCGCCGGACGGGCCGACTCCCGATCTACCGCCACCGGAGTTCCCTGAGACGAATGAGCCGGACTACCGCGCGCCGGGTATCGAAGAGGAGCCACTGGATCTGCCTCGCGAGAACCCGAACGTCCAGACCGATGCGTGAGCCAGCGGACAACTATCACGGCCGAGCAGAGTCCGCGCCAACTGCCGGAACCACCGGAACCTCCCGGTCCTCCGGAACCGGCGCATCCTCCCGAGCCTCCTCCCCGCTGCACTGGCAGCCGCGACGGCCGGTTGAGGCTCAGTGCCGGCGGTCGTGGCAGCCGAGGGCGATGACGATCGCCAGCAATAGCACACCGAGCCCGGCTACCACGATGGACCAGCTCGGGGCTGTCCCCGCTCCCCCCAGCGTCGACCTGAGCTGCCCTGGGTCAGCTATCAGGCTAGCCTCGGTCATCAAGGACGGGGCCTCTCGCAAGGGCCTCCGCTTGGCCGCCGCTCAGGTCCCGCCAGCGATACACCGGGCGCTCATCTTCCCTCTCCCCGGTGCGTTCATAGACTCCGCCCTCGGACGGGTTGCCGATCATGCTGGGCAGGACCTCATCAACTTCCCGGTTTTGCCCGTCCGAGGGACCGCCGGTAGTGTGCCTCCATGCGCGCAGGCTATTACATGGGGGTGTATGCGCATGCGCCGATGCCCGAGCCATCGCAGAAACGAGAGCCGATCCCAAGACCAGGCCGCTTGGCGGGAGCCACAGTCGAATCGTGAGCAGCTCCATGCGGCCGCAAACGGCGGGTGGCGGCGTCTGCCGCTCGACTAGCTCTCGGTGACCTCGCGAGGCGCATCCCCTCGTCGGCGTGGTTGGCGACCGGGTCGACCCATAGACACCCGACCGCGGCAGGAGGGTCGTGTCAGCTCTATCGAGCGCGAGCCTTCCCACGATGCTCGACCCGAGGGTGGAGCCACGGGCTGCCCGGCCAACCTCGTCGGCAACCGGGCTTGACGGTCGCCGCGCCCAGCCCAAACTTCTCGGAGTCTCGAAGAAGCCGGCTGACGCTCCATTCCTCGGCCGGATCCCGGTCGCCGTCGCCGGAGAAACGCGACGTGCCCGACATGGAATGTCCCTGCCACCCCGCCCACGGCTACCCCCGCGTCCCGATGAGCGACGTTCGGCTCGGCGTCCTCCTGTGGAGCCAGGCGACCGACTGGCCGTCCTTCGAGGCAGGCGCACGGACCGTCGACCGGCTCGGCTACGACCACCTCTGGACGTGGGACCACCTCTACGCGATCTTCGGCAACCCCTACCAGCCCATCTTCGAGGGCTGGATGACGCTCGCGGCGTGGGCGAAAACGACGGCGCGAACGAGACTCGGTCTTCTCGTCGGCGCCAACACGTTCCGCAACCCCGGCCTCGTGGCACGGCTCGCGACCACCCTCGACCACCTCAGCGGAGGCCGCGCCATCCTTGGCCTCGGCGGCGCCTGGTTCGAGCTAGAGCACCAAGCGCACGGCATCGACTTCGGCCGGAGCGCAGGCGAGCGACTCGATTGGCTCGATCGAGTCGGCGCGGGCGATCCGGGCGCTGCTACGCGGTGAGTCGGTCAGTCGGGAGGGCCACTACCGCTTCGACGACCTGAGGCTCCTGCCCCTCCCCCTTCAGGAGCATCTGCCGATCATGATCGGCGGGTCGGGTGAGCGCAAGACGCTGCGCACGGTGGCGCGGTACGCCGATCTCTGGAACGCCATGGGCGAGGTCGACGTTCTCCGACACAAGGTCGAGGTGCTGCGCCGCCACTGCGATGAGGTCGGCCGGGATCCCGGCGAGATCGAGTTCACGGCCGGCTGCAAGCCGATCCTCCGCGACACCGAGGCCGAGGCGCGGCGCGTCTGGGGGGCGCAGATGGAGCACAACCGGACGCCCGTGGCCAACGTGATCGACGACGACACGTTCTGGGTCGGGACGCCGGAGCAGGTGGCCGGGGAGATGCGCGCGCGGCGTGACATTGGCTTCGGCACGTTCATCGCCGAGATGGCCGCGCCCTACGACGAGGAGACCCTCGAGCGCTCAATCGGCGAGGTGAAGCCGATGGTCGACGCCGCCTGACCGTCCGCCGGCGGGGCCGGGATCTCCTCGACCGTGTCGTTCTCGAGGCGGGCGGCGAGTGTTCCCGAGAGGAAGCGCCACATTCGTGGTCGTGCGTTCTCAAGATCGTGCAGTCGCCACTCAACGCCGGCTAGCCGGTGGGCATCCTGGAGGGGTCACCCCACGGGCATTGAGCGCTAATTTGAGCAGATTGCGCCGGTACTGACGCAACGGGGACCGGACTGGACGAAGCGCCTCTACGCCTTGGCGAAGAGTTCTGGCACGGCGGCTGTCGAGGCACTGACAGGCTGGTACCCTTCCGGTGTCGAGACAACCGCGGTGTACTTCGGCGACCTCGATCTCGCGAGGTAGTCGATAGGCCGCAGGGCGATTTCGCGGTCAGGGTCCCCCCTGGGCCTTCTCCGCCTGGTCACCGATAGTGCACCAGATTGCGTACTTGCCTGAAGGATATTGCCCACGCGTCACCAACCTACCCTCGGATCGGCTGCGGCCCGCATCCCGACACGATGGCAACAGTGTTGAAAGGTTGGGACGTCATGATGTGGCCGTGAATCCGGGGAGGGTCCTGACGCCGGCCGCCCGAGCGTTCCTGGCGGGTGCCCGCCGCGCGATCCTCGCGACCGTGGCCCCCGACGGCCGACCTCGCTTGGTGCCCGTCTGCTTCGCGCTGGCCCCCGACGACGATGCGCGCGCCGGACCGATCCTCTACACGCCACTCGACGAGAAGCCGAAGCGGGTCGGCAACCCGCACCAGCTGGCCCGCGTCCGCGACCTTCTGGTGCGGCCGGACGTCACGCTGCTGGTAGACCGCTGGGACGAGGATTGGCAGCAACTTGCCTGGGTGCGCCTCGACGGCACGGCCGCTCTGCTCGAACCGGACGCCGGTCCCCATCACGAGCACGCCGCTGCCGTCGCCGCCCTGCGCTCCAAGTACCCGCAGTACGCTCGCCAAAACCTCGAGGGGCGGCCCCTCATCCGAGTGATTGTCGCGCGGGCCCGCGCCTGGCAGGCGCACGAGGAGCGCCCCAGCAGCGACGAGTAGAGGGTCGCGGAATGATCTGGCGGCTGCCGTGCCAGTGGTCACCGAGCTCCGGACCCCGACACGCTGGCAAGATGGTGACGTGGCGCGGCAACACGCGAAGCCACGCTGATGCCTGGGGGCTGCTTCTCGAGTTCGGCCTGACCCTCGCGGACGGGACTTGCGGCGCTCAGAGTGGCGGCGCC
>QHBO01000006.1 GCA_003243965.1 Chloroflexota bacterium
CCACCGAACCGGGGCAACTCCAATCCGCCCGAACCGCGGCGACGCGGTACACAACCCCACCCACGCTTGACCGCGCAACCGCGCGAGTGCCGGCGACGTCCAGAATGTGCATGAAATCGAGCAAGCCTTCTACGGGCCGGCTTTCCGACCGAAGCGCGGCAAAGTTACACACTCCCCGGAGGAGTGAAGGAGGCTTCACCGTGAGAAGTCTCGCAGCGTGCATCGCCATCATCAGCTCAATGTTGGTCGCCAGTCCGGTCTTTGGAGCCGTCGGAGGCGACGGCACAGTGCCGCCTCCCGATGGCCCACCACCGAACGGCTACGTTCCCGACGCCGTGCTCGTCAAGTTCGCAGTCGACTTTCCTCCTGAAGAAGTCCGTGCTGCTTTCGGGGCGGTGTGGGGCCTTGAAGAGGTCTTCTTCACGCCGGTGAGCCACTTCTTTCGGTTCCAGATCACGGACGGTATGTCGCCGGACGAGAAGGTCCAGCAGCTGAGCGGGCTGAGCGACCTGGTCCTGGTTGCGAAGATTCCGCGAGGCGAGAGGGACTACACACCGCCTGACGCCAAGTACCCGAACCAGTGGTACTTGCCCAAGGTGAAGATGAACGCGGCGTGGGATCTGGCGGGTGGAGGAGCGACCTCGTTCATTGCGCTTGTCGACTCTGGTGTTCGCCAAACGCCGGATCACCCCGACCTGGGAGTCATCGCCGGAAAGAACTTCATCAACGGTGGCTCAGACGTCAACGACATCGACGGACACGGGACGACCGTGGCTGGGATCATGGCGGCCTTCACCGGTCCGATCAACGGCTCGATCGGGATCGCAGGCATCAACTACAACGCCCCGATCCTCGTCGCCAAGGACGGCGACGCCGTCCCGGATGCCGATCGCACCGCAGCCGGGATTGAGTACGCCGTCCAGCGGGGTGCTACCGCGATCAACGTGAGCACTACGTACAGCGGGATCACCGCCGCCGAGATCGAGGTATTGCGTCAGGCCACTGCGTATGCCTGGAACTCGAACCGCCCGGTCGTCGCCTCCTCGGGCAACAACAACGCCAGCATTCGAGGCCGGTACCCGGCGTCGTTCACCACTGTCATCACGGTTGGCGCATCAACACAGAGCGACACGAGGGCGTCATTCTCGAACTATGGCGACACAATCCCGAATCCGGACCTGCACATCAACCTCGTGGCACCCGGCGTTGATATGTGCACGACCCGCAAGGACGGCGGTTACGACTGCTCCCCGGGGCCGGATGGAACGTCGTATTCGGCACCGATGGTCACCGGGGTATTGGGCCTCATGGAAGCCCGCTACCCAAACCTCACCTCGCAGCAGATGAACGACCGGCTCGGCAACAGCGCCGACAAAGTCGGTGGCTACAGCTACACCACGACGATCTGTGGCGGCATCAACCTGTACATGGGCTGCGGGAGGCTAGATGCTCAGGGCGCGATCCAGTAGTCGTGCGCTGATCGCCGCTTTCGCGATCATCCTATCGCTGGCGGGGCGTCCAGCTCCAGTGGCAGCTGAGACGCCCCAGCCCAGTGCCGCCTACGCCCCGGACCGCATCATCCTGCAGTTCCGGACGGCACCGACAGAGACCGACCTTGAGGCGTTCGAGGGCCGCCACTTCCTGAGCCTGGCCGATTACATCGGCCTCGACTATCCGGCTGGAGAGGGGTGGTACGTCTTCCATATCGAGGACCGCATGGACGCGAGCCTCGTGCGCGACCTGCTGCACGCCGATCCCGCCGTCTGCATCGCCGAGCTAATCCCGCAAGGCGAGCGCAACGCGACTACGGGCCTTCCCCCAGATCGTGAGGATGCGCCGGAATGCGTCCCTCTGCCTAGTCAGGCTCCTACGCTCGTGCCGCTACCTACTGATCTCAATAGCGACGGTCATTGGAACGCTTCTACCGGAGCACCCCCAGGCGGTTCGGGCTTAGACGGAATGACGGCCCTCGTGTTGGTGCTTCTCGTCGCTGCGGGAGGCATCGCGCTGGCGGCAGTCCTTCTCCGAGGTTCCAGATCGGCACGTCGCGCAGGGAAAATTGCACGACACCAGCCGGGACGTTGAAAGCGTCGTCGGGAGGGCTTGGGCACTCGGGATGGTTAACAACAGCCCAGCTCGCAACGAAGCCCGGCGACTCCCAGGCATGGCGCGCTATGTACTCTGGGTCGTGGTCAGCTTGGTTGGGCTCTTCGTGAGCCTGCAGGTCATGTTCGCGGCCTTCGACGTTGCTCGACCACTCATCGGACCGTTCGTCGATGACTCCTTGAAGGAGCGCGTTCTGGTGTCCGCGGGATATGCGGTCTGGTTTGGGCTATCGGCGCTCGCGAGCCTCGTCGCCTGGCGCTTGCTTATGACGAAGCGCCGCAGCTGAACCTGCCGCTACAAGTACCGGCAGTTGCTCCTCGGCGACTGAGCCCTGCGCCGTTGTGCCTTGAGCTTCCGCGCGAAGGGAGTTTCCACACTTCTTGACGGAAGCTCCCTTTCCGATGCCCCTCGCGTCGGGATGGGGGTTCAGAGTGACCCTCGAGCCGTCGGCCGCCGGCTCGATAAGGTAGCGACCGCTGGGCCGGATCATCCCGGTCCACTCGCCCTCGAAGGCGACCTCATGGGGTGCATCGGCCGGATGTCAGCGAGCGCCTCCGGGGTGCGCCTTCGCGACATCGCCGATGATCTTGGCGAGCTCATGCGGGCGCGACCACATCGGCCAGTGGCTGGTCGGCAGATCGATCCAGCTGGCGTTGCGAAGCTCGGGGATTCCGGCGAGGAACGTCCAGTCGGGATGGTCCCTGGCGTAGGTCTGGTATTGCGCCGCGGTGAAGCCTGTGCAGATCAGCGTGCTTGGGATGTCGCGCCGCGCGTCGTTGGTAAGCTCCACGCTCCCCCGGACGACGCCGCCCGGCACCGGCACCGCTCGCTGCCGGAACGTCTCCTTCTGCTCCTCGCTCAGCCCGTCGAGGTTCTCCTCCTGCTCGATCTCCTTCCAGACCATCGGCTTCTCGACACCGTCGAAGCCGGGATCCAGCGGCGCGATGCCCGGCGCCGTGTCGACGTACACCATGGCGGCGATCCGCTCGGGAACCCGATCGCTGGCGGCGTACCCGGAAAACCCCGTCGCGCTGTGGACAGCGAGGACAACCGGGGACGGCGCCGCATTCACCGCGTCGGCGATGGCGTTGACGTGATCCTCGTACGTGATCGAGGAGCGGTCGGCGTCGGCGGAGTCGAGGCCGGGGAGCGTGATGGCAGTGACGTCGTGGCCGTCCGCGCGGAGGTCTTCAGCCACCTCGTCCCAGGCCCATGCGCCCAGCCAGAATCCCGGGACCAGGATGATCGGTGCAGTCGACATCGTTCGAAGTCTCTCCCTCTACGTTTCGTGAAGCAGCCTTGCCCGGCAGATTCATGTGATGGCCGCACTACCGGGCTCAGATGGTCAAGGCCCTGCCTGCTGCAGGATGAGCGCCGCAACAGGTGACAGACAGGGCGGGTTCGTAGCGTAGCGCGGCTCCGACCTGAATCAGCCGGAGGGAGTTGGCCGTCGATGATCGCTTCCCGCGTCGGATCGAATTCGAGGATCGGGGCGTCGCCCAGCGGCGCTGGCGAGGGGCTATCGGGTCCCATGGCGGAAGTCTGCCGGACTAGAGCAGCTTCCGCCCTGCTCTCAAGCATCCCTGCGGCCGGACTCTCTGTCCTGGACCAAGCCAGCGGGCGGCGAGTTCGACCGCGACACCGTCCTCGTCGTTCGAGACCGCTCGCATCCTCATCGCTGGTCAGTATGCGCGAGCGAACACCGCCGTCTCCGAAGCCGGCGCGCCACAGCGGGCACAGGCGGTCGGGGGTTCCAGGTCCTCGAGCTCACCCTCGAAGGGGAGAACGCGCAGCGTCGCGCCGGTTGCGGCCTGGACCTCGCGTTCGCAGGCGGCCGAACCGCACCAGCCGGTAACGAGGAAGCCGCCCTGCGCGGCGTTCACGGCGACGAGCTCTTCCCAGCGCGAGACCCGGTGCGTGTTGGCGCGCTGGAACGTGATCGCCCGCTCCAGCAGGCGCGTCTGAAGCCGTTCGAGCCTCGCCGCGACATCGCCCGGAAGGTGATCGACCGAGACCGACTGCTTCGCGCTCGTGCCGTCCGTCGCCGGCAACCGCTCGGCCACCACGATCGTGCCCGCCGCGACATCCCGTGGCCCGACCTCGAGCCGGATCGGGACGCCGCGCAGCTCCCAATCGTTGAACTTGTAGCCGGGCGTCAGGTCGTCGCGCCGATCGACCCGCACGCTGATGCGTTGGTCGCCGAAGACGGCCTGTGCCCGCAGCGCGGCCTCCATGGAGGCGATCGCACCTTCCACGGCCGCCCGCTCTTCCACCGTTCGCCAGATCGGCACGACCACGACGTGGATCGGCGCAATCCGTGGTGGCACGACGAGGCCGCGTTCATCGCCGTGGACCATGATCACCGCGCCGATCGTCCGCCACGAGAAACCCCACGACGTCCCGAACGGGTGCCGCCGCTCGTTGTCGCGATCGAGAAAGCGGATGTCGAACGCCCGGGCGAAATTGGAGCCGAGGTCGTGGCTGGTCCCCATCTGCAGCGCGCGCCGATCGCCCATCAGCGCCTCGCCGGTCAGCGTCACCTCGGCGCCCGGGAACTTCTCGGCTTCGCTCTTGCGGCCCATGATCGTCGGGATCGCCAGCCAGTCGTGCCAGATCTCGCGGTACACGCCGAGCATCCGCTCCGCTTCCTCGCGGGCCTCGGCCGCGCTGGCATGAAACGTGTGACCCTCCTGCCACAGAAACTCGGCCGTGCGCAGGAACGGCCGGGTGCGGAGCTCCCAGCGGACCACGTTCTCCCACTGGTTCACGAGCACGGGCAGATCGCGATAGCTCTGAATCAGGTCGCGGTAGACGGCGCCGACCATTGCCTCCGAGGTGGGTCGGATCGCGAGGCGCTCGGCGAGCTCGTCGGCGCCCCCGTGGGTGACCCAGGCGACCTGCGGGCTGAACCCTTCGACGTGCTCCGCCTCGGTCTCCAGGAGGCTCTCGGGTACGAGCAGCGGCAAGTAGATATTCTCGTGGCCCGTCTCCTTGATCCGCCGATCGAGCGCGTCGCGCACGTGCTCCCACAGCGCAAAGCCATACGGGCGAACCACGATGCAGCCCCGGACCGGCGCATAGGACGCGAGCTTGGCGTCGCGGACGACGTCGAGGTACCACTGGCCGAAGTCGGCCGATCGGGATGCGCGGGAAGAGTCGGACGCGGGCGCGGGCATCGGGAGAGCTCCTCGAGTCTGGGGCGATCGTGGCCAGCGGCTCTAGCCGTGTCAGCGGTGCCGACGCTTTTCGGCTAGAGCCCGATCGGGAGTCGGAGGAGTCTAGGACGGCGCATCGTCGCCGGATCGTAACATCGAGAGCTGGAATTCAGCGACAGGCCGGAGTCGGCTGGACGCTCATCGGCCGGGCGCGGGTGCTCACCGGCGCCGGCGGCTGCGGCACCGATAGCGATCGCGCCGAACGGCCCACCGCGTGGCGACATCCCGATCATCGGCGACCCGGTCCGCGACCTCACGATCTGGTGGTCGAGCCGCCTGTCGGATGCCAGCCGGGCCGGTCTCGACAGCCTTCGTGGCCGCTACCTGACCCCGATCGACCCGATGGCCGATGAGGTCATCGAGACCCTGTACGGCAAGATCCTGATGATCACCATCCCGCTCCTGACCCTGGGCGGGGTGATCCTCGGCTCGACGGGTGAGACCGCCTACAGCGCCCGGGCGGTCACGCCGCGCTTCGTGGTTGGCGCGACGGTGTCGGTCCTCGGCATCTTCCTGGTTTCGGTCTTTGCCCAGTTCGTGACCGCCACCGACCTGGCCCACGCCGGCGACACCCCCTACCCACCCCAGCCGAGACTA
>QHBO01000007.1 GCA_003243965.1 Chloroflexota bacterium
AGCGGTATCCCGGGTACGGGTTCTGGGCCGCGATCGAGAAGTCGACCGGCGACTTCCTCGGCTGGTTCCACTTCCGTCCGGCCGAGAGTGCCCCGGAAGACGAGCCCGAGCTGGGCTATCGGCTCCGCGCCGGGGCGTGGGGCAAGGGGTATGCGACCGAGGGCTCCCGGGCGCTCATCCGCAAGGGATTCCTCGAGCTGGGCGTCCGGCGCGTGGTCGCCGAGACGATGGCGGTTCACGTGGCATCGCGGAGGGTGATGGAGAAGGCGGGTCTCCGATACGTGCGGACCTTTCGCCAGCCGTGGCCGCATCGCATCGAGGGCGAGCACGGCGACGTCGAGTACGCGCTCGACCGGGAGGAGTGGGAGCACCGAGCCACGAACGAGGCGTTCGACCTCTTCGGCACAAAGATCCGCGGATCGGCGCGCAGCTAAGCATCCGCGACCGCTACCGGGTGCGAGGCGACCTCCGGTTATACTCTTGGTATGAAGACTGCAATCTCCGTCCCCGATGCGCTGTTCACCGAGGTTGAACGACTGGTGCGCCGCTCGGGGCGTCCCCGCAGCGAGGTGTACAGCACCGCCCTCCGCGAATATCTTGCGCGGCACGCTCCGGACGGCGTCACCGAGGCGCTCGACCAGGCCGTCGAGCAGCTCGGCGAATCCGCTGTCGAGTACCGATTCAGCAATGTTGCCGCGCGGCGCGTCCTGGCGACGATCGAGTGGTGATCTCGCAGGGCGAGATCTGGTGGGCGGATCTCGCCGAGCCATCCGGATCGGAACCCGGCTTTCGACGGCCGGTCGTGGTCGTCCAGGGTGATGCCTTCAACCGCAGCGCGCTCCGCTCTGTCGTCTGCGTCCCGCTGACGACCAACCTACGCTGGGCCGACGCACCGGGCAATGAGCTGCTGTCGGCCCGCATGACGCGCCTGCGTCGCGACTCGGTCGCGAACGTGTCCCAGGTCGTTACCCTCGACAAGGCCGTGATGACGGAGCGGGTCGGCAAGCTCTCGGGAGCGAAGGTCGATGCCGTGCTGGCCGGCATCGACATCGTGCTTGCGCGTTCGTGACTGGCTGAAGCGCCATCCATCACCTGGCGTTCGAGGCGCAGCTCTGGGCACTTCACGAGCAGGCCGGTTCAGCCCTCGCCCAGGAGGGCTGCCAGCCGATCCCAGGTCTCGATCGCGCCACCGACCATCCCCATGGCCAGCGCGCCCTCGATCGCCTCGGGCGATCCCATGTGCCCGATGGAGGTGACCTTGGTTCGGCCGTCCAGCTCTTCGAAGACGAACGTCTCCGGGCCACCCTGCGTACCGGCGCCTTCGACGTCGAACATGAAGGTCCACCGGAATCCCCCCGGAGGCGTGACCTCCAGGTACTCCCCGTAGAACACCACGTCACCGCGGTCCGGGGCACTGCTGACGTACCGCCATTTGCCGCCGGGCCGGACGTCCATCTCGGCCACGGTGGTGGTGGTCCCATGCGGACCCCACCAGCGGGGGATGAGCTCCGGATCGGTGAAGGCCTTCCAGACCTGCTCGCGCGACGCGTCAAAGGTGCGCTCGAACACGAGGTCGCCGCCCTCCGAGTAGATGGTGGTCGACTCGGTGCTGCCTCGGTCGATTCGGGTCCCGGTCATCGTCCTCTCCCTTGCGCTGGCGTGTCCTGCAGATCGCGGAGGTATGCGTCGAGCCGTTCGAAGCTCTCCTCCCAATGTCGGCGGTACTGGCTGACCCAGTCGGCGACGTCCCGAAGCGGTCCGGGCTGGAGACGGCAGGGCCGCCATTGCGCCTTCCGACCCTGTTCGATCAGCCCAGCCCGCTGCAGCACCTTGAGGTGCTTCGAAATCCCGGGCAGGCTCATCTCGAATGGCGTGGCGAGCTCGGTGACCGTCGCCTCACCAACAGCCAGCCGGGCGAGGATCGCCCGCCGTGTGGGATCGGCGAGGGCTGAGAATGTCGCGCTCAGTGGATCGGCTTCCATGCTGCGTTTCGCCGTACGGTTAAATAACCTAGCGGCATAATACAGCGCGCCGACCGCGTGTCAAGGTCTCGGCCCGTCGTTCAGAGGGTGCCGCGCCCCGCGATGGCCCTGCTGCGCGACGCGCACTTTCGGATCGGGGGCGGTGGACCGTCGAGCGCTGCCGCGAGCGCCGCCTTCGCTTGTTGGCGTACATCCGACGGTCGGCAGCGGCCACCGCCGTGACGAGGTCGCCGTCGTCCGGAACGACGGCCGATCCCAGCGAGAGCCGGAGCGTCAGCGCATGCTCCGTCACTCGCCATGCCGACATCGCGCGGCGCAGGCGGGCGGTGAAGCACCGGGCGCCCAGGCGCCCGGTGTCGGTGAGCAGCACCAGGAACTCGTCGCCGCCCACGCGACAAACGAGATCGCTGTCGCGTGCCACGCCGGCGAGCATGCTGGCCGCGCCACGGATCAGCACGTCACCCGCGGCGTGGCCGTACCGATCATTGATCTCCTTGAGCTCGTCGAGGTCTGCGCTCAGGACGGCCGCCGGACGGGGGACGCGAGCGATACGCGCCGACTCGGAGGCGATCGCTTCGTCCCACGCGAGCCGATTACCGATGCCGGTCAGCCCATCGGTCTTCGCCAGCCGCATCAGCTCCGCGCGCTCGGTGTTCAGCGCCTCGCGCACGAGGGCCTGTTCGATGACCAGCGAGGAGGCTTCTGCCAGTGCTCTCCCGATGCGCTGGCACAGCATCGTGAAGCCGCGCGGCTGTCGAGAAGTGTGGGCCAGGGTCAGCACCCCGAGCTCACCCTGGCTGCCGAGCGGCAGCGAGAGGCGCGCGATGATCTCATCCGATTCAGCACCGGGCTGCCGATACGCTTCCTGTTCGACGAGCAGCCGCGACATCGGCGACGGTGCCTGGCCCGGTGCGAAGTCCTCCCACGTCGCTCCGGGGTCCGCATCGCGGTCGACCCGCACGCGCAGCCACTCGCCTTCCCGCCGCAGCTCCGTGACCGCGATCTCGCAGGACAGCGATCGCGCCGCACTCGCGGCGATGTGCCGAGCGGTGTCGCGTCCCGTCTCGGGCCGGTACTCCATCAGCTGCCGGACTGCGTGCACCAGCTCCAGCTCGTCCGCGAGCAGCTTTGCCGGACCGACATCGGTAGTCACCGCCACCGCCTGAGCCGCGGCATGCACCAGGATGGCGTCGCTCACCTCGCGGTCCGCAGCGCCGCCCATTACCACCAGGTAGTCGTCGCCAACCGGCACCACCGCCGCGTGCGTGCTCCAGTACGGGCCGGCGATGCGGGCCAACTCGCCGCGGCTGCGCACGGGCAGCCCGCTGCCCCACGCACGCTTCAGGACCGGTTCATCGTCCAGGCGGACCTCGACGACACCGGCCCAGCTGCCACCGCGTCCGAGGCCGCCGAGCAGCCGCCACGTGTCCTCGCCGCGTGCAAAGACCAGGACGTCCGAAGCCCCGACGACACGGGCGAGATCGCCGGTCGTCTCGGCCCGCGCAACGCTGTTCACGCCCTGCAGTCTGAAGCGGGGGAGCGGCGAAGGCGACGGTACGAAGGTCCAGCCGACTTGGTCTTGCCCTCTCCGGGCCGGTGCCACGCCCCTGGGGGCGAGATGCGGTCAGGGGGTCAGCGTCGGCGTGTCGGTCGGAGTCGGCGACGGTGTGGCCGTGATCGGCCGTCCCGCCAGCACGTCGAGATAGGCGGTTCCGAACTCCTGCGCCGCTTCGACCACCGTTCCCTCACCGAACTCATTGAAGCTGGTGATCAGCTGCCACGGATCGCGAGACGCCACCATGTCGGCCACGTTCCGCTGCCAGCGGCCGAGATCCCGCGCCAGGCGCGGCGCCGGCTCGTCAACCCGCCAGAAGCCCGGGCTGATATTGAAGCTGTAGCTGTCGACTCGCTGGACGGCGACCGCCGGGCCGTACTGGTGCCAGGAGTCAGGCTGGCTGGCGCAGGTCCGCCACCCGGCAAACTCCTTCATCATCAGATAGAAACGGTCGGCGTTGGCCGTCGCCCATCGGTCCATCGTCGCGCACGACTCGCTGCCATTGCCGTACACGAAGATGACCGGCTTGCCGCCCACGTGCAGGTAGGCGGGATTCGCCGCATACCTGCTCAGGATGTACGCCAGATCGGACTGGATTTGGGCGACGGTCGGGTCGCCGGTCCCCTCCGCCTCGTGGTACAGCGTCCAGCGAAACGTGCCGGCGTTGGCCAGCAGGGCCGCCACCCGGAGGTCGGTCTGGCTGCCTTGCCCCCACCATGAGGCGATGCCGGCCTGGATGCCCGCATCCTGCATCGCGGCAACATGGGACTGGACGACCGATGCATCCGAGCTGCTGTAAAAGCCGAGGCTCGGCGTGAAGCGCGTGAACGGGTGGTAGCCGACCTGGTCCCAGCTTTCTCGGAACCACGGGTAGTAGAAGGCGGCGCGGATTGGGAGCGACAGGCTGGCCGATCCGAGGACGTTGCTCGGTGTCGGTGTCGGTGTGGGTGTGGGTGTGGGTGTGGGTGTGGGCGTGAGGGTGGGCGAAGGAGTGAGTGACGGGGTCGGGGTCACGCTCGGCGTCGCCGCGACGACGGGTGTCGGCGCCACGGCCACGGTCGGAGTCGCGGGGGTCGAGGGGGTGGCAGCCGCTGGTGTGACGAGGGCCGGCGGCGAAGTCGTGTCCGTCGGCGGTCCGGTGCTGATCACGAGTTGGGGTTTGTTGGCGCTTCTGCGAGAGCCGATCGTCAGCCCGTCGCTGCTGTTCATGCTCAACCGGAAGCTCAGCGCGCCGTTTCCCGCGACCGCACGAGAGACATCGGCCTCGACCCAAACGCCGCGCTTCGCGGGCGGCAGCGTGCCGGCCGTCACTCCCTTGGGCGGCGCCGTCTTCCAGGTGACCGACGTCTCCGTCCAGGAGCCGCCGGTCAGCGAGACCATCGTGGTAGCTGCGCTGGCTTCGGTGACATAGACACGCAGGCGGGCGCTCTGGACGGGACCCACCAGCCCGCTGACCGTGAATCGCAGCAGGCTGTCGTAATCGTTGACGTCCGCGCGCAGGCTCGAGACGCGGGCATAGTTTGTTGTCGGCGCCAACCGGTTGATCCGGGTGTCGGCGGCGGATGTGAAGGTGGTGGTTGCCCCTCGGGTGCCCTGTACGCCGAGCAGCCCGAAGACGAGCACCGCCAGCACGGCGGCGATCGGCGGCAATCTCACCGGGTCGAGGTTCTCACGTGTCAGGGCACGGACCGCGTGGGGGAGTTATCAGGGCTCTCGCCCCGGCCGAGGCACTCGGCGTGGCGAGAGCGTCATTCTACGGACGCCGCAGGTTGACGGGCGCCCTCCGCGCGCAAGGACTGCCTGAATGGCGCCGGGCCGCGGGCGGTCGCTAGTCGGCGATGCGCTCGACGGTGATGACCGGGATCTCCCGGTTGGTGCGGCGCTCGTAGTCCCAGAACGACGGATTCTTCCCCGCATGGTGGTTGTAGAGACGCCGTCGTTCGGCACCGTGGGCGACGGTCGCGCGGGCGCGGAACGCCTCCGTCCCGACCTCGATGCGCACCTCGGGATGGGCGAGGATGTTCAGGTACCAGGCCGGGTGCGTCGGCGCGCCGCTCTTCGAGGCGATGATCACGTACCGATTCCCGTCACGGGTGTAGACCAGCGGGGTGGTGCGCTCCTCGTTGGTTCGCGCGCCGGTGGTCGTCAGGAGCATGAGGTCACGCCCCACGAACGGGCCGCTGCTGGCATGCCCACGGTGCGCGCGGAAGTCCTCGATCAGCGTGCGGTCGAAGTCGTTCATGGATGGTGGGGTTGCGCTCTGGGTCATCGGGTCCTCGGGGTTTCGATCGCGTTAGCAAGTTGCTTAAGCAACTATACACCCGGATCCGCGTAGCCGAGCAGGGTCAGATCTCGGCGATCCTCCGCGGCCCGAGGCGGGGGCCGCGGCGCGGTGGCCCGAGCCCGGATGCCTCGACCAGGCGCTGGATGCGGCCGCGTTGGCCGGCGTACGGCGCGAGCAGCTCGAGCATCCGAGCGTCGGTGGCGCGCCGCTCTCCGGCCAGTGTCCACGCGATGCGGTTTTTCAGGTGGTAGTCGCCGACGCTGACGGCATCCGGATCGCCGAATGCCACTCGGCCGACCTCCGCCAGCGTCCAGTCGCCGATCCCCGGGATGGAGCGGAGGAGCCGATAGACGCGGGCAATGCCGGGTTCGCGCCCTGCGCGCCCTGCGCCCTGCGCGGTGCTGGCCGTCAGTCGTGAGGCCAGGCGCGCGGTGGCGCAGAGCAGCTCGGCCCGGCGCCGCTCCACGCCGAGCGGATGAAACGCGTGGTATGGCAGGGCGGCCAGAACGGAGGGCTCGGGCTGGAGCCAGAGCCGAGCCGGTCCCGGCGCCCGCTCCCCGTAACCTCGAACGAGCTCCCGGTAGGCGAGGCGCGCCTCGAAGCCCGTCACCTTCTGCTCCAGGATGGCCGTCACAAGCGCATCAAACGGCCGCCCGGTGCGGGTCAGCCGCAGGCCGGTGAGCCGCCGCGCGAGCTGGGCAATGGCAGGGTGGCGAGGAATCAGCGCCTCAGGGTCATCGGCGAGCCCGATGAGGTCCGGCACGCTGGCAATCGCCGCCTCTGCGCCCGCTCCCCAGGCGCGTGCCCGCACGGCGCCGGCACTGGCGCTGAGCTGCAGCGTGGCCGCCCCGCTCTCCGTGCGCAGCGAGTGCCACACGCCGTCTGCCGCGAATCGCGTGGTCGGATCTCCCTGCCCGTGGGCGAGGGGGGCAAGCGTGCGCACCAGGTCGAGCGGCACCTCGACCCGGATCAGGCGCTCGAGGTCGGGAAGCGGTCCCCCGGGCACGGCGGCCGGCCCCGATCCCTAGCGGCGCATCGAGAGGACCAGGGGCGAGGCGCTGCGCTGGACCGCCTCGAAGTCGCTGCGCGAGCGGACCCCGTGATATCCCTCGGCGACGATGATCTGGCCGCAGATGGCGCCCAATGAGTTTCCCGGCCCCGGCAGGATCAGCACGTCAGGTGCGTACTCGCGCAGCGCGACGCGCAGGCTGGTCGCGAAGTCGTAGGCGGTCGTCAGCTGCTCGTCGAGCGTGTACGCCGCGAGCTGCGCCGGATCGGTCGACCATGGCGTGAAGCGGACCCCGCGCCCGTCGATGAGCGTCACGTCCGGCGCTTGCCAGCGCAGGTCCACGAGGATCGAGGCGGCGGCCGTGGCCACCTCTTCGGCGAGCGGGCCGTGATCCGGCCCCTGCAGGGCCAGGCGCAGCGGGAAGCGCCGCTCACCGACGGTAACCGGCGGCAGTGTGGCCAACAGGCGTCCGACCCCCGCCTCGGAGCCGGCCAGGACGGTGTAGCCACCGAGGTCGACGCTGCGGAAGACCTCCCCGTCTCCCGCGCCCAGGGCCGTGGTGACCGCGTTCTCGAGGGCGGGATTGCGTCGCCAGGCCGCATCGGTCAGCGGATAGATCACCTGCCCGCCATGGTCCTCGCGCGATTCCCGCTGCTGCTGGAGGTTGGCGACCTCCTGGACCAGGCGGAAACCGTCGGAGAAGCGCAGCGCGGCCGTGGCGGCCAGCGCGGTGTACCAGCCGAGCGAGTTGCCCACCACCGCCACCGGATCGTGGTCCATGCCGGCCTTCTCGGCGTCGAGCAGGCTGGTCAGGAAGGTGAGCGGCGCGGAATGCGCCGGCTGGAGGTGCACCTGCGGGTCGAACCTATCGGCCCGGTCGAGCTCCACCAGGGAGGGGAGCCCGTACTGCTCGCGGAGCTGTTCCGCCTCCCGGACGAACCGATGCCCGGCGTCGAGCGAGCCGAGTGCGGCCGCGGTGTAGGCGCCCCGTCCGGGGAAGACGATCACCGCCCGACTCACGCCCGCACCCGCTCTCCGACGGCGGCAAGACCTTCCGCCACGATCTGGTCCGAGCCGACCAGCACCGCCGAGGTGGCCGTCCCCAACGGGACGAAAGAGTCGACCGCGCGCACGCTCCGCAGCCTGCGCCCGCCGGTTTCGAAGCCGCCTTCCGCCAGATCGGCGACGATGGCGTCCGCCACGCCGCCCCCCGTGCGCCGGCATTCGTCAACGACCAGGACCGCCCCGCAGTCGCCGGCGTGCTTGCGGACTGCCTCGATCGGGAGCGGGCTCAGCCAGCGTAGATCGACCACGCGCGCACGCACGCCGTGATGCTCGCGAAGGCGCTTCGCGGCCTGCAGCGAGAGGCGCAGGCCGTTCGCGTAGCTCACGATCAGCAGGTCCCGGTGGTCGAGGTCGTGCACGCCGACGTCGCCGGGCAGGAGAACCGCCGGAGGTGGGGGATAATCCGTGAGCCAGCCGCCGTCGCCATCGGTGTACAGGTCCTTCTCGTGGTACAGCGCAATCGGCTCCAGGAAGACGACGATGCGGCCGTCCTCGATCGCCATCCCGACCACGCCCCGCAGCATACGCGCGGCGTCCTCGCCGCGGCTCGGAACCGCAAGCACCAGGCCGGGAATGTCACGGAGCGCGCCGACGCTGTTGTCGTTGTGGAAATGTCCGCCGAAGCCCTTCTGGTACGCGAGCCCGGGGAGGCGCAGGACCATGGGATTGCGGAACTGGTCGGAGCTGAAGAACTGCAGCGTTGCCGCCTCACCGCGGATCTGGTCGAGCGCGTTGTGCACGTAGGCCAGGTACTGGATCTCGGGCATCGGCAGCAGTCCGATGTGCGCCGCTCCCTGCGCGATTCCGAGGATCGATGTCTCGTCGAGCAACGTATCGAAGACGCGGCCGGGGCCGAAGCGTTTCTGCAGTCCATTGGTCACGTTGTACACCCCGCCCTTGCGCCCCACATCCTCGCCAAAGACGATCAGCTCGGGGCGGCGCAGCAGCTCGTCGGCGAGCGCGGCGTTGATCTGCCCGGCAAGCGTGCGCCGATTGGGATGTGTCGCCTCTTCCGGCAGCGAGCCGCCGAAGCTCTCGCGTCGCCTCGGCGCGCGGATCAGCGGTGAGCGGGCGCGCGCCGCCACCCGGCGTGGATGCTGCGGCGCCATCGGGGCGATGACCTCCTGGGTCGTCTCGAGACGCGGCCTGCGGATCGCCTCGCCGGCCACGGCCGCGATTCGGTCGCGGGTGTCGCGCAGCAGCTGACGCAGCTGGGCAGGGAGCGCCGCGCCAGTTTCGATCAGCAGTCGCGCGTTGGCCACCAGCGGGTCGCTCGCCTCGGTCGCCGCGATCTCGGCCAGCGAGCGGTATCCATGCTCGGCATCGCTGCCCGCGTGACCCCAGAGCCGGATGGTCGGCAGGTGGACGAACGTCGGTCGGCGGGTGCCGCGCGTATAGGCGATGGCCTCGGCGGCGATTCGCCAGATGTCGTCCAGGGCGCCGTCGGCGAGCAGGTAGCGAAGGCCCGGCTGGTTGCCATACGTCTCCGCGATCCAACCGGCCGGAGTTGGGACGCTGATTCCGGTCCCGTTGTCCTCGCAGACGAAGAGGATCGGCATCGGCAGACCGGTGCGGACCGCGTATCTGGCGGTGTTGATCGCGGCAAGCGCGGTGGCGTGGTTGGCGGAGGCGTCGCCGAACGAGCAGATCACGACGCTGTCCGCGGGAAGGTCGTTGTGGACGCCCAGCCGGCGCGCGCGGGCCAGCGAGAAGGCGAGTCCCATGGCCTTGGGCAGGTGGGAAGCGATCGTGCTGGTCTGCGGCGGGACCCACAGCGCGCGACTGCCCCACACCTTGTGGCGGCCCTGGGCGATCGGGTCGTCGGACGAGGCCACGATCCCGAGCAGGGTGTCGAAGGCGGGCGTGCTGCCGGGCAGCTGACGCGCCCGCGCCATCATGAAGCCGCCCGAGCGATAGTGGAGAAAGGCGGGATCGGTGATTCGCAGCTGCGCACCGAGCACGGCGTCGTTCTCGTGTCCTGCCGAGCTGATGGTGTAGAAGCTGCGCTCCGACTTCTTCAGCTCGCGGGCGCTGACGTCCAGGGCGCGAGACAGAAGCTGGTCCTCGAAGAGCTGAATCGCGGCGTGCGCCGTCAGGCTGCTTCCCGGCCTGATCGGCTCACCTGGTGCCAGCCGGTGGGGCGCGGGAGTGGCTGCCTGCAGACAGGCGTCGAGGGCGGCCTCGACGATCGCGACGCGGTCGAAGGTCATTCGGCGAATGCAGCTCGGCACGGGGTGCGAGTGCCGCCATCATAGCGCCGTCCAGACGGTCGGCGGCCGACCGAGCATCAGGCCCCCGACGCCTGCCCGCAGTGCCGAGCGGAACGGCCTAGTGCGGCCATCCGTTACCGTTGGTGCACGCTCCGACCACGCTCACCAGCAGCTGCTGGCTCGCGACGCCGAGCAGTGTGGCGGCCAGCAGACGTCGCCAGCCGGCCATGCGCAGGACGATCGACACGGGGCTCACCTCTCCCTCTTGCCGGCGTCGTCAGGGGGCGCGGCGCCGGTCACGGGGAGAGGAAAGCGGATGACCCTTACCCGCCGATTACGCGTGGCTTATGTGCGGGGTCGCAGCGCGAGCATCCGGCCTTGACACTGCGCCTCGGCAAACGTCAGAGTGCCCGGCAAGCCGGCGCGTCTCTGCCCGATCTCCCCGCCCGGAACACCGGGCTGGGTGGCCTGAGGCCGGCTGAAGCCAGAGGAACGGGTGGCCGTCGAACCGATGAGCCCTGCGCCGACGCTGTCGTCTCCCCATCCCGCCGGCCCCGTCGCGCGCGAGTCGGCCCACGACCCCGCCGTGCTCCTCGATGGTGTCTCCAAGCGTTTTGGCGAGGTCACCGCGGTCGACGGCCTCGACCTCGAGGTGACCGACGGCGAGTTCTTCTCGATGCTCGGACCGTCCGGCTCCGGGAAGACGACGACGCTGCGGATGATCGCCGGCTTCGAGACTCCGACGACCGGCCGGATCCGGCTGCATGGCCGCGACGTGAGCCGGGTGGCGCCGTATGACCGCGACGTGAACACCGTGTTTCAGGACTACGCGCTCTTCCCGCACATGTCCGTCGGGGAGAACGTCGGTTACGGGTTGATGGTCCGAAAGGTCCCGCGGGACGAGCGCCGCCGGCGCGTGGCAGACGCGCTGTCGATGGTTCGCCTGGCAGGCTACGAGCGGCGGCGTCCGGCCGAGCTCTCCGGCGGCCAGCGTCAGCGGGTGGCGCTCGCGCGCGCGATCGTCAACCGACCGCGTGTCCTGCTCCTCGACGAGCCGCTCGGTGCGCTCGACCTGAAGCTGCGCGAGGAGATGCAGCTGTTCCTCAAGGCACTCCAGCTCGACTTGGGGATCACGTTCATCTACGTCACCCACGACCAGCAGGAGGCGCTCACCATGAGCGACCGGATCGCCGTCTTCAATCTGGGCCGCGTCGCGCAGGTCGGCTCGCCGGCAGAGATCTACGAGCGGCCGGCGACGCCATTCGTGGCCGGCTTCGTCGGCACTTCCAACCTGTTGACCGATGATGCTGCCCGACTGCTGGTCGGCCGGGAGGGGACGTTCACGGTGCGACCCGAGAAGATCCGCCTGTCGGACCCGGACGAGATGCACACCGCGGGAGAGAGCTCCGCGCTGGGGCGCATCCGCGACGTGGTGTACCTCGGATCGGAGACCCGCTACATCGTCGCTCTCGAGGCCGGTGGCGAGCTGGTCGTCACCCGTCAGAATCTCGAGACGTCCTCGATGGAGGCGCTCGCCGCCCGCGGCCGGCAGGTGCGTCTCAGCTGGAACCGCGAGCACGTGCTGGCGCTCAAGGCGAGCTGAAGGTCGCGCAAAGGAGGGGGCAGTGGCACGGAGGAATCGATGATCAAGGGTCGCATCACCGCGGCGGTGGCCGTGATCTCTCTGGTCCTGGTCGCCTGCAGCGGCGGCACCACACCATCCACGGGCGGGAGTGGCGCGCTGCGTTCGGGAGCGCCGATCGGATCCGGCTCAGGCGGGCCCGGCACCAACCTGCCGACCGCCATCGGCCCGGGAGAGGGGTCGCTGAACATCATCATCTGGGCGGGCTACGCGGAGGACGGCTCGAACAAGAAGGAGTACGACTGGGTTCACCCGTTCGAGCAGAAGACCGGCTGCAAGGTCAACTCCAAGCCGGCAAACACCTCCGACGAGATGGTGACCCTCATGCGGCAGGGCGGCGGATCGGTCTACGACGGCGTGTCGGCGTCGGGTGATGCGACGCGGCGCCTGATCGCCAACGGCGACGTGGCCGAGATCAACCCGCAGCTGATCCCCGATTGGAACGACGTCGCGCCATTCCTGCAATCGCCGCCGCACAACACGGTCGGCGGCAAGCACTATGGCGTCTCGCATGGCTGGGGCGGCAACGAGCTGATGTGGCGGACCGACGTGGTGAAGACCGCGCCGACCAGCTGGGACGTGGTCTTCGATCCGGCCAAGGCGGCTGCCTACAAGGGCAAGCTGACCGCCTACGATAGCCCGATCTACATCGCCGATGCGGCGCTCTACCTCAAGGCCCATCGGCCTGACCTGGGAATCACCGATCCCTACGAGCTGACGCAGCCGCAGTTCGATGCCGCCGTGGCGCTCCTCACCGAGCAGCGCCCCAACATCGGCAAGTACTGGGCGGCGTACGCGGACGAGATCGACAACTTCAAGTCCGGTGCAACGGTGGTCGGCACCACCTGGCCGTACCAGGTCAACGTGCTGAAGGGCGAGAACGTGCCGGTGCAGGCCACGGTGCCCAGCGAGGGGATGACCGGCTGGGCAGACACCTGGATGATGTCGGCGCACGCCAAGCACCCCAACTGCATGTACCAGTGGATGGCCTGGATGGTCACGCCCCAGGTGCAGGCGCAGGTCGCCGAGTCGTTCGGTGAGGCCCCCGCCAACCCGAAGGCCTGCGCGCTCCTCGACAAGGGCGTCGGTCCCTATGCGGTGAAGAACTTCTGCACCGAGTACCGGGTCAACGACCAGTCGTTCTACAACCAGATCAGCTTCTGGAAGACGCCGCTGGCCGACTGTGGTGACAGCCGAGGGCAGGCCTGCATCGACTATTCGGTGTGGACCCAGAAGTGGACCGCGATCAAGGGCTGAGCGCCGAGTGAACGGCCGGTCGGGGATGATTCGGCGTCTCCGACCGGTCGGCATCGGTCGGTGAGCAGCGGACGTGGCGAGCCGGGGCGCACCGGCGGAGCGGCGCGTGTGCTCTACCGCCACCGCTGGCTCCAGGTCCTGCTCCTGCTCGCACCACCGACCGGCTGGTTCCTGGTCGTCTATCTCGGCTCGCTGAGCGTCCTCTTCCTCTCGGCGTTCTGGTTGCTCGACCCGCTCACCTCCGCGGTGGTCCACACCTTCAGCCTGCGCAACTTCCAGATCCTGCTCGGCGATCCGACGTACCGGACGATCGTGCTGCGCACGGTGGGGATCGCCGCCGCCGTCACGCTGACCGATGCGCTCCTCGCGTTTCCGATCGCGTTCTACATGGCTCGCGTGGCCGGCCCGCATGCGCGCTCGCTGCTGTTCATGGCCGTGCTGTTGCCGTTGTGGTCCAGCTATCTGGTGCGCGTCTACGCCTGGCGGGTGATGCTCCAGCCGCATGGCCCGGTCGAGTCGTTCCTCTCGGCGATCGGGCTGCCCAACGTCGAGATCGGATACTCGGATGTCTCGATGTGGATCGTGTTCAGCTACATCTGGCTTCCGTACATGATCCTGCCCCTGTATGCCGGCCTGGAACGGATCCCGCGATCGTTGCTGGAGGCGTCCCAGGATCTTGGCGGCCGGGGCGGGATCACCCTGCGCCGCGTGATCCTGCCGCTGGCCCTCCCGGCGCTGGCCGCCGGCTCGATCTTCACCTTCGCGTTGACCCTCGGCGACTACATCACCCCGACGCTGATCTCCAACAGCCAGTTCATCGGGAACGTGGTCTACGACAGCCAGGGAGTGGCCAACAACATCCCGTTCGCCGCCGCGTTCGCGATCGTCCCGGTGGTGATCATGGCCGGCTACCTGCTGATCGCCCGCCGTCTCGGCGCGTTCGAGGCACTCTGACCGATGGGACGGCTCGGGCTTCGCCTCGCCACGGGAAGCGTGCTTGCCTTCCTCTACATCCCGCTGGTGATCATCTTCCTGTTCGCCTTCAACGCGGACCGCGGGCAGTCGTGGCCGATTCGCAGCTACACCGTCCGCTGGTTCGGGGATGCGCTGGCCAATGGCGACGTGCGGGACGCGCTGCTGCTGTCGGTGGAGGCGGCGCTCGGCGCCACCGCGATCTCGCTGCTCCTCGGCTCGCTGGCCGCGCTCGCGGTCCATCGGTTCCGCTTCTTCGGGCGCGAGACGATCTCGTTCGCGCTGGTGCTGCCGCTTGCGCTGCCGGGAATCGTGACCGGGATGGCGCTGAACGCCACGATCAACACCGCGGGCATCGGCTTCGGCCTGGTGACCATCATCGTCGGGCACGCCACGTTCTGCATCGTGGTCGTCTACAACAACATCCTCGCCAGGCTGCGCCGGACCTCCAGCTCGATCGAGGAGGCCTCGCTGGATCTCGGCGCCACGACCTGGCAGACGTTCCGCTACGTGACCCTGCCGGTGCTGCGCACCGCGATCCTGGCCGGAGCGCTCCTCGCGTTCGCGCTCTCGTTCGACGAGGTGATCGTCACCACCTTCACCGCCGGCACCGACGAGACACTGCCGATCTGGATCCTCAACCACCTTCGGCAGCCGAACCAGCGGCCGATCGTCAACGTTGTGGCGGTGGCCGTCATCGTGCTGTCCGCGGTCCCGGTGTACCTGTCGCAGCGGCTCTCCGCCTCTGACGCGGGGGGACTGAGCGGCTGATCCGGGTGGGACCGGAGGAGGCCGATCGGGGGATAGCCAGCCCGCCGACAGGCGCACTATCCTCGTGACCCTGAATGAACGAGGCCATTCACGTGAGCGCGCGCCGCATCCCCACCGACCCCGGGACCGCCCGACTGCGCGGCCAGCCGCCCAACCGTTGGCTCGCCGCCGGGGTGATCGCGGTCGCGATCCTGGCGGCCGGAATCGGCCTGACCCTCGGTGCCTTCCTGCTGAACGGCCGTGCGTCGGCCGGAGGCATGGACGCTGCGCTCGGCTACGTGCCGGCGAACGCGGCCACGTACTACGAGCTGCGGCTGGACCTGCCCGGCGATCAGCGCGCAAAGCTCCAGGCGCTGCTCGCGCACTTTCCAAAGGTCGCCGGCGACGCCGTGTCGGGGGACACCCTCGACCGATGGCTTGACGCCGCTTTCAAGCAGGGGGGTGGAAAGCACTCCTACACCGCCGACGTGAAGAGCTGGTTCGACGGACGGCTGGCGGCTGCCCAAACGGCATTCGACGCCGGGGCGCTGAGGGGCGCGGCGGCCATGCCGCGCGGCCTGCTGCTGGTCGGCGTCAAGGATCGCTCGATCGCCGAGTCGCGGATTGTGGCCCTCGCGGCGGAGGCCACCGGCGCCTCGATGAGCTCCGAGAGCTACCAGGGAGTCACCATCCACGTGCTGAGCTGGCCATCGTCCGGCTCAGGGCCGGCGGCCACGGCGCCGCACAGCGTGGCCTACGCGGTCACCGCCGACGAGCTGATCGTCAGCAACGATGCGGCCGGGATCCGCGGGGCGCTCGACGTCCACGCAGGACGAGTCGCAGGCCTTGCCGCCAATGCGGAGCTGCAGGCCGCCATTGCACGCCTTCCGACCGATCGCGTGGCGACCACCGTGGTCAACACCGCAGCCGTCTACACCCAGCTGCGCGCCAGTCTCGGGACGCAGCAGACGGCCTTGACGGCGCTGCTGGATGCCGTCGCGCAGCTGCAGTCGGCGCGGGTCGCGGTTGCCGCCGCACGCTTCGAGAACGACCGGCTGGTCATGATCGGCGCCGCCGGCGCTCCGACCGGGGATCTGGCCGCCGAGAACCGGGACCGCGGCCTCGCGTCGCACACGCCGCCCGACGCACTGTTGTACGCCGAGACGGGAAACGTCGGTCGGGGATGGGCGGCGCTCATCTCTGGGGTCAAGGCCGCGCTGAAGGACCGGCCGGAGGGTGCGCAGCTCAAGCAGGCGGAAACGGCGCTCAAGTCCGATCTGGAGTCGTATGTGCGCTGGATCGGCGGCGCGGCCGTGGTGGCAGGCTGGGACGGAAGCCAGCCCTACCTGGGCGTGATCATCACGCCGACCGATGCCCGCGAAGCCAGCCTTCGCCTCCTGCAGCTGCAGGCGCTCGCCCAGCTGGCGGCCGCCGGCGGTGGTCCGAAGGTGACCGTCGACGAGCAGCAGCACGGGGCGGCGCGGATCACCACGGTGCACATCTCCGTGCCGGGCGCGACGGTTCCGGAGTGGGCACGCGCGGTGCAGTACTCGGTCACCGACGGGCGCGTGGTGATCGGCATCGGTGAGCGGTTCGTCGGACGCGTGCTCGATCAACAGCCGGCAACCTCGCTCGCCAGCGCGAGCCGGTTCCGGCAGGCGGTGGAGCGCATGGGCGGTCCGTCGAGCGTGTCGCTGAGCTGGATCGACCTGGCAGGCATCCGCACCGCCATCGAGCAGCAGCTCCCGCCGGCGGTCCGCACTCCTTACGAGGCGCAGGTGCAGCCGTGGCTGCGTCCCTTGGACCTGGCCGTGGGCGTGACCCGCCTGGAGGACGGCGACATCGTGACGCGCGGCGCGATCACGGTGAAGTGACCTCCTCGAGGCGCAGGGGCGTCGGTCAGTGGCGGTGGGGAGCGTGCGGGGCAGCCGGCCGCAGGAGCAGGTCGCGCCGGTCGCCCCAGCGCTTCAGGAAGCGGTAGAAGTTTCTCTTTGACAGCCGATCCCGCTCTGCCGCCGGGAGCGCGTGATAGCCCCGGTGCACGTGGCGGACGAGCGGGAGGTCGGCAAGCCGCACCGCCCGCCACCCGGCAGCCCGGGCAGCGAAGTTGAAGTCGAGGTCCGCATTGCGGTGGAAGCGAAAGTGCGGGTCGAAGAGACCGACATCGCGCAGCACCTCGCGCCGCACGGCGAGGAAGTAGGCCTCGACCGCATCGACCTCGCCGGGCTCTGCCTCCTCGAACTGCCGCCCATTGTCCGAGGTCAGGCCCCAGGCGCCGGCCACTCCAAGTCGCGGGTCGGCCTCGAAGGCGGCACGCACCGGTGTCAGGAAGTCGCCGGTCGGTTCGACCGAGGTATCGACCAGGATCGCCACCGCACCGCGCCCGCGCCGCATGCCGAGGTTGACGGCATCCGCCCATCCGAGCCGATGGCTGGTGGGTAGCAGCGTGACGCGCGGCCGAATCGGGTGGGGAATCTCGGCTGTCACGTCGAACGAGGCAGCGTTCGCGACCGCCACCAGCTCCCAGCTGCCGGTCGGCGGGTGCGCGGCGAGTCCGCGCGCAAAGCGCCGCAGATCGGATGGATGATCCTCCGCCACTAGGTGCAGCGTCGCGTCGGCAGTTGGCTGCTGGTCGAGGAGCGACTCGAGCGTTTCGGCGCTTGCGTAGCCGGTGTCGGCCGCCGCCGCCGGTAGGAGCGGTCGAAGGGTCGAGATTCCCGTCGAGCCACCGGCCGGGCCATGCGCTGAGCGCGGGGGCCGGTCGTTCACCTCCCAGCCGCGTTCGCGGATCTGGTCACGCAAGGCATCGGCGGTCTCCCAATCGCGGGCGGCGCGGGCAACGCTCCGTTGCGAAAGGAGCTCAATCACTTCGCGCGGAGCGTCGGGCTCGTCAGCCACCTGCCGTGCCTTGCCGCCCGTCACCTGTTCCAGCCGCCGGCCAGGGGGCGACGCGGCCGATCGGTCGGTTCTGCGCATCGCGCGCCAGCTTGTGCGCGCCACTGGTCGGCGGTTCATACCGGAGTCGATCCACGGGATCGCCGCCGAGCAGGTGGCGCGTCACGATCTCCTCCGCATCGTCCGGCGTGACCGCTGCGTACCAGATTGAGTCCGGATAGATGACCACCATCGGTCCGTTGCCGCACTGGGAGAAGCAGCCTGCGTGGTTGACGCGCACCCGGTCGCTGACCGCCGCCTGCTTGACCAGGGCCTTGAGGCGGGCGTGGACACCGAGCCCGTCACCATCGACGACGGGGCACCACTCTCCGGAGGTGCAGACGAAGACGTGGCGCTCGTAGACCGCGACGCTCAAAGTCACCCCCGTGAGGTCGGAAAGTACCGGGGAGGCAGAGCCCCCCGCAACCTTACTATCCGGCCAGAAGCCGCGCTCACCGCACCCTGATGTCGATCGGGGCCGCAAGGGCCACCGCGGCTGGAGGTACCCAGCAAGACCGATGATCACCAACGAGGTCGGGAAGCTGCTGACGGCGTCCGAGGTCGCCGACATGCTGCACCTGCACGTCAACACCGTGAAGCGGCTCGGCGACCGCGGCGAGCTGCCCTTCTTCCGCGTCTGCAAGCGCGGTGACCGGCGCTTCCGGCTCGATGACGTCCTCGAGTTCCTGCGCCGCGCGAAGTAGCCATCCCGCGGGGTTCCGCTGAGCCAGCAGTAATAGGTCGATGACCGATTGATGCTCGTCCCGGACCCACACCGGGGCGGCAGTCTCGTCCCGCCAGGGGCGCGCGACAGGCGACCGCCGGAGGTGCCCATTTCCGGCGGCCGCTTGCTGTCCGGCATAATCGGTCGCACAT
This sequence comes from Chloroflexota bacterium, assembly GCA_003243965.1. Classification (GTDB taxonomy): domain Bacteria; phylum Chloroflexota; class Limnocylindria; order QHBO01; family QHBO01; genus QHBO01. The sequence continues at coordinate 18,537 of QHBO01000007.1, forward strand.
GACCGATGAAGCTGCTCTCCGGCTGGAGGAAGGCCGCCGCCTCCTCGACGGCGGGGATCTCACCGCGGCGGTCACCATCCTTGCCCCGCTCACCGGCCATCCCGACCCCGATCGGTCGGGTGAGGCGTGGCTCCTGATCGGCAACGCGCGTTACCGCAGCGACGATGAAACCGGCGCGCTCGAGGCATGGCAGCAGGCGGCGGCCAGCGGTGGCAGCGCGGCGTGGCTCGGTTGGCGCTCGATGGCGGAGCAACATGTTCGGTCCGGCAACCTGGACGAGGCCGTCGCCGCCTACCGAGAGGCGGATCGGCGCGCGCCCACCGCGGAGCGCGGGGCGATCGCGAACCGGATCGCCTGGCTCCTCAAGGAAACCGGCCATGACTTCGCGTCACGCCGGCAGTTCAATCGGGCCAGAGGCGCCTACGCCGCCTATCTCCCCTGGGTGACGTACGCGCTGATCGCGATCAACGTGGTCGTGTTCCTCGTCGACTCCGCGCTCGGCGGTTTCCGGCTGTCGCTGTTCGGCAGCGGCGGGGGACCGCTGCTCGAGCAGGGCGCGGTGTACCAGCAGGCGGTCGCGGCCGGCGAGTGGTGGCGGATCTTCACCAGCGCGTTCCTCCACCTCGGCATCCTGCACATCGCGTTCAACATGTACGCGCTCTATCTGTTCGGGCCGGTGATGGAGCAGCTGTACGGGCACCTCGAATACGTCGTCCTGTACATGCTGTGCGCCGCCGGAGGCAGCATCCTGACCATCCTGGTGGCCCCGAATACCGCGGCGGCGGGCGCGTCGGGCGCGATCTTCGGGCTGCTGGGGTTGGGCTTCGTCGTCACGCGACGCCATCACCTGATGCTCGACCGCCATTCCCGCGCGCTGCTCAGCCAGGCCGGCTCGTTGCTGATCATCAACCTGGTCATCACCTTCGCCGCGCCGACGCTGATCAGCTGGACCGGCCACGTCGGCGGCCTGCTGGTCGGCGCGCTGATCGGTCTGCTCCTGTCGCCCGCCCAGGGGTTCACGTTGGGTGGCCGCTGGCGTGGGCCGGGCGGCGAGCAGGTGGAGAGCGGCCTGCCGCTCGCACTGCGGGCCGGCGTCTACGCGGTTGTCGCTGTGCTGCTGCTGGTCGGCTGGTACGTGGCGATTGGACGCGCAGGCTGAAGCCCGGCAGCGGGCACATGGCCTGCTGGACGGAGGTGACCGACTTGTGCTTTGAGCTCGCCGCCCGACCGCCGCTGCCGCCGATCCGTGGTGGACGCCTCGGATGCCGGCGGACTGCTGCTCACCGGATGCGTCCGCGGCGGCGTGGCGCGAGGTGCTGCGGTTCATCGGCGCCGGGCGCCCGGCCATCTCAGGGACAGGCTTTCCGCGCTGAGCGCCGGCCACGCGGGGGCGCAGGGCTGACCGGTCGCAGGTACAGCGTCAGGATCACCAGCACGTAGGTGAGCCAGGCCAACAGGGTGATCCACTCCGGGGCCGCGGCGTAACCGAACAGCGCCCGCAGGAACTGGCCCACGATGGCGGCCGGACTGCTGCCTGCATCGGGAAGGACGCCGCTCAGGTCGAATGCGGTGGCGGTGCCGAACGTCACGGCGCGGACGTCCGCGAACTCGTGCAGGGCATGGCTCAGCAGGCCCGCGGCGATGAAGACCAGCGCGATACCCGTCCATCGGAAGAAGGTGCCGAGGTTGATGATCCGTGCGCCTCGATAGAAGGCGAATCCCAGGGCGCCGGCGATCACCATCCCAACCAGGGCGCCGACCAGCACCGACGCCGCGCCGGCGTCGGCACGTGAGGCCGCGGTGGCCTGTCCCAGAAGGAAGAGCGCGGTCTCGATCCCCTCGCGGATGAACGCGGTGAACGCCAGCACGGAGAGGCCCCAGACGCGTCCCTCGCTCAGTCGCCGGTCGATGCCCGCATGCAGCTCGCCGCGCGCGTTGGCGGCGGTGCGGCGCATCCAGAACAGCATCCAGGTCACGACGCCAGCGGCCAGCAGCATGGCCGTGCCCTCGAAGATCTGCGCGTAGGGACTGCGCAGCTCGCCGATCGTCAGGAACAGGAGCGCTCCCAACGCCACGCTCAGCGCCAGCGCAGCGCCGGCACCGAGCCAGATCCTCGGAAAGTGCCGGCGATTACCGGTCCGCGCGAGGTAGGCGAGGATGATGCTGACGATCAGCGCGCCCTCGACTCCCTCGCGGAGGCCGGTGAGCAATCCGGTGGTGAACGAACCGATATCCAAGGCCGAGTTAGGGTAGCCTCACCTCGGACCTTCGTCAATACGAACCACCGCTCCGCGCTGGGATCGTACCCGCGGGAATCGGCCGCCGTCCGGCGGCATCGGTACAATCCGGGTTCCACCCTTTGTCCCTCGGCCAGCGGAGCGTGCATGATCGATTTCAGCCTGACCGATGAGCAGCGCGAGGTGCAGCGCACCGCTCGCGCATTTGCCGAGCGCGAGATCCTGCCGCGCATCCACGAGCTCGATGCCAAGGCCGAGTACGACCGCAGCCTGTACGAGAAGATGGGCGCCGAGGGCTTCCTGGGTCTCCCGATCCCGGAGCGTTACGGCGGCGCGGGGATGGACTACATCGCATTCGCCCTGCTGTGCGAGGAGATGGAGCGGGCCGACACGGCGTTCCGGGTGATCCTCTCGGTCCACACCGGGCTCAACTCGCTGACCCTGCTGCAGTGGGGGACCGAGGAGCAGAAGCAGAAGTACCTCGTTCCGCAGGCGCGGGGGGAGAAGCTCGCCACTTTCGGGCTCACCGAGCCGGGCGTCGGTTCCGACGCCGCAAACCTGGCGACCACCGCGCGCCGCGACGGAGATCGCTATCTCCTCAACGGATCGAAGATCTGGATCAGCCTGGCCGATACCGCAGACCACTTCCTGGTGTTCGCCACGGTTGACCGCGGCCGCGGCCACCGGGGGATCACCGCCTTCGTCGTCGAGCGCGGCTTCCCGGGGTTCAGCAGCGACTCGCTGCACGGCAAGCTCGGCGTCCGCGCGGGCAACACCGGGATCCTGTACTTCGCCGACTGCGAGGTGCCGGTGGCGAATCGGGTCGGCGAGGAGGGCGAGGGCTTCGCCATCGCCATGAGCGCCATCGACCAGGGCCGCTACACCGTCGCGGCGGGCAGCGTCGGTCTTGCGCAGGCGTGCCTCGACGCCTCGGTGAAGTATGCGCACGAGCGCCGGGCATTCGGCCAGGAGATCGGTGAGCACCAGCTCGTGAAGCAGATGCTGGCCAGGATGTACCAGGGCACCGAGGCGGGTCGCCTGCTCGTGTTCAAGGCCGGCTGGAAGAAGAACCTGGGTGAGCGCAACACGCGCGAGACAAGCCTCGCCAAGTGGTTCTGCACCGACCATGCGGTGCAGAGCGCGATGGATGCCATCCAGGTGCATGGTGCCTACGGCTACTCGAACGAATACCCGGTGGAGCGTTATCTCCGCAACTCGAAGGGTTCGGTGATCTACGAGGGCACGAGCCAGATTCACACCCTGATCCAAGCCGACTACCTGCTCGGCTACCGCCGCGATCGCGACCTCCGCATGCCACAACTCCCGTACGAGGGCGGGAGCTAGCGGCACGAACCGCCCTTGCTCGCTCGCTGGTCCCGGCTCAGCCGGCCGGGGTCAGCACCAGGCGTTCGCCGGTCGCGGTGCGAACTGCCGCCTCGGACCAGGCGATGGGCACGCCGTCTCCCCGCTGCCACCAGGCCAGCAGGTCCGCGTAGTGCGGCGAGAATGGGTTGCCGGACTGGCCACCGGCCAGCACGAAGCGCGATGCCTCCGGATCCGCGGGCACCATCACCACCCGCGTGTTGGGAATCACTCCGGGATTCGAAAGCGGATCGAGCGGCGTGGTGCCGGCCTGCAGCACCGTGTTGCCGTCTCCGCCGACCGGCATCGGGCCAAGGTTGAAGACCGATGCGAAGAAGCGCCGATCGCCGGCGGGATGGTGGAGCGTCAGGGGACGCAGCGCTCCCCACTGCCATGAGCGGGGATCCGGCCCGCGCTCCTTCTCGAGCCGCTCCACCGCGCTTCCGAGGCTGGTCGCCAGGAGGCCTGGCCAGTCGTCGTTTGGGGCCCAGCCGGCTGGTCGCTCGCGCACGAGCCGAACAACGCGTCCGAGCAGACGGGTATGGAACATCGTGTATGGCACCGCGGCACCGAATCCCGCCCCCAGCACCCAGGGCCACGCGCGCGGCGCCTTGAGCTCGGCCATGCGCCGCGACAGATCGGCGATGAACAGCTCGTAGACCGACGCCGCCGCCGACTCCGGATCGAGGCTTCCGTCCCATCCGCGCAGCAGATCGAGGCCGCGCGCCGCCGCATCGGTCGTTGGCGCAGCCTGCATGACTGCGTCATGCAGATCGGCCCAGACGGCCGACCGGCGGTTGATCTGCAGCGCCTGGGTGCGCGCCACGTCCCAATCGCTCTTGGCGGCCAGCTCAGCCTCGATGGCAGCCAGGCGGTACCCATCGATCCAGTCGGCGCCGAGGAACGGCCCCTCCCCGTCGCGGACCGGCTGGTTGTTGGCGGTCGCCACGAAGCCGATATCAGGGTCGTACACGCAGGGCATCTCGGTGAACGGCACCAGCTCGGCTTCCCAGCCGATCTCCGGATCGGAAGCCGGCAGCGGGACGGTCCCCGAGCCGCGGCGCCGGCGGGGCAGCTGCCCGACCAGCTGCCAGCCGATGTGTCCATCGGCATCCCCATATACAACGTTCAGCGCTGGACCCGGCCAGGCGGCGAACGGGGCGCGGAGCTCCTCGAAGCTGCGCGCCCGCACGCTCTCCAGGAACCCGCGGATCGGCAACGTCTGCTGCCAGATGGCGCGCAGCGAGAGCGTGTACGGCATGCCGTCGAGGAGCGGGCTGATGATTGGCCCGCGCGGGGTGATCACCACCTGCTCGACCGTCGGCTGTGCCCCTTTGACCTCGATCCGCTCCTCGATCACCTCGCACGCTTCCCACCCCTCGCCGCGGCGCACGGAACGGCCGTCCGCGCCGAGCTCCTCGATGAACAGGTCGCAGGTATCGGTCAGGCCGGCCGTGATGCCCCACGCGGCGAAACCGTTGTGACCGATGGGGAAGGCGGGTCCGCCCACGTACGAGGCGCCGGCAACGGCCCACTCCGGGGTCCGCAGGTGTGCGAGGTACCAGGGTGCGGGAAGGCGGCTGGCGAGGTGTGGGTCGTTTGCGACGATCGTGGCCCCGTTCGCCGTCCGCGACGGCGCGAGCGCCCAGTTGTTGGAAGCCCCGCCGGGCCCGATCGCCAGCAGCGCGGCGAGGTCGCGCGCCAGGTGATCGGCCGTTGGCCCCGCGATCGCGGCGACCGGTGCGCTCACCGGGTGCCATTCGGGATACGCCCCGTCCAGCGCCTGCAGGGCATCGGGACCATCCTCGGCGAGGATCTTCAGCCGGGCGAGCTCCGTGTCCCAATTCGCGGACAGGGCAAAGCTCTGGAGGCCCACGAAGGCGAGCACGTCGGTCGCAGTCCAGCGGGTGGGGCGCGCTCGCAGCAGCGCGAGCTCGTGGGGCGACCGGCGGAGGCCGTGCTCCAGCCCGGCGTTGATACCCGCCACGTAGGCGTCGATCGTCCGCCGCACGGCGGCCTCGATGACCCCCTGCTGTCGGATGGCGGTGCGGGCGAAGCCGAGTCGCCGCGAGAGGCGGTCGAGCGGCAGGCCGCCCACGCCGACGAGCGCTGCGAGGGTGCCGCGCCCCACCCGGAGCATCGTTTCGAGCTGGAAGGGGCGGTCCTGGGCGTGGCACAGCCCCAGCGCGAACCACGCGTCCGAATCGGACCCGGCATTCACGTGCGGGATGCCCCACCGATCGCGCGCGATCTGCACCTCGCCCTCGAGGCCCTCGACCCGGAGCCGGCCGCGGGTCACCGGAAGCCTCCTGCCCAGGGCCAGCCGCAGCGCGGTCCGCTGCCAGCCGAGACGAGGTCGAGCCACGGCAGGTTGAGCCACGGCAGCAAGCCTAGCCGAGTCGGGCCGGAAGCGAGACAGGGCGCCTCTATACTCCGTCCATGAGCCGCCGTGTCGAGCTGTGGGTCGGGCTGATGCTGTTCGGGATCGGCATCCTGGTCCTCGCCTCCGAGCCGATCGCCCGCTGGGTCGGCGGCCTGGGCATCAGCAATCGGCTGCTCGCGTGGTGGCCGGCGCTGCTGATCGCCCTCTCGCTCTTCTTCCTGGTTCCCGCCCTGTTCGGGAGGCAGCACCGCCGTCTGCGAGCCGGGATGGTGATTCCCGGCACGATCCTCGCCGGGGGCGGCAGCGGCCTCCTGTACACCAGCCTGAACGACCGATGGACGGCGTGGAGCTACCTGTGGACGGCCCTTCCCTTCAGCATCGGATTGGGGATGTACATCGCCGGCTGGATCGCCGATGCCCCCGCGTTCAAGTGGATAGGCTCGGGCATCGCGGTCGGATCGGTCTTCGCCTACATCGCCTTCGCCACCGCCTTCGGTGGCGAGGCGTTCCGTCTGGTCGGGGCGCTGGGAATCATGACGCTCGGCCTGGCGCTGGCGATCGGCGGGCTCGCCGAGCGCCTCTCGCGCAAGTCACCGGCCTGACCAGGCTCCGCCCGGTCCCGAACGACCCGGCGCCAGCACCGGCTCAGGCCGGTCCGGCGTACAGCAGGCGCAGGACGAGGACGGCCACCGCCACTCCCAACGCCGCGGAGGCCAGCGCCAACGGCGCACGCCGGGGATGGCGCGCGAACCGGTGGGCGATCGGCAGGCTTGCGAGCGTGCCGGCGAGCCCGGCGAGCGACGCCAGGGAGGCGTGGGCCAGGGACGGGGCACGGATGCCCGTCGCGGAGCCCGACGTCAGCCCGCCGACGAGAACGCTTCCCAGCGCCGCGAACAGCGCGGCGCCGAGCGTTGCGGCAACGGCGCGAGCGGCACCCCGCTGCGTCAGGCCGGTGAGCGTGCCCCCCACCACGATGGCGGCTCCCAGGAGCCACGTGCCGGCCTCCGGGCCGCCGACGCTGCGCGGGGGCCAGCCGATGAACCAGGCCAGCGCGACGAGCGGGGCCAGGAGCATGCCGCCCGCGGCCGCCCAGGTCAGCGGCCGGGTCCAGTCTTCGGGCTCCTCCGGCGGGACCACGGCGCCCAGCCGGACGCTGACCGGGACGCCGTCGAGCTCCGGGCTCGCGTCGTCGCCCGCCGACCGGCGGTCAGGCGGCAACGGGCGCCTCTGCCTCCCGAGCGCTCGGCACGGTAACCAGCCGCAGCCCCAGGATGCGAGCGCCCAGCTCGCGGACCATCCAGCCGGCCTGGGCGGCGAGGGGGCCATCATCCGCCGAGTTGCAGATCGCGGCCAGCGCGTGCAGCTCGGGTAGCGCCGCAGGCGTGTCGAGATCGTTGTCCATGGCGGCCAGGAACCGGGCGCGATGTTCGGCCACGGCCGGGGCGAGTGTCGCCGGATCGGTCAGTGTCGACCCCATCGGCTCGAGCTCCTCGGCACGGCGGCAGGCCTGGCGAAGCCGCGCAGACTGGAGCGCCGAAGCCTCGAGATCCGCCTCCTCGTACTCGACCTCGTCGCCGTAGTGATGGGAGACGAGGTAGTGGCGCACCGCGTCGCCCGGGAAGGAGGCCAGCAGCTCGCGGACGAGGACCAGGTTGCCGAGCGACTTGCTCATCTTCTCGCCCCGGTAGCGCAGCATTCCGGCATGCATCCAGTGCCGGACGAACGGTCGCTTGCCGGTCGCCCCCTCGCTCTGGGCGATCTCCGACTCGTGGTGCGGGAAGATGAGGTCGGCCCCGCCGCCGTGAATCTCGAACTGCTCGCCAAGGTACGCCATGCTCATCGCCGAACACTCGATGTGCCAGCCGGGCCGCCCGGGTCCCCACGGGGATGGCCACTGCGGCTCGTCCGGCGCCGACGGCTGCCAGAGGACGAAGTCGAGCGGGTTCCGCTTGCCGGGCATCTCCGGGATGTTCCCGCGCTCGTTGGCGATCGGCAGCATCGCATCGCGCGGAAGCTTCGAGAGCTCCCCGTAGCGGGGGTCCGAATCGACCTCAAAATAGACGTGCCCCGCTGCCGCGTACGCGTGGCCGCGCTCGAGCAGGCGCGCGATCAGCTCCTGCATCTGCCCGGTGTGCTGGGTGGCCCGCGGATAGTGGGTCGGCGGCAGCCAGTTGAGCGACGCCATCTCGGTCAGGAACGTGGTCAGGTGGCGATTCCCGAGCTCGAGGTAGTCCTCCCCGAGCTCCCGGGCGCGGCGCAGCATGTCGTCGTCGACATCGGTCAGGTTCTGCACATACGTGACCTCGTGCCCGAGATACCGCAGGTAGCGATGCAGGACGTCGAAGCTCACGAACGTGAAGGCGTGACCCAGGTGTCCGGTGTCGTACGGCGTCACGCCGCACACGTACAGACCGATCGGTCGGCCGCCGATCGGCTCGAAGGCGTGCACGGCGTCACGCCGCGTATCGAACAGGGAGAGGCTCACCCCCGGATTCTAGAGGCGCGTGGCGGATAGGTCTTGCCGCGGGCGTCACGCCGACACCGGCGGCAACCGGCTCTGGTTGGCGCCTGCCTCTCACCGCCCCGCCGGCGCGGGCTGCTCAGCCCGAAGCGCTCCTCGTTCCGCCGGCGCGCCCCGTACCGCCGGCGGCCGCCGACTGACCGCGCCTGCGGCGACGGACCTGCTGCATCACCCCGACCCGCTTCAGGAGGGCGGGGACGTTGACCGCCCACCCAACGCCCAACGGCCGATCGGTCAGGACCCGGTCGCTCGACGGGTTCCAGTAGGCGGTCCGCAGGCGCTCCATGGTGGGCAGTCGGAAGTCGTACGGGACGACGCCGAACAGCCGGCCCTCCCAGGTGCGCTCCTGCGGCGGCTTGCGCAACTCCCTGTAAACGGCCCCCACGACGGCCAGGAGTGCGGCGGTGCGGATCAGGCCGACCAGGTCGGCGATCTCGTCGCGGATCGTTCGTAGCATGTCGCGTCTCATCGCAATTGACGTGCCGCAGCGGCGCGACTTCGGACGCTCAGGGGATGTGGACGATCACTCCCGATGCCCCGAGGTGTGCGGCGATGGCTGCCAGGAGCCGCTCGATCGCGGGCCCGATGAGCTGGCGGAAGGCCAGCAGGCGGGCGTCGAGCCGCGCCCCCGGATCGCCGAGGATCTGCCCGAAGACCGACGAGGAGCGATCGATACGGTCAAGTCCCGCCAGGACATGAAGGGCGCTCATGCCACGTGGCCAGCTCCCCTCCGTCGTCCGAGCCGGCGGTGCATCGACCCCGGCCACCGGCTCCGCGGAAACGACGCTAGCCTGGGGAATCGGCGCCGGTGCGGCGGGTGGTGTGGCGGCCGACGCGAGCGGCAGCTGACCCCCTCCGGGGAGCTGCTGGTCCGGCAGCGGTGCCACCGCCGGCGCCGGGAGCGGAGTTGGCATCGCCGTGCGGCTCGGCATGGGGAGAAGCGTGGCACGCGGTGTCCCCACCGGCGCGGCCGTCGGGCTCGATCGGGGCGGTCCGGAACCGCGGGGCGTGGCGGTCGGTGTCGGACGGGAGGTGGCCACCGGGATCGGCGTCGGCGCTGGTGTCGGGCGCTGGGTCGCGATCGGCGTGGCTGGGGGTGACCCGATCGGCCCGCCACCGGCAACGGTCACACCGGGATAGTAGTACGCAGCCAGGATGGCGCTCGCTGCGCGGCCAGCCAGACCGCAGGCCTGCGTTCCCCACTGGTACATGCGCCAGCCGTTCGCATTCGCCGCACAGCGCTCTCCGGGCCATCCGGCGTTGTAGTAGGTCGGGAAGAGGCGTCCATCTTTCAGGACGCGGGTCGCCCAGGTGGAGTCAACCGCGGCCGCCGCGGTTGACCACGTCGGCGCCGATGGGTCATACACCTGGTCGTAGCCGTCGTCGCGCACGTCGAGGCACTCGCTGGCGGAATTCGTGAATCCCCGCCAGTGCAGGACCTGGTACCACGCGTAGCTCTTGACCGCCACCGCGCCCGCCTGCAGGGATGCCGCGCTCCAGGAACCGATCCACTCCCGCGACAGCACGTTCTTCACGTACCTCCGAAAGTCGACCGTCTCGACGGCCCCGGTCGCAACCCGATAGACCCGGATGCTCGGCGGCGGCACGACCTCCGAGACCCAGCCGCTGCAACTGGCGGCGGCGATCGGCGGCGCGACGTTCGGAGCGGCCGCGGCGAGCAGCATGACGGCGGCGAGTGTCGCCGCCACCGATGGTCTGGAAGTCATCGTCGCCGACGCTAGCGGCTGGCGTCCGCGCGATCACCCGACCGAACGTACTAGCCGTCCCGGCGGTCAGCGCCAGCGGAAGATGCGCTCACGCACGGTGGTGAATCCGAGCTGAAGGCAGAGCGCCTCGAAGTCCTGCTGCGGGACGCCGCGCCACTCCAGGGCAGCCAGATCCGAGTCGATCGCGGCATCGGCATTCAGGGTTGCCAGGCGTCGGAAGAGCAGAGCCCGCGGGCGCTCGTCGTTGAGGACCGATGAGAGACGGCCCGCGTTGCGCACGTCGAGGTGCCAGTCCCGCGGATCGTCCGGCACGGCCTCGATATGCCCAAAGCGCCTGAGCACGGCCGCCGCCGATTTGGCGCCCCAGCCCGGCAGCCCCGGAAAGCCGTCCGCGGCGTCGCCGACCAGCGCGAGGTAGTCGGGGATCGAGGCGGGCGAGACGCCGAACTTGGCGAGCACTCCCTCCTCGTCATAGGTCTTGCGTCGTATCCGATCGCGCAGCACAACCTGCTGGCCGCGGACGCACTGGGCCAGGTCCTTGTCGACGCTGCAGATCACCACCTGCTCGACATCGGGCAGATCCGCACAGCGACGGACGGCGGTGGCGATCGCGTCGTCCGCCTCGTCCTCGACCATCGGCCAGGTGGTGATGCCCAGCGCGCGTAGCGCCCGTTCCGCATCGCGGAACTGGACGAGCAGGTCTGCCGGAACGCCGGCGCTGGTCTTGTAGCCGGGATACAGATCGTTCCGCCAGCTCTCGATCACGTAGTCGGTGGCCGCGGCGATGTGCGTCACGTCCGGCTCGCGGAGCAGGGCGAGCATCGAGTCGATGAGGCCGCGGACCGCGTTCACCGGGCGTCCGTCGGGGCCCCGCTCGGCCGGGCGAGAGTAATACGCTCGGAACAGTTCGAATGTCGCGTCGACGAGATGCAGCTTCACGTCAGGCATCCTACCGGTGCAGGCTTCGCGAGCCCGGTGGTAAGCAGGCGGTAAGCGGGTGATAAGCGGCGGGGTGCCATGATCCCGCCCGCGCGGGCGGCGACGTGCGTGCCCTGCGCTGTCGGTCCGGGGGTCTGAATCGGGCCGACGGCTCGCGCCGCCGCCCCGCGAATCGCCTCGGTTCTGCGTGCCAGACGCTGGGCGACGGCAGGCCGCTCAGCCTTGACAGCCTGCGGCTTCCTGGCCTACCTGGCCGGATGGATCATGGCGCTCGGAGCGATCACCCTCTACGCGCTCCGCACCCGCAGCGATCCCGTGGTCGTCACGCGCGCGGAGCCGGTCGTCGCGGTCGCCCCGCCACCCGAGCAGCCTCCCGCGCCGCAACCGCCGGCGCCGTAGGGAAGCGGCAGCCCGCCGCGCCTTAGACCGCCAGAGGCTCCCGGAACTCGCCGTACACGCGGCGCAGCAGCCCGCACATCTCGCCGACGGTCGCGTACGCGCGCACCGCCTCGACGATGGCCGGCATGAGGTTCACATCCCCGTGGCGCGCCTCCTCGTGCAGCCGGCGCAGCGCGGCGGCGTGGACGTCCGCATCCCGCTCGGCACGGATCCGTGCCAGGCGGTCGAGATGCCGTCGCTCCTGCTCCGCGGAGATCGTGAGCAGCGGGATGCGCGCCTCCTCGTTCGGGTCGGCGTGTCGCGTGACACCCACGATCTCCCGCTCGTGGGCCTCCAGCTCGCGCGTCTGCTCGTAGGCGGCATCGGCGATCTCGGCCTGCGGGAAACCGGCTTCCAGGGCGGCGACCATGCCGCCCATCTGGTCGATGCGGGCGATGTACTCCCACGCACGCTGCTCGGTCTGGTTGGTGAGCGTCTCGACGAAGTACGAGCCGGCGAGCGGGTCGACGGTGTTGGCGACGCCCGACTCCTCGGCCAGGATCTGCTGCTGCCGCAGGGCGAGGAGGGCCGCATCCTCAGAGGGAACCGCCCAGGCTTCGTCGTACGCATCGGTATGCAGGCTCTGGGTGCCGCCGAGGACTCCGGCGAGCGCCTGGATGGCGACCCGAGTCAGATTGTTGAGTGGCTGCTGCGCGGTCAGCGACACGCCCGCGGTCTGTGTGTGGAAGCGCATCCAGGTGGAGCGCTCGTTCTCCGCCCCGAAGCGCTCCCGCGAGAGCTTGTACCAGATCCGTCGCGCGGCGCGGAACTTGGCGATCTCCTCGAAGAAGTCGTTGTGACTGTTGAAGAAGAACGACAGTCGGGGAGCGAAGTCGTCGAAGCGCAGGCCGCGCGCCAGGGCGTCTTCGACGTAGGCGATGCCGTCGGCGATGGTGAAGGCCAGCTCCTGCACCGCGGTCGAGCCGGCCTCCCGAATGTGGTAGCCGCTGATGCTGATCGTGTTCCAGCGCGGCATCTCCCGCGTGCCGAACTCGACGGTATCGGTCACCAGCTTCAGGGAGGGGCCGGGCGGGAAGATGTACTCCTTCTGGGCAATGAACTCCTTGAGGATGTCGTTCTGCAGCGTGCCGGACAGCTGGGCGCGCGGAACGCCCATCTTCTCGGCGGCGACGATGTACATCGCCCAGATCATGGCTGCCGGGGAGTTGATGGTCATCGAGGTCGAGATCTCGCCGACCGGCAGGTCGGCGAGCAGCAGCTCCATGTCGGCCAGGCTGCTGACCGCCACGCCGCATGTCCCGAACTCGCCCTCGGCGAGCGGCTCGTCATGGTCGTAGCCGTACAGGGTCGGCATGTCATAGGCGATCGACAGCCCCGTTCCGCCGGCGGCGATCAGCTTCTTGAATCGGTCGTTGGTGTCCTCCGCGGTCCCGAAGCCGGCGAACATGCGCATCGTCCACAGGCGGCCCCGGTGTCCGGTGGGATGGATACCGCGCGTGTACGGCGGTTCGCCGGGGAGACCGAGGTCGTCGATCTCGTCCCACGTCGGTGAGCCATCGGCGGGACTGAACCGATACCGCGGCCGGTCGCGGTCAGGATCGTTGGCCGGATCGGCGAGGTGCGCCGGGGTATACACGCGCTCGATCTCGACGCCGCTCTGGGTGATGAATCGCGACTTGCGCTCCGGCGACTTCTCGAGCACCGGCTCCAGGCGCTGCTCGCGCCAGATCCGCTCGTGCTCAGACCATCGGTCCGTCCGCCTGCTCATCACGCGCAGTCTGCGGGGTGGACCGATGTGTCCGCAAGCGGACGGGCGTCGCGGGCCGCGACTCGCCGATGCCGAATCCCGCCCAGTGAGCAACCAACAGTCGAACGCCTGCGGCACCTCACGTTGCGGGGCGAGTTGCCTGTGCGTTGAGCAGGCGGATCGCCGAGACCACCTGCAGGTGGTACCCCTTGGCCACCTTGCGCAACCGACGGGAATTCGAGGGTCGACCCTCCGATCCAGAGCCTCCTGCCGGTCAGCTGCGCAGCCCGCGGGAGGAGGGGGACGATCGATGGCCGGCGCCACCCGGTGCGCCATCTCGACCGCAGCGTTCCCCCCCCCTCGCCGGTGCTGACCACGGCCTTAGGGGTAGAGGCCGCGCAGCTGCGTCGCCTCCGCCACGCGAGACACGGCGACCATCATCGCGGCGCTGCGCAGGTCGACCTTCTCCTTGTGGGCCATGCGGTGGACGTCCGCGAAGGCCGCATCCATGATCCGATCCAGATCGGCGGCGATCTCCGCATCGGTCCAGAAGAAGGACTGAATGTCCTGGACCCACTCGAAGTAGCCGACCACCAGCCCGCCGGCGTTGCACAAGATGTCCGGGATCAGCATCAGGCCGCGCTCGGCGAGGATCACGTCCGCCTCCGGAGTCGATGCGCCGTTCGCCGCCTCGGCGATGATCCGGGCCCTGACCTTCCCGGCATTTGCGGCGGTGAGCTGCTGCTGAAGGCCCGCGGGGACGAGGATGTCGCAGTCGAGCTCGAACACCTCGTCCTTGGAGATCGCGTCGCCCCCCCCGAAGCCGCGGAGCGCGTCATGCTCGTGCATCCACGCCACGGCACGCGCGACATCGATGCCGCCGGCATTGCGGATCCCGTCCCGGTCGTCGGCGATGCCCACGATGCGGGCTCCCGCGGCGGAGAGCAGCTCGGCCACGGTGGTGCCGACCCGGCCGAAGCCCTGGACCACGGCCCGAGCGCCCTCGACGCTGATCCCCTCCGCCTGCGCCGCCGAGAGGATGGTGCGTACTACTCCCCGGCTGGTCGCGATCCGCCGCCCGCGCGTGCCGCCGACCGCCAGCGGCTTGCCGGCGACGACGCCGGGAGCCGTGTAGCCGTGGTGCATCGAGTACGTGTCCATCATCCAGGCCATCGTCTGCGAGCCGGTGTTCACATCGGGGGCGGCGATGTCGCGCTCCGGGCCGATCAGCGGGCTGATCTCGGTGGTATAGCGGCGGGTCAGCGCCTCGCGCTCGTGATCCGACAGCTTGCGGGGGTTGACGCGCACCCCGCCGGCCGCCCCGCCGAACGGGATCTGCACCAGCGCCGCGCGCCACGAGCTGAGCATCGCCAGCGCGCGCACCGTGTCGATCGTCAGCTGCGGGTGGTAGCGGATCCCGCCGGTCGCCGGTCCGCGGTTTATGTTGTGGTGCACCCGATAGCCGATGTAGACCTCGACGTGCCCATCGTCGTGCGTGACCGGAAAGGTGACGGTCAGCTCGCGCTTCGGCACGCGGAGGACGCGGCGCATGCCGTCGTCGAGCTTCAGGCGGTCCGCGGCGCGGTCGAGCTCGAGCTGGGCGCCGGTCCACAGGTCCGCTCGACGGTCGGTGACCTGTGCGTCGGACATCGATCGCTCCTTCCTGCGTGGCTGTCGCGCGCTTGTCGCCGCTGCGGGCCACTGGGTCTGCGGTTGCACGCCGCTGCGGCACACCTCGGCCGCGTGATGCTTGCGCCCGAAGGCTAGCGCGTTGCGTCAACCGCTGCCGTTCCGGACCGGCACCACGGCCCGGACCGGGGTGGCAAGATGGCGGCTCCACGTCAAGCCCCGGGCGCCGGTCGCGCCAACACCACGCGGCCCGGCGTCGCCCGCACGAGGAGAGCGCCAGTGGCTGCGCGAGTCATGACCGTCACCGGTCCCGTTCCCCCAGATCGTATCGGCTTCACGCTCCCCCACGAGCACACCGGCGTGCGCCTATGGGGCGCGCCCGCTCGCGAGGACTACTGGGAGCTGCGCAAGGACGAGGACCTGCTCGCCGAGGAGCTCGCCGACTTTCGCCGGCGCGGAGGAAGCTGCCTGGTCGACCTGACCACCGATGAGATCGGGCGCGACCCCCGCTGGCTGCGGCGCCTCGCCAGCCGCACCGGGGTCTTCATCGTGATGGGCAGCGGCTGGTATCGCCAGCTGCACTACCCGCCCGACAGCGTGGATCGTCGGACCGTGGACGAGCTGGCGGGGATCATCGTCCGGGAGTTCGAGGAGGGAGTCGCACCGACCGGCGTGCGGCCGGGGATCATCGGGGAGATCGGGACCGACAAGTGGTGGGTCAGCGCCCAGGAGGAGCGGGTATTCCGCGCCGCCGCGCGTGCCGGGCGCCGCACGGGGCTGGCGGTCAGCACCCACGCCCTGGCAAGTGATGTCGGGCTGGCCCAGCTGGAGGTGCTGACCGACGAGGGGCTCGACCCCGCCCGGGTGGTGGTCGGTCATGCCGATACCTACCCTGACCTCGACTACCATCTTGCGGTTCTCGCGCGGGGCGCATCGGTGCAGTTCGACACGCTCGGGACGCCGGAGGCGGCGCGGCGCGAGCCACGCGCCGTGGCGCTCATTGTCGAGCTGCTGGAGCGCGGCTACGCGAGCCAGATCCTGCTCAGCCATGACGTCTGCCACGACGACCATCTGCGGGCGAACGGTGGAAACGGCTACGGCTATCTCGCCCAGCATTTCCTGCCTGCGCTGCGCACCGCGGCGGTTGCGGAAGGCGAGATTCGGCAGATGACGGTCGAGAATCCGCGCCGAATCCTCACCATCGGCTGACCGATGTCGGCGCCGCGTGACCCTGCGGCCGACCTGCGTCGGATCGCCTTCCTGCTTGAGGTGGCCCGCGAGCCGAGCTACCGCGTGCGGGCCTTCCGCGGCGTGGCCGCCATGCTCGGCGGCCTCCCACCCGGCGAGCTCTCGTCGCGAGCGGCTGTCGGCGCGCTGCGCGAGCTGGCGGGCATCGGGGAGGTGCTCGAGCGCACGATCCTCGAGTCGCTGGCCGGCGAGGAGCCGGTCTACCTGCGACGCCTGGAGGCGACCGGCGGCCGGCCGGTGGCGGAGGCGGGCGCGGAGATCCTCGCCGCGCTGCGCGGTGATTGCCACGTCCACTCCGACTGGTCCGACGGCGGCAGCCCGATCCGGGAGATGGCCGAGGTGGCGCGCGACTTTGGCCTCGAGTACATCGTCCTGACCGATCACTCGCCGCGCCTGACGGTCGCCAACGGGCTCAGCGCCGATCGGCTGCGCGAGCAGCTGGAGGTGGTGGCGGGCCTGAACGCCGAGCTCGCGCCGTTCCGGATCCTGACCGGGATCGAGGTCGACATCGAGGAGGACGGCGGGCTGGACCAGGAGGGGGAGCTGCTCTCGCGGCTCGACGTGGTCGTCGGCAGCGTCCACTCGCAGCTTCGGATGTCGGAGCGACCGATGACCGAGCGGATCGTCACCGCGCTCGCCAACCCGCACCTCGATATCCTCGGGCACATGACCGGGCGGATCGTGACCGGCAAGCGCGGACGGCCCCCCTCGACCTTCGACGCGGAGATCGTCTTCGCCGCCGCGCTGCGCTTCGACAAGGCAATCGAGATCAACAGCAGGCCGGAGCGTCTCGATCCACCCAAGCGGCTGCTGCGCCTCGCCGTGGAGGCCGGCTGCCGCGTCGCCATCGACTCGGATGCCCACGCGCCGGGGCAGCTCGCGTGGCAGCCCTACGGCTGCGACCGCGCCGCGGCATGCGGCGTGCCGATCAGCTCGATCGTGAACGCCGCGTCTACCGATCGGCTGCTGGGCTGGACCGCCGGCCACGCGCGGTAGACTGGCGCGCCCGTGAGGCCAATCAGCGCAGGAGGATGACCGATGTCCGTTGCAAGGGTGACCGAGCTCAGCTGCAGCTCGTCGGAGAGCTTCGAGGCCGCAATCCGAGAGGGGATCGACCGCGCGAACCAGACGCTGCGCCAGGTGCGGAGCGCGTGGATCAAGGAGCAGAGAGTGAACATCGGTCGCGATGGCGCGCTCGAGTTTCAGGTGAATGTCCTGCTCACCTTCGTCCTGGAGGACCAGGGCTAGCGCCCTATCACGCGGCGGCGCAGGGCGCGGCGGGATTGGTCAGCCGCGCCCGGTCGCGACGCCTACCAGGGCGGCGCGAGGCGTTCGATGGTCGGCACGTCGGCCATCGCACCCTCCGCGGTGAGGGGGATCATGGCCACGTGGTCCGCGCCGGCGTCCGCATACGCGCGGAGCCGTGCGCGCAGCGCGACGTCGTCGCCCCAGGCGACCAGCGCGTCGACGACCCGGTCCGATCCGGGACGCGCCAGGTCTGCATCGGTGTAGCCGAGCTCTCGCAGGTTGGCGAGGTAGTTCGGCAGTCCCAGGTAGCGATCCAGGTAGCCGCGGGCCGCCCGACGAGCCGCCTGCGGATCCGCCTCCAGGCGCACCGCGGCGCTCACCACCAGCGTCGGGCGCGGGCGCCCGCTGCGCGTCGCCGCCTCGTCGAGGTGCCTTCGTGCGGAGGCGACGTAGCCGACCGGCACGCAGTAGGCGAACGCCCCGTCGGCGAGCTCCGCCGCGAGCCTGAGCATGCCCTGGCGCAACGCGGCAAGCACGACCGGCGGCTCACCGTAGGGCAGTGGCCCGCGATAGGTGGCGACGCGGAACGCATCCAGATATTCACGCATCGCCTGCAGCGGCGGCCGCCATGCGTGGCCGCGAACCGTCTCGATCTCCTGGTGCCCGACGCCAAGTCCGAGCACGAACCGGCCTCCACACAGCTCCTGGAGCGTGGCCGCGGCGGCGTGCGCGGCCAGCGGATCGCGAGCCGATGTCTGGGCGATGCCCACCGCCAGCGTGATTCGCTCGGTCTCGGCCGCCACCCGGCCGAGGAGCGCAAACGGCTCGCGTCCGACTCCCTCTTGAGACCAGAAGGCGTCGTAGCCGAGGCGTTCCGCGGAGCGGGCGACATCCAGCAGCTCTGAGGCGCCGAGCCGGTCCCACGTCGACCAGAGCCCCGTCCGGCCGAGCCGGGGGCTCACCGGGGGTTCAGTCGCTGGTGGTGGACAGACCGATGCGGCCGTCGCTCCGCGTGAAGCGGGAACGGTAGACCGGGTTCGAGACCCGGCTGTTGACGGCCGCGGCGTCCAGCTTCTTGCCGCTCCGAGGGGCGACATACCGACCCCGCTCGGTGACCGCGGTGGCGATCTCCGCGGCGCGAAGCGGTCCACGTTCCGCGATGACGGCGATGATCTCGTCGTGCAGCGGCACCCGCGACCCGCGGCCCCTGGAGGCGGCCGACCGGCGGCGGCGGGGTGTGCTGGCCGCGGCGGACGAGGTCTTGCGGCGAGGAGTGGCGGTCGCCGCGGTGCCTGCGCCTCGACGGCGTGGGGTGGCCGGGGCGTCTGCGACGGTCTCCTTGCGTGGGCGACCTCGACGGCGTGGGGTGGCCGGGGCGTCTGCGACGGTCTCCTTGCGTGGGCGACCGCGGCGACGTGGAGTGGCCGGCGCGTCTGCGACGGTCTCCTTGCGTGGGCGACCGCGACGGCGCGGAGTGGGGACCGCGGCGACCTCGGGGGACGCCTCGGATGCAATCTGGGCCTGTGCCCTCAGTGGCGGCGCCTGATCCGCCGCCCCATTGTCCGTGGCCGTGGCCGGCGCCGGGGCCGGGCGGTCAGCTGCTCTGGTCTGGGCGGCGGCAAGCGCATCGAGGCGCCTTGCAAGCTCGTCGACTCGGCGGTTCAGCGCGGCGAATGGCCCGTTCGTCGTCAGCTGCGAGGCGGGGGCGGGAGTGATGCCTCCGTCGAGGCGCTCCTCGACCCATTGCAGCACGATCTCCCCGGGGCGCAGGCCCGCCTCCGCGGCAAGCTGCTTGAGTTTCCCCAGGCGCCTCGGATCGAGGCGGATCGACATCCCCGGGTCATCCATGCGCGGTGCGAAACCGCGGGCACCGCCGCGGCTGTCGCGCTCTCCCGGAGCGCGCCGAGGCCCCTCGCCGTACTCGCGCGGCGGGCGGTCGGGGCGTGGACCGTAGTCGCGCCCACCGCCCTCGCGAGGGGGACGATCGCTGCGCGGCCGGTCACCAAAGGATCGCTGCTCGCCGGTGCGTGGCCGGCGGTCGTTTCGTCGGAAGGTCATGAGTGCAAACGATAACCGTCAATTTCAATTCGCGCCAGTCCCGCGTTGGGCTTTGCATCGGTCACGAGCAGGTGACCGCCACCCGCGCCGCTGGCTGCCCCACCCCCGGAATCTGGGCATGGTCGGTGACCCGCTCCCCACCCGGGATGGCGGTGGAGACAATGTTGCTGCTTTGCAATTCTCGCCCGGAAGCGTCGAACGCGGTGATCTGGCATTTCGCGTGTCCGACTTTGCTGCCCTCGTTGGTGATCGCGACGGTCACATCCACGACGTCGCCGGGCCCCGGGGCAAAGGCCACCGCCTCGGCTCGATACGGTCCCACGCCGCGCAGCGACAGGCTCGCGGCGATGGCGAGCGCCACGACGCCAGCGATGATGGCCACCACCACCGTGCCGTGGTACTGCGTCGCGGATGGCGTCGCCATTCCGGCCCGATTGCAGACGCCACAGATCGTCTCGTCAGGCCCGATCTCACGGCCGCACTTGATGCACTGCCCGACCTCATCGGTCATGTCGTCTCCCGGTCGTGGTCGGCGAGGTACTCCGGGGAGAGGCGTTCGCCGGCTTCGATCGGGATCGTCAGCCAGTTCTCCTGCAGCGCCAGCGGGCAGCTCCAGTGCGGGTCGTAGACGCACGAGGGGTGGTACGCGTAGTTGAAATCGATCACCAGCCGGTCGTCCTCCGACCCAAGGTCCGCGCCCTTCACCGAGTCCCACACGTAGCGGCCGCCGCCGTAGCTGGTTGAGCCGCCGGTCGCATCGCGGAAGGGGATGAAGATTCCCCCGCCATAACCCTCGAGCCAGTAGACCGCCAGGCGGCATTCCGTTCCCCCGACGCTGAACGTCACCCAGCCGATGCGCGAGAACGCGTAGCTGCCGCCCGACGACCGCGGCAGGTCATGCGGGCTGGTGGTCGGGTCCGGCTCGAGCGGGACGCTGAACCGCAGGCTGGGAACGTGCCGCCAGTAGCTCAGCCCGCGAAACGCCGCGCGCTCGCCGGCAGGGATCGGTGACTGGGGATGCGTGGCGAACAGGCGATCCTTCGTCGCGCGGAATGCGACCAGCGCCATTGTCGGGCGTGGATCGGCGCGCAGTGTGGCGTACATCGAGGCGACGCGGCGTCGATAGTCGGCGAGGTCGAGGTGCTCACTCATCGGGAAAATGATAGGGCGGGGGGCGGTCGCCGGCCGTCCGCCCTATCAGATCGCGGCCCGTGTGGCGCTAGCTCAGGCCGTTGTCGGCGAGGAACTGCCTGGCGACGTCGGCGACCTTCTCCTTGTTCACGTTCACCTTCAGACCCATGGTGGTCAGCGCGTCGGTGGTCAGCTTGGAGGAGACCAAGTTGAGCGCCGCAGAGAAATCAGGCCCGGCGGCGTTCAGGAGATCCTTGCGCACCACCGGCACCATGTTGTCGGCGGCCTGCGACTTCTTGTCGTCCTCGAGCAGGACGAAGTTGAAGCGCTTGATGTCCGGCTGCGTGGTGCACAGCTCGGCGACGTCGACGCTCTTGCCATTGAGCGCCTGGGCCATCGGTGCGCTGCAGGGCGCCAGCTTGACGACCTGCACCTTGGCGATGTCAATGCCGTACGCGGACTTCAGCGCATCACCGCACGACGGGTTTGTCTTGCACTCCGGGGGAAGCCCCCACTTCAGCTTGTCGGCGACCTTGGCCGCGTCGGTCAGCGACTTGAGGCTGAACTGGTCAGCCGTCTCCTTGCGGACCGCGAAGCCGTTCTGGTCCTGCCCGGGGGCGATGTCCAGGATGGTCAGGCCGAGCGGGTCGAGCGCGGCCTTCAGGGCCTGGGCCGTCTGCTGCGGGTCGCCGGTGGCCTGCGCCTTCAGCTCGCGCGCCTCGGAGCCGATGTACTCCGGCATCAGGTTGAGCTGGTTGTTCTTCAGCGAATCGTTCGTCAGCTTGCGCGCCCCGAGGTTGAGCTTGCGCTGCACGGTGTAGCCCTTGCCCTCCAGCGCCTGGGCGTAGATCTCGGCAACCAGCGCCGATTCGTAGAAGTCGGCAGAGCCGACGATGACCGTGGGCTTGGTGGCCGCCGCGGGCGGCGTGCCGTTCGTCGATGGGCTGCTCCCCCCTCCCGTCGAGCACGCGCTGACGAGCAGCGCGAGTGCCGACGCCCCGAGGGTGAGCGTGCGGTACCTCCGCATGGGTCCTCCTCCATAGAAGTCGGATTCCTGTCGTTGGGTACGACAGGGAGCGGCGAGTGTAGCAGCGACCCTGCGCCGAGCCGCGCTGCTCGCCAGGAGTACCTAGGCGCTCGGTCTCAGCTCCGCTTGGCTGGCCCCGCGTGGGGTGCGTGCGCTGCGCAGACCCGGTGACATCGAGGCGCGTTGGAGGGCTGCGAACGCCAGCTCGGTCCCGATCGAGAGCAGGGCCACGATCACCGCCCCGACGAAGAGCTGCGCATCGTCCTGCTGCTTGATGCCGTCCACGATCAGCCGGCCAAGGCCGCCGGTCCCGAACACCGCACCCAGGGTGGCCGTTGCCACGACCTGGACCGCGGAGGTGCGCAACCCGGCCAGGATGATGGGCAGCGCCAGCGGGACCTCGACGCGGGTCAGCAGCTGCGGCTCGCGCATCCCCATCCCGCGCCCCGCCTCCAGCAGGTCGCGCTCCACCTCCCGCAGGCCGGTGTAGGTGTTGAGCACGATCGGTGGTAGCGCCAGGGCAAAGAGGGCGAACATGGTGGCCAGCACTCCGAACGGAAGCGGCCCCGAGGGGACGAGGATGAGCGCGATCCCCAGGATCCCCAGCGAGGGCAGCGCGCGGCCGATGTTCGAGATGTTGACCGCAATCGCGGCGCCCCGACCGGTATGACCGATGTACAGGCCGACCGGCAGCGCAACCAGCACCGCGGCCACCAGCGGCACCGCCGAGAGGACCAGGTGCTCGCCGAGCCGCGCGGCGATCCCGTCGCTCCCTACCCAGTGCGCCGGGTCGGCCGCCCAGGCAAGCGCCCTGGCGATGAAGTCCACGGCTATCGGCCCCTCGCGCGCGCCCATGGCGTCATTGAGCGCTGCAGGAGCACCAGCCCAGCGTCAGCGGCGACCGCCAGCAGCACCGAGAGCAGCGCGCCGACCAGGATCGCCGTCGGGAACAGCCCGTCGTAGCCGATGGTCACGATCAGGTAGCCGAGGCCGCCCTGTCCGATCAGCGAGGTGACGGTCACCAGCCCGATGGTGGTCACCGTCGCGATCCGCAGGCCGGCAACGATGATCGGCAGCGCGATCGGAAGCTCGACGCGCCACAGCCGCTGCCCCGGGGTGAGCCCCATCCCGCTCGCCGCCTCCAGCACCTCCGCCGGGACGGTGTCGAGCCCGGTGACGATGTTCCGCACCAGGATCAGGATCGTGTAGCTGACCAGCGCGATCTCGGCGGACAGCAGCGAGAGGCCCGCGAACGGGACGACCAGGGCAAACAGCGCGAGGCTCGGAATGGCGTACAGCACGCCGGTGACGCCCAGGATCGGGCCGTACAGGCGCCGCCAACGGCGCGTCGCGAGTGCGAGCGCAAACGAGACGACGAATCCGACAACGATGGCGATGGCGGCGATGCCGACGTGCTCCAATAGCCGCCGCCCGATCTCGTCCAGGTTGCCGACGATCCAGCTCCAGCGTACGAGCGGCTCACCGGGCGGCATCGGTCAGGCGCCGGCGGGCTGCTGGAGGAGCTGCGAGATCGCATCCACGCTGACCAGCCCCACCACCGCATCGCTGGCGTCCACCACCACGCCGAGCTGGACCGATGAGGCGAGCATCGCCGACAGCGCGTCCCTGAGCGTCGACTCCGGCTGCACCGGGGTGGCGCCCGGGATGGCGCGGCTGGGGTCGATCGTCCCGTCGCCGCCCACGTCGTGGGTCGTCAGCCAACCGACCGGCCGGCTGCGATCGTCGACGAGCAGCAGGTAGTCGACGCCCGTCCCCGACAGCCGGCCACGGGCTGCCTGGTACGACTCGCCGATGCGGACGGTCACCGGCTCGATCATCGGCAGGTCGCGCACGCGCGACAGCGAGAGGCGCTTCAGGCCGCGGTCCGCACCGACGAAGCGTTCCACGAACTCGTTCGCCGGGCTGGCCAGGATCCGGTCCGGCGTGTCGTATTGTGCCAGGATGCCACCGCGCTCCATGATCGCGATCCGATCGGCCATCTTGATCGCCTCGTCGACATCGTGGGTGACGAAGACGATCGTCTTTCGCACCCGGGCCTGAAGGCGCAGAAACTCGTTCTGGAGCCGGTCACGGCGAATCGGATCGACGGCACCGAACGGCTCATCCATGAGCATCACCGGCGGGTCGGCGGCGAGCGCGCGGGCCACGCCGACCCGCTGGCGCTCCCCGCCGGACAGCGCGGAGGGGTAGCGCGCTCCGTAGTCGCCCGCCTCCAGCCCGACCAGGTCGAGCAGCTCCTCGACGCGCGCTCGAACGCGCGGCGCGGGCCAACGGAGCAGGCGCGGCACGACCGCCACGTTCTCCGCCACGGTCAGGTGCGGAAAGAGCCCGACCTGCTGGATCACATACCCGATCCGGCGGCGCAGCTCCGTCGCCCGCAGCTGCATCACATCCTCGCCGCCGATCGTGATCCGGCCGCTGGTCGGCTCGACCAGCCGGTTGATCATCTTCATCGTGGTGGTCTTGCCGCACCCCGATGGACCGACCAGCACGCAGATCTCCCCCGCGGCGACGGTGAGGCTCAGGTCGGCGACCGCCGGCACGCTCCCGTACCGCTTCGTCACGTGCTCCAGCGTGACCACGGCGCCGCCGACACTGGCCTGGGGGCCACGCGCCGGGGAGTCGGCCGTCGCGGTCATTACCGCATCATACGCAGCGCGGTGCACGCTCCGGCCGGCATCGGTCAGCCTGAGCCCTGCCCGAGCGCGAGCTGGTAGATCTGCACCGTCCCGTGCTCGTAGACGAGCCGGAAGCCGGCTGCGCCGCGAAACTTGGTCGGCGTGGGGCAGTCGGAGGGGAGTTCGCCGGCGATCAGGTACTGCGCGCGCAATGAGCCGAGCAGCCGTGCGGCGAGCCCCGGATCGGCCCCGCAGTAGATGCGGTGCACCGTCCGCTCCCGCTCGTCCGGGGCGTACCCCAGGTTGGCGACGTACGGCCCGTAGGTCGTGAGCCGGAGGCGGCCGGCGGCATCGGTCGGAGAGTTGAGCCACCCCGACGTGGCAAACACGCTCCTCGGGGGCGTGTTGCCAGCGATCCAGGTCGCGGCCCGGAGTTGATCGGGACTCAGGACGTTCATTCCGCCGCCCGCCGTCCAGGCCGCGACCAGCAGCGGCGAGGTAACGCTCAGCGCCAGCACCGCCGCAATGGCGGGTGCCGGCCAACGCGCGATCAGCCACGCGGCAATCAATGCGACCGCGATCCACATCGCCTGGAAGAGCTTGTTCATGTCGAAATCGATGACGCTGACCCGCACCACGTTCGGGAGCAGGAAGAGCACCAGCACCCAGGCGCCGAGGAAGGCGCGCCACGGATGGCGCGTGGCGACGAGCGCCAGCAGCGCGAGCACAAATGGCAGGCCAAGGTTGGTGAGGTAGAAGAACGCGACCGCGGCGGGGCCGTCACCGAACGGAGCCGACTCCCAGCCGGCGACGAGCGTCAGCGCACCCGAGTGGCCGGACTGGAGTGCCGCCGGCAGGGCGAACGGCAGGGCGAGCAGGTACGGGATCGAGAACAGTCCCGCGTTGCGAAGCGCGTGACGGTCCGTCAGGCGGCCGCCGATGGCCACGTACAGGAGCGCAACCAGCAGGAATGTGGGGAAGAAGAAGAACTGGAACGGCGCCAGCAGCGCGCCGAGCAGGCCGGCCAGCCCGATGAGCCACGGCCGATCGTGCCAGCCGCGCCGGCGGCGGGCTGCGGTCGGCAGGCCGGCGATCAGCAGCAGGGTGGCGCCGACCAGGATCGGCAGGCCGGCCGTCGTGGCGCGATGGACCAGCAGCCCGGTGCCCATCACCGACGGGATCCGGAAGTAGGGCCATCCGGTCAGCCACTGGTTGTCATAGCTGTTGCGCATCACCAGGCCGATCGGGTCGCCGGCACCGCTCGCCACGTCGCCGATGAGCCGCACGTAACCCAGGCCACCGCCGATCACGACCAGCACCACCGCCAGCCAGGCGACCTTCCGGCTGCGCAGCAGCTGCATCGCGAGCCCATGGACCAGGAGCGCAAGCGCGCCGGCGAACAGCGCGGAGTCGGCCACCATCGCCGGCACGGCGAATCCGTCGGCGGCGCTCGCCGCAATCGCCGCGTGGAAGTCGGCGAACCAGTGGTAGATCAGCGGGACGCCGGCGAAATAGGGCACCTGCGGCGGGAAGTTGCCCGCGTTGAGCGACTGGGCGATCGACAGGTGCACCCCAAAATCGCTCCAGTTCGAGCCGCCCGACGAGACCCCCGCGGGCGTCACCCGCCAGACGCTTGCGCCGAGCACCAGTCCAACGAAGCCGGCCGTGGCCATCGCCAGCAACAGGGGGATGGCGTTGCGCGCAACGACGGCACGCAGCCGGAGAAGGAACGCGCGTCGAATGCCCGGCACGCGGCGCGTCCATGGGCGTGTCGCCAGGATCGGGATCGGCAGGACGAGCAGGCCGACGGCAAGGAACACGATCTCGCGCCGATAGCCGCCGGCGAGCAGCGCCAGCCAGTAGACGAGATGCGTGGAGATCGTCGCCGAGATGACCACCGCCAGGCCGATGCGTGCCGGCAGGCCGAGTCGTGGCCGGCAGATCGCCAGCAGGCACCAGCCCGGAACGAAGGCCAGGATCGGCCACACCACGGGCACGGCGAGCGGCGGGACGAGCCACGCGGTGGTCAGCGCCGCGCCGAGGAGAACGGCGGCAAGCGCCCCTGCCATGGCCTCCGGCGCGCGGCTCGCCGGCGTCAGCGCCCGGGTGAGGTGGCGAGCCGTACGACCGGCTGACGGGGGTCGAGGAGCGCCACGATGCGATCCACCTGGGCCTGGGCGAGCACCTCGTCACCGTCGATCGTGGCGGCGAATCGCTCGAGCGCGTCGCTGGAGGGCGCGTCGATGCCCGGGCGCTGGTCCGGCTCCCACGAGACGTCGGCGCCACGAGCCGGGCAGAGGCAGGCGCGGACCGCGGCGGGCAGCGCCGCACGATCCAGCAACAGCTCGAGACGATGCCCGGCCAGCCGCGCCGCCGTCACCTCCCGCGCCTCCCACGGAATCCACGAGTCGGTGGTCGGGTTCCATCGATACCAATGGCCGTTCCGTCGCCGGAAGCGTCCCGTCTCGCGCCCGTGGATGAAGGTCCACGTCCCCGACGGGCCAACGAGCACGGCATCGATCGGCGCCGCTCCCGGGGTGAGCACGTGGCGAACGTAGTGGTAGCGGTCATCGAGGGCATGCGCGAGCGCCGTGGCGAGGCGGTCCGGGCCGAACGGGGAGAGGCCTCGGAGGCCGAAGTGTCGTGGACTG
The DNA here is from genome assembly GCA_003243965.1 of Chloroflexota bacterium. Classification (GTDB taxonomy): domain Bacteria; phylum Chloroflexota; class Limnocylindria; order QHBO01; family QHBO01; genus QHBO01. Next base: position 45,483 of record QHBO01000007.1, read on the forward strand.
CTCGGGTGGTGGGTGATCATCGCCTACGCGTTCGAGAGAGCCTAGCCAGATTTGGATCGCAGTCTACTTGACCCGGCTCGAGCGGCACTAGGGTGATATGCCGAACGCGGCTGGTAGGATCGGCTGATGACCGCCACCGGGCAGACACCCTTCGACGAGGCGATTCGCACCCTGCTGGGTGAGATCGGCGAGGATCCCGATCGCGACGGGCTGCGGCGCACCCCGCAGCGCGTGCAGCGCATGTACGCGGAGCTGACCGAGGGCTATCGGACGGATCCTGATGCCCTGATCAACGGTGCCTGCTTCGATGTCGAGTACGACGAGATGGTCGTGGTTCGCGACATCGAGTTCTTCTCCCTGTGCGAGCATCACCTGCTGCCCTTCCACGGCAGGGCGCACGTCGGCTACCTGCCGCGCGGCAGGGTCATCGGCCTGTCGAAAATCCCGCGGGTGGTCGACATGTATGCCCATCGGCTGCAGGTGCAGGAGCGAATGACCCAGCAGGTGGCCGCCTTCCTGATGGAGCGCCTCGAGCCCAAGGGTGTCGGCTGCGTGGTGGAGGCTTCGCACCTGTGCACCATGATGCGCGGCGTGAGAAAGCAGCAGGCCGCCATGGTCACCAGCTCGATGCTGGGCACCTTCCGCCGGGACGGCCGGACGCGCAACGAGTTCCTGAAGCTGATCGGGCACTGACCGATGGCGTCGGGCGGGTAGAATCGCCGCCGATGCCTGCCGATGAGCGCCAGGACCCCGAGCAGCCCGGGCAGCCCGATGAGCGGCCCACGCCCATCCGGGTCCTGATCGCCAAGCCCGGCCTCGACGGCCACGACCGCGGCGCCAAGGTGCTGGCGCGTGGCCTGCGGGACGAGGGGTTCGAGGTGATCTACACCGGCCTGCGCCAGACGCCGGAGATGATCGCGGACGCGGCGGAGCAGGAAGACGTCGACGTGGTCGGGCTCTCCATCCTGTCGGGCGCGCACATGGCGCTGCTGCCGCGCGTCGTGGAGCTGCTGCGCGCCAAGGGGATGGACGACGTGCTGGTCGCGGCCGGCGGGATCATCCCCGATGCCGACCTGGCGGCGCTCAGGGAGGCGGGGATCGCGGAGATCTTCGGACCGGGGACCAGTATCGGTCAGATCGCCCGCTATTTCCGCGAGCGCGCCCGCCGTCCGGGGTGAGCGATCCCGGCAGCCTGCTCGAGGCCGCGCGCACCGGCGACCGCCGTGCGCTGGGGCGCCTGCTGACCATCATCGAGAACCAGGACCCGACCCTGCGCCCCATCCTGCCGCGGTTGTTTGCCGCCGGGCGAGGCGCCCACCTGATCGGCATCACCGGACCGCCGGGGAGCGGGAAGTCAACGCTCGTCTCGGCGTTGACCCGCGCCCTGCGTGACCGGGGGCGGCGAGTCGGGATCATCGCCGTCGACCCGTCGTCGCCCTACACGCGCGGGGCGATCATGGGTGACCGGATCCGGATGATGGAGCACTCCGCCGACCGCGACGTGTTCATGCGCTCGATGGCCAGTCGCGGCGAGCTCGGCGGACTGGCCGCCACGACCTGGCAGGCGGTTGCCGCGCTGGATGCCGCGGCCTATGACCCGATCCTGATCGAGACCGTCGGCGCCGGCCAGTCCGAGGTGGAGATCGCCGGCCTGGCCGAGACGACGGTGGTGGTCGAGGCGCCGGAGATGGGCGACGAGGTGCAGGCGATCAAGGCCGGCCTGCTGGAGGTCGCCGACATCGTGGCCGTCAACAAGGGCGATCGCCCCGCGGCGCAGCAATCGGCGCGATACCTGCGCGCGATGCTGTCGACCGCCGGTGGGCGCGTGGGCCGGACCCCGGCGCCGGTGATCCTCACCACCGCCACCACCGGCGAGGGGATCGACCGGCTGATCGAGGCCATCGAGCGCCACACGCGCGAGGCCCGCTCTCCGGAACAGTCGCGCGCCCGGGCCGTGAATCAGCTGCGCCGAGCGCTCGCAGAGCTCGCGCAGCGGCGCGCGGTCGCTCATGGGGCGTGGCTCACCAGCGTGGAGGCGGTGGCGGAGCGCCGTCTGGACCCCATCACCGCCGCCGAGCGCCTGCTCGGGTCATGATTCACCACGTACAGCTCGGCGCCCCGGCAGGGAGCGAGCCGCTCTCCCGAGCCTTCTGGAGCGAGCTGCTCGGTTTCGACGAGGTCGCCAAGCCCACCGATCTCGCGGAACGGGGAGGCTGCTGGTTCCGCCGCGGCCAGATCGAGATCCACGTCGGCGCCGAGGAAGGATTCCGCCCCGCCCGTCGGGCCCATCCCGGGCTGCTGGTGGAGGACCTCGACCGCGAGGCGGAGCGCCTGGCTCGCGCCGGCATCGCCGTCGAGTGGGACGACCACCTTCCGGGAATGCGCCGCTTCTACGCATCCGATCCGCACGCCAATCGCCTCGAGTTCCTGCAGCCGGCGCAGCACATCACCCCAAACGTCGGCTGCTAGTCTTCGCGCCGATGACTATCGAGCGCGTCTTCGTCCTGGGCGCGGGCCTGATGGGCCACGGGATCGCCCAGGTCAGCGCGGCGGCGGGCAAGCGGGTAACCCTCGCCGATCGCACTGTCGAGCTTGCCGAGCGAGGCATGCAGCGGATCGCCGCGAACCTCGCGCGCAGCGTCGGCAAGCGACGCATGGACCAGCCGGCGGCCGACGCGATCCTCGGCCGGATCACCGCCGCACAGGGCACCGACGGGGTCGTGGGCCATGACCTGGTGGTCGAGGCGATCTTCGAGGACGAGGCCCTCAAGCGGGAGACCTGGCAGGCCATCGCTCATGCGGCGGATGACGACGCCATCTTTGCGAGCAACACGAGCAGCATCAGCATCACCGCGCTCGCGACCGCCACCGATCGGCCGGCGAAGTTCATCGGCCTGCACTTCTTCTCGCCGGTGCCGGTGATGCGGCTGATCGAGATCATCCGAGGCCTGGAGACCGACGACGCGACACACGCGGCCTGCCGAGGCTTCGCCGAGGAGCTGGGCAAGACCGTGATCGAGTCGCGCGACATGCCCGGCTTCCTCGTCAACCGCATGCTCGGGCCGTTCATCAACGAGGCGGTCTTCGCCCTGATGGAGTCGACCGGCAGCGCGGAGGACATCGACACCGGAGCGAAGCTCGGCCTCAACCACCCGATGGGGCCGCTCGAGCTGTCCGACTTCATCGGCAACGACGTGATGCTCGGTGTGATGGACGTCCTGCACCGCGGCTTCGGCGACCCGAAGTTCCGGGCCGCCCCGCTCCTGCGCCAGATGGTGGCGGCCGGCCACCTGGGCAGAAAGACCGGGCGCGGGTTCTATCGATATGACGAGGCAGGGAACAGGATCGGCTGATGGTCGCCACCGCCGCGCAGCGCCGCGACCCGTTCGCGCTCACCGAGGAGCAGCGGCAGATCCGGGACACGGTGCGTGCCTTCGCGGAGGCGGAGATCGCACCCACCGCCGCGGAGCGGGACGAGGAGGAGCGCTACGACCGCGCGCTGTTCGAGCGGGCAGCGGAGCTGGGCCTGACCGGCCTTCCGTATCCGGAGGAGTATGGGGGCGCCGGCCTGGGCTCCTTCGAATGGGCACTGGCCTGTGAGGAGATCGCGGCGGCCGACATGGGGATGGCGGTCTCGCTGAGCGTGCACGTCCTCGCTCAGCTTCCGATCCTGGCCTTCGGCAGCCCGGCCCAGAAGGACCGATGGCTGCCGCGCATGGCCGCCGGCAAGTTGCTCGGAGCCTTCGCGCTGACCGAGCCGCAGGCGGGGTCCGACGCCTCGGCGATTGCGCTGCGTGCGGAGCGCTCCGCCGACGGCTACCTGCTGACCGGGACCAAGGTGTGGACCACCAACGCGGGAGAGGCTGAGGTGTACGTGGTGTTCGCCACCGTCGACCGCAGTGCCGGCCGGCAGGGGATCACCGCCTTCGTGCTCGAGCGCGATGCTCCGGGCTTCCGGTTCGGAGCCAAGGAGCGGAAGATGGGCATCCGCGGCACCACCGCGCGCGAGCTGGTGTTCGAAGGGGCACAGGTGCCGGAGGATCGGCGGCTCGGAGCGGAGGGGGAGGGCCTGAAGGTGGCGCTCAGCGCCCTGGGCGCCGGCCGCATCTCGATCGCGGCGGCGTGTGTCGGGCTTGCCCGCTCGGCGCTTGAGCATGCCGCGCGGTATGCGGTCGTCAGGACCCAGTTCGGCGCCGCAATCGCGGATCAGCAGGCGATCCAGATCCTGCTCGCGGATGCCGCGACGGCGGTCCACGCCGCGCGACTGCTCACCTGGCACGCGGCGCACCTGCGTGACGCCGGCCAGCCGGTCAATTCCGCCTCGAGCATGGCGAAGCTGTTCGCCAGCGACACCGCGATGCAGGTCACGACCGATGCCGTCCAGATCTACGGTGGCGCGGGGTACAGCCGCGACAACCCGGTGGAGCGGCTGATGCGCGACGCAAAGGGAGCGCAGATCTACGAGGGAACGAACCAGATCCACCGCCTGATCATCGCGCAGCAGCTGGTGGAAGACCTGCGGCGCAGCGGGTGATCGCGCAGCCCCGGGAAGCGCCATTCGAGCCGCTTCGGCTGCCCGATGCGGAGCGTGTGGCGAATGTGCTCGAGCTCGTTCACCGCACGGTGCAGCGGCTCCCGGATCGCGAGGCGCTGCGCTGGAAGCTTCCACCGCCGCGCCGCACCCCCGGTGGCCGCGTGGACCCACGCGCGGACGAGGGCGAGCGGACATGGGCGAGCTCCACGTACGGCGAGACGTGGGCCTGGATCCGGGATGCCTCGATGGGCCTCGCGTCGCTCGGCATCGGATCCGGAGACCGGGTCTGCATCCTGAGCCGCACCCGGCCGGAGTGGCTCGTGGCCGACCTGGCGACGATGGCGCTCGGCGCTGTCGCGTGCCCGATCTACCCGTCCTCCGAGCCGGAGCAGACGGCATTCATCATCAACAACGTGCAGGCCCGGCTGATCGTGGTCGAGAACGCGCAGCAGGCCGCCAAGGTCGCATCCGTACGCGACCAGTGTCCGAGCCTCGAGACGGTGATCCTCATCGAGGAGCGTGGCGGCAGGACAGCGCCGGGCACGATCAGTCTCGAGGAGCTGGTGGACCGCGCATCGTCGGATGGCGACCATCGGCGCATCTGGCAGGACGGTTGGCGGCGCATCGGGCGCGAGGACGTCGCCACCATCATCCATACCTCGGGGACCACCGGTGTTCCGAAGGGAGCGGTGCTCACCCACGGCAACCTCGTCTTCAACTACGAGGCCGTCCTCCAGTGCGTCGACTTCCGCGAGACCGATGTCTTCCTGTCGTGGCTTCCGCTCAGCCACATCTACGAGCGCGTGGCGGGGATGGTGGTGCCGATGGGCCGGGGCTGCACGATCGCCTATGCCGAGCCGCTGATCGAGCGGCTGCCGGCCAACATGGTCGAGATCCGCCCGACGGTGATGGTCGCCGTGCCGCGGCTCTACGAGCGCGTCTACGCACGCGTCCTGTCGACCGTCGAGGCCGCCTCCCCGATGCGGCGCCGGATCTTCGGCTGGGCGGTGGCGCTCGGGCGGCAGAAGTACGCGAATCATGTCGCGAGGCGGGGCGACTCGCCGTGGCTCAGCGCCCAGCTGTGGCTGGCGGACCGTCTGGTCTTCAATCGGATCCGGTCGCGCACCGGCGGTCGGGTCCGGTACTTCGTCTCGGGCTCGGCACCGCTCAGCCGCGAGATCGGCGAGCTCTTCTACGCAATGGGCATGCTCGTGCTGGAAGGCTACGGGCTGACCGAGACGAGCCCGTTCGTATCGATCAACCGTCCCGACGACATCGTGTTCGGGACAGTCGGGCGGCCGGCCCCCGACACCGAGGTGCGGATCGAGGAGGGCAGCGGCGAGATCTGCGTCCGCGGTCCCCAGGTGATGCGCGGCTACCTCGACGATCGGGAGGCAACGGCGGCCGCCATCGATGCGGCGGGCTGGTTCCACACCGGGGACATCGGTGAGCTCGACGCGGACGGCCGGATCCTGATCACCGATCGCCTGAAGAACATCATCGTGCTGGCGAATGGCAAGAATGTGTCGCCCGCGCCGATGGAGTCCGCGCTGGCCAGCTCGCGGTACATCGCCCAGGCGGTGATCCTGGGCGATCGACAGCCGTACACCGGCGCGCTGGTCGTCCCCGACTTCGATGAGCTGGAACGATGGGCGGCACAGAATGCGCTATCGGGGCACACGCCGGAGCAGCTGATCGAGGACCGAGGCGTGCAGACGCTCATCGACGCCGAGGTGCGCCGCACGCTGGATCGCTTTGCCGCCTTCGAGCGGCCCCGACGCGTCGCGCTGCTGCCGCGCCCCCTCACCGAGGAGGCCGGTGAGTTGACGCCGTCGATGAAGACCAAGAATCGGGTGGTGGTCGCCAACTGGCCGCAGAAGATCGCCGAGCTTTTCGGGGAGAACCGCGTCGACGGAGGGTCGCAGTCGCCGCCCTGAGCCGGGCTGCCTCGGCGCCGATCAGCGGCGAGGAACCGACGTGGGTACCATTCCGCGCATGGACGACGTCTACATCCTCTCCGCCGCGCGCACGCCGATCGGCAAGTTCGCCGGTGGACTCTCCACGACGCCCGCCACCGAGCTCGGCGCAATCGCGATCCGTGCCGCGGTCGAGCGCGCAAAGGTCGCTCCGGAGCGCATCGACGAGGTGATCATGGGCCAGGTGATCCAGGCTGGCGCAGGGCAGGCCCCCGCCCGCCAGGCTGCCCTGCGCGCCGGACTTCCGGATGGGGTCAGCGCCACGACCATCAACAAGGTCTGCGGCTCGGGCCTCAAGGCGGTCATGATCGGCGCGTCCGCGATCCGGGCCGAAGATGGGGAGATCATCGTCGCCGGCGGGATGGAGAACATGAACCTGGGCCCCTACCTGCTCCCCGGCGCGCGTGCCGGCTACCGCTTGGGAGATGCGCAGGTCGTGGACGCCACGGTGCGGGACGGCCTGTGGTGCGCGAGCTGCAACGTGCACATGGGCATCCACGCCGAGCGCGTCGCGGCCAAGCACGGGGTCAGCCGCGAGGCACAGGACGAGTTCGCGCTCCGCTCGCACCGGTTCGCCATCGCGGCGCAGGAGAGCGGCGCCTTCGACGACGAGATCGTGCCGGTCAGCGTGGCGGCCCGCAACGGCGTGCCCGCCAGCGTGACGACGGATGAGGCGCCGCGCGCCGACAGCAGCCTGGAGGCGCTCGCGCGCCTGAATCCCGCCTTTCAGCCCGAGGGCGGCACCGTCACCGCGGGCAACGCGCCCGGCATCACCGACGGCGCCGCCGCGCTGGTGATCGCTTCGGGCGCGGCCGTGGAAAGGGATGGCCTCGAGCCGATGGCGCGCATCACCGGCTACGCGCAGGCCGATGTCGCCCCGGAATGGCTGTTCGAGGCGCCGATCCTCGGTGTGCGGCGGCTGATCGAGAAGGTGGGCGGCGGCGTCGCCGACTTCGACCTGATCGAGATCAACGAGGCGTTTGCCGCGCAGGTGCTGGCCGATGGAAACGAGCTCGGGTTCGACTGGGACCGCGTCAACGTCAATGGCGGCGCCATCGCCCTCGGTCACCCGATCGGTGCGTCCGGAGCCAGGGTGCTGACCACGCTGCTCCACGCCCTGAAGCGCCGGGGCCTGCGCCGCGGCCTCGCGACCCTGTGCCTGGGTGGCGGCGGCGCGGTTGCGATGGCGGTCGAGCTGGTCTGAGGGCGGCGCTCGACCGGCGTGACTCGCCCGAGAACGGAGCCCCGAACCGCCCGCCTATAATCGCAGCCGGCTCCGCGGCCCGCCTCCACCTGTCTCGGTGTGCAGAGGCGCCGATGCGCGCGCCGACAGATTCGACAAAGGAGTTCGACCCACACCGATGGCCAGCCAGAATCCGGTGATGGAGGCGCCGAACATCTGGGCGGTCGCCCAGCAGCAGTTCGACGCCGCGGCGGACCAGCTCGACCTCGATGACGGTCTCCGCCGCGTGCTTCGCGTCCCGAAGCGCGAGCTGACGGTGAACTTCCCGGTGACGATGGATAACGGCCGGGTGGAGGTGTTCACCGGCTACCGCGTGCAGCACAACCTGTCGCGAGGTCCGGCCAAGGGCGGCATCCGCTACCACCAGGACGTCAGCCTGGATGAGGTGCGCGCCCTGGCGATGTGGATGACCTGGAAGTGCGCCTGCGTGAACATCCCGTACGGCGGCGGCAAGGGCGGGGTGATCGTCGATCCCAAGCAGCTCTCCCAGCGCGAGCTCGAGGGGCTGACCCGGCGCTTCACGACGGAGATCAGCCCGCTCATCGGTCCCGACCGCGACATCCCCGCACCGGATGTCAACACCAATGCCCAGACCATGGCCTGGATCATGGACACCTTCTCGATGCATCACGGCTACACGATCAGCGGCGTGGTGACCGGCAAGCCGATCAGCATCGGCGGGTCGCTGGGCCGCAACGAGGCGACCGCCCGCGGCGCGGTCTACACGCTCCTCGACGCGAGCGCCACGCTCGGCATCGACCTGCGTGGCTCCCGAGTCGCGATCCAGGGCTACGGGAACGCCGGCTCGATCGCCGCGCAGCTGCTCGCCAACGAGGGGTGTGCGGTGGTGGCGGTCAGCGACTCGACGGGTGGCATCCACAACCCGGCGGGTCTCGACCCGGCCAAGGTCAACGCCTGGAAGCGGGAGCACGGAACGGTGGTCGGTTTCCCCGGCACCGACGAGGTCACCAATGCGGAGCTGCTGGAGCTCGAGTGCGAGATCCTGGTGCCGGCTGCCCTCGAGAACCAGATCACCCGGTACAACGCCCCGCGGATCAAAGCCCGGATCGTCGCCGAGGCGGCGAACGGGCCGACGACGCCCGAGGCGGACGCGATCCTGTACGACCGGGGCGTGTTCCTGATCCCTGACATCCTGTGCAACGCCGGCGGGGTGACGGTCAGCTACTTCGAATGGGTGCAGGACATGCAGTCCTTCTTCTGGACGGAGGAGCGCATCAACGAGAGCCTGAAGGGGATCATGGATCGCGCCTTTGGCAGCGTTCACGAGATGGCGAAGCGCCACGACGTGAGCATGCGCACGGCCGCCTACATGGTCGCCGTGGCCCGCGTCGCGGAGGCGACCACGCTCCGCGGCCTGTACCCCTGAGGGTCTATGAACGCGCAATCGACCGATGCGGGCGCCGGCGCACAACGCCGGCGCCCATTCACATCGGCACGGAGGACCTGACGATGCTCGACCACGAAGAGCGCTTCCTCTTTCGCGAGGAGATCCTGAACATGGCCAACGCGCTCGCCGAGCCGGGGCAGCTCGACAACGTGGAGGACCTCCTGGCCGAGGTGACCACCAGCCCGCGCTTCGACTCCGATGTCTTCACCCTGGAACGCTCGCTGCAGGTGATGATCGGAGCCCGCGCCGGCTCGACGCTGGTCGGCCTGCTGACGGTCACCCGCGAGGTGTTCGACGAGCTGGGGGAGATCGGCATTCCGGGCGAGATTCACGAGCGGCTCGTGAGCTGGCGCGCCCGATTCGGGCTGGCGATCGACAACGCGCTCAACTTCCTGAACAACCCCGATGGCATCCAGGGCCACAACTTCGGAACGCAGCTGCTCCACGCGGAGGGCGGCACGACCCTCCAGGGACGGTTGACCCTGGTCCGCTACAACAACGAGCCGCAGTTCTTCATCGCCGACGCGGACGTCCTGCTCAACGTGGCCGCCGACATGATGGAGCGTCTCGGGGAGCATCTTGCGCCGGAGATGATCGAACCCGAGCTGATCCAGCGTCTGCGCGAGGGCGTGGAGCTGCTCGACCGGCGGACCAAGGCGCCGCGTTGAGTGGCGCGCGGCCGGTCTTCCTGGCCGCCACGGGACAAAACCGCGGAAAGACGACCGTCTCCCTCGGGCTGATTGCGGCAATTCTGGCAGGCAATCATCGGCTCGGCTTCGTGAAGCCGGTCGGGCAGCGGTACCTGGTCATCGACGGCATGCGCGCCGACGAGGACGCGGTGCTGGTCAAGGAGGTCTTCGGGCTGGCCGACCCGCTGGACGACATGAGCCCGGTCACCCTTCCGCGCCACTTCACCACCGATTGGATCATGGGACGGATCAGCAGCGACCTGGACCGGAACCTGAGCGATGCCTACCATCGCGTGGCGGCCGACAAAGAGATCGTGGTCATCGAGGGGACGGGACACGCAGGCGTCGGGGCGGTGGTCGGCCTCTCGAATGCGCGCGTGGCGGGCCTGCTCGGTGCGCGGACGATCATCGTCTCCGAGGGCGGAGTGGGGCGTCCGATCGATGAGATCGTCCTCAACCTGGCGCTCTTCGCGCAGCACGGCGTCGATGTCATCGGGGCCATCGTCAACAAGGTCGACGTCGTCGGTCGGCCGGATCTGGAGGAGGTGCTGCGACGCGGTCTGGCGCGGCACGGCGTTGCGCTGCTGGGCTGCATCCCGTTCAGCGAGCTGCTCGCCAATCCGTCGCTCGAGCTGATCGTCACCCACCTCGACGGCGAGCTGCTCGCCGGCACCGCGACCCCGGGGCACGTGATCGGCCAGGTGGCGATCGGTGCCATGCAGGCCGGCCATGCGATGGGGCTGCTGCGGGACCGCACGCTGCTGATCACCCCCGGCGACCGCGAGGACCTGCTGCTTGCCGCCGTCGCCGCCAACCGTGCGGCTGAGCACGGACGGCCCAAGGTGAGCGGCCTGGTTCTGACCGGTGGCTTCCGACCGGCCGCGCCCGTTCTCGCCGAGCTGCGCTCGAGCGGCCTGTTCACCTACCTGGTCGGCGGCGAGACGTACGGCACCGCCCAGGCGGTGGATGCGATCCTGGTCAAGACGCACCCCACCGATACCGAGAAGATCGAGACCATCATCTCGCTGGTCGGCAGTGCGCTGGACGTCGACGGCCTGCTGGCCCGGCTCTAGGCGCAGCCCGGGCGGAGACGCGAGGCGGAGACGCGAGGCGGACACAAAGGGAGGAGGCCGGACGTGGGCACCCGCCGGCCTCCTCGGTACACCGCAACGTCATCCCGGAGCGACCGGGGATCGCGGCGACCCTGAGAATGATACGAATCCCCACCCGGACGTCAGTAGTACCTTCGTCGCCGGGTGACTCGGCGGGCAGGCGATTAGCCGCCGGCGGCGTCCAGCGGGAGGTTGTCGGTGAGGCGGGTACGCCCGATCCAGACCGCCACCATCGCCAGGGCCGGGCCGGTGACGCGCTGAAGCTCGACCAGCGTGAAGGCGTCCGCGACGCTCACGTAGTCGAGCCGGGCCATCGGCTCCGCGGTGATGATGTCGCTCATCCTGGCGCGGAGCACCTCTGCCGACCGCTCACCTCGCTCGAAGGCATGCTCGGCGGCAGCGAGCGCGGCGTAGATGCAGGTCGCGGCATGGCGCTGCTCGATGCTGAGGCTGGCGTTCGCCGAGGAGACCGCGAGGCCGTCCGACTCGCGTACGGTGGCGCAGACCACCAGCTCCACGTTCATGAACAGGTCGCGAAGCATGCGGCGCAGGATGACGTTCTGCTGCGCGTGGCGTTGCCCGAGGTACATGCGCGCCGGGCCGACCAGGTGAAGCAGCTTGACCATGACCGTGGTCAACCCGTCGAGGTGGCCCGGGCGGGAGGCGCCCTCGAGCTGGCGGGTGAGCCCCTCGACCGTGACACGCGTCAGGTCGTCGGGCGGGTAGAGGGTGATGACCTGCGGGAGGAATGCAATGTCCGCTCCCGCGCTGTCGAGCAGTGCCAGATCACGTCCCTCGTCGCGGGGCCCCGCCTGCGCCTCGTCGAGCGTTCGGAAGTCGCCAGGGCTCACGAAGCTGCTGACCACGACGGCGCCGTTCTCCGCCTTCGCGCGGCGGACAAGCGAGAGCTGCCCATCGTGGAGCGCGCCCATGGTCGGCACGTATCCCACCGAGGCGCCTCCCACGCGGTGGGCAAGAACCGCCGCACGGAGGTCGGGCACGCTCCGGACGACCTGCACCGTCAGGAGCGCCTCGATGCGCCACGCGGCGCACTCGGGTCGGTCGAGGATTCCTGCCCGCGATAGCGGTCGGCGATCAGGTCCCACAGGCGCTCGGCGACCTGCCGCTTGGGGAGCATCGGCCAGTCCGTCAGGTTTCCCTCCCGCCCGAACACGGCCACCTTGTTCTCGTCCGAACCGATGGCGTCGAACGGGCCCCCGATCTCGTTGGCGACGATCAGGTCGAGCCCCTTGTCGCGCAGTTTGCCGGTGGCGTTCGCCTCCATGTCGTTCGTTTCAGCCGCGAAACCGATGAGGAACGGGCGAACCTCGGCTGGCATCTCGGCCACCTCGGCGATGATGTCCGGATTGGGCACCAGATCGATGCGGAGCGGGGCACCGTCACGCTTGATCTTGCGCTGGCTGGCCCGCGACGGAGCGAAGTCCGACACCGCGGCGGCCATGACCACGATATCGGCGCCCGGCGCGCTGCGCAGCACTGCCTCACGCATCGAGGCGGCTGTCGGTGCCTCGACGACGGTCACGCCACCTGGTGAGGCGACTGACAGTGCGCCGGCGATCAGCGTCACGCTGGCGCCGCGATCCCGGGCCGCCTCCGCGATCGCGACGCCCATCTTCCCGCTGCTGCGGTTGCCGATGAAGCGCACCGGGTCGAGCGGCTCGCGTGTGCCGCCTGCCGAGACGACGATGCGCAGCCCCTCCAGATCACCGGAGCGCGCGAAGAGGCGCTCCATCGCCTCGACGATGGTGGCGGGCTCCGCCAGCCGTCCCGCTCCGGTCAGGCCGCTCGCCAGCGCGCCGAATCCCGGCTCGATCACCAGATAGCCGAAGCCGCGCAGCGTCTCGACGTTGCGCTCCGTGGCTGGATGGGTCCACATGCCCGCATCCATGGCAGGAGCGACCACCACGCGCCCGCGGCCGGCGCAGGCGATGGCGGTCACCGGGTTCCGCACCAGCCCGACGGCCATCTCCGCGATGGCGTTGGCGGTTGCCGGCGCCACGACCACCGCGTCGGCTGCCTCTGCGAGCTCCACGTGAGCGATTCGGCGATCCGCGTCGAGCGCCATCAGGTCGGTGACCGCCGGTCTCTGTGTCAGCGACTCGAACGTCAGCGCCGTCACGAAGCGGGTCGCTGCACGGGTCATCGCCACATCGACCGTCGCCCCCGACTGCTGCAGCAGCCGAACCAGGGTGACCGCCTTGTAGGTTGCGATGCTGCCGGTGACGCCGACCACGATCCGCCGCCCGGCGAGCCGCGGCCTGTCGTCGTTCATCGGGCCACACGCTCCGCAGCGGGCGTTCTCGCCACGGCGGCGTGCGCCGCCTGCCAGGCGTAGCGGATCCCGCGCAGGGTGAGATCAGGCTCGATGGCGTCGATACCGGGAACGTCGCGCAGCCATGGTTCGTGGGTGTAGCCGCCGGTGGCAATCACGGTCACCCGGCTGGCCGGCGGAGATGCCTCGAGCAGCTCCGTGCGGAGCGCCGCCAACAGCCCCGACACCAGACCGATGTAGCCGTTGACGGTCCCGCTCTGCATGGCCTGCACGGTGGTTGTCCCGATGGCTCGCGGCGGTCGGCGGAGCTCGATGCGCGGCAGCTTGGCCGCGCGGCCGGCGAGTGCCTCGAGCGAGAGCCCCAGCCCGGGCGCGATCGCCCCACCGAGGTACGCCCCATCCGCGCTCACCACGTCGAAGTTCGTGCTGGTGCCGAGGTCGACCACGATCGCGGGCAGCGGAAACTCGCGGCAGACCGCCAGCGCGTTCGCGAGCCGATCGGCTCCGGCCTCCGCGGGGCGGTCGATGCGGATCTCGAGCGCGCCGCGCACTGTGCTCGCGTCGAGGAGGAACGGGTCCAGCGCCAGGCGGTCGTGGACCATCCGCTCGAAGGTGGCGGCGAGCGGCGGCACCACGCTGGCGATCGCCACTGCCTCGATGCGTTCAAGTCGTTCGCCGTCGAGCGCCAACAGGCCGGCAACCTGGGCGGCCAGCTCGTCAGTGGTCGCCACCGGGCGGGCGGTGGCACGCCAAGAGGCGACCAGCGATTCTCCGTCGAAGAGACCGAGCGTCAGGTTCGTGTTGCCGATGTCGGCCGCCAGCAGCTTCATCGGCGGCAATCCTACCAGCCGGTCCCCGACCGGCCGGTGGTCCGGTGCTAGACTCGCCGGCGATGCCCGAGGCGCATGCCAAGCTCTACATCAACACCGGCGTTGTCACCAACAAGAGCGACATCTACAACGTCCTGCGTCCGCTCCTGAAGCAGACGGTCACCTACACCTATTACCGCGACAACCAAGTGGCCAGCAGTGGGACGGGTTGGGTCGAGCGGCTGGTCATCGACCACCCCGAGGTGGCGTCCTACTTCACGCCGCTCGCCATCTGCCTGAACCTCGATTCGTTCGACTACCTGCAGTTCGACACCACCTCCGAGCAGCTGCTCAGCTACACGTTGGTGATCGGCTCGGAGCGGGTCGTGATCGACTTCGCCGGAACGAGCGTGGCCCCGAACCCGGGCGACGAGGCGGGACGTGCGCGGCCGCTGCCACGCAACGCCGATGAGCTCGCACGCGACCTGCGGTTCATCCAGATGGAGCTCATGATGTCGTCGGACACCGCCGATGAGGACGAGGACGCCTAGGTGAGCCGGGCGCTGGCAGCGGGCCAGACGCGCGGTACGGCGAGGACCAACCAGGCGCGGACGCCGACCACGGTCGAGCCGATCTTCACGCGCAGCGTGCTGCCGAACGGGCTACGCATCGTCACCCAGCCGATCCCGCTCGGCCGATCCGTTTCAGTCGGCCTGTTCGTGGGGGTCGGCTCGCGGCACGAGGACGACGCGCACGCCGGCCTCTCCCACCTGCTCGAGCATCTCGTGTTCAAGGGCACGCGCGGTTTCCCGGACGCCGGCGCCCTGTCGGAGACCATCGAGGGCGTTGGCGGCAGCGTCAACGCATCCACGGACCGGGAGCTGACGGTCTACAGCGCCAAGGTGCCGCGCCAGGCGTGGCGCCGAGCCCTGGAGGTGGTCGCCGAGCTCTGCCTCCGGCCGCTCCTGCGCCGGCGCGACCTGGCAGCCGAGAAGCCGGTGATCGTCGACGAGATCCGGATGTACATCGACTCGCCCGCGGATCACATCTTCACCCTCTTCGACGAGCTGCTGTTTGGCGCACATCCACTCGGCCGGGAGATTGCCGGCAGCCCCGGCAGCGTGCGCCGCGCGACCGCGGATCTGGTGCGATCCCACTGGGAGGCGTGGTATCGACCTCCGCACCTGGTCCTGGCCGTGGCCGGGCCGGTAGAGCACGAGGCGGTGGTCGAGATTGCCCGCGGCTGGTTCAGCGACGAGACGCCCGAACCGCCGACGCCGATCGGGCGCCCCCGCACCCAGCCGCCGACCCCAACCGCGCCGGGAACCGTGAAGGTTGCGCACCGTCGGCTGGGCCAGGCGAACCTGTTGCTCGGGATGCCCGGCGTCGCCCGCGACGATCCCGACCGCTGGGCTTTGGACCTGCTCGGCGCCGTGCTGGGCGATGGGATGAGCTCACGGCTCTTCCTCGAGCTCCGCGAGCGCCGGTCGCTGGCCTACGACATCTCGACGTTCGGCTCGATGTACGCAGACTGCGGGACGTTCGGGATCAACGCCGGCTTTGACCCGGAGCAGGCGAACGCCATCGTGCGGGCGATCCTCGAGCAGCTCGAGCGGGTCGCCCAGGAGCCGGTGCTCGAGACGGAGTTGGAGCGCGCGCGCGCGTACACGCGGGGCAGATTGGAGCTTCGGATGGAGGAGAGTGGAGCGGTGGTTGCCTGGCTCGGCACCGGGGAGAGCCTGCTGCCCCGCATCCTGAGCGTCGAGGAGGTGGTCGAGCAGCTCGCGGCGGTGTCGACCGAGGACCTCCTGCGCGTGGCACAACGCTACGCGCGCCCCGAGCTGGCGCGGCTGGCCGTGCTGGGCCCATTTCGTGGGTCACGCCGCTTCGAGCGGCTGCTCCCCGGATGAGCTTCGACCTCGTCCCCGATGAGGTTTCCCTCGCCCGCGCGCAGCTCGCCTCGGGACTCGCGACTGTCGCAGAGGCGACGCTGCGGCGCCGGATCGCGCGGCTGGAGGTGGAGGGCCCCGGCGGCTACGAGGAGATCGACGCGGCACGTGCCCTCCTCGCGCAGGCCATCTGGCGCCAGGGACGCCCGGTGGCGGCCGGCGCAGTGATCGACCGGATTCGCGCCAGCTCTCCGGAGCGCCGCACGCCCGTGGTCCTGCTGATGGAGGCGGAGGCGAGCGCCGCCGCGGGACAGGCGGAGCGGGCCAACGCACAGATGGAGCGGGTCCTGTCGGAGATCGGCGTCGACGAAGCATGGCGGCTGCGCGCCGGAACCCCGAGCCGCCTCTCGTGGCCGGTGCCCGTGTCGCTGCGCGCTCGGAGGCCACCGCCGCCGGCGGTTGCGCCGCCGCCCGAGCAGCTCCCCCAGCGCACCGCCGCCGGCCACGCCCGCCTCGAGGGAGCTCGAATGGCGTATGGGGCCGGCGAGCACGAGCGCGGCGACCGCGAGCTGGCGCTCGCGGTGCGCCTCGATCCGGAGCTCGCGAGCGAGGGCATCGCGCTGCTCGAGCCGACGCTCGGGCGGCAGCCGCCAGCGGACCGTCTGGTACTCTACGGCGACCTCCTGCGCGCCGTCGGCCGGCAGGCCGACGCATCGGTCGCCTACGACCGCGCCGCGGGGGCCTGACCCGCCACTCCAAAAAGGCCGGCGCCCTGCACGGCGGCGTCGGCGCCGGTGACAGCCAACCCGAGACAAGGAGCAGACCCTGGATGGAGCGCACGCTCGTCCTCGTCAAGCCCGATGGCGTCCAGCGCGGCCTCATCGGCGAGATCCTGGCCCGGTTCGAGCGAAAGGGCCTGAAGGTGGTGGGGCTGCGCATGCTGGACGTCTCGCGCGAGATGGCCGAGCGGCACTACGCGGTGCATCGGGGGAAGTTCTTCTACGAGGGGCTGGTGGAGTTCATCACCTCAGGCCCGGTGGCGGCCATCGCGCTCCAGGGTCCCGACGCGATTGCGGTCGTGCGCCGCATGATCGGTCGGACGATGCCCAACGAAGCGGAGCCCGGCACCATCCGCGGCGACCTCGGGATCAGCGGGCTGCGGAACCTGGTGCACGCCTCCGACGCGACGGAGACGGCGGCCGCCGAGCTTCAGGTGTGGTTCGGGAAGGGCGGGACCGTCGACTACCGCAGGGAGATCGAGACCTGGATCGTGGCCGAAGAGCCGGGGCGCAGCGAGCCGGTGGTGCGCGACCCGGAGTCCAGCCCGACGTAGGCAGGTCGATTCAGGAAGCCGATGCGATCGATCGGGAAGTAGCGCAGCCAGGCGCGACCGATGATCAGCTGCCGGCTGATCGGTCCGAAATAGCGGGAGTCCTGGCTCACCGGGCGGTTGTCGCCCATCACGAAGTAGCTGCCGGGTGGCACGCTCCATTGCACGGTGCCGGCCGGGTCGCGCGGTAGGCTGGGCGCCACCCGACCATCGGCGCCGCGGATCACGTAGTTCTCACTGAGCTGTACCGGGCTGCCGCCCGGGGGCGTGACGAACACCCTGCCGTTCTCCAGGCGCACCGTGTCGCCCGCCACGCCGATCACGCGCTTGATGAACGGCACGCCGCCCTGCTCGTAGCCGGCGGGCGGGTTGAAGACCACGATATCGCCGCGCTGGAAGTCGCCGAAGCGCGGAGTGATCTTGTCGATCAGCACGTACTCCCGCGAGTTGATGGTCGGGATCATCGAGTTCTGCTCGACCTCGAACGGCTGGGCGATGAAGTTGTGGATCAGCAGGTAGATGACGAGCGTCAGGACCAGCGTCTCGACGATTTCGAACGCGCAGCCCAGGCTCTTGCGCCGCGGTTTGGGCTCTGCCGATTCGACGGGCACCCCGGCTCGGGTGACGTCGTCAGGGGCGTAGGTCATCGGCGCTCCGTCAGCAAAGGGTGGGCGGCGGCCGGTAGCATAGCGCACGTCCCGCGCCAGGCCGCGGGGGCCATATCGGTGCCGCATGGGTTCCCTCCTCCTCGCCCGTCACTCCATCACCGCCGCCAGCGCCGGCGGTCGCAACCTGGGCCAGTCAGCGGACCCGCCGCTCACCGAGGCTGGCCTCGCCCTCGCCCACCGCCTGGCCGCTGCGGTCGGTCTGGAGCTGGCCGCGCTGGCGATCAGCGAGCTGCGGCTGGTCACCAGCCCCGCGCTGCGCTGTCGCCAGACGATCGCGGCGATCGCGGAGGCGCTCGGCCATCCACACGACCGGGTCACCGCGGAGCCGGGCCTGCTCGAGATCGACTACGGCCGCTGGGAGGGCCTCACCCCCGAGGAGTGTGCGGCCCAGGACCCCGCGTTGCGTGCCGCTTGGGACGAGGACCCGTACGCCACCGCCGCACCGGGCGGCGAGAGTGGCGCGGACGTTGCGGCGCGGGCCTTCCCGGTCTTCGATCGCCTGGAGGCGTGGCTCGCCGGCGAGCGAGGGCGCTGTGCGGTGGTGGTGGCGCACAACCACGTCAATCGCCTGCGCCTCTGCGCCCTCCTGGCCTGGCCGATGCGCGAGTATCGCCGGCGCGTGACGCAGGACCCGGCCGGGTACAGCCTGCTGACCTTCACCGGCGATCTGCCGGTCGTTCGGCGGGTGAACGCTCCCGGCGGCCTGCCCGAAGAGGATCCGGAGCTCGCGCCCGTATAATCCCGGCGTTCCGGATCACCATCGGCGTCCGCCGTTCATATCGGTTGGCGCATCCGCCGTCTGCGACCACGAGGTTCCATGTCGATCGAGCTCAACCAGCAGCTCCAGCCGACTCTGCAGACGAAGGTCACGCCCAAGCAGATCGCGGCCAACTACATCCTGCAGATGAGCTCGGTTGAGCTGCAGGAGGCGGTCTCACAGGAACTTGACGAGAATCCGGCGCTGGAGATGCTCGAGCTTCCGACGTGCCCCATCTGTGGATCGCCGGTGACGGGCAACTACTGCACCGAGTGCATGCCGCGCAAGGCGGCGGGCGACGGGCTGAGCGGGATGGTCGACGACCTCCCCGCCGACGTGCAGCAGCCGCTCCGCGACGAGGCCGACGACCTGGATCCGATCGCCCGCGCGGAGGCGGAATTCACCCTCGACGAACACCTGTTCTGGAACCTCCACGCCCTCCTCCCGACGGACCTGCACCCGATTGCCGAGTACGCGATCGGGGCGCTCGATGAGAGCGGCTTCCTGACGGCCGGTGACGACGAGATCCGGGCCGCCACGGGGACGAGCCAGGAGCAGGTCGAGCAGGTGCTGAGCACCATGCGCGGACTGGAGCCGATCGGCATCGGGTCGCGGTCGATCGTGGAGAGCCTGCTGGCGCAGATCGAGTGGCTGCGCGAGACCGGCGAGATGGAGGTTCCCGCCGGCGCGGAGTCGGTGGTCCGCGACCACCTGACCCGCCTCGGCGAGCGCAAGTTCCGGGAGGTGGCCTCGGCGGTCGGCACCTCGGTCGATCAGGTGCTGGCGATCTGGGAGTTCGTGAAGACGAACCTCAACCCGTATCCCGCGTCGGCGTTCACCGCCGCCGTCACCGGCAACGGATCGCGAACGATCCTCCGTCCGGACGTCATCATTCGCGAGCTTGACGGCGAGCTGGTGGTCGAGGTCGTCGAGTCCCGGCGCTTCAACCTGCGCATCGCGCCGATCTACTCGTCACTCTCGTCGCAGCTGCGCAGCGGGGAGACGTCCGAGAACGACAAGCAGCATGTCCGCGAGTACGTGGGACGCGCCAAGTTCTTCATCGACAACATCAATCGCCGTCGCGCGACGATGCAGAAGATCGCCGAATGCCTGTGCGACCGGCAGCACGACTACCTGCTGCATGGCGTCCAGCACCTCGTGCCGCTGACCCGCGCAGAGGTCGGCGAGCTGATCGGGATGCACGAGTCGACGGTGAGCCGCGCGACCGCAGACAAGTTCGTGATGATCCCTTCCGGCGAGGTGGTCCCGTTCAGCCACTTCTTCACCGCCTCGCTCGGCGTCAAGGACCAGATCCGCAAGATGGTCGAGGCGGAGGATCCGGGGCGTCCGTACTCAGATCAGGAGATCGCCGAGCTGCTCCTCGGCGACGGTGTCGCCATCGCGCGCCGCACGGTCGCCAAGTACCGCGACGAACTGCAGATCCTGCCCGCCCGGCTGCGACATCGGTAAGGCGTGAGGTCCGTCCTCCTTCGGACCATCGCGGTCTTCGGCATCGGCCTCGCTGGGCTCGCCGTGGTGCTCTATTACGCGAGCACTGTCGACAGCAAGCCCCCGGAGGTGAGGGGTGTCGCGCTGACCCAGCACCTGGGCAGCGATGACAACGTCGCACTGACCACCACCAGCATCCGGGTCGACTTCTCCGAGCTGGTCGAGCACGGCACCGCCGAGGCCGCCTTCCGTGTGCAGCCAGCCGTGCGCGGCACCTTCAGCTGGAGTGGCAGCGCCATGCTCTTCACCCCGGTGGCCCGCCTGCCGCTCGACACCTCGTTCACGGCGCGGGTGGCGCCCGGCGTCCAGGACCGCGCCGGTAACCGGATGGGCGCCGCATCGGCCGCCTACTCCTTTCGAACCGTGGGTCAGCCCAGCGTGGTGGCCAGCACTCCCGCCGCGGCGTCCCGGGGCGTTGCCCTCGACGCGAATCTCGAGATCCGGTTCTCGACGCTGATGGATACCGCAGCCGTGGAACGCGCCCTCGAGATCGTGCCGGCCACCGCGCACCGGCTGCGATGGAACGCCGAGCGGTTGACGATCATCCCGATCGGCCCGCTGAGCCCGAGCACGGATTACCAGCTCAGCATCGGTCGGGGCGCGCGCGACGTCGGCGGACTGCCGCTCGGCGATCGCTTCTCGCTCACCTTTACGACCGCACCCTCCGGCGTGGCCGCCACCACGCTGGTCCCGGCGGACGGGACGCAGGGGATCGCCACCACGACCCCGATCGCCATCGTCTTCGACCGGGCGATCGATCCCGCGAGCATCTCGAACGAGACGGTTCGGATCACCCCCTCGGTCGCGGGCTCGGTTGAGGTGACTGCACCCGATGGCGCCGCCGGCATGGCGAACCGTGAACGACGTGTCCTGCGTTTCCAGCCTTCCGCACCGCTGGCTCCGACGACCACCTACGAGGTGAGCGTCGGCGTCGGCATTCGTGCCGCGGATGGCTCGCACCCCGACCGCCCGCTCAGCTGGTCCTTCACGACCGGCGCTCCGTCCGCGACCCTGAGCAACCAGATCATGTTCCTGACCGACCGCGGCGGCGTGGCGAACCTGTGGGCCATGAACCCCGATGGCACCAACCAGCGGCAGCTTTCGGCGGAGCTGTCACCGGTGGTGACCTACGCGATCGCGGCCGATGGCCGCTCGTTCGTCGTTGGCGACGGCGCCAGGCTCGTCGAACAACGGACCGATGGCAGCCAGCGTCGGGTGCTCACCGACGCCGGCAGCGTCGAATTCGATCCGAGCTACGCTCCGGACGGCACGAAGATCGCTTTCGGGCGGGCCGATGCCACGACCGGGGCGGCGCTCGGAATCTGGGAGCGGGGCGTCGGCGGGGGTGATCCCCGCCAGCTGGTCGCTCCCGAGCAGCTTATCCCGAGCCCGGGTGGGTCCCCGGCGGTGCCGATCACTGATTCGCCTTCGCCTTCGCCGACGCCTTCGCCGACGCCTTCGCCGACGCCTTCGCCGACGCCTTCGCCGACATCGACATCCACTGCGACATCGACCGCTACACCGACCGCGACGGTGCCACTGCTGCGCGCCCCCGTGTACTCGCCGGAGGGTGGCCTCCTGGCCTTCGTCGACAATGCGGGTCGGGTCGACGTGTTGGACCTCGCCAGTGGCCGCATCACGACCACGGCCTTCACCCCCACCTCGCCCCCGGTCTGGGTTGCCGACGGATCGGCGCTGCTGATGAGCGGCTTTCCTGAGGCGCGGCCGTGGCCGGCGCTGGCACCCGGGCAGGTGCCCGCGCTCCTCGACCCCGACGGCCTCGGCCTGCTTCCGAATGACCTGTCGCGGATCCGGCTCGAGCGGCTCGACCTCGGGACCGGCCTGCGGTCCGGATTGGCGGCCGCTGGCGCAGCGCGGCCGGCCGCAGACCGCACGCGGGTGCTGTACACGGCGCTCAGCGCGGGCCGCGGCACCTCCGCCGGGGTGCTGTGGCTCACCGAGCCGGGAGGCGCGCCGACCCTCCAGCTCCTGCGGTCCAGCGTCCCGAACGTGATCAGCGCGGCATTCACCCCCGAGCCTGACCGGGTGGTGGTCGCGCGGCAGGCGAGACAGGGCGCCAGCGCGGCGGGTGGCATCTGGCTGGCGAGCGCGTCGACCGGCGACGGGCAGCAGCTCAGCAGCGATGGATGGCTGCCGCGCTGGCTGCCATGAACCCACTCCGGGGCCATGCTGCCGCTTCCGTTTGACCCGCCGAGCGGCCGCGGACTACCATGGCCGCCACCTTCGCTGGCGAGCGCATCCTGTGCGTGACCGCCGGCGTTTCCGTGTGTGGAGGATCCATGGAGCTCCCGATTACGTGGGTGATCCCGGTGGCCGGACTGGCGGCCATCGCGTTCGCGCTGTACCTCGCCTGGGACGTGCTGCATCGGGACACCGGCACCGAGGCGATGCAGGAGATCGCGGAAATGATCTTCGAGGGTGCCGTGGCGTTCATTCGGCGCCAGTACCGGACCATCGGCCTGTTGGCCATCGGCGGCGCGATCGTGATCGGCGCGGTGATCGCCATCGTCGAGGGGCCATCGGTGGCCGACACCAGCATCAGCGGCCTGCCGCTCGGGATTCGGACTGGCATCGCCTTCCTGGTCGGAGCAGCCTGCTCGATGGCGTCGGGCATTATCGGGATGTACATCAGCGTGCGCTCGAACCTGCGCACCGCAGCGGCAGCCAGGAGCAGCCTGGTGAGAGCGGTGCAGACCGCCATGCGCGGTGGGGCCGTCTCCGGCTTCCTGGTGGTGGCCCTTTCCCTTCTCGGGGTGTACGGCATCTTCGCGGCCTATGGAGGCTTCAGCACGCCGCGCGAGGCGCCATTCCTGATCGTCGGCTTCGGATTTGGCGCCAGCTTCGTGGCCCTCTTCGCGCAGCTCGGCGGCGGCATCTACACCAAGGCCGCCGATGTGGGCAGCGACCTGGTCGGCAAGGTCGAGGCCGGGATCCCCGAGGACGACCCGCGCAACGCGGGGGTGGTGGCCGACCTGGTCGGTGACAACGTCGGTGACTGCGCCGGTCGTGGTGCCGACCTGTTCGAGTCCACCGCCGCAGAGAACATCGGCGCCATGATCCTGGGGGTCGCGGTGTACAACATCGCGGCGTCCGCCGGCTGGCCACACCCGGAGGCGTGGATCTTCTTTCCCCTGGTCGTCCGGGCGTTCGGGCTGCTCGCCACCATCGTCGCCATATTCTTCGTCCGCGGCCGAGAGGACGAGGATCCGATGAACATGCTGAACCGCGGCTACTGGGTCACCACACTGCTCTCGGTCGCGGGCCTGGCGCTCACCACCTCGGTGATGATGAACACCGGCGGCCAGTCCGGGCACAGCGGCATCCCGGTGTGGCTCTGGTTCTTCGGCGCCGGCCTGGTCGGGCTGGCGACCAGCGTGGCCTTCGTGTACATCACCCAGTACTACACCTCCGGGTCGTGGCGGCCGGTGAAGGAGATCGCCGAGGCCTCGCGCACGGGGGCGGCAACGAA
Organism: Chloroflexota bacterium; assembly: GCA_003243965.1. GTDB lineage: Bacteria > Chloroflexota > Limnocylindria > QHBO01 > QHBO01 > QHBO01. The sequence continues at coordinate 69,190 of QHBO01000007.1, forward strand.
CATCATCAGCGGCACGGCGGTCGGGTACGAGACGACGTTCGTGACGGCCATCACCATCGGCATCGCCCTCATCGCCAGCCACTGGCTCGGAGAGCAGGCCGGGCTGCTGAACGCCGCCGGGCAGAACGTCGGCGGCATCTTCGGCACCGCGGTGGCCACCATGGGCATGCTGATGACCACCGCCTTCATCCTGGCGATGGACACCTTTGGCCCGATCACCGACAACGCGGGCGGCATCGCCGAGTTCAGCCGCGCGGAGGCGAGCGCCCGCGAGATCACAGATCGCCTCGACGCGGTCGGCAACACCACCAAGGCCCTGACCAAGGGTTATGCCATCGCGTCGGCGAGCCTCGCCGCCTTCCTGCTGTTCAGCGCCTACATCGACAAGGTCAACCTGATTCAGAGCCGCAGGGGCGGCGCGCTGCTCACCTCGGTCAACCTGGCCGACGTGAGCGTCTTCGTGGCGGCATTGATCGGCGCGATGCTGGTCTACTTCTTCAGCTCGCTCGCCATCCGCGCGGTCGGCACCGCGGCCCAGGCGATCATCGTCGAGGTCCGCCGCCAGTTCCGCGAGATGCCGGGGATCATGGATTACACGCAGCGCCCCGACTACGCGCGCGTGGTCGACATCACCACGCGGGCGGCGCTGCGCGAGATGGTGCTCCCCGGCGTGGTGGCGGTGGCGACCCCGATCGTGGTCGGCGTCGTGCTCGGCTATCAGGCGGTGGCCGGGCTGCTGATGGTCGGGACCATCTCTGGCGTTCTGCTGGCGACCGTCCTCAACAACGGCGGCGGCGCGTGGGACAACGCCAAGAAGTACATCGAGTCCGGGCACCTGCTCGACCAGAATGGAGCGGTGATCGGCAAGAAGAGCGATGCGCACGCCGCGGCAGTCGTCGGCGACACGGTCGGCGACCCGTTCAAGGACACCGCCGGACCGTCGCTCCATGTGCTGGTCAAGCTGCTGGCGACGATCACCCTCGTCCTCGCCCCGCTGTTCATCCGCTGAGCGGGGCGTCGAGGGTGGCGAACCGATGAGCCTGATCCTTCAGGCGGCGATCCTGGGCCTGGTCCAGGGGCTCACCGAGTTCCTGCCGGTCTCCTCATCGGCGCATCTGATCCTGGTCCCACGTCTCGCCGGCTGGAACGACCCGTTCCTCAACTCCGCGTCGTTCGACGTGATGCTGCACATGGGGACGCTGCTTGCGCTGCTGATCTACTTCTGGCGCGACCTGATCTCGCTGCTTGGGGCGTGGCTGGCGTCCATCCGTGAGCGATCCATCGCGAACGACCCGCGGCGCAGGCTCGCCTGGCTGCTGGTCATCTCGACCATCCCGGGCGCGGTGCTGGGGGCGCTCGGCGAGAGCTTCTTCGACACCTTCTTCCGACAGCACAGCCTAATTTGGATCGCGGCGCTGCTCGCGGTCGGTGCGCTCCTGCTCGCCGTGGCCGAACGCGTTGGTCGCCACAATCGGCGCCTCGCCGACCTGCGTGTCCCCGATGCGGTGGGCATCGGTGCGGCGCAGGCCTTCGCGCTTTTCCCCGGGATCAGCCGCTCGGGGATCACCATCGCCGCCGCCCTCTTCGTCGGCCTCGAGCGCGAGGCGGCGGCGCGGTTCTCGTTCCTGATGGCGACACCGATCATCGCCGGTGCGGGCATCCTCAAGAGCCGCGAGCTGTTCTCCGGTGGGCTGCAGGCGGCCAACGTGGCGCCGCTGCTGGCCGGGCTCGTCTCGGCGGCCGTCGCCGGACTGGTGGCGGTCGCGTTCCTGCTCGCGTACCTCCGTCGGCGAAGCACGGCCCTGTTCATCGGCTACAGGCTCGTCCTGGCGGCCGTGCTGGTGGTCTTCGTGATCGTCGCGCCGCGCTGAGCCGGCGGCAGCCGCGCTGCGGAGCCGGCGGCAGCTCGGCAGTGCATCGGTTTGAGGCCGCTGGGTAGTCCGCTGCGTGCTTTGACACCGGTCGGGGTGAGGCCTACAATGCCGCGGCATTCGGCGCCGGGGCGCGTCGACCGCCCACTGGCCAAGGGCTCGGCCAGCTTCAGGACGTCGCCGCAGGGTGACAGGACCTGGAGCGTTTTTTGTTATTCACATCGGTGACGCCGCCAGCCCCCGCTTGGCGGCGCTCGTCCGGTCCTCACCCGGCACCGCGCATGGACCTGAAAGGGGAGGAATGAACAACAAGCCGGTCTACCTCACCGCCGAAGGGCTGGAGAAGCTCAAGGCGGAGCTCGAGCAGCTGATCACCGTGGAGCGGCCGCGGGTCGCGCAGCGCATCCACGAGGCAAAGCTCGACGGCGACATCAGTGAGAACGCCGAATACGAGGATGCCAAGCAGGAGCAATCCTTCCTGGAGGGGCGAATCGCCACGCTCGAGGGGCAGATCAAGAATGCCGCGGTCATCTCCGCCTCGAGCAGCGACCGGGTCGGGATCGGCTCGCGGGTGGTGATCAAGGATGCCGATGGCGAGGAGACGTTCACCATCGTGGGCTCCGCGGAGGCCGCACCGCGCGAGGGGCGGATCAGCAACGAGTCCCCGGTCGGCACCGCCCTGATGGGTCACAAGAAGGGCGACAAGGTGACCGTCAACGCCCCTGCCGGACCGGTCGTCTATACCCTCGTCTCCATCGACTAGGCGCACAACCGTGTTCTGGGCCGACGAGATCGCGGCCGCAGCCACCGGCCAGCAGGTCGTCAACGACTCCAAGACGCCATCCGGGACGGCGACCGCCGGAAGCCTTCGGGGGCCGGTGATCCACGACGTGGTGTGGCGTGCCCTGCGAGCCGCCGGAAGGCCGGTTCGATTCCTGTACGGCGTCGACGACCTCGATCCGATGGATTCGCAGTCGCTCCTCACGGCTGATGCGATCGCGCGCCAGATGGGAGTGCCGCTGGCCAACGTCCCGGCACCGGCCGGCAGCCAGGAGAAGAGCTTCGCCCGGCATTTCGTCGGTCGCCTCTTCCTACCGGTCTTCCAGCGGCTCGGCATCGACCCGGAGTTCTACTGGATGAGCGAGGTGTATCGGTCCGGCGCGATGGACCCCTATCTGCGCCTGGCGCTCGACCGTGCGGACGTGATCCGCGACCTGTATCGGCGCATCAGCAACGTCGAGCGCCCCGCCGGCTGGTTGCCGGTGTCGGTGATCTGCGAGCGCTGCGGCCGGATCGGTACCACGTCGGCCGCCGACTGGGACGGAAAGATGGTTTCGTATGCCTGTCTGCCCGATCACGTGCGCTGGGCGCAGGGATGCGGCAACCGCGGACGCGTCTCCCCGTTCGGGGGCGGTGCCAAGCTGCTGTTCAACGTCGACTGGGCGGCCCGCTGGAGCCTGTTCGGGGTCACCATCGAGGGCTGCGGTAAGGACCTGGCGACGGCCGGCGGCTCGCGCGACCGATCCGATGCGGTGGCGCGCGAGGTGTTCGAGCGCCCGCCTCCGCTCAACGTCACCTACGAGTTCCTGAACATCGGCGGCCGGAAAATGTCGACCTCGCGGGGAATCGGTTCGGCGGCGCACGAGATCGCAGAGGTGGTGCCCGGGGAGCAGCTTCGGCTGCTGTTCGTGCGCCCCCGGCCCAACCAGGTGATCGAGTTCGACCCGGTGGAGACCGACGCCATCCCGCGCCTCTTCGACGAGAGCGATCGCCTCGCCGCAGCCACTGCCGGCCGCGAGGTGCGCGGCGAGCTTCCGCAGAACCCGCAACGGCTGTTTGCCAGCTCGCAGGTCGACCCGGAGGCTGACATCGAGCTGGAGGCGAGCGCCTACCGGCCGCCGTTTGCGCACCTCGCCCTGCTGGTGCAGGTGCCCGGGGTCGTGGTCAGCGAGCGGGTCGCCGCCGAGAAGGGATCACCGCTCACGAACCGCGAGCGGGAGATCCTCACCGAGCGGATGGCGGCCGCCGTGGCCTGGCTGGAGGGCTACGCCCCCGACCGCGCCCGGATCTCGGTGCACTACGACCGCCTTCCTCCCGCGACTGACTCGCTGACCGATGCCCAGCGCGCCTATCTCGGCGCGCTGGCAGAGCAGGTCGCGACCAGCCCTACATGGAGCGGCGAGGCGCTCCAGGGGCTGATCTTCACGGTCGCCCGCGAGCGCACGCTCACTCCCGGTGACGCATTCGCGGCGATCTACGTCGCCTTTCTGGGCGTGGCCAGCGGGCCGCGCGCCGGCTGGTTGCTCGCCTCCCTGGAGCGGGCGTTCGTCGAGATCCGACTGCGGGACGCCGCGGCTCCGGGTCAGGCCGCGACGAGACCGCCCGGGTGATCGCCCTGCAGCGGCTGCGCGACGACCCCGACGGCGTGAAGCGGGACATCGCGCGGAAGGGCGAGCCGCCGGACGTGGTCGATCGGCTGCTCGCAGCCGATGCCCGCCGCCGCGAGCTGGAGGCGACTGCAAACGAGCTGCGCGCTCGGCGCAATGCCGGCAACCGGCAGCTCGGAGAGCTGATCCGCACCCAGCGCCGTGCGGAAGCGGAGGCGCTGAAGGCGGAGCTCGCCAACGTGTCGATCGAGGTCGACGCCATGACCGGCGGGCTGCGCGACATCGAGGAGTCGATCGAGCACGACCTTCTGCTCGTCCCCAACCCGCCGCACGCATCGGTCCCCGACGGTCGTGGCGCTGAGGAAAACCCCGTCGTGCGGGAGTGGGGCGAGCGACGCGCCGAGGGGTCGAGCGCCCCGCATTGGGAGATCGGGGAGCGTCTCGGCCTGTTCGACCTCGAGCGGGGTGCCAAGCTGGCGGGCTCCGGCTTCGTGCTGTACACCGGGGTCGGCGCGCGCCTGCAGCGGGCGCTGATCGGCTTCTTCATCGACCTCCACCTGGAGCGCCACGGCTACCGCGAGGTGTGGCCGCCGTTCGTGGTCAATGCGGCCTCCGCGCGGGGCACCGGGCAGCTGCCTGACAAAGAGGGGCAGATGTACGTCGTCGAGCGCGACGGCCTGTACCTGGTCCCGACCGCCGAGGTGCCGGTCACCAACATCTACCGCGACGAGATCCTGCCGGCCGGCGAGCTGCCCCTGAACGTGGTCGCCTACACGCCATGCTGGCGCCGGGAGGCCGGAGCCGCCGGCAGGGACACTCGCGGTCTGCTGCGCGTCCACCAGTTCGAGAAGGTGGAGATGGTCAAGCTCGTCCGCCCCGAGACGAGCTACGACGAGTTGGAGCGGCTGACCCGCGACGCGGAGGAGGCGGTCGAGGCGCTCGAGCTTCCATACCGCACCGTCGAGCGCTGCGGCGGCGACGTGGGCTTTGCCCAGGCCAAGGGCTATGACCTCGAGGCATGGGCGCCGGGGGTCGGAAAGTGGCTCGAGATCAGCTCCTGCTCGAATTACACCGACTTCCAGTCCCGCCGAATGAACATCCGCTACCGCGACACGGCCGACGCCCGCCCCGAGCTGGTGCACACCCTGAACGGGAGCGGGCTCGCGCTGGCCCGCACGGTGGCGGCGCTCCTGGAGACGCACCTCCAGCCGGATGGATCGGTGCGCGTTCCGGCGGCGCTGCGACCACATCTCGGCGGCCTCGAGGCGATCCGCTAGGCGCGGGTCGGGGTCTGCGGCGACCACGTTGCTCGCCCTATGCTCTCGGGTATGGCCCTGATCCGGATCCTCAAGCGCGACGCGCCGGCTCTTAAGTCGCCGGTCGTGGTGGCCGCGTTCGACGGCTGGGTCGACGCCGGGCGGGCGGCGACCACCGCCGGTGAGCAGCTGGCCGAGGGGGGAGCGCTGGCGGCCACCTTCGATGCCGACGCCATCTTCGACTACCGATCGCGCCGGCCGATGCTCGACATCGTGGACGGCAGCCTGATCGGGCTCGAATGGCCGGAGCTGACGGTGCGTGCGGTCCGGCTTGGCGAGCGTGACCTGCTGATCCTCAGCGGGCCTGAGCCGGACTACCGATGGCGCGAGCTGGCGACCGAGGTGGTGGCCATGGTCCAGCAGTTCGAGGCGACCACCTGGATCAGCCTGGGGGCGATACCGGTTGCGACACCGCACACCCGCCCGGTGCGCGTGCTCGGCACGGCGTCGGCCAGCGGTCTGCTGCCGCCAGAGGTCACGCAGGGACCCGAAGGCACCCTTCGGGTTCCGTCGGCCCTGGTGTCGGTCCTGGAGCTCGCGGTGGCGCGTGCCAGGATCCCGGCCCTCGGCTTCTTCGCCCAGGTGCCGCACTACATCAGCGCCGCGTATCCGAACGCGTCGATCGCGCTGCTCGAGCACGTTGGGCGCTTTCTCGGGATCGAGCCGCCGCTCGGCACGCTGCCGCAGAAAGCGCTCGAAACGCGCTCTCTGCTGGATGCCGCGACGACTGCCGACGACTCGACCAAGGCTTACGTCGCCCGCCTCGAGGAGATGGCCGATGAGGCGCGCCTCCCGGAGGGCGACGACCTGATCGCCGACATCGAGCGATTCCTGCGTGAGCGGGGCGGCGGACCGGGAAGCGGTCGCCCCAACTGAGGCGCGGAGCGCCACGCTACGATGTTCGCGGAGGGGTGGCCGAGCGGACGATGGCGGCGGTCTTGAAAACCGCTGAGGTGCAAGCCTCCGTGGGTTCGAATCCCACCCCCTCCGCCACGCCGGCCGGAGTGTGTGGGGACGCCGGGTGGGATTGGGAGCAGAGGGAAAAATGATGAACGCAAAGAGCCGCGCGGCGACGCTGATGGGCTGGACCATCGTCGGCGCGCTCCTGGCCGCCACCGCCGCGCTGATCGCAGGGATCGGGCTTCTGAGGGTCCCACCTGGCGGCCCGCTGCCGCATTCCGACGCTGACGAGGGCGCGCCAGAGGACCCGGACATCGGCGAGCGTCCACAGGAGCGACGGCTCAGCGATGAGCCCGAGCTCGAGGAGCCGAGCCCGCTGCGCGAAAGTGGCTCTGCCGGCGACGAGCCGACCGACCCCTCGGCGCGCTGAGTCCGGCAGCGGAGCCGACCCACGGTCGCCGCCGTATCGGTCTTCGCGATCGCGCTGATCGAGATCTGGGCCGCCGTTCCCGCCGGATTGGCGCTGGGTCTCAGCCCGATCCTGGTTTGGATCCTGACCGTCGGCGGCTCCCTGTTCGGTGTGACCGTCGCCGCCATTGCCGGCGAGCGGCTCCGGGCCTGGCTGCTGCGACGACGGGGCGCCGATACGCTGGCGGGGCAGGGCAGGCTCTATCGGCTGTGGCTCCGCTACGGGGTGATCGGCTGGGGCCTCGTTTCGCCGCTCGTCTTTGCACCACCGATGGGGACGGCGATCGGGCTTGCCCTCGGGGCGCCGCGGCAGCGGCTTCTGCCCTGGATGGGCGCCGGTGTGCTGATCTGGACGAGCATCCTGGTCGTGGCTGGCGCCGCCGGGGTGAGCTTCCTGGGCGGTCGCCACTGACCGGCTGAGCGGCCACCCTCGCCGAGTGGACGTCGGAGGCTAGCGGGCGGAGGCGGCGCCGTCGCCTGGGGCCGGCACCTCGTGGTGAAGCCGACAGCGCGCCTCGTAGGTCTCGTCGCCAAGGCCGCCGATCACGATCAGTGGCGAATCCGCGGGCGCGGGACGACCCCCGATCAGCCGCTGCGTGCGGGTCGCCGGCTCACCGCACACCACGCAGATTGCGGTCAGCTTGGTGACCTGGTCGGCGAGGGCGAGCAGGCGCGGCATCGGACCGAACGGTACGCCACGGAAGTCCTGGTCGAGACCTGTCACCAGGATCAGCTTCCCGGCCGCCGCGAGGCGCTCCACCACCTCGGGAAGCAGCGGATCGAAGAATTGCCCCTCCTCGATGCCCACGATGTCTGCCTCGCCGACGAGCGACTCGATCTCCCTGGAGCTCTCGACGCTCACCGCGCGATGCTGCGCGCCTGACCGCGAGACGACCGTCACGTCATTGGTGCGCGTGTCGAGGCGAGGCTTGACCAGGATGACCTGCCGGCCGGCGATCGAGAAGCGCCGCAGCAGGCGCAGCATCTCGTCGGTCTTGCCGCAGAACATGCAGCCGCAGATGACGTGCACCCAGCCTGATGTGTAGAACATCACGCGTCCGGGCAGTCGGCGATGCCAGGAGCCGCATGTCCGCCGCGCGGAGCGCCGCGGTCAGTCACCGACGACGGGCGCGACCTCGGCCGCCGCAGCGTCACGCGGCAGCGCATCGCGCATCGCGTCAAGGGGGGCCTGCTGTCCGGACAGCAGGCTGAACGCCTCCGCCTGTCCGGTGAGGAAGCTCAGCTCCCCGTTGGCGACCGTTGCGCCCTGGCGGCGGGCCGCCTCGACGAGCGGGGTCGAGCCCCCGGACATGACCAGGTCGAGGAGGTAGAGGTCGGCGGGAAGCGCCTCCGCCGGCACCGGGCTGCGACTGGCGTCTGACCCCTCTCCGCTGGCGTTCACCACCAGCCGCGCCTTGCCCAGCTCGGCCTCGATGATCGTGTCGTGCCACGGCAGCGCGCGCAGGTCCATGTGCTTCGCGCTACGCGCGAAGTGCGCCACCAGCGCCTCGGCCCGATGCAGGTGCCGGTTGAAGACCGCCACCCGCAGGAAGCCGGCACCGATGAGCACCGTGACCACGGCCCGTGCGCCGCCTCCGGATCCGAGTACCACCGCCTGGCGTGGCCATTTTCCAGCCACGCGAGGCAGCAGCGCGGTCAGGCCGGCGCGGACTCCGGAGACATCGGTGTTGTGCCCGCGCAGCCGTGCTCCGGCGACCGCCACCACGTTGACCGCCCCGCTCGCCCGCGCATTGTCGGAGAGTGGGCCGGCCAGTGCCGCGGCCTTCTCCTTGTGCGGCGAGGCCACGATCGCGCCCGCGAACTCGCCGCCCTTGAGGGCCGCGAACGCCTCGGCCAGCTGATGCGGCTTGCGCTCCCAGCGCTCGATCCGGAGCTCGCTGCCGGTCGCCTCGATGGCGGCGCGCTGGACGGTTTCGATGGCGGTCGGGCCGAGTGGCTGACCGATGATGGCTAGGCGCTTCACGGCTTTCTCGCATCCGGTCGGAGGGCACTGCTCGGAGGTCGTGGTCCGGGGACCCCATGCTATCATCGGCGCCGGTCGCCGGAGAGGTCGCATAGTGGCCTAGTGCGGCGGTTTGCTAAACCGTTGAAGGGGGTTTCCTCTTCCGAGGGTTCGAATCCCTCCCTCTCCGCCAGTGGCCCGCGTCGGGTGCCCGTAGCTCAGTGGATAGAGCGTCAGGTTGCGGACCTGAAGGTCGGAGGTTCGAGTCCTCTCGGGCACGCCAATCCAGCCCTGCAGCTACGCGATGTCCTTATCGGCGGCGCACTCCCACGCGTCTCGTGCATGAACCGGTACAAGGAACCGACTTCGCCTGTTCAGTCCCTCCGGGCGCGCCAGTCTCCTCCGCGGCGTGGGCCCAGGAAGAGCCTGGTACGCAACTCGGCGGGAGCGGTGCCCCTTCGACGCTGTGTGCTCGCCGTCGATCAAGGGACGCGCAAGATGCGGACGGGATCGCGGAATGCGGCAAGGAGCGCGGGCGGCACCCCGGCGGCGAGTGCCATCAGTAGCGCGAGAACGCTTACGCCGAGGATAAAGGCCGGATCTGGTAGCGAACCGGCGAGCCGCAGCACAGCCAAGAGCCCGACTACGGTGCCGGCCACCGACCCTATCAGCGCAGCTACGCCGGTCTGTATGAGCACAAGGAGGACGACTGCTGATCGCGTCGCGCCCAGAGCGCGCCGCCGTCCAAAGTCACGGCGGCGTGCGGAAACTGCTCCAGCTGTCGTGGCGGTGACAAGCAGGAGACCGACCGCCAGCACGATCAGCAGCAACTGCCTGGCACTTCCGATGAGCTCACCGCCGACCGCCGAACGAAGGTCGACCAGGAGGCGAGGAGTTTCGATTGCCAAACGCTGAGGCGCCTCGGCATGAACGGCCAGCCGGATAGCCGTTGCAACCTGGGCCACCAATTCGGCGCGATCGACCACCACGTAGAGTTCGCGCAGTCGGTCGTCCGACGCAGAAATTCGCGGAGCAATGAGGACGCTCCGCGACAGGAACGCCAGCGGTGCCTGGGCTTGGAACCCGCCCACTGCCGCAACGTCGGTGCCCGGCCCGACCAAGCCGACGGCAGGACTTGCCACGCCGACTGCGCCGATCGCTTCTGAACCGATGAGCGCTTCTCCGCTCCGCGGAAGCCGTCCGGATACCTGGATCTCCGCTGGGAGATCACCGTAGTACCGACGCGCCGGAACCGCTTGGCCCGCCAGCCCAAGATCGGCGTTCCTGACGTCCGTCGCCTGCCCAAGTCCGAAAACCCACACCACGCCGTCGATGGAGCTGAGGGCATTGACGCTGTCGGCTCGGAGCCCGGCCTCGTCGCTTGCGTCTCGGACGACGATCGTCCTTGTCCCGGCTTCGTCGATGCTGGCCAACACCTTGGCCACCGTCGCAGCGGACTGGCCGACAGTCGCGAAGATCACGCCACAAACCGCCGCAACCACCAGCGCGGTAACGGTCGTCGCAACCAGCTGCGATCGGGCAATGGCCGCTCCCTCGGAGACGAGCGCCATTAGGTAACGCCGCGTCGAGACTCTCGCCTTCACAGTCTCACCGTGTGCTGTGCCTCGACGCTGCGACTCAGATCGTGAGTAGCTACGACCACAGCTGCTCCCTCGTCACGAGCGACCGCCAATGCCTGCCACACGATGTCAGCGCTGGCGCGATCGAGGTTCCCAGTCGGCTCGTCGGCGAGCAGGATGGATGGCTGCTTCAGCAGCGCGCGACAGAGTGCAACGCGTTGGGCTTGACCACCAGAAATCTCGCCGGGCCGCCGATTCGGCCGTTCCTCCACTCCGAACCAGCGCAGTAGATCGAGGGCGCGACTGCGGGCCGTCGAGGGATTGATACCGGCGTACAGCCCGCCTTCCAAGACGTTGTCAATGATCGTCCGAGTCGGGTCAAGCACAGCGTCTTGGAAGACGAAGCCGATCCGCTCAGCCCGCAGCCCCGATCGCTCGGCGTCGGGCAATGTCGCTGCGTCGGCGCCGTTGATCTCGAGGCGACCGGCAGTCGGACGCAGCATCAAGCCCAACACATACAAGAGCGTCGACTTCCCGCATCCCGATGGACCCGTTACGACGGTCGTGTCACCGGCCGGAAACGCAACGCTGAGGTCGGTGAGGACCGGGGGCGCATTCGAGTGGTAGCTGAACGCCAGCTCGCTGACGGCGATCATCTAGCCAGACGGCGATGGTGCGGCGTTCGTGCTCGCATGCGCGAAGAGCTCGATCATCTGTCCGGGATCAACGCCCGATACGATGGCGCGCCCCTCAGCTGCTGCTCGAACCTCGACACTGAGATGTGAGCCGTCGGCAGCGACCACGAAGATGTTTCCGTTCGGCTCGGTCTGTAGCGCTGCCGCCGGGACCACAGGTCCAGTGGTCTCCGGAACCGCCACGATATCAACGACGTAGGTCGAGGTCGTACCGATTGGGACTGAGCCGCAGTCGTCGCCACAAAGCGGTCCGCCGCCGTCTTTGCCGAGGGATAGGACGAGCTCGCCGCTTGCGGCGATGCTAGAAGACGCTATCTTGCCGTCCCAAGATCCGTCGCCGCGATGGACAACCACGGGCGCCGTGAGCGGCACGAGATCGGCCTGCTCGGCGGCCAAGGTCACGGTAAACGTCGGCCCAGCCGGCAGCGCTTCCACCGCGAGTTCGCCGCCGGACACTCGAGCGCCAGGCTCGAACTCCGGTGCCAGGACCACCCTGGCGGGGAGTCGCGGGAAGAAGACAAGGTCACCACGCCTGACGACGCCGTCGACCGGCAATCCAGCGTCTCGCTGCCAAGCCTGCACGCCGTCTTTAGTCGCCGCATCAAACCTGCCCGACACCGGCCGGTCGTAGTGCCCCAGCTTGGCTAGGAACTGCTGGAGCTGCCGTACGTCGCGGCCCGCAACCCCCTCTTGGAGGTCGCGAAACGCGGGGACGTCACCCGCCGCGGCGACGACCGGGCGCAGATCCACCGAATAGAGCGTGGCACCAACCTTGACCTCATCGCCGTCGTGCACGTCCCGAGTCGTCACCGTACCGTCCGCGGCATTGCGCGCCAACGGCGTGGCCTGCCACTTGGCCTCCGCCGTAAACGCCAGGATCCGGCCAACCGACCCCTTCGTCACCCGATAGAGAACCGGCGTGCGGCTTTCGCTGCCCAGACCGTCGGCGGGAATAGTCGCTTTAGTGGCCCATACGCCCGCGAAGGCGGCGAGGATCAAGCTGAAGACCCACCCTAGTGGTACCAGCCACGAACGCGATCGCATCAAGCGATAGTAGCTGCTAGGCCTGCGGGCACTTGTCGTTAGCCTCGTTCCACGCCTGCTGTGTCGTGGCTTGGTCGGCTACCTCGTTGAATGGGCTCCAAGGACCGGTGGCGTAGCTGTCGGCGAAGGTCTCCTCGGTCGGCGGCTCGCTGATCGTGTAACCCAGAGCCATCAGGCATTGGCGGGCTTGGACGAGAAACAGATAACGCTGGTGGATCTGCTCGGCAGTGGCAGGCTGTGGCGGAGGCGGCGTGCCAATTCGCTGTTCGCACGCACTTCGCGCAGCGGTAAATGCTGGTCGTTGAGCACTCGTCAATGACGCGATGACGAGGCCGCCGTCTGCCTGATTGATCTCAGCATTCCAGCCCGCCTCGCGGAGGCAGGCGGCGATAAGCGGCAGATACTCCTCACTCGGTCCGGCATAGACCGGAATGGAACTCGATGGAGTCGCTTGGGTGCTGATGGCGGGCTGCGATGTTGGAGCGGCGGTGTTGGCACAGCCTGCGAGAGCCACGAGAAAGGCAGCGAGGGCGGGGACGGCACGACGACCGCCCTCGAGCCCTCGCATCGGCATCAGAAGCCGGTCGGGTCGCATCCGGCGTAAGTGCCCGAGTCACTGAGCGAGCCGCTGGTTACGGCCACTTCCCACCAGCCTCCGCCGCCAGCGTGATCGGCGTAGCGCTTCCGGACTATCCAAGTGCTGCCGTTGTTCCAGGAGTAGTACCCGGAGCCCGGAGGGAAGTGCTCCGTGAAGCCGGTCGAGTAGGAGCGCGAGTAGGGCGTGTAGTTCGTCGCACAGGTTCTTGTCCCAGACTTCGTTACCGTCGCAGCTACTGCGGTAGCGAAGACGAGGACCAGTGTGAGTGCCATCACCACCGCAACGACCGACCTTCTGCGCTTGCCCATGGCTACCTCCTATGTGGGACGAAAGGTATGAGTAAAACGCACCCTACTTGAGCCTGTGAATGAAATCTCGCCAGAGAACGATCGTTCGCCCTTCCGAGATCGGGTGGAACAAGGCGGAGGTGAGCGTCCGCATCGGTGCCGGGACGTTCGGGATGCCGGCGTCGAGCAGGGCGCGGCACGTCGAGCGGCGCCTCGGAGACGGGTCCCAAGCGCACCTTCGCGAACCATCGGTCATCCGGCATCATGCGCAGACGATACCGGTAGTCACATGGGACCGATGCAGAGGCGGCGAGAGGTCGGCGGTGGATGAGGCCTTCTTGGCGACCGGAGTCGAGAATCCAGATCCAACAGAACGTCCATACCAAAGGTGCAGCTACGCGATGTCCTCACCTGCGGCTGACTCCACTCGTCTCGTGCGTGAATCGGTACACGGACCGACTTCGCGTGTCTCAGTCCTCTCGGGCACGCCACCGATTGAGGGCTCCTTCCGGTGACGCTCGCCTGCGTCCTCCTGATCGCCTACACCGCCGCGCGCTGGGTTCGGGACCGAATCCGACCGGACGAGTGACCATTCGCCGAAATCCCGGGCACCCCATGTCAGCGCCGATGAGTACACCCGCCAGATCGCTGCGGTAACGGCGACAGGATGCCGGCCGTCTGGAGTGCAGACCGGCGAGTTCTTTCAGCCGGGACACACAGGGAGTCCGACATGAACCGGCCAACGTTCTCGCAACCGGCGCTTCGCATCTGGGCACTGGCGATGGGCATCATCCTGGTCAGTGGTGGCGGCGTGGCCGCTGCCTCCACCCAGCAGGCTGCCACCGTGTCTCCGGCTCGGGCGAACCTGCCGGCGTTCAGTTGTCGACTACCGGCCCAGGGACGGCGCACGACCGCGGCGGCCCGCATCAACGCCGTGCGGGTCGGCACCCACGCCGGCTATGACCGGTTCGTGATCCAGTTCGCGAACGGCCTCCCCGACTGGAGCGTAGAGCGAGCACGGCCGCCCCTCTTGCAGGACCCCAGCGGCAAGCCGCTCGCCGTTGCCGGGCGGTCCTTCCTGAAGATCACGCTGCACGGCGCGTCGATGGCGGGCAGCTACAGCGGCCCCCGAACATTCACCCCGCGCTACGCGACGCTGACCCAGGTCAAGAACGGTGGGGACTTTGAGATGGTGACCACCTGGTATGCGGGGCTCGCCAGCGCGAAGTGCGTCCGGGTCTTCACACTCTCTGCTCCAAACCGCCTGGTGATCGACGTCGAGCACTGAGCGCCGATTGGCTGAGCGGCGCCGCGCCGCTCAGCCATATTCCCGACAAACCGAGACGAGGTTGCGGACCTGGCGGTCGGAGGTTCGACTCCTCTGGCACGCCAGGTCTTGAGCTTGCCACCGTCCGGACTGACGCGGATATGCTTGCCGACGTGAGCGACATGACCTACGACGAGCTGCTGGCGCTGGCACGGCGCTTCGAAGGTCGCGAGCTGGAAACCGTCACCGGCCGCAAGTTCACCGTGGGCGTCTCGCGCGCGGAGAACTGCCCGTTCTTCACGCCGGCCTTGAGCGGGTATTCCCAGACCGACGGTCGCAAGGCGGCCGAGAGGTTCGTCGAGCGCTACAACCAGATCGGCAGCCTGCGACCCAGCGACTACTCCGGGGTCACACGCAACGCCTCCTACCTCGTCGCCCTGCTCGCCGAGCGCGACCGATGACCGGTTTCCGGGGTGTTGGCCCAGTCTCGGGTCAGTAGCCTCGGAGCTGGCCGACCACCGCGTCACTCACCGCTCCGCTGCCGCCGGCCACGTACACCCGGGGTACCTGCTGACCGACGAGCCGCTTCAGCTCGAGATCCGTGGGTGAGGGGATGCTGCCCTGGGTGACGAGCAGCACCGGCCCGCGGCCGGCAGCCGCGGCGGGGCCCGCGGCCAGTGCATCGGGATAGTCGAGGCCGGTCGCCACGTAGAGGGCGGGGACTCCCCCCCGGAAGGTGAGCGCGCTGATGCGGGCCGCGGTTGCGAACCGGTCCTGGCCGGACTGGCGGGAGACGTCCGCGGAATATGCGCGCAGCTGAGCCAGGACACTGTCGCTGATCACCCCTGCGCCGCCGGCGACGATGATGCGGATCGCACGCTTGGCCTTCAGCCGGTTGAGCTCGGCTCCGGTGGCGGGGGGAATCGCGTTGGGTTTGACGAGCAGCACGGCCCCACCGAGTTTGGCTGCTGCCGGACCGGCCGCCAGCGCATCGGGATAGTTGAAGCCGGTGGCGACGTACACGGCCGGCACCCCATTCGGGAAGGTGAGCGCGCTGACCTGCGCCGCGGTTGCGAAGCGGTCGACTCCCGCCTGGCGGCTGACGCTGCCCGTGGTGGCGTACGGTCGCAGCTGGGCCACCACGCCGTCGCTGACCACGCCGGCGCCGCCGACTACCACGATCCGCTGCGGCCTGAGGCGCTTCAGCTCACCCGCGGTCGGACTCGGGATGGCGTTTGGCTTGACGAGCAGCACGGGGCCGCCGAGCTTGGCGGCTGCCGGACCGGCCGCCAGCGCATCGGGATAGTTGAAGCCGGTGGCGACATAGGCGACCGGCACACCGATCGGGAAGGTGGCCGCGCTGACCTGCGCAGCGGTGCCGAACCGGTCGCTGCCGGCCTCGCGGGTGACCGTCACCGGGGCGCGCGTCGTGGCGCTCGCCGCGGCCGACGGGCTGGAGTTGTTGCCGGCGGCATCGAAGGCCTGGACCGTGTAGGTATAGGTGGTCCCGGCGCTGAGCCCCGTGTCAGACCAGCTCGTCGTGTTGCCGAGCGTGGCGACCACCGTCCCGTCGCGGGTGACGCGGTAGCCGGTCACCCCCACGTTGTCGGTGGATGCCGTCCAGCTCAGGTTGATCTGGGACTTGCCGGCGGCCGTGGCGGTCAGGCCCGACGGCCGGCTGGGCGGCGTGGTGTCGCCTGGCGGTGGCGGTGGCGGTGGCGTCCGGAAGTCGTAGGTCTGCCCATCATCGAAGTAGTTGCCATCGGAGTTCCTTGGCTGGACTCTCACCGAGGTCCCGGTCACCGTGACCAGCAGGTAGTGGTAGACCTGGCTGGCAGAGGTCGGCAACGGCGCGCTGCCGCACCTGCTGGCCGACCAGCCGATGGCGTACCGGTCGATCGCCGTGCAGCCGGTGACTGGCTCCGGGGTAGCTCCACCCCCGCCGGTGACGTAGGTCAGGATGCCACCGGCCGGCTGCGCGTTGCGCTGGTAGATGTGGGTGTGCCCGGTGAAACCGATGTTCACTCCGTACGCGGCCAGCAGGCCTTCGAGGCTGTTGGGGCCCTGCAGGTAGGTGTCGGACGTCTCGGTCGAGTTGTCGGCGTACAGCGGGTAGTGCCAGAAGGCGAATTTCAGCTGATTGGGATGGCTGGCCAGGTCCTGCTGCAGCCACTGATACTCGGCGCTGGTCTGCGTCCAGTGGGCGTTGTAGTCGTTCTGGTAGTTGCTCGACGTTCCGGCCCATGTGGCGGTGAGCACGTAGAAGCGCGAGTTTCCGGCATTGAACGCGTACCAGGCGCTGGGCCTGTTCGAGGTCACCCCGCTCACATCGGTATAGCTCTCCATCCGATAGCGGCCCCCGGAACTCGCGGCGGCGGCGTCCTGCGGCCAGTTGAGGAGGTAGGTGCTGTCGAAGCCGTGGTTGCCGGGCGCGTTGAAGAGCGCCAGGGAGCGGCCCGGCACGGTCCAGAAGGAGGGGCCGAAGACGGCACTTCCGGGCTGCACCAGGTCGCCATAGGTGGTCTGAGTGCCGGCCTGGTAGCCCGTGTCGCCGACGCCGACCGCGAAGCGGGCCGGACTCTGCGCGATCAGGCTCAGGATGTTGGCCTGTGCCTGGTTGCCGCTCGAGGATGTCTGGCCCCAGTCGCCGAAGACCGCGAACGAGAACGGAGCAGTCGATCCCGCCGCCAGCTGGCTGGTGAAGACGGGTGAGGCATCGGTCCCCAGCAGGTCAACGCCGCCAAGGTAGACGCGATAGCAGTACTGCGTGTCGCTGCTGAGCCCGGAGACGCGGGCCTTCCACTGGATTTCCGGCACCGATCCCACCGTGATCCCGGTTCCCGTGGCGACCACCGTTCGGCCGGTGCATCCGGGCGCGGGACCGATCACCAGCGACGCGGTCGACTGGGAAGTGTCGGTCGCGAAGTTGACGGTGACGTTACCGCCCACCAGATCCGTCAGGTACGGGTAGCGCCGAAGCTCGGCCGCGTAGCCGGCAGCCGCGGCGCGTGGGACAGCCCCCGGAGCGACGCTGGTCGCCACGGCCACGACCATCGCGCCGGCCACCGCGAGTGCCATCACCCGGGTGCGTCGAAGCGAACCCGATGGCTGCTGAGACTGCTGCCGATGCCCCCGAATGATTCCGCCCCCAACAGGTTCGCGCGTCGGACGGTGGGCCGCCCTGGCGATGTTCAGCCGTGTGCGATCGCGATTGATACGGTGTTCACCACCGCCCCGAGCAGACCGATGGAGGTGGCGGTGGCGCCGCCCATCACCAGCAGCCTCGGGTAGCGCTTGGCGGTCAGCACCAGCACCGCAAGCGTGATGAGGATGGCCGCCAGCTTGATGCCCAGCACCGCGGGGAGCCCTCCGGCGTCATATGCAACCCGTGCCCAGCCGTTTGCCTCTGCACCGATGCCCAGGATCTGGACGCCGAAGTAGAAGGTGATCGCGTCCGCAAGCTGCGCGACCAGCAGCCCGGCGAGGATGAGTCGAGTCCGCTTCATGGCGGCCCGACCGTACCATAGTACTAGTCGCGGGCAGTACCCCTGGAAGGCACTTTTCGTTGACCAGAGGCATCGGAGTCTACGCGCCGGGTCAGATCCAGCACCAGCCGCGGGGCGGTGGCCCCTGGTTCACCGTGTCGTCCGGCAGCGTCATCGTCGCCGCGCCGGGTCGGCCGCAGTCGGTGAACAGCATACGCAGCCGCCACTCGGCGGGGGAGAGCGGCAGAGCCGTCAGCAGCGGCAGGTACACAAGGAAGCTGGCGAGGACGGCGACGGCAAATGCGCCGGTCGCCACCCTGCCGACCATCGAGCGCCAGGCGCGCGCGATCACGATCCCCAGGCCGGCACACAGGAACGGGACGGTCGGCAGCAGGTACCACAGGAAGACCTGGCTCCGGGACCCCGACAGGATCAGCCACGGAGCGTAGGTGCCCAGCACCGCCGCGATGACCACCGCTTCCGGCGCGAGCAGGCTCCAGCCGGCACGCGCCCAGCGCACCGCCAGCGCCACCAATCCAACGCCGGCGGTCCACCACACGATCGGGTTGCCCAGCGCAAGAATCTCGCGGTACTGGCCGTTCTGCTCGCTGAAGTAGTACGCGATCGGTCGCTTGAGGAGCAGCCAGCTCCAGGGCGCCGACTCGTACGGATGGTTGCCGCCCAACGTGGTGTGGAACTGCAGCATCGCAACCTGGTGGTCCCAGATGCCGCGCCAGAAGGTCCCTTCCTGCCACGGAAGACCGATGACGGCGCCCGGCATCCGTCCGGTGTACGCCGCGATGTACACCATCACCGGCACCGCTCCGAGCAGGATGACGGTGGGCAGGCCCTCCTCCCGCAGTGCCCGAAGCAGTACGCCGCGTCGGGTGGGGTGTGGCGCCCGCATCCGTGCAGCCAGCTCCCACGCGACGGTCAGACCGACGACGGCGGTCGCGACGTAGGCGCCGTTCCACTTGGTGGCCGTCGCGGCGCCAAGGCAGATGCCGGCCAACAGCCGCCACGGTCGACCGAGTGCGAACCTCCGCAGCAGGCCGGCGCGCTGGACGCCATCTCGGCCGCGGTCTCGATCGTGGACGATGGCCAGCACGGCCGCAACCACGAACAGGGTGGTGAACACGTCGAGCATCGCGACCCGCGACTGCACGACGTGCAGGAAGTCGGTGGCCAGCAGTCCGGCTGCCGCGAAGCTGCCCAGCGTGGCGGCAGGCCCCGGTACCGTCCCGCTGAGCAGCCGCCTGGCGAGCAGGTAGAGGAGCACGACGGTGGCGATCCCTGCCAACGCGGCGGTGATCCGCCAGCCGAACGGGCTGTAGCCGAAGACCTTGATCCCGGCCGCGATCATCCACTTGCCGAGCGGAGGGTGCGCGCGGCTCGTCAGCTCGGCGATGCCGCACGGTCCACCGGCGTACACGCATGCATCGCGCGCGTAGAAGATCTCGTCGAACACGAAGCCGATCGGCCGGTTGAGGGCGGGAACGCGGACAAGCGTCGCCGCAAGCGTCACGCCGACGAGCGCCAGGCTGTCGGCGCGGGACCAGGAGGCGAGCGGCGGGCGGGGCGGTGCACCGGCGGCGGCGATCGGTCTCTCCTCTCGGAACGCGGACCGCCGTCATCGTAGGCGCGTCAGTCCACCCCTGCTCCCGGAGCATGACGCGCCAATTCCTCGCGACAGCTGAGCGAGCGCTTCGGAATCGCGTCGCGGAACCAGACCAGGTACACCGAGTTGTCGCTGAGCTGCGCGAGTCGGCTGCGCGCGTAGGGGTCGTTCGGCTGGATCCACGCGTCGCCGACCGGAAGGCCGTGTTCGGGGACGAGCTGGAACCCGATCTGGCGGGCGCCGCACGAGGCCACGACGGTGTAGGCCCCTTCCCACGAGGCGGTCGCGCGGCGAATGTTCCAGCCGGGCAGCCGCTCGCGCACCTGGCCGACGACCTCGTTCAGCGGCGAATTGCCCGCGGTCGGCACGGGCAGCCACAGTCCCGCCGCCAGGACGAGGACGAGGACGGAGAGCGGGGCGAGGCGGTGCCGAGAAGCGAGTCGGTGCATCAGTTCCTTCGTGTCGAGTTGCCCTTCCCGGCACGCGGAGAGGCGCGGTTCGGGGACGCGTGAATGGCCGAACGATAGTGCAGGATCGGGGCCGACGCTCTGCTAGACTCGGCGCCCGCGTCATGGCAGTCCGGTGCGCGGCGGGAGGCAGCGTGAACTACGAGCTGTACATGGCGGAGGCGATCGCCGAGGCGCGCCTCGGCGCGGAAGAGGGAGAGACGCCGGTCGGGGCGGTGGCGGTGCTCGACGACGCGATGATCGCGCGCGATCACGACCGGATGCAGCTCCAGCGGGATCCCACCGCTCATGCCGTGCTCCTCACCCTTCAGGCCGCGTCACGCAAGCTGGAGCCGCGACGCCTGTCGGAGGTGACCATCTTCACCACCCGGGAGCCGTGCGCCATGTGCGTCGGGGCGCTGGTGGAGACCCAGGTCCGTTCGCTGGTCTACGCCGCCGCTGACGACCGGCGAGGGGCAGCCGGAAGCGTGATCCAGCTCGCCCGCCATGCCTCGCTGCCGCACCAGATCTCCGTCGTCTCGGGGGTCCGCGAGGCGGAGGCCCGACGTCTCGACCAGGAGGCATCGGCCAGACCCTGAGGCCGCCCGCCACCGGGGCCGGGGCAGTCGCCTGCTAGACTCGCCGGCGAACCGCGGAGAGGTGTCCGAGTGGTTTAAGGTGCCGCTCTCGAAAAGCGGTGTGCGATGAGCACCGTGGGTTCGAATCCCACCCTCTCCGCCATCGCCTCGCTCCTCCCCTCGACCACGCCGCGGAGAGGTCGCCTAGAGGCCTATGGCGCCGCACTGGAAATGCGGTTCGGGGCAACCCGTCGGGGGTTCGAATCCCCCCCTCTCCGCCACTCCGCTCGTTGACCGTCGCCGGTCTCCTCGGCTAGCATCGGCCGCGGCTGTGCTAGGCGGGGAACTAGCGGTGCCCTGCACCCGCAATCCGCTACAGCGGGGCTGAATTCCCGGCCGAGGTCCGCGACCTTCGCCTCCCACGACATCGTCCGACGTTGAGAGTCGGGTCCCACGCAGCGAGAGCCCGCGAACCCCGTCAGGTCCGGAAGGAAGCAGCGGTAAGCGACCGTTCTCGGGTGCCGTGGGGCGACCTGGCTGGAGCCGGATGATGGGCGCGCGCGCGGAGGCCAACGATCGACGCCGGGTGCACGGCCGTCTTTACGCTCATTCGCCTCCGGCCACGCCGGCGATGCTCCCGCCGCTCGACCGCATCCCCGTCGAGCGGTGTACGGTAGGGAAACGATGCCCAGCCCCCGCCGCGGCGCGTCCTCCGAGGACGCGCACCCCAGCGCCCTCTCCGCCGCGCCGATGACGGTCGACGGCCGGGCGACCCGGTCGCCCGACCGTGGGGCGCTGTACCGCCGCTGGCGCGCGCAGCGATTCGCGGAGCTGATCGGCCAGGAGCCGATCGTCACCACCCTGCGGCAATCGGTCATCACCGATCGCCTCGCGCACGCGTACCTGTTCATCGGTCCGCGCGGCACCGGCAAGACCAGCACCGCCCGGATCCTCGCCAAGGCGATCAACTGCCTGGCGCGCACCGATGACGGCGAGCCGTGCGACGCGTGCGGTGCATGCGTGGCGATTCGCGAGGGGCGAGCCCTGGACGTGATCGAGATCGACGCCGCCAGCCACGGGCTGGTCGAGGATGCACGCGACCTCGTGATGCGGGCGCTCACTGCGCCGTCGGAGCTGCGCAAGCGGGTCTACATCATCGACGAGGTCCACATGCTCAGCACGCACGCGTTCAATGCGCTGCTCAAGCTGGTTGAGGAGCCACCTGACCACGTCGTCTTCATCCTGGCCACGACCGATACGCACAAGGTTCCGGCCACGATCATCAGCCGCACGCAGCGCTTCGACTTCCGGCGTCTGGCCGATGACCTGATCGCCGGCAAGCTGGCCCGCATCGTTGCCGCCGAAGGGCGGGACGCCGAACCGGCGGCCCTCGCACTCGTGGCTCGCCTGGCCGAGGGCGGGATGCGCGATGCGGAGTCGATCCTGGACCAGGTCATGTCCTACACCCCCGGCGCGATCAGTGCGGACGCGGTGCGCGAGACGGTCGGCCTCGCCGAGGAGGAGGCGATCGATGCGCTGATCGACGCCTATCTCGCCGGGGACACCGCGCTGGCCCTCGGTCGGATCGATGAGCTGGTGGCCGCCGGGCGCGACGTCGCGCAGGTCGCGGGCCAGGCCCAGGACGTCGCGAGACGACGTCTCCTCGCGTCCGCGCGCGAGCCGCTGCGTGCCCGCCGCCTGGCGGCGATCCTGCGCAGCCTGTCGGAGGCAGCCGGCTCCGGGGCCAGGGAGGGACGCGCGCGCCTCATCCTCGAGCTGCTCAGCGTGGAGTCTGCGGCGGCCGATGCGCTCCCGGGCGCCGATGCCGCTGCGGCGACCGCGGTGGTCGCTGCGGATGGGCCGGCCCGCCCTGCACCACCCACGCGCGGCGTCAACCGGATCCCGGTGGCGATCGAGCGTGCCACCGACGCGCCGGCGGCGCGAGCGATATCCGAGCCGGCACCTCGAGAACCGCGGGCAGCCTCACCGGAACCGCCCTCGCCACCGATGTCGCCCGCCGGTGACGGCAGTCGACCCTCGCTCGAGGAGCTTCGCATCCGCTGGGCGGAGGTGGTGGACCGGGGCACGCCCGTGATCAAGCCCCTCCTCCGCGAGTGCCGCCCGTTTGCGCTCGACGGCGCGCGCCTCAAGCTCGCCTTCCCGGAGGGCCGGGAGTTCATGCGAGAACGGATCTCGAGTCGTGCCGCCGCGATCGAGCAGCTGCTCGGCGCGATCTTCGGTCAGAGCTGGGCGATCGAGTGCGTGGCGACCAACGTGGAGCTCGAGCCGCTGACGCTCGCCGCCGCGGTTGCCCCGGATCCGGCCGATGCCAATGGTCGCGCGCTCCTCGAGGGTGTCCTGAAGATCACCGGCGGCGAGCTCGTCGACACGCCCGAGGTCCGCTGAGGCTTCATCATGGCGCCATCCACCCGATGCACCGAGGGGCAGGCATGAACATCGGTCAGATCGCCAAGATGGCGCAACAGATGCAGACCCAGATGGCCCAGGCGCAGCAGGAGCTGCGCGAAACGACGCTCGAGGCCACCGCCGGCGGCGGGGCCGTCCGGGTGGTGATCACCGGCGCCCAGGAGCTGCGCTCCGTCGAGATCGATCCGGGCGCGGTCGATCCCGCCGAGGTGGAGATGCTCCAGGACCTGGTCCTGACCGCGGTGAACGAGGCGATCGGCCGGAGCAAGGAGCTCGCCGAGCAGCGGATGGCCGGAATCGCGGGCGGCCTCGGCCTTCCGGGGATGCCTGGGCTGCCCGGACTCCCCGGGCGCTAGGAGCGAGCTCCGCGATGGCCGGCCTGATCGCACCCGTGGCGCGCCTGATCGAGGAGTTCGGAAAGCTCCCCGGCGTGGGCCAGAAGACGGCCCAACGCCTCACGTACCACATGCTGCGGACATCGGCGGAAGAGGCACGTGCCCTGGCCGCGGCACTGGTGGCGGTCAAGGAGCAGGTGGGCTATTGCTCGGTCTGCTGCAACATCACCGAGCGCGATGTCGACCCGTGCAGCATCTGTGGCGACGCGCGCCGCGATGCGCTGCGGATCTGCGTGGTGGAGGAGCCGCTCGATGTGCTCGCCATCGAGCGCACCGGCGAGTTCCACGGTCGCTATCACGTGCTCCACGGCGCGATCAGCCCGATGGACGGCATCGGCCCGGAGCGAATCCGGGCCCGTGAGCTGGTGCTGCGGGTCTCGGACCAGGAGATCGATGAGGTGATCCTCGCCACCAACCCGAACCTGGAGGGCGAGGCGACCGCCATGTACCTGGCGGACCTGCTCTCCGGAAAGGTGGGCAGCGTCACCCGCATCGCGCGCGGCCTCCCCGTCGGCGGGGACCTCGAGTACGCCGACGACGTGACCCTGATCCGCTCCTTCCAGGGTCGCCGGCAGGTGGAACGCGCCTGATTCGGGGCCGCCCACACGCTCGCGCGTGCTTGACAGTCCGGGGTGCCACATCTACCATGCGTGATCGCGCCGGCATTGGCCGGCAGGCGTCGCAAGAACGTCGACTCACGGGTCGAGCCGCTTGCCGCCGGGGTTCCGTTTCTGGAGGCCTCATCAATCGGACGACACCCGATCCGTCGGTTGGCGTGAACTTAACAGCTGAAGAGTGACAGGAATCCACACGAGTCAGCGGGAACAAGTCTGAACTGTGAACGGTGGACGAGCCTTCGGGCGAGACCACTGTTTCTTTTTTCGGAGAGTTTGATCCTGGCTCAGGACAAACGCTGGCGGGGTGCGTGAGACATGCAAGTCGAACGGGGTTGGTCGGGCTTGCTCGACCAACCTAGTGGCGGACGGCTGAGTAGCGCGTAGGTGACCTGCCCGGAAGTGGGGAATAACTGCCCGAAAGGGTGGCTAATACCGCATGTGGTCGGCGATTCGCTTCGCCGTCTAAAGCCGCAAGGCGCTTCCGGAGGGGCCTGCGTCCGATTAGCTAGTTGGTGGGGTAACGGCTCACCAAGGCGACGATCGGTAGCTGGTCTGAGAGGATGATCAGCCAGACTGGGACTGAGAACGGCCCAGACTCCTACGGGAGGCAGCAGTCGGGAATTTTGCCCAATGGACGAAAGTCTGAGGCAGCAACTCCGCGTGAGGGATGAAGGCTCTCGGGTCGTAAACCTCTTTTCTCAGGGAAGATACAAGACGGTACCTGAGGAATAAGCCACGGCTAACTACGTGCCAGCAGCCGCGGTAATACGTAGGTGGCGAGCGTTGTCCGGATTTACTGGGCGTAAAGAGCGCGCAGGCGGCTGGACAAGTCCGATGTGAAAGCTTCCGGCTCAACCGGGAAACCGCATCGGAAACTGTCCGGCTTGAAGGTGGGAGAGGGTAGTGGAATTCCCGGTGTAGTGGTGAAATGCGTAGATATCGGGAGGAACACCAGTGGCGAAGGCGACTACCTGGCCCACTCTTGACGCTGAGGCGCGAAAGCTAGGGGAGCGAACGGGATTAG
>QHBO01000008.1 GCA_003243965.1 Chloroflexota bacterium
GGCAGGTGGTCGAGAGTCGGCGATGAGTCCGCCGAGGACCGAGCCAGGACCGTAGCCAGCCGGGCGGGGCGTTGCACTCGGTGCCGTCCCGTTGCGGAGGTCGCCCTGGATGACGCCCTGACGCGGACCCCCGTTGCCGCCCAGGATGCCCTGGAAGAGGGCGCCCTGGCCACCGATGAGCACGCGGACCAGCAGGGCAAGCCCGATCCCAGCCACCAACAGACCGGCGCCCCGGCCCGTCAGCCAGGGCGGAACGCCCCACCGCTCGTCGGCGGAGAGCGGAACCGCCGCGACCGCGACCGACTGCGATGCCGGCAGCGCCACCCGGCCCAGCTCGATATCGGCGAGCGCATCGAAGCTCGCGACCGCCCGCGTGCACTCGGCACAGCCGGTCGCGTGCAGTGCCAGGTCCGGGTCGGGATCCTCGGCGGCTCCGGCGACCAGCCACTCGAGGAAACCGATGTGCTCGCCGGCGTCGGGCACCGATGTGGTCGCGGTCCGGCTCGCCGCCCCGACGGTGATGCCCTCGGCTGCCAGGTAGCGCGAGCGGGCGCGATCGGCGCGCTCGTTCGGGTTGCCGCCGACGATGGCGTCCACATCCCGCCGGTCGAGGCGTTCGGCAAGGCTGGCGATCACCGCCGCGCGATCGACGATCGAGAGGCGCGCCAGAGCGGCATAGGTCGTCTCGTCCACGCCGAGCGGCTGCAGCGTCGAGAGTCGGCGCCCGGTCTGGCGTTCGCCCGCACCCAGGGCCATTGCGTCGTGAAGGACGCGGCGCCGCAGCCAGCCGGCGGCGCGCTCGGGGTGCCTGAGGTCTTCGGCCCTCGCCGCTCCCCGCTGGAGCGTTCCGGCCGCCAGGGTCGCGGCGAGCGGAGCGTCGCCGAGGGTCAGCAGGAGCGCGAAGGCATGCAACCGCGCGCCGTGCAGCTCGCGGAAGGCGGCGGCGAGCTGATCGGGTTGGGCGTCGGCAGGCATCGGCATCGGGGCGGACGATGCGTGCGGCACGTCGGGCGGCATCGGCGCAGGCGACGGGTGAGGCGCGTCGGCCGTCATCGGTACTTCCGGCAGGGTGGGAGACGCGGATGCAGGCGTGGCGGGCTCCCGCTGAGCGGTTTGAGAGGGTCCGGAATGGTCGAGTGTAGTCAGCCCGCCGCGAAGCGCAACCCGCAACCGGTCGGCCGCGGTCGGCCGCGGTCGGCCGCAGGCCCGGCAGCGCGACCCGGCCGCCCGCTTGACAAGGTGCTAGAATGCCCTCTCGTCTATTGACAAACCCCTTGACACCGCCGCGCCTGGCGTGGCGTAACCGCCACGTAACCGCCACGTAACCGCCACGTAACCGCCACGTAACCGCCACGTAACCGCCACGTAACCGCCACCCGGCCTCCCCCCACACCGCCGATTCGCCGAGCACTCGGCTCGAGGACCCTCCTTGCGAATGACCGCCACCGGCGTCGTCAGCGAAATCAAATCCAAGCTCCCCGTCTTGGAGGTCGTCTCCGAGACGGTTGCGCTCAAGCGGGCCGGCAGCGTGTACAAGGGCCTCTGCCCGTTCCACGCGGAGAAGACGCCATCCTTCGTGGTCTCGCCGGACCGCGAGGGCTGGCACTGCTTCGGCTGCGACGCGGGCGGCGACATCTTCACCTTCGTCATGCGGCGCGACGGCCTCGAGTTCCGGGAGGCGCTGGTCCGCCTGGCGGAGAAGGCGGGCGTGGAGCTCTCGGAGCGGTCGGCGCAGGCGGACCGTCGCAGTCGACGGCTGCGCGAGGCGCTCGAGGCGGCCATCGCGTGGTATCGGGAAGTGCTACTGCGCACGCCGCAGGCGGCGCCGGCACGACGCTACCTGGCCGAGCGTGGCCTGGAGGAAACGACGCTGGACCGCTTCGGGATCGGTTTCGCGCCATCCACCTGGGACGCGCTCACCAAGCGGCTGCGTGGCCGCGGCTTCCGCGACGAGGAGCTGATCGGTGCGGGGCTGGCGAGCCCCTCGAACCGTGGCGGGGTCATCGACAAGTTCCGCGGCCGGATCATCATTCCGATCCGCGACCAGTCGGCGCGAGCCATCGGTCTGGGTGGTCGCATCCTGCCCGGGGTGGACGGACCGAAATACCTGAACTCGCCGGCCACCGCGCTGTTCGACAAGAGCCGGACTCTGTTCGGCATCGATCTGGCCAAGACGGCGATCCGTCGCGAGAAGCTGGCCGTCATCGTCGAGGGCTATACCGATGTGATGGCCGCACACCAGGCCGGCTTCGGCAACGTGGTTGCCTCGCTGGGCACCGCGCTGACCGCGGGGCAGATCGAGCTCGCCAAGCGCTACGCGGATGGCATCGCGCTGGCCTACGACGTCGACCTTGCCGGGGAGGCCGCCACGCAGCGCGGGCTGCTGGAGGAGCTGGGCCCGGACCAGAGCGTCAGCAAGGTCCGCGTGGTGCGCATCCCCGCCGGCAAGGATCCCGATGAGCTGATCCGCACCGATGCCGATGCCTGGCGACGCGCCGTCGCCGATTCCAAGCCGGTGGTGGAGTACTTCTTCGAGCGCCTGGCGGGGGAGCTGGACCTCTCGAGCGTGGAGGGGCGTCGCGAGATGGCGGGCCGCGGTTTGGCGCTGCTCCAGCGCATCGGCGACCGGCTGGAGCGGGAGCTCTACATCCAGCAGCTCGCGCGGCTGGTATCGACCGACGAGCGCATCCTGCGCGAGGCCCTCCAGCGACCGCGCAGCGTCCGTCGCGAGGCGTCTGTCGTACGCCCCGCCCCCGATGCCGCCGAGGTCAGCCTGCCGCCCCTGGAGGCGGAGCTCTTGCAGCTGCTGCTCGGGCACCCGGCGCTGGCCGACGCGCTGCCCGCCGGCCCGCTGCCGCTCAGCGATTCGGCCGCCGCCGCGCTGGCGGACATCTGGCTGGCGCGGGTGCGCGTCAACCCGAACGGCGCACCGGCCGCGACGCTCGATGGCTTTCTCGATGTCCTGGACCCCGCCACCCGGGAGGTGGCCCGGACCCTGCTGGCCCGAATGCGGAACATCGCGCCCGGCACGGAGGTGACCGACGAGGAGGCGCCCGAGGCGTTGCGGGTCTGCCTGCTCCGGCTCCGCCGCGCCCGAATCGAGGAGGCGATCCGCGAGGGGCGGCTCCTGCTGGAGGACGCCCAGCGGGAAGGGGACCGCGAGCAATTGGAACGAATCGAACACCAGATCACCCAGCTCGGCCGTGAGAAGGCCGATGTGACGCGAGCGATGCAGGCCCCGGCGCCGGTTGCCGGGGCGAGGAGAAGCTAGTGGCGACCACGACCAAACCATCAACCACCAAGCCGGCCGCGCCGGCCAAGGCAGCCGCGGCCACGGCCAAGCCGGCCGCGCCGGCCAAGGCAACCGCCGCGAAGAAGTCGGCCGCCGCAGCCAAGCCGGCGCCCCCAGCCAAGCCGGCCGCCGCGGCCAAGAAGCCGGCGCCCGCAGCAAAGCCGGCCGCCGCGGCCAACCCAACCCCGCCCAGCGCGAAGAAGACCCCTCGCCAGGGCGGCACGAACGGGACCGCCACCAGCGAGACGGCCGCCATCGAGCCCGCGACCAACGGGACGGTCGCCACCGAGGCGCCGACCTTCGAGAACCTCCTCGATCGCGGCCGCGCCGAGGGCTTCATCACCCACGACCAGATCTTGGAGGTGATGCCGCACCCCGAGGCGAACCTCGAGCAGGTCGAGGAGCTGTACGCCAAGGCGGAGGAGCAGGGCGTCGAGGTCCTGGACGCGGACAACAACCCGACGCTGCTCGTCGACGCCGAGCCGGAGGAGGCAGCCGCTCCGACGCCGCGCGTTGCGCGCGACGGGGAAGAGGACCTGGAGGCGCTCGCCGCCGACCTGATCGGTATCGACGACCCGGTCCGCATGTACCTCAAGGAGATCGGCAAGGTCGCGCTCCTCACCGCGGAGGAGGAGGTGGTGCTCGCCAAGGCGATCGAGCTCGGCGAGCTGATCGTGGAGGACCCGCCGCGTGCCCTCGTCAACCTGTACACCTGGGTCACGCTCAAGACCGAGCCCAAGGCCCGGGCGATGGCCGCCATGCGCGCCTTCGACCTGCCGCGTGAGGCGCCGCACGTCACCATCGAGGCCATCGACTGGTGGCGCCAGCACGACAATCCGATCCCCGCGCCATCGGTCAAGCTCTCCAAGGCCCGCCGGTCCGCGGACCTCGATGACGACGCGCGAGAGCGCCTGATGCAGGCGGAATCGGTCCTCAAGCTGTTCGCCTCCGACCCGGTCGAGGGCCTCAAGCAGGCGATCCTGTTCGGGCACACCTATCGGTTCCGGGCCATCGACCATGCCGGGGCGCCGGAGCTCTACGAGCTGGAGCGCTGGGCCCGCGAGACGGCGCAGGACATCGTCCGCGCCTACGTCGAGTCCGGCAACGACGCGATGTACCTCAAGGAGCTCGGCCACGACCCGGCCATCCCGCCGGAGGTCCCGCTCGAGAACCGCAGCGGCCGCCTGGTCGAGCAGAGCACCGATGCCCGCAAGCGCCTCACCGAGGCGAACCTGCGCCTGGTGGTCAGCATCGCCAAGAAGTACATCGGTCGCGGCATGAGCTTCCTGGACCTGATCCAGGAGGGGAACATCGGTCTCATCCGTGCGGTCGAGAAGTTCGAGTACGCCAAGGGCTTCAAGTTCAGCACGTACGCCACGTGGTGGATCCGCCAGGCGATCACCCGGGCGATCGCCGATCAGGCACGCACCATCCGCATCCCGGTCCACATGGTCGAGACCATCAACCGATTGATCCGGGTCAGCCGCACGCTCCTCCAGGAGCTGGGCCGCGAGCCGACCGTGGAGGAGATCGCGCGGCGCATGAGCCGCGACGAGATCGTCCGTGAGCTCCGCGAGAAGATCAACAGCGAGAACACCAAGAAGGGCCTGCCGCTCCGCGAGCCGACCGAGGAAGAGGTCGACGAGCGCGAGGCGACCGGTCCGCAGACCGTCTCACCGGAGAAGGTCCGCGAGATCATGAAGGTCAGCCAGGAGCCGGTCAGCCTGGAGACGCCGATCGGCGAGGAAGAGGACAGCCACCTGGGCGACTTCATCCCGGACCTCGCCAGCGTCGCCCCGGCCGATGCCGCCAGCGCGCAGCTCCTCAAGGAGCAGGTCGAGGGCGTGCTCGGTTCGCTCACCGAGCGGGAGCGGAAGGTCCTTCAGATGCGCTTTGGCATCCTGGACGGGCGCAGCCGCACCCTCGAGGAGGTGGGCAAGGAGTTCAAGGTCACCCGCGAGCGGATTCGGCAGATCGAGGCCAAGGCGCTGCGCAAGCTCCGCCACCCGTCGCGGGCCCGCAAGCTGCGGGAGTACCTGGAGTAGGGTCGGTCCGGCGAGTCGGAGCGGGAGAATCCGAGGCCACTGTGCGGGCTGTTTCGTCGGTCAGCCTGCCCAGCCGACGGGAACCTGGCGACCCACCGCAGCGACCAATCTCCGACGGTCGTCGGCTGCTCACTCCGCGGGAGCCGGACAGATGATGCCGACCCCGACACCGACCCGACACCGACCCCGACCGATGCCGATCGGCCCACATGTCGACCTCACAGCCGCAGACCAGCCGACCCCGACCGATGCGGGCTCACTCCCCAATCCTGTCCGCCGCCGGAAGCAGATACCGACAGGCGACCAGCGCGAGGTAGCTCACCGAGATGGTCAGCAGGGCGGGCAGCAGGACGGTGCTCAACACCACGACCGCCAGCGCGAATGCGCCCAGCGCAGCCAGCGGGCCGGGAAACACCAGCAGCAGCCGGCCCGCCAGGCTGACTGCGGCGATCAGCCCTCGCCCCTGGCTCCGGGGATCGACCAGCAGCGGCCAGCCGGCCAGCGCAAGCAGCCAGGTCGCGACCAGGCCCCACGCCGCCAGCGTCGCCAGCGCCCATCCAGGCGGCGCGCCGCTGAGCGCGCCGCGGACGAGGTTGCTGCCGAGCACCAGCACCACCAGCACGAACGCTATCCCGGCCAGCAAGGTGGCGCCGGCCCGCTCGCGCCAGACGGCGACGGCATCCGAGAACGAGGCCGGCTCGCCGCGGGCGATCGTGGCGGCAATGGCGAAGATGCCCACCGTCGGGAACGCGAGCAGTGGGGCGAGCAGCAGCGCACCCAATGGCCAGACCGATGCGACCGCCAGCAGGCCAAGCGCCCCGGCGCCCCACAACGCGTTGGCCGGCACCAGCCGCCACGAGTTGAAGTAGAAGTCGACGGCGGCCGCGCGCGTCACCTCGCCGAGCCGGGGGAGTCGGCCCGATCCGGGGCGCCCCTGGTCGGGCCGCCCCTCGCCGAACCGGGGCCGCGACGTCATCCCTTGACGCCGCTGGCGGCGATCCCCTCCACGAAGTAGCGCTGGAAGAAGATGTAGAGCACCAGGATCGGCAGGGTGGCCATCACCACCACGGCCATCAGCGGCGGCCAGTTGGTGGTGAAGCCGCCGGCGAGCCGGAACAGGGTCAAGCCGATCGGCAGCGTGTAGTGCGACGAGTCCTGGAGCAGGATCAGCGGCCAGAAGAGCCCGTTCCAGGTGCCCTGGAACTGGAGGATGGCCACCGCCGAGAGCGCCGGCCCGGCGAGCGGCAACATGACCCGCCAGAAGGTGGTGAAGAACCCGGCGCCATCGATGCGCGCCGCCTCCTCCAGGTCACGCGGGATGGAGAGGAAATACTGCCGCAGCAGGAAGATGCTCGTCCCGGAGATGGCGAGGACGATGATCACGCCGATGTACTGCCCGATCCCGCGCGTCAGCCCGACCCCGTTCAGCATCAGGTAGACCGGGACCAGGCGGAGCTGGTCGGGGATCATCAGCGTGGCCAGCACGACCAGAAAGAGCAGCTCCCGGCCGGGGAACTGGAGGCGGGCGAACGCGTAGCCGGCCAGGCTGCCGAGCGCCAGGTTGGTGAGGGTCACCACCGTGGCGATCACCGTGCTGTTCAGGAAGAGGACCGGCAGCGACGGGGTCAGCTTGTTGAACGCGTAGTCCCAGCCCGCCACCGTGAACGGCTGCGGGACCACGGTCAGCTGCGTCGCGTCCGGCAGGGTCTTGAAGCTGGTGATCACCGACCACGCGAACGGAACGAACATGAGCACCGCGTAGGTGATCAGGACCGTGTACGCGATCCGGCGCCGCCACACCGCGCCGGTGTCGCCGACGTGCCGGGCGCCGGTCGGGGTGCTGAGCACGGGTCGCGCGACATCGGTCATTGCGGGATCACCATGACGGCGTGTTGCCGATGAATCGGCGCTGGATCAGGGTCGCGGCGAAGATCACCAGGAACAGGATGATGCCGATGGCGGCGGCGTAGCTGAAGTTGAACTGCTTGAACGCCGCGTTGTAGAGGTAGAGGACCATCGTCATCAGCGCGTTGTTCGGCGCGCCGTCCACGCCGCCGCCGATGAACGCCTGGTCGAAGAGCTGGAGCGCGCCGATGACCGCCACCGTGGCCACGAAGAAGTGCGCCGGGCGCAAGAGCGGGAAGGTGATGCGCCAGAACGTCTGCCAGGCACCCGCGCCGTCGATCGCCGCCGCCTCATAGACCTCGTGGCTGATCGACTGCAGCGAGGCGAGGTAGAAGAGCATGAAGGTGCCGGAGGTAGTCCAGGCGTTGAGCACGATGATCGAGTTCAGCGCGGTGGTCTGGTCCGCGATCCAGTTCTGGTTCGGCGCGATGCCGAACAGCGAGAAGATCGGGTTGACGCCCAGCCCGGCGCGCACGCTGTTGAAGAAGCCGTCCGGTTGCGCAAGGAAGATCCACAGCGTGGTGATCGCCGCCGAGCTGGCGATGGCGGGGAAGTAGAACGCGGCGCGGAAGAACGTCCGGCCGCGCAGCTTCTGGTTGACGACCACCGCCAGGAAGAGGCCGACGGCCATCGTGAGCGGCACCCAGATGACCGCGTAGTACAGCGAGTTGGTGATTGCCTTCTGGAAGATCGGGTCGGAGAGCGCGTTCGCGTAGTTCTTGATGCCCAGGAAGTTCACCGGGCCTGTCCGCAGGTTCCACCTCCAGAGGCTGATGAACAGGGCGTAGAAGATCGAGCCGATGTTCAGGATCAGGAACAGGATCATCGGCACCGCGATGAAGAGGTAGCCGGCAATCGCCTCGGACCGCGCGCGGGTCGGGCCGCGCCGCGGTTGCGCCAGACCGGAAGCTGCCATCGCGCTCCTCTCCCCGCCGGGTGGTCAGCCGATCACGCCGTGGCCGCCGACGAGCGGTGGCCCGCCGCCGACGACCATGGACCGTTGCCTCTGCGTCTCAGCCGCTGCTGAGTGCCTTGTCAACCGCCTTGGTGGTTGCCTCGACCACCGGCCCGGCGTCGAAGCTCTTCTTCTGCAGCTGGTTGGTGAAGGCGTCCTGGAACGCCTTCTGGACGTCGCTCCAGCCGGGCATGAAGCCCGAACCGGGCCGCGCGTAGTCGCTCTCCCCGGCGAGGATCTCTTTGCCCTTGGGGGTCGGTACATCCTTGCGGGAGGGGAGCGCAACGCCGCCCTCGGTCCACTTGGTCATTCCTTCCTTGCCGGCCAGGTAGCTGAGCAGCACGAAGGCCTGGTCCTTGTTCTTGGAGTCCGCGCCGATGGAGTAGCTGACCGTGAAGGAGATGGTCACCGGCTTGCCCGATGATCCGGTCGGCATCGTCGCCCACGCGTACTTCACGTCGGGGAAGGTCTCCATGGCCGGGTCGAGCCAGCCGCCCTCGAAGATGATCGCCGCGTGCTTTTTGCCGAGCGCGTCGCCGCACCAGCCGTCGCCCATGTCGCTGGCGGTCATGCCCAGCCCGCTCTTGAACAGGTCCATGTACCACTGCACGGCGGTCTTGGAGGCATTGGAGCCCAACTCATCGGTCTTGCCGTCGGCCGATACGACCGAGCCACCCTGCGCGTACAGGAACGCCAGTCCGCGGTCGAGCCCCGCATTGAGGCAGATCGGCGCCTTGAGCCCGTTCTTGCCCTTCATCGCCTGGGCCGTGGACATCAGCTCGTCCAGGGTCTTTGGGGCCGCGGTCACCATCGCCGAGTTGTAGGCCATGCCGATCGTGTTGCCGTCCTTGGGGAAGCCGTAGGTCTTCCCATCGGTGCCCTTGAAGATGGAGGCGTAGCCGGGGAAGAACTGGCTGGTGTCGAACTTCGAGCGGGCGACGTAGTCGTCGACCGGCGCCAGGAAGCCGTTGTCGATCCACTGCTTGGCGTAGTCGGCGTTGACGTAGAAAAGGTCCGGCACGTCATGCGAGCTGAACTTGGCGGCCATCTGCGCCTGGTAGTCGCCGGCGATCGGCTTGTAGTCGACCTTGATCTTGGGGTACTTCTGCTGGAAGCCGAGCAGCGCCTGCGTCAGCGCGTTGCCCTCCGACGGCGATGACTGCCAGCCGGAGAGGACCACCGTGCCGCTGATCGCGTTCGGGTCCCAGGCGCCGCCTCCGGCTCCACTGCCTCCAGGGCTGGCGCCGGCGTTGTTACCGGCCGAGCAGGATGCCAGGACCACACCGATGACGAGTATGCCCACACTGAGACGCGGCTTCATTCTTCCTCCCTTGGGACCGATGCCGATAGCCACTACCACCAAGCGGCGGTCGCCACTTCGGCGGCCGGACGCCGCTCTCGGGGGGAGCCGAGGCACCTGCAACGATACGCAGCCGGTCAAGCCTCGTGCGACCGGTGTCCCGCTGTCTCGCCGTCGAGTGGGCTGCCCGCGGCGTGCCCTCGTGGTCACGAGCGACCGAATCCTGTGGGGATATCACCCTGCACCGGAGGGCGTGTGGAGCCGCCCCCCAGGCGCCCCGGTTTTATTCACCCGTAGGACTCGATCGGCGCGTGGGATGGGCTGCGCGGTGAAGTTCGACGACCTGGCAGGACAGGGGACGGTGGGTGGGAAGGCCGCCGCCGGGTGTCGCTACCGCTTTGACCGGTGGCTGAGCGCGGGCGATAATCCGGCGTCCCGCAGCGTCGCGGGTCCTGGCGCGTTCCGGCGTAGCTCAGTGGTAGAGCGGGCGGCTGTTAACCGCTTGGTCGTAGGTTCGAATCCTACCGCCGGAGCCACTTTCACGCTCAATTCGACCAGTCTTGGCCGCTTTGGCCCACTCTGAACCATCCAAATCGGGGTTCGCGTGACTCTCAGCGTGACTCTCAGCCGCGATGGCCTGCTGCAGCACGTCGACCGCCTCGGCGTCTCCCGCCGAGTCCTGTGACGGAGATCCGATGATGCTTGTCCGTCGTCCGGCTTCGCCCGTGTCGCTAAGGCTTCTCGACCTCGACGCCGAACGAATCGATGTGGCAGTTGCGTAAGCCAGAGTAAGGCTGGCGCGCGCGGCCGCTAGGCGGCGCAAAGTTGGGTCGCGCAGGGACCCGCAGCCCCGGTGAGACGCGATCACCGACCTCGCTTCGCTTCTACGACGACTCGGTAGCGTCGCGCCAGACCGGCGCGGACGAGCGCGAACAACATCGTCTCCTCGACCCATACGAGGACGAGTGAGCCACGGTCCGCGATGGTCCACGGTCGAGCTCGGGCCAGCTGCATCGCGATCACGCGGCGCCTCCGGCTCCTCGCTGCCATGGCCACGCTGACGTCCTCGAGACGCACTACGCCCAAGCCCTCGTTCACGAGTGACCGGTGCAGGGACGCGGGGCTGCTCCGTCCGACCACGATGACGGTCGCGAACAGCCGTGCGTGCGGCTGTAGGTGAATCGCGGCCGTAGCGATCGCCGCTGTCGGGCGGCGGGCGAACATCAGCGAATCGAGCGCGTACGCGGCCGACGCCGGTGGTGTGCCACGCATGACGTCGCCGACGACGAAGCGGACACCGTCGCCTACGCCGGCCGCGGCCGCCTGGCGATGCGCCGCGGTCACAGCCCGGCGGGATCGCTCGACGCCGATCACCCGCACGCCAGTCGCCTGGTGCAGCCAGATGGCAACATCGCCAAGACCGGCACCGAGATCGAGGACACTCGACCCGTGATTCGGCTTCAGCGACTCGACGAGGACCCGAAGGTCGGCTAGGTCGGTGTAGCCGTGGACGGGTGGCGCACCGGGCTCGGATGCGGTCTCCAGCAACGCGCGGCCGGTCGCCGAGTCCATCAGGCGGTACGACAGTTCGAAGTACGCCGTCAGGATCGCGTTGGCGAGCGCCTCGACGTGCCCACGAAGCCGCGGCACGCGCTCAGGGCCGGGTCGCGGCGAGGTCGCGGGCTGCCTCGACGAACACCCCACCCATGACGCGTGCGGTGGTCGGGAACGCGGTGATCGTGTCGGCCAGCAGGTCGATCGACGTCTGCGTCTTGACCGCGAGCACGGCGAGGTGGATCGCCTCGGCGGCGCCGGGTCCGGCCAGGAACGCGCCGGCCAGGGTGTGCGTCCCCCGGTCGACCACGATCGTCGCGTGGCCGAACGCCTCGCTGGCGTAGCCCTTTGCGCTTGTCGCGAGATCGGCGGTCTTCTCGAACGCCTCGAGGCCGCTTGCGCGGGCTTCGTCGAGCTGGAGCCCGACACCTGCTGTCTCGGGGTCGGTGTACGTGGCGTGGGGGATCGCCCGGAAGTCGGGCCGGACATCCTCACCGAGCGCCATGCGGACGACCATCTCGCCCTCGTAGTGGGCAAGGTGGGTGTGCATCTCGGGCCCGGCCGGGTCACCGGCAACGTAGGTGTCGTCGGCGATCCGGAGACGATCGTCGGGCGTCACCCGTCCATCGACGAGTTCGACGCCCAGATGCTCGAGGCCGAGGCCGGCCAGCGGTGCAGTCCGCCCGATCGAGAGCATGAGCTCGTGACCCTCGACCGCGGATCCGTCCGAGACGACGAGGCGATGGATCGGCACGGGCCCGGTCCCGGCCTCGACACGCTTGGCTCGCACCCCCAGACGCAGCGTGACGCCATCCGCCTCGAGCGCGCGGGCGAGGACCGCAGAGTTGGCGGGATGGTCGCGGTGGTTCAGGCGTTCGCGCGAGTGCACAAGGGTCACCGGCACGCGGTAGCGGGCGAAGACCTGGGCCATCTCCACCCCGGTCGGGCCGCCGCCCAGGATGACCAGGGTCCGGGGCAGGGTCCGGGTGCCCGTCGCCTGGCGATTCGTCCACGGCGTGATCGCCTCGAGCCCCGGCAGGTCCGGAACGGTCGAGTTCGTGCCGACCGCGAGCACGATGAACCGCCCGCCGATCTCGCGCTCGCCACCCTCGGCGTGACGGACCCGCACCGCGTGCGGGCCGGTGACGTGGGCCTCCCCGCGGATAACGGTTGCGCCGGAGGCCTCCAGGCCGCGCACGTGACCGCCGTCGTCAGGCCAGTCGCGGTCCTCACGACTGATCATGTAGTCGCGTCGGGCCGACGCCTGCGGCCAGGGATAGTCGCCGCCAGTCGCGTGGACGGCCGCGGCGTGCAGCAGGGTCTTCGAGGGCATGCACGCCCAGAACGGGCACGAGCCGCCGAACAGCTCGCGATCGACGATCGCGGCGCTGGCGCCAAGCCGGCGCGCCTCGTAGGCGGCGGCCTCGCCGGCCGCGCCGGCGCCGATGATCACAAAGTCGAACGTATCCAAGGTGGGTGGTCTCCTGCTATGCGAGCGCCCGCTCAGGGCGGGTTCCGGTGAGGCTCGATGTCCCTGGGCACCTGCCCCGTCAGGGCCGGACGCCCGGCGAGGGCTGGTCGCTGGCAGCACCTTCGAGCATCGCGATGCTCTCGCGCACGACCCGGTGGTAACGCTCGAGCTCGGCGAGCGTCGTCGCCCGGTCGAGCTCGGCATGGGCGCCGAGGCGCCGCTCGAGCAGCGATAGGGCGGCGTCGATGCCGCGGAAGTAGGGGCGTAGCTCGCCAATCGGCGCGCCGCCGTCAGGCATCGGCGGCCGCCAATCGGACCTGGTCGATGACCTCCTCGACGAGCGGTCGATCGGCGAAGT
Organism: Chloroflexota bacterium; assembly: GCA_003243965.1. Taxonomy (GTDB): domain Bacteria; phylum Chloroflexota; class Limnocylindria; order QHBO01; family QHBO01; genus QHBO01. Next base: position 12,881 of record QHBO01000008.1, read on the forward strand.
CCTCGCCGACGTACGACCAGCGGATCCGGCCCTCGCGATCGAGGACGTAGGTCGCGGGCTTGCCGATGGCGATCCCCTGGCGGAGCCGCGCCTCGATTCCGCCGTAGCGGTCGATGACGGCATGGCTCGGGTCGCTGAGCACCGGGAACGGGAAGCGGAGCTTGGTCTTGAGCGCCGCAGCGTCAGGCTGGCCGTCGACGCTGATCGCGAGCACCTGGGCGCCGAGGGCATCGAGCTCGCGATGACGGAGCGCATAGCCGGCGAGCTGGGCGTTGCAATACGAGCACCAGTCGCCGCGATAGAAGAGCAGCAGGATCGGGCCGCGGTCGAGCAGGTCGGCCAGGCGGACCGGGCGGCCCTCCTCGTCCGGGAGGGTGAAGTCAGGTGCGGGCTGGAGTCTGGTTTGTGCCTTCATGGCGCTCATTCCGGTGTGGATCGCGGCCGAGTCGCGATGCGCGGCCGCATTGGATCAGCGCAACCCTAATTCGCTCGATCGCCGTGCGCTGTGGGATGGCACACACCGCCGGCGTCGGCCGACTGGTGGTGCCTGCCGAGCTTGGGATCGTTAGCTGTCGTCGAAGTCCTTGCCAGAACCCTCGGCGATCTCACACAGCCGCTCGGCGTCGCGGATCACGACCTCGTGATGGGCGGTGTCGAGCAGGCCGCGCCGCCGGAAGTCGCCCAGGGTGTGGGCCAGCGTCTCGCGGGTGGTGCCGATCATCTCGGCCAGCTCCTGCTGGGTGAGCCGGGCCTGGATAAGCGTGCCGCGGACCGTCTCGACGCCGAATCGTCCGGCGAGATCGATGAGCTTTCGCGCCAGCCGCTGCCCGACGCGTTGATACGCCATCGCCTCGAGCTCGCGCTCGGCCTCGCGCAGCCGGCTCGAGAGGTAGCTGATGATATTGACCCCGATGATCGGGTAGCGCTCGACCAGGCGGCGCAGCTCGTCCGGGCTGATCGTGCAGATCACCGCATCGTCGAGCGTCTGGGCGTACGCTTCGGGGATCGGGTCCTGGCCGAGCAGGCTCATGTCGCCAAGGACCGTACCCTTGTCATAGATGTCGAGCGTCAGCTGCTTGCCGTCGGGGGTGACGCGGTAGACCCGGACCTTGCCCTTCTTGAGGATGTGGATCCGGTCCGGAGGATCGTCGGGCGAGAGAATGACCTGGCCGGGACGACAGTGGGTCATCGTCGTCGCGTGGCCGATCGCCTCGATGTCGGCGGTCGATAGGCCGCTGAACAGCTCGAGTTCTCGCAGGAGCCCCAGCTTCTCGGACAACGACCGGGCCCGCGGCGACATCGCCGCCGTCATGCGGGCAGCCTCAGGCGCACGATGCGTCCCGCCGCGAACGGGACGCCCGGCTCGATCTCAAGACGCCGGTACAGAGCCGCTGGCAGGCCGATGTCGGCGAGGTACGCCTTGCCCGCGTGCTCGCGGCCCGACGGGGACAGGAGACCCGTCTTGGGTAGCGCGAGCGTCAGCGTCGCCGCCGCGCACACCGCGATGCCCGCGGCATCACCGGTATCGGGGTCGATGCCGGACGGCAGGTCGAGGCTGATCACCGGTGCCCCCGCGCCGGCTAGGCGCTCCACGAGCAGGCGGGCCTCGCCGCGCGGCTCGCCCGCCGCGCGATAGCCGAGGATCGCGTCGACTGCTCCGTCGGCGCCCGCCAGCTCCTCCTCGAGTTCTGCATCGGAGACATCGTAGATCGCCACGCAGCACTCGACGGCCATCTGGAGCAAGGTCGCGATCTGGTGGTGGCCTGCCGCCGACAGGCGGTTGACCGGCCGCGCGAGCACGACCCGCACCGAGGCACCGCGGTTGGCCAGGTGGCGCGCCGCCGCGAGGCCGCCACCGCCGTTGTTGCCCGGACCGGCCGCCACGATCACGCGTCGGCCCCGCAGGTCGCCGCCCAGCTCGAGGCGGACGAGCTCGGCGAGATGGGATCCTGCCTGTTCCATCATCTGCAGGAGGTCGATGCCGAACTCGTCGACCGCGAGCCGATCCACCTCGGCCATGGTTGCGGCCGATACCGCGGGCACCGACGCGGAATCCACGATCGGCAGGGCGGCTTCGATGTCGATCACGGCAGGTTCGCCCTCAACAGGGACGCGAGCGCATCGGCTCCCTGGATCCCCAGGTGCTTGCTGACGAGCGCTCCGTCCGGTCCAATGATGAGCAGTGGCGTCGAGGGAGGCGAGAGGATCTCGTCTCCGAACGTGGCGGCGAGCGATCGAGCGACGTCAGGCGAGGCCACAGCGAACCGCCAGTCGAAGCCGGCCTTGCGTGCGTACGCGACGAGGTCCGCCTCGCGCTCGTTGGGGTCGACGTCGAGGCTGATGTAGACGAGGTCTGGCGAGTCGACGGCCGCGATCGCGGCCTGCGCCTGCTGCTGCTGGAGCCGGCAGTTGATGCACCAGATCGCCATCGTCTCCACTGCGACGAGCCGACCTCGAAGGTCGGCGAGGCTGAAGTCAGAGCCGGCCAGCACGTCGTGGAGGCTGGCGGTCCGCCAGGCGGTGGCGTGGCTGCCCGTCGTGCCTGCGCCGCCCGCAGTGCAGGCCGCCCCGAGGACCGAGACGAGCGCGACCAGCATCGCGAGGCTGCGACTCGCCCAACCAGGCCGACCATGCGCGATCATGCGGCTCGTCCGGCTGGAGGCCGCCGGGCACCGACGCCCCTCGACCGTGATCATCCCCGGAAGAGCACCGATCGGATCGGTGCCAGGAGCGCCGCGATCTCGTCGGGTCGCTGGCCCTGGGTGATCGCCCCAAACAGGCACGCTTGGAGGTGGCCGTCGAGGACGAGGATCGAGACCGATCGCAACTCAGTCTCGAGCACCGCCACCTGCAAGAGCAAGGCGTGACACTCGCGCCCCTCGGCGACCTCTCGCTCCAGCCACGACGCGGCTCCCACGAGCCGATGGATCGCCGCTACGAGCTGGGCATGGCGCTCGGGGTCGAACGAGGCGCGGACGTGACAATGTGCGCGGCTCGACTCCATGGACCACGCCCGTGCCTCGGTGACGCCGGCATCTCCTAGCACGTGCATGGTGTGGAATGTCGGGGAAAGAGGGCGCTCACGGCTGTGAGCCACATCACGGTAGCGAGCACGACCGCCCCGTACGGTTGGCGAGATCCATCCGTCCGCTCCGGAGTCGTCCATGGTCTCCACCCTTCCGACGCGCCCCCCCGAGCCCCGCGAGATCCTCCATGCGGTTCGCGTGCGCGGCCTGCGGCCCTCGATCCATCGGCCGTCGCTGGGAACTCCGACGCGTTCCAGGTGGCCCGTCACGCGATCCGCGAGGGTGGCGTCGGCTACGTGGCGGCCATCGCCCGGCGGAGTGTCGTCGGCTGACCGGCCGCCGTTCGTCGCGCCCGAGCGGTGCGCGTCAATACGACCCACCAACACCGGATTCAGCTGGCCGGGTACACGCGGCTCCGCCTCGCTCGCGCCTCGGCCCGGCCGCGCAGATCGGTGAAGTGCGCCACCATCGTCCGCTCCACCAGCGGACGCAGGATCGCGAAGCCGAGCCGGTGGAGGAGCGTTTTCGGACGGTAGGTTGCGCAGTAGCGCAGGCGCGTGCGTCGAGGCGCCAGCGGCTCGACCACGATCTCCTCGCGGAGGTCGCGGAGCGGCCCGTCAAGGTGCCTGTACTGGACCCTGTCCGGCGGTAGGAGGCGGACCTCCTCGCGGGTGCGAACAATCCGTCCGCCGCCGATCGGCATGGGCACGAGCGTCCAGAACTCGCACACCAGGCGGTTACCCTCTCGGGCGAGAATCGTCGACTGCTCGCCGTTCGGTCGGCGCGGTTGGCCCATCGAGCTGAGCATCTCGTAGACCAGGGCCGCCGGAGCGTCAACGCTCGACTCGATCGGCCCGACCGTCGACGCCCGCGAGCGGCCGGCTGCGCCCATCACCTTGCCGTCCAGATCGTCGTGGCCGGCTCGAACGCCGCCCAAGCGAACCAGAAGTGGTCGCCGTGAACAATGGGAACGAGCTGCAGTCCGGCCAGCGGACCCGCGGTCGCCAGCCCGGTGATCGACCATGTGGACCCGGTCCGCCTGTCGCGGATTGGCGATCCGGTCGGCCCGTCGCGCGCGAACTCGAGCCTGGCCCCCGCGGCGACCGGGCTGAAGACGCCGGTCGCGCCGATGTCGCGACCCAGGATCTCCTTCGTGTCAAGCGGTGACGCCGTGCTGGGCGTCCAGAAGACGACGACCGGCTCGCCGCCAACCGTCGCGCTCGCCACCCCGACCTTCGCGAGCTCGCTGTACGGGAACGCGACGGCCTTGCCGCCGTGATCGACGGTGACCACCCGCTCCTTCGGCGCGAGCCGACCGTCGATCACCCCGTCGTAGAGGAACGGCCGGTCGCCCGTCGCGTCGTAGCCGACGTACGGGTTCTCCCCGTAGGGGCGGTCGTACCCGGTGTCACGCGTCAGCACGTCGCCATCGGGGTGTGCCACCCCGAAATCGGCGAATGACACGATCTGGGACGGCAGGAAGGCGAGCTGTCGCCCGGCGAGCTCGCCGACGATTCCCTGGCCCACGGCCTGCTGCCACCATGTCTCCGTCTGGCGATCGTACATCAAGAGATCGCTGTAGCGCAGATTGCCGGTCGTGCCGAAGTCGTGAACGACGCTGTCGATCGTGCGGTCGAACACGAGCGCGGTGTTGCACAACGGGCAGAAGGTCACCACGATCGGGCGGCCGCCGAGGGTGTCGTTCACGATCTCGTGCCAGATGAGGATCTCGAGCGGGTAGGCGCGCGATGCGCGGCCGATGGCGACGGAGATGACCGGGGCTCGATCGGGCAGCCAGGCCCTAGCGGCCGCAACCGGCTGGGTCTTCGGGCGGTCGATCGCGGCGATGCCGTCCTTGGGTGGCCCGCCGGACTCGATCTCGCCGATGTCAATGGTCGTTTTCGAGAAGTCCGTCCGCCAGCCGGTTTGCGAGAACCGCAGCGTGCGCTTCCCGCCGGGCGCAACCTTCCCGTCGGAAGTGGCGCCGGATCTGGCGATGACGGACGGCGACGACTGCGTCGCCGTCCGTCCGCAGCTCGCGCCGAGCACCGCCACGACCGCGAGCCCGACCACGAGGCGTGATGTCATGGTCCTGACGATGGCGCCTTCCAGCGGGAGTCGCTGTGATGCTCGTCACGGCGCTAGGTCCCTCGAGGAGTTCTTCCGAGGCGCGGCGCAACGGCGGAGAGCGTGTCCGCGCTTACAGCCGACGCGCAGGGCGGCGGGTACGGTCGGGGCATGCAACTCCTGCGACGACTCCTCCCGTCGACCGAAGCCTGTGATCACATCCCGGACGGCCTGCCCGAGCCGCAGGCTTCCAGCTGCCAGGAATGTGGCAGCCGGTTCAACCTCCGCTTGTGCGCGACGTGCGGTCACGTCGGCTGCTGCGAGTCCCAGCGGGGTGACGCGCGAGCCCACTCGCGTCGCACGGGCCACCCTGTCATCTACCAGATGCCGGCGCCCCACGGCTTCGTGTGGTGTTACGAGGATCATCGATACGTGGGGTGATGGTCGACACGCTCGACGGTCCGCGGTTTCGTAGCACGGCGATCAGGCGACGAACAGGCTCCCCGCGTTCTGGGCGAGGTCCCAGATTCCGGCAGCGGCCATGAGCACCCCGGCCAAGCGCAGGATGACCGGCTGCCGGCGGGCAATGAGCCCGGCGAGCGCTCGCCCCGGCGCGGCCGCGACGAGCGAAAGCGCGACCAGCGGCAAGCCGAACCCGAGGCCGTAGGCGACGAAGGCCCCGACCCGAGCGAGCGCGTCCGCCAGGCCGATCGAGACCGCGAGCATCGCGACCAAGAAGGGTCCCGCGCACGGGAGCGCCAGCGGCCCGACGAACAGCCCATAGGCGAACGCCTTGCCGAGTGGGTGCCCGACGATCGGTGTCGAGACCGTGCCGAGGCGCGCGAAAGGGTTCCGCCCGCTCACGAGGACGACGCCCAGCACGATGAGCAGGCCGTCGACCGTTGGGACGAGCCATGGGAGGAGTCGCGACATCGGGAGAGCCACCAGGACGACGGCCAGGCCCAGCGCGAGCATCGTGGCCAGCACGCCGAGCAGGACGGTCAACCCCAGGAGGGCGGTCGTCGAGCGCCGCTCCGTGCCCGTCACCGAAGCGGTGAGGAAGCTGATGAAACCGGGGTAGAGCGGCAGCAAACACGGGCTCGCGGCACTGCCGATCCCGAGCAGGAACGCCGAGATGAGTGACGGCATCCGTGGACGGTAGGCGGCGTCGCCGAGAATCGATGTGAGCTCGCCCACGAAAGTGGCCGCCATGGAACGTTTGTGGGGCGCGTTACAGAAGCTCCCCGGGCGAGGGCTAGGATCAGCCGATCAAGCCACACATGGGAGATCGATTCCATGACCACCCTCGCCGGGACAGATCGCCGCGTGGATCTCGGCGCCTGGCTGCGCTTCGGGATCCTGGCCGGCATCGTCGCCGGGATCACGTTCGCGATGTTCGAGATGATCATGGCCGTTGTCCTCAACGGCGGCGATGCGTTCTTCATGCCCCTTCGGATGATCGGAGGCATCGGTCTCGGCAAGGGTGCACTCGACCCGAGGACATCGCTCCTGGCCGCCGGCGGCGCTGGGCTCGTCATCCACATGATGTTGTCGATGATGTACGGCGTCGCCGTCACGGCCGCGCTCTCGCTCGTCGCACCGCTGTCGGCGAGCCGAACGGCGGTTCTCGTCAGCGCCAGCGCAGCCGGCCTCGCCCTGTGGATCGCCAACTTCTACATCGTCGCGCAGGCCTTCGGCTGGACCTGGTTCCCGAACAACACCAATCCGATCGTCCAGTTCCTCGCCCACACGTTCTTCTATGGAACGGTGCTCGGCCTCGTGCTCGACCGCACCTACTTCCAGCGCGCTCGCGGATGAAGCGGCCGGGCCTGCACGGAGTGGCGCGGGAACGGCGCCATGGGCTGGCCGACCAGGTTGCCCGCCCCCGGACGACGCGGGCGAGGTCGAGCCGGCCGACGGCCCGCATGGACGGCCACTGCGAGAGGAGTGGCCAAGTCGTTCCAGGTGCGGCGCTGAGCCGCCCGGGCACACGACTCCTCGGGATGTCCGCCTGCGGCGGTAGCACGATTGGGGGATAGCCCGCCGGCCCGCCGGGGGCGAGCGTAAGGCGGTGATCGGTGCCAGAGCTCGCGCAGTGCCCGCCGTCGGCGGATCATCCGCAAGCGGGGCTACCTGGCTGCGCGCTGGGGCGATGCTCGAATCGGACCTCGCGGGATGGCTGCTGTGCGGCATCGGACTGGTCGTCCTGGCGTTGAGTACCGCCGCCGCGCTGGTATCGCATCCATCGACCGCGGGCATGACGCTTCTGACGGCTACCCTGGTCGCCCTGAGTCTCGTCATCGCGCTGGGTGTGCCGCTGCGGTCCGGCCTCGCGGCGTCGGTCGCTGGTACGGCGGCCGTGGCGCTCACTGGGCTGTACGCTGCCACGACGTTCGCGTCGACTCCGACGGTGGTCTGGCTCTTCGCCTACGTGGTTCCCGCGATCGGGTTGGCTCGCGGGCCGGTGACCGGCGGCGTCGCGGGATTCGTGGCTGCTCCACTCTTGCACGTCGTGGAAACCGGGATCCTGTTCGAGCCGCTCGACCCGCAGGGCCCGTTTGGCTTCCTGATCCTCATCGCCCTTGGCGCCGCACCCGGCTTCCTGATGAACGTGGCGCGCGTCCGCCGGCAGGCACTCGACGCCCAGCTGGCACGCGCCGAGGTGCTCGTCGCGGAGACCGACCGCGCGCGGTCGGCCGAGGTCGAAGCGAAGCGCCATACGGTCTTCATGCTGGCGCGTGCCGCCGAGGCGCGTGACGGGACAACCGGCGCACACATCTACAAGGTTCGCGACCTCGCCGCCGAGCTCGCCCGTGCGACTGGCGCCACGCCCGATGCGGCGGAGCGTATCGGCTGGTCGGCGATGCTGCACGACGTCGGCAAGCTGCGCGTACCAGACCGAATCCTGCTCAAGCCGGGCCGGCTGGATGCCGACGAATGGGAGCTGATCAAGCGTCATGCGGCGTGGGGCGAGGAGCTCTTGGACGGCGGCGACCACTTCGAATTGGCGCGCCGCATCGCGCGCTGGCATCACGAGAATTGGGACGGCACCGGCTACCCCGACAGGCTGGCCGGTGCGCGGATCCCGTTCGAAGCCCGGATCGTGCGCATCGCCGACGTGTACGACGCGCTCCGAGCCGATCGCCCATACAAGTCGGCATGGACCGAGGAGCGGGCGCTGAGCGAGCTGCGACGCGTCCGAGGCATCCACCTCGACCCGGAGCTGACCGACCAGTTTCTGCGTCTTCGCGGTTGGTAGGGGCGTCCCACGATCGGAACGGTCATATGGGGAAGGCCGCGCGACGCCCGCCCAGCCGAGGGGTCGTTCAGACCAGCCGGGGAGACCGCCTCCGACACCTCACGCGCTTGCCGGGAGGCCAGCGCCGACTCTCCCGGCGCCGACGGCGGCCAACATCCCGATACGGTGCTGCATAGCGCCGGCTCGTCGACTCCAGGGCGGCTCGTTCGGCCGGCGACAGGTCGACCATGAATGGGCTCTGTCGCGGCACGTGCTCCTCCCGCTGCGAACGAGAGGAGCTACTCCCGAGCCGGCCTTGATACATCATCGTATGAACGTCAGAGAGTACTTAGCGCGGATTGAACGGCGGAATCAGTTCCTCTACGCGGACAAGCTTAATTGGCGTGACTCCGTTTCCGGCTGCCACTGTCGCGTCGAATGACTCACCCGTCGCGGACGGCGGGATCCCCAGTCTGATCTCAGCGAGTGCGTTTCCCATGAGCGGGATTCGAAACACCAGGTCGTACCGATCAATCGCCCCAAGCGGTGATCTATGCGGCTCAAGTTCGGCATAGCTGCTTACGACGTCGGAAGCCCGGCTTGCGCAGCGCGACGCTCCTGGAGTCCACCACCATACCCGAGCGCCTCCGCGATCCTGGACGAATGAGCTGCTGTGGAGATCCGCAAGGACGCAGAAGTCGCCTTGTACGGCCGATTCGGTCCGATACATCCCGTTCAGCGCCGGAGGGCCCATCGGTGTGGCGAACGACCTAATCCCCGCGACCAGAACAATGAGGGTCGCGGCAACGACAATGCTAGCAATGCCGACGCTCCAACGGAATCGGCGCGGCGTGGGCAGCCGACTTCGCAAATCGCGCGTCATCGCCTCTGCTGAGCGCATGCCTGCGGCGCGGCGTTCGGCTTCGCGCCGTAGGAAGTCTGAGAGAATCGCATCGAGGTGGTTTTCTGTCATCGCCGACTACCTCCCCTTGCCTGCGACGATTCGCTCGCGCGCCAGCCGGAGGCGCGATCGCGCTGTCTCATGAGGCAACCCCAGAAGAAGAGCAGTCTCACTGACCGAGTAACCTGCGTAGTGGTGGAGTACGACCACGGCGCGAAGCTTGCGCGGGAGTGCTTCGAACGCAGACCTGAGAACGGCCATTTCGGCGGGATCGGCGTCTCGCGCGTTCCGTTCATCGCCTGCGCTTCTCGCCGTAACGGAGAAGCGGACACGTAGCCGACCCCGAATGCGTATCGCCTCCCGAACAACGATCCGGTCAAGCCATGACGCGGTACGACCCGGGTCACGCACCGTGTTCCTGGCACGCCAGGCTCGCAAGAGCGCGTTCTGCACGGCGTCTTCAGCGTCGAGCCTGTCCAGACATATGAGTGCTGCCAGGCGAACAAGTCGCGCGTGGTGCTCCTCAACGAAACTGGCGAGCTCGGCTGCTTGCTGTGCGGATCGCTCAGCCTCAGCCAGGCGCTGCCCTCCCCGTGTAGCTACGGGTCGATCCACGAATGATGATCCATGCGCGGGTTACTCCCTCTGCCCGAATAGACCCCGGAGCCAGCCGGAAAGGGTCAGAAGACGGCCGTCATCCGGATGTACGGCCCCAATCTGCCACCGCGAATCGCCGATCAGCAGCGACCGGTTCCCGCTCTTAACCTCCTCATTCGACCGCGCCGGTCGTATCGCGCCTGTGCGACCCCGGCCAGCCCCGCACGGCCGAACCGGCCCGTCAAGTGTCCCCCTCTATCGTCCCGACCGGCCAACGGGCTGGCGCAAGCTGTCGCGCTGCTACGAGGGCACGGCGGCAAGCGCCCGAGCCTGGCTCGAGGTCGCCGCGGTCGGCTACCTGTTCACGAGGCTCCGGGTCGAACCGACCTGATCGGTTTCTCTGGCGCTCCACATGAAGCCGTGGAACCACGTTGACCCGGTGGGTGTAGTTTCGGTGTCAGGAGGTTCCGGGAATGCGAAGCCTCTCATCCGGGTCGGCGCGCCTCCTTCGTGCGACGGGTCTCGCGGCGCTCATCGCGTTGTCTGTAGCCGGGCCGGTTTCCACGATGGCACCCGAGCGGTTCCGAGCTGGTGATGGTTGAACAGGATCTGAACGGGCGAGGTAGGCTCCTGAGCGTGAACGCAGGGAGCGGCGCGGTCCACGCACGCGACTTGTTCGCGGCGGCGCACTCGTTGGCCGAACCGGACTGGAGCGCTGATGGGCGGTGGCTCGAGACCGCCGTCGAGGAGCGCCCCG
>QHBO01000009.1 GCA_003243965.1 Chloroflexota bacterium
GGCATGGCGACCAACATTCCGCCCCACAACCTCGACGAGGTGTGCGATGCCGTCGCGACGCTGATCGACAACCCGGACATGACCGTCGACGAGCTGTGCGAGATCGTCAAGGGGCCCGACTTCCCGACCGGCGCAACGATCTTTCGCTTCGAGGACCAGCGCAACCCGATCACCGGCGAGAAGGAGCGCATCGACGCCATCCGCCACATGTACGCCACCGGTCGCGGTCGGATCATCATGCGCGCCCAGGTGTCGTTCGAGGAGATCCGCACCGGCCGGATGGCCGTGGTGGTCACCGAGCTGCCGTACCAGGTCAACAAGACGACGCTGATCGAGAAGATGGCCGATCTGGTGGGGCAGAAGCGCATCACCGATGTCAGCGACATCCGCGACGAAAGCGACCGGACGGGAATGCGGATCGTCGTGGAGGTGAAGCGGGACGGGTCACCGCACACCGTGATGCAGCAGCTCTTCAAGCACACTCAGCTGCAGACCAGCTTCAGCGCCAACGTGCTGGCGCTGGTCGATGGCCAGCCAGTGACGCTCGGTCTCAAGCGCCTGCTGGAGCACTACATCAGCTATCGGCGTGAAGTGGTCCGCCGCCGCACGGAGTTCGACCTGGCCCGCGCCCAGGAGCGCGCCCACATCCTGGAAGGGCTGAAGATCGCCCTCGACAACCTGGACGAGGTGATCGCCACCATTCGCGCCTCCGCCGACACCGATGCCGCGCGCCAAGCGCTCGTCGAGCGCTTCGCCCTCAGCGAGGCTCAGGCCAACGCGATCCTGGAGATGCAGCTTCGACGCCTGGCCGCGCTCGAGCGCAAGAAGATCGAGGACGAGTACGAGGCGGTGATCCGCCTCATCGCTGCGCTCGAAGAGCTGCTCGCCAACCCGCGGAAGATCTCGATCGCCATCAAGGATGAACTGACCGAGCTCAAGAAGAAATACGGCAACCCGCGCAAGACCCGGATCCAGGCTGACGCCAACCGGGAGCTCACCGCCGAGGACCTGGTGGCGGCCGAAGACGTCGTCGTCACGCTCAGCCAGCGCGGCTACATCAAGCGGCAGGCGATCGACACGTTCCGCTCGCAGCGCAGGGGCGGCCGCGGCAGGTTGGCGATGCTCACCCGCGAGGAGGATGCCGTGCGCCACCTGCTGGTGGCCAACACCCACGACAACATCCTGTTCTTCACCAACCGCGGGCGGGTGTTCATCACCAAGGTGCACACCCTGCCCGAGGCCAGCCGCCAGGCGAAGGGCCTGCCGATCATCAACCTTCCCGGCGTCCAGGTCGAGCAGGGCGAGTACGTCAGCGCCATCATCGCCATGCCGCTCTTCGAGCCCGACCACTTCATGGTGATGGCCACCCGCCGCGGCATGATCAAGAAGACCTCTCTGGCGGAGTATGCGAAGATTCGCGCCAACGGGCTGATCGCCATCAACCTGGTCGACGGCGACGAGCTCCGCTGGGTCGGCCTCACCGATGGCCAGAGCGACATCGTGCTCGCCACCCGGAAGGGCCAGGCGGCCCGCTTCCGCGAGGCGGAGGTCCGACCGATGGGCCGGGACACCATGGGCGTGACCGGCATCCGGCTGCGCCCCAAGGACGAGGTGATCGGCATGGAGGTAGCGGTTCCGGCTGGTCAACTGCTGGTCGTGACCGAGCAGGGATACGGCAAGCGGACCGCCCTCGACGACTTCCCGGTCAAGCATCGCGCCACGGGCGGCGTGATCGCCAACTCGTTGAACCACGAGACGGGCGATGTGGCCGCCGTGCGGGTCGTGGGTCGAGAGGATGAGGAGCTCATGCTCATCACCCAGGAGGGGTCCATCCTGCGCACCCAGGTGAGCAGCATCAACCGATATCGGAGGCCGTCCCGGGGCGTGACGGTCATGAAGCCGGGGCCTGGAGACCGGATCGTTTCGATCGCGGTCTTCGTCGATGACCGCGAGCCGCTCCCAGTCGAACCGGAGGTCGACGGGTAGCCGAGGCACGACCGGCTAGAATCGGGCCAGGGGCCGTGTGGTCGCAGGAGAGGGACGTGTACGCCGACGAGTTCAGCATCTACGCCGGCAACGCCAATCGCGCCCTCGCTCGGGAGATCTGCCGCTACCTCAAGACCCCGATCGGCGAGGTGGAGGTCTTTCAGTTCGCCAACGAGAACATCTTCGTCCGCGTCCTCGAGAACGTCCGCGAGCAGGATGTCTTCCTGGTCCAGCCCACCTCGCGTCCGGTCAACCAGTCGATCATGGAGCTGCTGATCATGATCGACGCGTTCAAGCGCGCCAGCGCGGGCCGCATCACCGCGGTGATCCCGTTCTACGCCTACGGGCGGTCCGACAAGAAGGACCAGCCGCGGGTCCCGATCACCGCCCGTCTGATCGCCGACATGCTCACCGTGGCGGGCGCCGACCGGGTGCTGACCATGGACCTCCACCAGGGCCAGATCCAGGGCTTCTTCAGCATCCCGGTCGACGAGCTGACGGCGGTCAACATCCTGTCCCGCTACATCCTGGCCAAGGACCTGGAGGATGTGGTGGTCGTCAGCGAGCTCGGGTTCGCCAAGCGCGCGCGCAACTTTGCGGAGATCCTCGGCGCACCGCTGGCGATCGTCGAGAAGCGGCGGCTCGGCAATCAGGACGAGACCGAGCTGATGAACGTCATCGGCGAGGTGGGGGGCAAGACCGCGGTGATCATCGACGACGAGATCGACACCGCGGGCTCGCTGATCGAGGCGGTCAACGCGCTGGTCGCCAAGGGGGCTCGGGAGATCTACGCGTGCGCGACGCACGGGGTGTTCAGCAGCCGCGCGCTCGAGCGGATCTCTGAGGCGCCGATTGCCGAGGTGATCATCACCGACACCATCCCCCTGCCGGCGGCCGCCGACCCCGAACGGATCACGGTCCTTCCGGTCGCGCCGCTCTTCGGAGAGGCGATCCGGCGCATTCATCGCGGCGAGAGCGTCGGCGCGCTGTTCAGCTCCGAGGTGCAGCTGGTCGAGGAGATGACCTTCTGGGGGAGCCACGCCGAGGAGGATCCGCCGGGACCCGCCGTCGACGACTGAGCGACCGCCCCGGAGCGGCGGCGGTCGGCGGCCATCGGTCGAATCGGACCGGACGTCTATACTCCACCCGCCGATGCTGAAGCTCTTCTCTCGGCTGGTCGACTCGAACGATCGGGAGATCCGCCGGCTCGAGCCGATCGTGGCTCTCATCAATGAGCTCGAGCCCGAGTACACCGCCCTTACCGATACCGAACTCCGTGCCAAGACCGCGGAGTTCCGCGCCCGGCTGCGCGACAGCCTGGGCGACCTGCTGCTGCCGCTCGAGGAGCGCCCCGAGGAACCCGAGCAGGATTCGGAGCTGACCGCCGGCGCCGGCGCCGGTCGCGACGAGCTGCGCGTCCAGCGGCGCAAGGAGGACCTGGCCCAGGTCAACGCCGCCCTCGACGAGGTCCTGCCGGAGGCGTTCGCCGCGGTGCGCGAGGCGATGCGCCGGGCGCTCCAGAAACGACACTACGACGTCCAGCTGATCGGAGGCATGGTCCTCCACCGCGGTCAGATCGCCGAGATGAAGACCGGCGAAGGCAAGACCTTCGTGGCTCCGCTGGCCGCGTACCTCAACGCGCTGACCGGCCGCGGCGTGCACGTGGTGACCGTCAACGACTATCTCGCCAAGCGCGACGCGCAGTGGATCGGTCAGGTCTTCCACCGGCTTGGCATGCAGGTCGGGTCGATCCAGCACGATGCCGCCTACCTGTTCGATCCCGACTTTCCCGCCACCGACGAACGGCTGCGAGACCTGCGCCCGGTCGAGCGGGCGGACGCCTACCGCGCCGATGTCACCTACGGCACCAATAACGAGTTCGGCTTCGACTACCTCCGCGACAACCTCGTCATCGACCTCGAGCAGCGCGTCCAGCGAGGCCACTTCTTTGCGATCGTCGATGAGGTCGACAACATCCTCATCGACGAGGCCCGCACGCCCCTGATCATCAGCGGCACCGCCGAAGAGTCGGCCGACAAGTACCTCCAGTTCGCGCGCCTGGTGCCGAGACTGCGTCCCGAGGAGGACTACATCCTCGACGAGAAGTTCAAGCAGGTGGCGATCACCGAGGCCGGGACCGACAAGATGGAGCGCTGGCTCGGCGTCGACAACATGTTCGCCAACGACTTCAGCCTGGCCCGTCACCTGGAGCAGGCGCTCAAGGCCGAGGTGCTCTACAAGCGCGACCGCGATTACGTGGTGAAGGACGACGAGGTGGTGATCGTCGACGAGTTCACCGGGCGGCTGATGCCGGGTCGCCGCTGGTCCGAGGGACTTCACCAGGCGGTCGAGGCCAAGGAGGGGGTCAACGTCCAGAGCGAGTCGCTGACGCTGGCCACCGTCACGTTCCAAAACTACTTCCGGATGTACGAGAAGCTCGCCGGGATGACCGGCACCGCCGAGACCGAGGCGGAAGAGTTCAACAAGATCTACAGCCTGGAGGTGGTGGTCATCCCCACCAACCGCCCGATGATCCGGGACGACTTCGCGGACCTCGTCTATTCGGGCCAGAAGGGCAAGTGGGACGCCGTCGTCGAGGAGATCGCCGAGGAGCACGAGCGCGGACGCCCGGTCCTGGTCGGTACAGTCAGCGTCGAGGTCAGCGAGATGCTGTCCGAGCTTCTGAAACGACGCGGCATCAAGCACCACGTCCTGAATGCCAAGTTCCACGAGCGAGAGTCGGAGATCATCGCCCAGGCGGGGCGGAGCGACGCCGTCACGATCGCCACCAACATGGCCGGCCGCGGGACCGACATCCTGCTCGGGGGAAACCCCGAGATGCTGGCGGTCGACCTGCTGCGCCGCGAAGGAACGGGCGTGCTGGACGCCACCCCGGACCAGTACGCCGCGGCCCTCGCCGAGGCGGAGCGAATCTGCGCCGAGGATCGCGAGAAGGTCCTCGAGGCGGGGGGCCTGCACATCGTCGGCACCGAGCGTCATGAGGCGCGCCGCATCGACAATCAGCTGCGCGGCCGCGCCGGTCGGCAGGGTGACCCGGGGAGCACGCGCTTCTACCTCTCGCTCGAGGACGAACTGATGCGCCGGTTCGCCTCGGACCGGGTGCAATCCATGATGCGCACCCTCGGGTTCAAGGACGACACCGCCCTCGAGTCGCGGATGGTGAGCAAGACCATCGAGGGCGCGCAGACCCGGGTCGAGGGCTACAACTTCGACGCCCGGAAGCACGTGGTTCAGTACGACGACGTGATCAACAAGCAGCGCGAGACGATCTATCGCGAGCGGGGGCGGATCCTGCGCAGCGCGGATCTCTCGCCGACGGTGCTCGGCATGCTCGAAGACGAGATCCGCGGGCTTGCGGCCGGAGCAAGCAATGCCGAGTACGCGACCGATTGGAACCGTGAGGGGCTCAAAGCGCAGATGCTGGCGATGGTGCCCGGCCTCGAGCCGACCACGCTGGCGGCAATCGACGAGCTGAACGACGCCGGCCTTCTCGCCGAAACGCTGATCGGCGCGGTCGCCGACCAGTACGACCGCAAGCGCGAGGAAGTCGGCCCGGATGCGATGCTGGTCCTCGAGCGCCTTGTGCTGCTGCGCGTCATCGACTCGCTGTGGGTCGAGCATCTCACCGCAGTCGACGACATGCGGCGGGGGATCGGTCTGCGGGCCTACAGCCAGCGCGACCCGCTCAACGAGTTCAAGGTCGAGGCCTACCAGATGTTCGACGAGCTGAAGGCGACGATCCGCCACGACGTGACCCACACCATCTTCCGGGTGACGGTCACACGTGAGCCGGCGACGCCGCAGCCGGTCGCGCGGAACGTCACGGAGAGCCGGCCGGAGCTGACCGACGGCGACGCCCCCGCGGCGGCGATGTTGCCCACGAGCAGCACCTCGGGAGGCACCGCCGGCCTCTCGAGCATCGTCGGTGCTCGCCAACCGGTGAAGGCGGCAGTCAAGCTGGGACGCAACGACCCGTGCTACTGCGGCTCCGGCAAGAAGTACAAGCGCTGCCACGGCGCCTGAATCGGTGGGCGGCGCCGGCGGCGGCGCACATGCTCATCCTCGGTGGCGTCGCTTGGGCGGCGTGAGCGGTGGCTCGTCCTTCGGCTTGGGTCGATCGTAGCGTGAGGCGATCCACGCCCTGAGGGGCCACAGCAGCACGGTGGCGATGGCGATTCCGGCCACGACCAGCAGAAACGCGAGCGACATGCTGCTGGCCCCATGCATCCCGCGCGCCATGGGTCCGCGCCCGATGGGGCGTTCGCCCCCGGGAATCGCGGCCGCACCGATGTCGAGCACCGATTTCGAGCGTGAATCGGCCCCTACAGGGGTTGGCAATCGTGGCGCGAGTGGGTACGATGAGGCCCGACAAGGAACGCGAGACGCGCAGATCTCGGGTTCCTCGTTTTGCAAGTGGAGCGCTTTGTGAAGCAGTTGACGGCCAGCTCTCGTCCATCCGTCCCCATCGAAGTCTCCCGCACCTCTCCGTCTCCATCGCTCCCACCGGTCACCCGATTCCGGAATCCCGAGCTCCCCTACGAAGACCTGATCGCCTGCGAACGTGACTGCATGCGCTGCAGCTACGCCGCGACTCTCGACTGCGACGGGAACTGCGGCGCATGCCCTCGCCAGAGCTATTGCCCGTGCGTCAATCCCGCGAAGCTGCGCTCGAAGTCGGCGCCGCTCGAGATGGAGCTCCCCATGGTCCAGGCACTTGGACGCAATTAAGGACGAGGCGCTGCGGCTCGCGCGCCTCGTGGCCGACACGGCGGTGCGCCTTTGACCTTCCAGGCAAGGAGTCCGAGCTCGCCGAGCTGACGGAGCGTTCTGCAGATCCCGGCCTCTGGGACGATCCGGCGGCCGCACAGACCACCTTGCGGCGCGCAGATGAGCTGCGCGAGGAGATCGGCCGCTGGCGCGAACTCGAGGACCGGGCGCGAGCCCTTGCTGAGATCGCGGAGCTCGCTGCTGCGGAGCCGGCTGAGGCGCTGATCATCGGCCCTGATCTGAGGCGCGACCTGTCCAGCATTCAGGCCGACTGGTCGCGGATGGAGTCGCAGCTCCTGCTCTCCGATCCCCACGACCCGCGGCCCGCGATCGTCGGGATCCACGCCGGCGCCGGCGGCACCGAGAGCCAGGATTGGGCGGAAATGCTGCTCCGCATGTATATGCGCTGGGCGGAGCGCAACAACTACCGGACGGAGATCCTCGACCAGACCGAGGGTGAGGAAGCCGGGCTCAAGAGCGTGACCTTCAGCATCGACGGCCGATGGGCATATGGCCGCCTGAAGAGCGAGCGCGGCGTCCACCGTCTGGTGCGCATCAGTCCCTATGACTCACAGAAGCGACGCCACACCAGCTTCGCGCTGGTCGAGGTGATGCCCGAGGTACCTCCGGATGCGGCGATCGAGATCGATGAGCGGGACTTGCGGGTCGATACCTACCGATCCAGCGGCGCCGGCGGCCAGCACGTCAACAAAACTGACAGCGCGGTGCGCATCACCCATCTGCCGACCGGGATCGTGGTCACCTGCCAGAACGAGCGGAGCCAGATCCAGAACCGCGAACGGGCGATGGCGGTGCTGCGGGCGAAGCTGGTCGAGCGTGCCGAGGAGGAGCGCGAGGCCGAGATGGCGGTCATCCGCGGTGTGCATGTCGAGGCAGGATGGGGCAACCAGATCCGCAGCTACGTCCTGCAGCCGTACACGATGGTCAAAGATCTGCGCACCGGCGTCGAGACCAGCAATCCCACCGCCGTGCTCGACGGAGAGATCGACGCGTTCATCGAAGGCTATCTGCGCTCGCGCATCGGTGGGGTCGGCGCGCGCGAGGCCTAGGGGGCCCCATCGGTACGGGGCACGATCGGCCCACCAACAGACAGGGCCGGCTTTGCTAGCATGCCTGCACCTGACCTCATGACGACCACCCTTCCGCGGCCAACCGCCGCGCCCGCGACCGCATCGACGCTGGCCGAGCCGGTCATCAGCATGGTCGACGTCGGCGTGACGTACCCCAACGGCAAGGTAGCGTTGGCCGATGTCAGCGTGGCGATCGCGCCGGGCGAGTACGTGTTCCTGGTCGGCGCCTCCGGCGCGGGCAAGACGACCTTCATCCGACTGCTGATCCGCGACCAGCTGCCGACCAGCGGGCGCGTGGTGGTCGCCGGCAAGGACCTGCTCAAGCTCCGCCGCGGCCAGGTTCCAAAGTTGCGGCGCCGAATCGGGATCGTCTTCCAGGATTTTCGACTGCTGCCGAACAAGACCGCGTATGAGAACGTGGCCTTCGCCCTGGAGGTGACCGGTGCCTCGTCGGCGACCGTGCGGCGGCGCGTCCCCCAGCTGTTGAACCTGGTGGGGCTGCACGAGCACGACCACCACCTGCCGACGCAGCTGTCCGGCGGCGAGCAGCAGCGCGTGGCCATCGCGCGCGCCCTGGTCCACGACCCGGCGATCCTGATCGCCGACGAGCCAACCGGCAACCTGGATCCGGTGACCAGCTGGGAGATCATTCAGCTCCTGATCCAGATCAACGAGCTGGGCACCACCGTGCTGATGGCGACCCACAACCAGGAGATCGTCAACGCCATGCGACGCCGGGTCCTGGCGCTCGAGCACGGGACCCTGGTCCGCGACGAGGCGGGCGCGGCCTATGAGCGCGAGTACTGACCGATGCCCTTCGTGCGCTTCGTCGGCTTCTCCGTGATCCGCGCCTGGCAGGGGTTCTGGCGTAACGCGATGATGAGCCTGGCCGCCACCGCCACGGTGGTGCTGATGCTCGTGCTGCTCGCAGGGCTGTTCGTGGTCCTCTCGGGGATGGACTCCGGGTTGAAGTTCATCGAAAGCAAGGTGGCCGTCACCGCCCGGCTGCGAGACAACCTGTCCACCACCGACCGCGATGCGCTGCTCGCATACGCCCGCTCGCTTCCGGGGGTCAGGCAGGTCACCTACGTCTCCCCGGAGATGGCCATGGAACGCCTGCGCCAGGCGTACGCGGATCGCGGCCAGAAGCTCGAGACCGGCGGGGCAAAGATCAGCCTCTACGCCTCGATCGAGGTCGCGCTCATCGGTCCGAGCCATGCCGGCTCGGTGAGTGACGCGCTCCTGGACCCGGCGCATCGGTCCCAGGTGGCCCAGATCACCACCAAGCAGTCGGAGTACGACAAGCTGGTCGGCATCATCAATGTGATCCGCACGGTGGGGATCATTGCGCTGGTGCTGGTCGGGCTGACGGTGCTGTTCATGATCGTCAACACCATCCGGATCGCGGTCTACGCCCGTGCAGGCGAGATCGAGATCATGCGCCTGGTGGGCGCCAGCGACTCGTTCATCCGCTGGCCCTTCATCCTGGAGGGGATCCTGTGCGGCCTCATCGGCGCGATCGTCGCGGTCGTGATGCTCGCGATCGTGTGGGAGCCGATCCAGCCGATCCTGGTCTCGGTGTTCCAAATGCCGACCGCGGTGAGCCGACAGTTCCTGGCCACCCTCTCCGCGCTGCTGTTCGCGGTCGGGCTGGGCGTGGGGGCGATTGGCAGCTGGATCAGCGTCCGCTCCAATCTCGCGGCGGTGATCTGAGCCGCCGCTCGGGATCACGGGCCAACGGGCGATAAGCGAAACGTAATGGCGCCGTAACAGGCTCGATCGGACGCCGCTGCTACACTCGGCGTTCCACATGACCGATCCCGCACCTCCGCCCACCGGCGCGCCAGACGCGCAAGAGCTGCCGGCAGGCGAGCGTCCTGCCCAGGAGCATCTCCACCCACGGCCCCACTTCGCCTCGCCGTTCGCCTGGGTGGTATCGCTGCTCCTGGCGGCGGTCGTCGGTGCGCTCCTCTTCGCCGGCGGCTACCTGGTGGCGGGTGGAAGCGGGGCGACCAACAGCTGCGCGGCTCCGAGCCAGTCCTTCGCCGCGCTGTGCGACGCCTACGAAAAGCTGAAGACGCAGTTCGTTGACAAGCTCGACGATAGGAAGCTCGCCCAAGGCGCCATCCAGGGCATGTTCCAGTACGGCGTCGCCGATCCCTTCAGCGGCTACATGCCGCCCGACCAGTATCAGCGTGCGCTCGGCGACCTGTCCGGCAAGTTCCAGGGGATCGGCGCCGAGATGGCCCTCAAGAACACCAAGAACGCGGGCGATCTTCAGGCATGCACGCAGCTCTCGGATACCTGCGTGTTGGTCGTGGTGGCACCCATCGCCGGGTCGCCGGCGGAGGCGGCCGGACTGCGCGCCGGGGACGTCGTCAGCTCCGTGGACGGCAAGAGCGTGAACGGCACCACCATGCAGGATCAGATCAGCAAGGTGCGCGGCCCCGCGGGGACGAAGGTGACACTGACCATCAAGCGGGCGGGACGCACCTTCGATGTGGCGATCACGCGCTCCCAGATCACGGTTCGCGAGGTCGTAACCAAGATGCTGGCCGGCAACATCGGCTACATCAAGCTCAACGGCTTCTCCGAGTCCAGCCCCGATCAGTTTCACACCGGACTCAGCGATCTGCTGTCCAAGGGCGCCACGCGCATCGTCCTGGACCTGCGCGACAACCCCGGCGGCTACATCGTGGCCGCGCAGAGGATCGCCAGCGAGTTCGTCAGCTCCGGCCTGATCTTCAGCCAGGAATCGGCAGGTGGCGAGGTGAAGCGCTGGGACGCGACCAGCGGGGGCGTGGCGACCAACCCGCGCATCCCGGTCGCTGTGCTGGTCAACAACGGGAGCGCGTCCGCGTCCGAGATCGTCACCGCGGCGCTCAGGGAGCTCGGGCGGGCCACGATCATCGGACAACACACCTACGGCAAGAACACGGTCCAGGTCTGGGCTCCTCTCAAGGACGACGGGGGAGTACGGATCACCATCTCCCGATGGTTCACCCCCGACCACCGCAGCGTTGCGCCCGGCGGCATCAAGCCCGACATCACGGTCGACATCCCCAAGACCAACCCACCGGAAAACGACCTCGTTCTCCAGCGCGCGCTCCAGTTCCTCGCGACCCGGGCGATCGGCGAGACCGGCCCATCACCGTCGGCAAGCGGTCCGGTGAGCCGCCTCGAGCTCGCGCTGCAGACCAGTTACGACTGGACCGGGCTGGCCCAGGCGTCTGCATGACGGGTCTACGGCGAGGCGCCTCCGCGTCGGGCGTTGCGTCGCGGGCCAACGGCGTGTAGCATCCGCGCCAACGAAAGGAGGTGGTGTGCAGTGAGTATTCCCTGTCACGCCACCACCGAGGCGGCGAAGTAACGCGCCCTTCGCGTGGTAGCGAGGAGGAGCCGGCCCATCGGCCGGCTCTTTCCATGTTCGCCGTCCGTGCCATCCATGGACGAGACAGACCCTGACCGATGCCCGAGCAGACGATTGCCGTGAACCGGCGCGCACGCCACCAGTACACCATCGACGAGACGCTGGAGGCGGGGCTCGTGCTGACCGGCACCGAGATCAAGAGCATTCGCGCCGGCCGGGTCAACATCGCGGAGGCGTACGCGCGGGTGGAGCGCGGCGAGGCCTGGCTCATCGGTGCCAACATCGCCACCTACGCGCAGGGGAACCGGTACAACCACGAGCCTACCCGCACTCGAAAGCTGCTCCTGCACCGCGACGAGATCGCCGAGCTGGTGGGACGCACCCAGGCGAAGGGCGAGACCCTGGTCCCGCTGCGTCTCTACCTCAAGGACGGGATCGCCAAGCTGGAGATCGGCGTGGCGCGGGGCAAGAAGGCGTGGGACAAGCGCCGGACGATTGCCGAGCGCGACATGCGCCGCGAGCTGGAGCGCGAGACGAAGGCCCGGATCCGCCTCTGACTGTGGGGGTCGGCTCCGTTCCCACCGCCCGCATCAATTGGAACGGGTGTTTCGTTCTGGACGCGGCGTGGTACCATCGATCGGTATCGGCTCGTGGGGATGTCAGGTTTCGACAGGGCTCAGGAGTCGGGGATCGCAAGCCGAGGTCGCCCTCAGGCCTCGTTAAACCGAGGGCAAACCAGTAACTGGCAACAACCAGTTCGCTCTCGCTGCTTAGACAGTGAGCGTTGACATCGCCCTCCCTCGCCGGGCGGTGAAGGCGTCATCAGGCGAGGTGCGGCGTCGCCGACTCCGGTGAGCGGCGTCAAAGAGCCGAGAGGCGCACCGGATAGCGCGCGGAGCACCCCGCCGGTTGGGGGCCCGCGAGGCGAAGATCAAGTAAGCCGGAAACGCTTGTAGGAAGTCCCCGGTAACTCGGTTCTGGACGGGGAGTTCGATTCTCCCCCATCTCCACCATTCCACGCCCGGCGCCCGTGTGGCCCCAGACCGCTTGGTCACAAGGTCGGCGAGAAACTCGTCTCTGGTCCCCCACCCTCCCTCCGCGTGCCCGATGGTCCGGCCAAAACCGGGCTCGGCGGCTCTATGAAGCAGCGCTTGCGTGTGCTACGGTGCGCGCCGCGGGCGCAAGCTCGAAGTGATTCATTAGGAGGGTTCCGGGTCTCATGAACTTCGGCAGGTTGAACCAGAACGAAAAGCTCGCGGCGTACGGGGCGATCGCGGCCATCATCGGCACGATCCTGACCCTGTTCGGCTACGGCGGCGCGGCCGGCCTGTGGCTGACCTTCCTTCTCGCCCTTGCCATGCTCTTCGTCGTCTTCCAGCCACAGATCGCGGCTACGACGTCGCTCCCCGGGTCGAAGGGCAGCTTGATGCTCATCATCGGCGGTATCGCTGCCCTTGGCGCGCTGCTTGGCCTCCTCGGGCTGCTGAGCCTTCTCGCGTTCATCGGTGCCTATGTCGGCTTCATCCTGCTGCCTCTGATCGGCCTGGTCCTTGGGATCGTCGGCGGATTCCTGATGGGATGGGCTGGCTGGCGCGAGTTCCAGGCCGAGGGCGGCAAGTTCCAGATCGGGAGCGGACCCCGCCCCTGACCGTTCGCCCGAGCATCACCTGAGCACCAGCTGACCGGCACCCGCCGGTCACGCACTTCCAGCTGAACGAGCAGGTCCCCCCAACCGGGCCTGCTCGTTTGTTATCCCACGACGAGCTGCCGATACCGCTCGGTGAGCTCTCGCACCGCGTCGCCGCGCGAGATTCCCGCCGGCGAGGCCGCCTGCAGGCGCGCCACCACCACCTCGCCGGCCAGCCCGTCGTCGATCGCGTCGACCGCCTCCGCCAGCGACGCGGCGCGGTCCGGGTCCCGCTCCGTGGCACACAGCCAGCGGACGAGTCCCGCCAGATCGGCGTGCGTCGCCTCCAGCTCCGGCGGCGCGTCGTCGAGCGCCTCCTCGAAATGGGCGATCGCCGCGTTCAGAAGCTCCGCGCGCTGCAGCGGGCCGGTGGCCTGCGAAGGCAGCGACCCACGGTTCGCGCCGAAGACGAGCCGATAGCCGGCGCTGCCGCCGCCCGCGCCGGCGCGGAAGCCGACCCACGGGCCGCCCCCCGGCAGCCGACCGATGGCGCAGGCAGCGAGTCCCTGGTCGGGCATCGGTCTGTGCTGCTCAGTCCTCGATCTTGGTGGCCGGGAGCACTACGATCCGCCGGTTGGGCTCGACGCCCACGCTCTGGGTGCGGACCGATGGGTTCTCCAGGAGCGCCATGTGCACGATCCTGCGCTCCACGGCGGGCATCGCCTCGAGCTGGATGATCTTGCCGGTCTGGAGCACGCGCTTGGCGGCGCGGTCGGCTACGTCGCGGAGCTGCTCCTCGCGGCGGCCGCGGTAGTTCTCGACGTCGACCGCGATCCGGTTCCACTGGCCCTCTCGCTTGGAGACGATCAGGTTGACCAGGTGCTGCAAGGACGCGAGCTTCTCTCCCCGGCGCCCGATCAGGACCCCGAGGTCGGAGCCCTTGACGTTGAGCTTCGCGGTCTCACCGCCGGTGGCGATCTCCACGCTGCCCGGGATGTCCATCAGGCGCAGCAGCTCTTCCAGGACGCCCTTCGCCTCATCGACGATGGCACGCTCCTTCTCGGAAAGCTCCTCGAGCGGCTTGCCGGGGATGAAGGGCACCGATTCGCGTGGCGGCCGATCGCCCTCGGGACGGTGCGGCCGCTCGGGACGATCGGGGCGGTCGGACCTTGGCGGCCGTGCGCTGCGCTCACCGCGGCCCCCTCGATAGGCGCCCGGCTCGCGGCCGTTGCTCTCGCCGCGCCCTCGGCCACCGGGACGCCCACGGCCACCGCGCTCGGAGCGACCGCGGAACGGTGATTCGGCGCGGGACAGCTCGGCCGCCTGGTCATCGGCGAGGGCCTCGTCGGGGATGTCCGTATCGGCAACCGCTGGATCCGCGGTGCCGGGGGATTCGATGCGCGGCGCCTCGTCATCGGGAGCGGGCGTATCGGTCTGGGGAGCTCGCAGGCTCGGAGCCGCCGCGACCGCCGACCTGGGAGCGGCCAGGATACGGGCCTCCTCGCCCCCGACGCCCAGGATGCCGCGGCTGCCCTGGGACAGGATCTCGATGTCGAGCTCGCTCAGGTCCGCACTGAATTCCTTCATCGCGGTGCGGATTGCTTCCTCGACATTCTTGCCACTGAACTCTCGAAAGGTCATCGTTTTCGGCCCTCCCGGCCACGTCGCTTCTTTTGCGCGGGTCGCTGGCTCGCCGGACGTCTGACGGTCGCGGCGGCTGTCCCCGAGCGCATCGGCTCTAATTGAGCTGGGGGTGTGGTCTCCTCGGTGCGCCGCGGACGGCTGACGATCCCCGGCTCGGTGCGCGGCACGAAGGCCGGCTGCCAGCCGAGGATCGGGAAGAGGTTGCCCCAGCCCATCATCAATGCCTGCTGTCCGACCAGGTAGCCGGTATACACGATCCAGTACAGGATCAGGCCGCTCGGGAAGAGGCCGCCCCAGAAGATCGTCAGCAGCGGGAAGAGGTAGGTCATCGTGCTCGTCGCGCTCGACGTTGGGTCGTCGGGATTCGGCCGTGGGCTGGTCATCTTGACCTGCACGAACTGAAGCACGGCGGCGATCACCGCCAGCCCCGAGATCGCGAACGTGCCGACCGGGACCGAGAAGACATGATCGACCGCGGCGAGATTGAGGTGCTGGCCGGTGAAGGGGTTGAACAGCCAGCTCACGATCGTGTTCACCGGCTGCTGGAGCTGGAGCGGGTCGATGAGCTGGCAGTTGAGTGGCAGGAAGTGGCTCAGCTCCGGGCGCGCCAGCTGGGGCAGGTCGCAGGCACCGGTGACCGGCACCGTCCAGTGATCCGCCTGGACGGCGGGCACGATGTGCAGCGCAGTCTGCAGCTTCGCGAAGTCCACCCTGACCGAGTCCGTGACCGCGAACGTGACGTCGCTGGATGCGCGGATCAGCGCCTGGTACAGCGCGAACAGGATCGGGAGCTGGAGGACGACCGGCAGGCACCCCGCGGCGGGGTTGACGCCGTGCTCCTTGTAGAGCGCCATCGTCTCTTCGCTGACCTTCTGCCGGTTCCCCTTGTGCTTGCGCTGCACCTCGCGGATGAGCGGCTGCATGCGCTGCATCTCTCGCTGCGAGCGGATCTGCCGTATGAACAGCGGTGCCAGCAAGGTCCGGATCAGGATCGTGAAGACGATGATGGCCAGCGCGAAGTCGCTGAACAGCAGGTGGTAGAAGGCGATCAGCAGGTTGAAGAGCGGCAGGAAGAAGACGTCCCACGGCGGGGTGAAGTGCTGGATTCCCATGAAGCCGGCGGCGGCGATGGTCAAGGCTGCTGCTCGCTCATCGGACCGGGTCGTAGCCGCCGGGATGCAGGGGCTGGCAGCGTCCGATGCGACGCAGGCCCATCCAGCTGCCCTTCAGCAGGCCGTAGCGCTCGATGGCCTGGTAGGTGTATCGCGAGCACGAGGGCGTGTAGCGGCAGCTCGGCGGCATCCAGAAGGTGAGCTTCTGGTAGGCGATGATCAGTCCCAGCCCGATCTTCCTCATCTCCCGATTCCCGACCGTTCCAGCAGCCAGCCGAGCGCTTCGCGCAGCTGCGCGTACGTCGCCGTCGCCGCCTCCGGCCGTGCGATCACCAGCAGATCCCAGCCCGCTCCCATCTCGCCGAGCCGCTCACGCATCAGTGCGCGCAGCCGGCGCCGTACTCGGTTTCGCTGAACGGCCCCGCCGAGGGACCGCGGAGTCGCCAGACCGATGCGGGTTCCCGGCTCATCGGTGCGCATCCAGCGCAGGGCGAGGAGCCGTGTGCCGCGTGTCCTGCCACGACGCCCCAGGGCCTCGAAGTCAGCCTTGCGCCGAAGCATCGAAAGGCCGGACGCGGCGCGCCGGGTCAGACGCTCAGACGCTTGCGCCCCTTTGCCCTGCGACGGGCGAGCACGCGGCGACCACCCCGCGAAGCCATGCGGGCCCGGAAGCCATGCTCTCGCTTCCGTGCGCGCTTCTTGGGCTGGTACGTCCTCTTCATCGGTGCGTGATCGTCCTCGTTCAGCGGCGATTCGGGCCCAAACACACGAACGGCTGGCATCCTCGCCAGCCTCGCGCACGACCTCTGGAGGGCCCGGTTCGCTCTTCGGCGGATTCTACCGACGGCCCGCATGGGCGTCAAACCACCATCCGCGTCCGTCGCAGCCGTGTCCCGAAGCGGCGAAAATTAGCCGCGGTCACTGATTGCCTGCGCCGAAATCAGACTGCTACACTACCGCGACCCCACGCGGCTGGACGTCCCATTGACCGGGCGCCGGCAGCCTCGGAGGCGATCGGCTCCACCACGAAACGGCCCCTTGTCGCGGTTTGGGAGAAGGCTCATTGATGGACGCGAAGCAGGTTTGGCGCGCCGTTCTCGGGGAGCTCCAGATCAGCCTCTCGCCCGCCAACTTTGAGACCTGGCTCAAGGACACGTCCCTCGTCGAGATCGACGAGAACCGCTTTCGGATCGCCGCCCCCAATGGCTTCGCGCGTGACTGGCTCGACAACCGATACCGCCCGCTGATCAGCCAGACCGTCGCCCGCGTGGTTGGCGGCTCGGTGCAGGTCGAGTTCGTGGTCGCGGACGCCGCGGGTCCCGTCCCTGAGCAGGTCGACGAGGACCACGCTCTGCTGCTGCCGCCCGCGTCGGCCGGCGGCAACACCGTCAACCTCAACAGCCGGTACACGTTCAGCAACTTCATCGTCGGCTCCGCCAACCGATTGGCGCACGCCGCCGCGCTGTCCGTCGCGGAGCGCCCGGGGCATGCCTACAACCCGCTCTTCCTGTACGGCGGCGTGGGGCTCGGGAAGACCCACCTGATGCACGCCATCGGCAACGCGGTGGCGACCAAGTTTCCACGCAAGCGGATCCTGTATGCCACCAGCGAGAAGTTCACGAACGACTTCATCAACTCCATCCGCGAGCAGAAGATGGAGGAGTTCCGCGGCCGCTACCGGCGCATCGACGTGCTCCTCATCGACGACATCCAGTTCATCGCCGAGCGGGAGCGCACGCAGGAGGAGTTCTTCCACACGTTCAACGCCATCCACGAGGCCGGAAAGCAGATCGTCCTGTCCAGCGACCGGCCGCCCAAGGCGATCACCACCTTGGAGGAGCGTCTCCGCAGCCGCTTCGAGTGGGGACTGATCGCCGACCTGACGCCCCCCGATCTCGAGACCCGCATCGCGATCCTGCGCAGCAAGGCCGAGGATCAGCTCAACCTCATCCCCTCCGAGGTGATCGACTTCATCGCGCGCAAGGTGGTGAGCAACGTCCGCGAGTTGGAGGGGGCGCTGAATCGGGTGGTGGCCTACGCCAGCATGAGCGGGATGCCGATCAACATCGAGCTGGCGAGCGCGGTCCTCAGCAACGTGATGTACAACCCCAAGAAGCGGTCCATCACGCCCCAGCGCATCGTGCGCGCCGTCGCCGACTACTACGGTGTGAACCTCGACCTGCTGCGCAGCAGCAAGCGTGACCGCGCGATCGTCGTCCCGCGCCAGATCGCCATGTTCCTGATCCGCGAGGAGACCGACATCAGCCTGCTCCGGATCGGCGCCGAGCTCGGCGGGCGCGACCACTCGACGGTGCTGCACGCCTGCGACAAGATCGCCCGCGAGATGAGCGAGAACGATGAGATGCGTCGCGAGATCTCGGCGGTCCGGGAGATGATCTACTCGGAGTGACAGCTGGGCGATGGCCGAGCGACCACCGTGGCCGCCTCTGCGTGCGGCACATCGTGGATAACCGGGCCGATCCGGTGGATATCCATCCGTCGCTGTGGACAACTCGGACGCGGACGATCGGGGCGTTCGGAGCACTCTCCACCGTTGGCCGGTCTGGCATCGCCTGCCGGTCCGCAGCCGGCGGGGCGGCTGTCCACATCGGCAGACCGATTCTCCGCCGCCGGATCGGCGGCGCTGGAGCACGGCGGCGTCCATCGGTCCACACCATCCACACCCCTACGACGGGAGACGACCAGACGTTATCCTTCTCTATAGAACAGTAGTGACGTGAGCGTGTTGCGTGGAGTCCTCCCGCACCGCCACACGCGAGGATGACCACACAACCATGAACGTCTCGGTGATGCAGGAGAACCTCGCCCGCGGACTCCAGATCGTGAGCCGCGCGGTGAGCAGCAGGGCCACGCTTCCGGTGCTCGCCAACGTGCTCCTCAAGACGGAGAACGCAGGGCTCAAGCTGACCGCCACCAACCTGGAGATCGGCATCAACTGTTGGGTTCCGGGCAAGGTTGCCGAGGAGGGCGAGATCACCGTCCCGGCCAAGCTGATCACCGATCTGGTGGCATCGCTGCCGAACCAGCGGATCGACCTCCAGCTGTCCGTGAAGGATCGCACGCTGAAGCTCGTGTGCGCCGGAAGTCGCTCGTCGATCAAGGGCATCGACGCCGACGAGTTCCCGGTGGTGGCTGCCATCAGCGACGCCCCGGCCACCAGCGTCGAGGCGCGGGCGCTGCGCGAAGCCCTGGGGGAGGTGGTCTTCGCCGCGGCCAGTGATGAGAGCCGCCCGATCCTGACCGGCGTGCTCACCAAACTGAGCCGAGAGACGATGACTCTGGCCGCCGCCGACAACTACCGAATCGCCGTGCGCAGCGTGAAGCTCAACACCGCGGTCGCTGCGGAGCTGACGATCGTGGTCCCGGCCCGCTCCTACGCGGAGCTGATGCGCATCCTCCCGGATGCTGACGACCCGATCGAGATCACCGTCACCCCGAACAAGAGCCAGGTCCTCTTCCACGTGGAAGGAATCGACCTGGTCAGCCGCTTGATCGAGGGCCAGTTCCCGAACTACGAACCGGTGATCCCGACCGCTCATACCTCGCGCGCCGTCCTCGACCGTGAGGCGTTTCTGGCCGGAACCCGGCGGGCGAGCATCTTTGCGCGCGACAGCGCCAACATCGTGAAGATCGAGGTCGGAGCCGACGGATCCGACGGCAATCCGGTGTCGATCACCGCGCATGCCGCCGACATCGGTGATAACGCGGACTCGCTGGAGGCCACGGTCGAGGGCTCGGCCACGACCATCGCGTTCAACGCGCGCTACCTGATCGACGCACTGAGCAACCTCGGCTCCGACGAGGCGGCGCTGGAGCTCTCCGGACCACTCGCTCCCGGTGTGATCCGCGGCGTCGGCAAGGACGACTATGTCCACGTCATCATGCCGGTGCGGACCGCATCGTGAGCCGGGTGGCCTGGCGGGCGACCTGACCGATGATGCCGGCCGGCACACCCCGCTGACCGATGAGACTGACGCGGCTGAGTCTGGAGCAGTACCGCAGCTACGCGGCGGCAGAGCTGCATCCCGACCCGGGATTGACCATCATCGCCGGGCCCAACGGAGCCGGCAAGACGAACCTGTTGGAGGCGATCTGGGTGGCGGTCACCGGGCGCTCCAATCGCGCCGCCGCCGATCATGAGCTCGTGCGCCACGGCGCGCCGTGGGCGCGCATCCGCCTCGACCTGAGCGACGAGCATCTCAACCCCAGCCGGGTGGAGCTGGTGGTGCCCGGCGTGGAGGCTGGCCCCGAGGTGCGCAAGCGGCTGTTGGTGAACGGCCTGTCGCGCCGACCGTCGAGCCTGACGGAGACGGTGCGCGCCGTCCTCTTCCGTCCCGAGGAGATGCTGCTGCTGGTCGGTCCGCCGAGCGACAGGCGCCGCTTCCTGGACGGGATCCTGACCCAGTCGGATCGGCGCGCCGCCCGGGACCTGGTCGACCTCGCGCGTGTCGTCGCCCAGCGCAACGCGCTGCTCCGCGCGATCCGCGCGGATGAGGCGCAACCGGCCCAGCTGGACTTCTGGGATGAGCAGCTGGTGACGATCGGGTCGCGGTTGATGGCGGCGCGCGTGGCGGTCGTGGCGCGGCTCGCGGAGCGGATCGGCGCACTGCACGCTGCGGTGGCTGCGGGCGATGAGGGCGATGAGGGCGCCGGCGAGGTACGCCTCGAGTACCTGGACTCGCTCCGGGACGCGTGGCCCGAGCGCGCGTCGATGGCCGCAGCCGGGGAGCTGGAGGGGCCGTTCCGGACCCGATTGGCGGAGGTCCGGCAGAAGGAGATCTGGAATGGCAGCACCCTGGTCGGGCCGCACCGGGACGATCTGCGAGTCGAGCTCGCCGGCCGGGACGTGGCGAGCCACGCCAGCCGCGGGCAGCAGCGGACCATCATCCTGGCCCTGAAGCTGGCCGAGACCGAGCTCCTCGCCGCGGACCGGAACAGCGCCGATACGGGCGGCGCCGACGAAACCGCCCAACCGGTGGTCCTGCTCGACGACGTGTTCAGCGAGCTCGACGCGGAGCGTGCCGCGCGGGCGCTCGAGCTGCTCATGCAACGTGGCCAGGTGCTGGTCACCATGGCCGACCTGTCCACCCTTCCCAAGCGCCATCGGCACAGCGTCGCCGTCTGGCAGGTCGACGCCGGCCAGCTTCGGTTGGCGCCGCGCGTGGCCTGAGCCGCCGCGTGGGATCGGAAGAGGCCGGAGCCGCCGTCGAGCGAGCGCTGCTGCGCTGCGCGGGACCCGGAGCGGCCGACCAGATCGCCCTGGCCCAGGTCCGGCTGGCCTGGCTCGAGGTGATCGAGGCGGCCGGGCTGGCGGGTGGAACGTTCCGCAGCCACGTGAGGCGCGTGCGCGGCGGACTGGCTGCCGTCGAAGCCTCCGAGCCGATCCTTGCCCAAGAACTCTCCCTGCGCGCCGACGCGCTGGTGTGGGCGGTCAACGAGCGGATGCGGGGTCGACCCGGGGCGACCATCCGGCTGGTCGGGATGACCGTCTCGGTGGGTCGTTTCGGCTCCTGACGCGACCCTATAATCCACGCGACCGAGCCGCGCCCGGTTCCGTCGAGTCTCGTCTCTCGTCGCCGCTGCCATGGAAGGCCACCGTGAGCAACCGTCTCGCCACCCGAATCGGTCTGGTGCCGGTCGAGGAGCGCGCGAGCGACACGCACGATGTCGTGCGCTTCCACGAGCCGGCCATCGGGTCACTCTCGCGCTCCAAGGGCAGCCTCTTCCTCCTCGCCCAGGTCACCGCCGGCGACCGAGCCCTGGAGCGGGCCGCAACGCAGGCGCTCGAGGCGATCGAGCGTGACTACTACTACGACCTGTCGGTCGGGACGCTCGGAGCCCTGGCCAAGGCGCTGGCGGCTGCCAACCGCCGGCTCTTCCATGCCCGCCGGTCGCTCGGAATCCCGCGGCGCGGCGCGGTGAGCGTGATCGCGGTCGTCGTGCGCGGGCGCGACGCGCACGTAGCCAAGCTGGGGCCGGCTGCCGCGGTGATCGTTCGCCAGGGACGCATGTACGAGCTGCCGCCCCCGCCGGCGGTGCGCGAGCAGGATCCGCGACACCGCGAGCGGCGCGTCGCCGCGACGCTGGGCGAGGCGCTGGCCATCGAGCCCTACACCTGGCAGGGCGAGCTCGTTTCCGCGGACCGCCTGGCGCTCGTCAGCCGCAACCTGGCGCAGGTGGTCGGCATCGAGGAGCTGAAGGCAGCGTTGGCCGGGCTCCGTCCGGCTGCCGCGGCGGAGCATCTGCATCAGCTGTTCGCGATCCGTGGCGGGCGCGGCTCGGATGGTCTGCTGGTGATCGAGATCGAGGAGGTGCCTGCGACCGCCACCACGCGCCAGCTCGAGCCGGTCCGCCCGGCTGAGCCGCTCGCCGGCCTTCCGGACCAGAGCCCGGTGCCGCTCGCCGACGCGCTGGGCGCCTTCTTTGGCCGCGTGGCGAAAGCCATCGACCATGCGCAGGCGGCGATCGCGCGCGGCGTCCTGGTCCTGATGAGCTGGATCCTCGCCTTCGTGCCGCGCCGCCGGGTCGAGTACCCGCGCAGGGTGGCACGCACCGCGCTGCGCGAGGAGGGCCGCCGCCGCCGCCTCGGGGCGCTGGCGATGGTCGGCGTCGCGCTGCTGACCGCGATCGGCGTGACGGTCGCCAGCCTGCCGAGCGCGCGGCCCACCGATGCGATCCCACGTCTCGAGGTCGCCCGCGCCGCGATCCAGCAGGCGGAGGCAGCGATGGCTCGTGTGGAGCACCGGGTCGACGGGCAGGACCTTGTCGCCCGAGCTCCGGACCGGGCCAAGGGGCTGCTGAACGATGCGTTCCTGGCCCTGCAGCGGGCGGCGGCGGCCGGGGTCAGCGACCAGGCGCTCGAGCCGCTCCGGGCCCGCGTCGAGGGCCGCCTGGACGCGGTGTACCGCGTCGTGCGTCTCCGAGACGTGGCCACCGTGGTCGACCTGGCATCCGGCTTCGATGGCGTCCAGCCGGCCCGGATGGTGACCGCCCGCGACGTGACACTGTGGATCGTCGACGACGGCCGCGGCCGCGTGATCCGTGTCGACCCGGGACGGCGGACGGCCAGGACGGTGTATCGGGCCGGCGAGCGTCTCGACCGCGGCACCGCCGCGGCGCCGTGGCTGATCGCGACCGCCGCCACCGACGTGGTGGTCATCGATCGTCAGCGGCAGGCGTGGCGCATCGACCTGGTGCAGCAGGTGCCGCACCGGATGGTGCTCGCCGGCGTGGACGCGGTCAGCGACCGGACCAGCCTGCTGGCCGCCCTGCAGCATCGGCCGCCGCTCCAGATCTTCAACCTGTATCTCGTCGACGGCCGCGATGGCTCGGTCAGGAAGTGGACGCCGCCGGCCGTCATCCCGGTGCAATTCCCGCAGCCGCCGCAGAGCTACCTGAGCGCCCGCCCGGACCTGTCGGCGGCCGACGCGCGCGACCTGATCGTGGATGCGAATCTCTGGCTCCTGCAGTCGCGGACCATGACCCGCGTGAACTTCGGGACGCCGCTGCCGCAAGCGGAGTACTCGCTCGATCCGCCGCCGGACGGCGACGTGCGCCCTCGCCTCGACTACCGGCTCGTCGACGCGGCGTCGATCGGCGATCGGGACCTCTTCTTCGTCTACGACGCGGCCAACGGGCGGATCCTTGCCTTCCAGCGCGGAGACGGCGCCTTCGTCAAGCAATGGCTGGCGCCGCGCACGGGGCCGGAAGCCGAGCTGCTGGGGTCGGTGCACGGGTTATCGGTGGCCTCGGTGCCCGACGGGCCGCCGGTCGCGCTTCTGCTGGCGGGCTCCCGGATCGTGCGGATCGTCCTCGAGTAGCCTCCACTAGAATCGGGGGGTCATGCGGCTGATCGAGATGGTGGTCGAGAGCGTGCGCGTGCACATGCTCTCCAGTCAGCACGTGGTCATCCTCAAGGAGGCCGAGCGTGATCGGTACCTGCCGATCTGGATCGGACCGGCGGAGGCCAACGCGATTGCGATGCGGCTTCAGGGCCTCACCGCGGAGCGGCCGCTGACCCACGACCTGCTGGTCAGCATCATCGCCGGCCTGAACAGCAGCCTCAGCCGGGTGGTCGTGACGCACGTCACCGATGGCACCTTTCACGCGCGCCTCTACCTGGAGACCGGCGACGGCAGCGAGGCGGAGGTCGACTCCCGGACCTCCGACGCGATCGCGCTCGCCGTGCGCACCGGCTCCACGATCTACGTCGACGAGCGCGTCCTGGACGAGGCCGCGGTGGAGCCCGAGCACGAGGATTCCGGCGACGGCGAGGAGAAGCTCGCCGTCTTCCGCGATTTCGTCAATTCGCTCGACATCGACCTCGAGAGCGGCGGCAAGGGCACGGCCGAGGAGGGCTGACCGGCCGCCACCGCCAGCTCCGGGGATCTCAGGCGGGGCGATGTCCACGCGGCGTGCCGAGAACCGCGCCCGGGTTGCGCCACAGCGCGAGTCGAAGGCGCCCGAGATCCCGAGAGGTGCGCACGATCTTCCCGATCGACGCCCCGGTGTTCGTGCCGGCCGCGCGCGGGTAGTGGTGCACGCCGACCTGGGCCATTCGGACGCCGCGTGCGCGCAGCTTGATGAGCAACTCGGCCGACAGGAACGGCCCATCCGCCGCGAGCGGGAGACCGTCGAACACCTCGCGTCGAAACAGCTTCATCGCGCAGTCGATGTCCCGGACCCGCAGGCCGAAGGCGGCCGAGACGATGGCGTTGTACATCCTGGCGATGAAGATCCGGTGGAACGGATCCCGACGCTTGATGCGGAAGCCGATCACCGCGTCGGCCGGGCGGTCCGAGCGTTCGAGGCGTTCGAGGAGGCGATGCATCTCCTTCAAATCGAACTGGAGGTCGCCGTCGGAGAAGCCGATCAGCTCGCCTCGCGCGTGCTCGAAGCCTGCCTTCAGCGCGCCGCCATAGCCGCGGTTCGGCTGATGGTGCACCCGGACGCGCGGGTCAGCCGCCGCCAGGCGGTCGGCGATCTGCGGGGTGCGATCCGTGGAGCCGTCATCGACGACCAGCACCTCCATCGACTCCACCAGCGGCCCGATCTCGCCGAGCGCCCGCCGCACCGTTTCCTCGACGTTCTCCTGCTCGTTGTAGGCGGGGAAGAAGAAGGTCAGGCGCGGCCGGCCGACAGCCTCGGATTCGGTCACTCAGCGGTCCTCGATGCGGAGCAGTTCGGTGTAGCCGGCATAGGTTGGCACGGTGGTCGTGGTGTAGAAGAGCAAGATCCGCTGCAGCTCCCAATCCGGCGCAACCAGGAACACCGGGCGCTTGCCGAGGAAGGCGCGGATCGCGCCGTCGATCGTACCGTAGCCGTCATCGAGGATATTCCGCTCGTCGACGATCTTGACATCGGGGCGCTCGCCGTTGATCCAGCGGTGGTACCAGAGCGTGGTGCTGTAGCTCCACCAGCTGATGACCACCGCGTTCGGCGGCAGCGCGGCGAAGACGCTCTTGGCCCACCGATCGGGGTCTGTGTAGGCGCTCTGGTCGCGCTCGGCGTAGTGGATCACGAGCGAGGCGGTGGGCAGCAGGGCGGCGAGCGCGAGCACGGCCACCGCCGCGACGCTGGCCATCGTCCGTCGCCCGGCGATGCCCGCGAACCGCCGCGACGCGATCGCGGCCGCCCGGGCGCAGACCAGTGCCAGGGATGCGATGGCGACCGCCAGCAGCAGGGCCGCGACCAGGACGCTGAGCATGTAGTAGCGGTCGATGTCGCCATCCTGGAAGTTGAGCGAGTAGTAGACGTTGGCGGCCACCAACGAGGCGAGAAACACGAACGCCCCCAGGCGCCGAACGGCGAGCGTCGCGGCACCCATGGCGACCACGATCCAGCCCGGACCGATGAGCTGCGCGGCGAGCACGCTCTCCGCCTTGCGCCACTTGTCGCCGAAGAAGTCGAACGGGTTCGCGAAATTGTCGAACAGGCCCTTGAACTGCTCGGCGAAGACGAGGTATTTCACCTTCTCCAGGGTCGTCGGCCGCGCATAGAAGAGAGGCGGCTCCGGCGGGATCAGCGCTCGGATCGGGATGTAGAGGTACACGGCCAAGCCCAGCAGCAGCAGCCCGGCGCAGGCGATCACCAGCTTCCATCGGCGCCAGATGCCGGGGGCGACGAGCACCACCCAGAAGGCGATCCCGAAGGCCATCAGCCCGATGAGCGGATGGTTTCCCATGCCGAGCCCAAACGCGAAGCTGGCACCCATCAGCCAGCCGCCTGCCCG
Organism: Chloroflexota bacterium; assembly: GCA_003243965.1. Taxonomy (GTDB): domain Bacteria; phylum Chloroflexota; class Limnocylindria; order QHBO01; family QHBO01; genus QHBO01. The sequence continues at coordinate 25,871 of QHBO01000009.1, forward strand.
GGGCCTGCCCTTCACCTCTGCGTCCCGCCAGCAGAAGAGGAGCCAGATGATGAGGGCCGCGAGCAGGATGTGGAGCGCGTGGACGTCGGCGCGCAGCGCGTTCTTCCACGGCTCGGAGGCGAAGGCGAACGCGAGCCCCGCGAGGCCGGCCGATGACGCGACCAGCAGGCGGTTCCGCTCCCCGATGAGGTGCGCCGAGATGACCACCACCAGGCCCGCGGTCAGCGACAGGCAGACCGCGGACATCAGGTTCATGCGCCACGCGACCGAGCCAATCGGCAGCTGGCTCCAGAGCCAACCGATGAGGGTGTAGGTCGGGAAACCGGTGGGATGAAAGATGGAGAGCGTGTGCGGCACCGTCTGCGCCTCGGCGGTGTCCCAGAATCCGGTCCCCGGCAGGAGCGTTCGCAGGTAGATGCCGAAGGCGAAGAGGGTCACCGCGGCCGCCGTCCAGGCGACCGACGGAGAGGCGTACGGGAGCCAGGAGGGCTCGGGTTGCCGGCGCCGACGCCGCGGGCGGCTCGTGCCGGGCCGCTGCCGCGCTGAACGGTCGGGGGACGGTTGTATACTCACCGCCACCTTGGCGCGCGACACCAACGGACGTCGTTGACGACGACGCCCGCTCCGATGACCCGCGACTCCGTGAGGCGGCGGGGCGCGAGGCCATCACTCGCCGGTCTCGATTGGGACGGCGCGAAGGCTCTCCTGGCGCTGCTGCTCGTCGGTCTGCTGCTGCGTGCCTTCATCGCGGGCATCCTCCTGCCCCAGAGCGGCTTCCGGATCGACATCGGGGACTTCACCGCTTGGGCACAACGGCTGGTCGTGACTGGGCCGGGCGGATTCTACGAGACCGGCTACTTCAGCGACTATCCGCCGGGATACATGTACGTCCTGTGGGCCCTCGGTTCGCTCGGCGCGGTGCTCAGGCCGCTCGTTGGCTCGGACATCACGTCCGGGCTGGTCAAGGCTCCGGGGATCCTGGCCGACATCGGCGTGGCTGCCCTCCTGTACGCACTCGTGCGACGGTTCGCGGACGACCGCGTGGGGCCGTGGAGCGGCCGCGCGGCGCTGCTCGCAGCCGGTGTCTACCTCTTCAACCCCGGCACGATCTTCAACTCGGCGGTCTGGGGGCAGGTCGACTCGGTCGGGAGCCTGGCCATGCTGGCCGCGATCTACGTCCTGGCCAGCGGCCTCACCGAGGTGGCCGCCGTCCTCGCCGTGGTGGCGGTGCTCATCAAGTTCCAGACCGGGCTGCTGATCCCGATCGTCGTGGTGGTCGGCATCAAGCGCCACCTGTTCGGGCGCTCCAGCGATCCGGCGCTGGACGGCACGCGGGATCCCACGCGCGTGCTCACCTCCCTGGCGGCCGGGATGGCGGCGATGGTGGTGCTGATCCTTCCGTTCGGAATGGCAATCTGGGCGCCGGGCGACCCGAGCCACAGCCTGATCGGCAAGCTGCTCGAAGCGGCGGGCACCTACAACGGCCTCTCGATCAATGCCTTCAACCTGTGGCGCAACCCGTTCGGCGGCGTTGCCGGCTTCCAGGACTGGGGGAACGACCAGGGAACGGCGCTGGCGATCGGCTCCCTGACTCTCACCTGGCAGACGCTCGGGACGATCCTCTTCCTGGCGGTCGCACTCTTCGCCCTGTGGCAGCTCTGGCGGCGCGACGATCTCGCCGGCCTGCTGCTTGCCACGCTGACCGTATCGGTCGCCTTCTTTGCGCTGCCGACGCGCGTTCACGAGCGCTACCTGTTTCCGGCGCTGGTGCTTGCCGCCCCGCTGATCGCGCGGAATCGGCGTTGGCTGGTCCTGTACGCGGCGCTGTCGGTGTCGTTCTTCTTGAACGTGTACTGGGTGTATTCCGCGGACTGGTCGTTCGCCGGCCAGGGGGTCCTGAACCCCGGCGCGGGCGGCGGACCGATGCCGCGCGATCCGCTCCTCGAGGCCGTCTTCTTCTCGCAACCGGGCCTGTATCTGATCTCGTTCGGCATCGTCGTCGCGCTCGGCTGGATCCTGGTCCAGGCGGCGGCCCTGGCAGGGGAGCGCCCGCGCCCTGTGCCCGATGTGTCTGTCGCCCTCGCCACTGACGCGGCGGCGGCTGCGCCGCTCGCCGCCGACGATCCGCCCGAGCGCGCCGAGCGCGCCGAGGGCGACGCCGTCACGCCACCGGTCCAGGCCCCACCGCGTGCGCGCTGGCGGCGGCTGAGCTGGCTGCGGGCGGACCCTCACGATCCGCTCTTTCGCGACCCGGGCCGCCACCTCGACCGGCTGGATGCCGTGCTGGTGGCGGGCTTCATCCTGTTCGCCCTCCTCTTCCGTGTGTGGCGCCTCGACATCCCTCGCCAGATGCACTTCGACGAGGCCTACCACGCTCGCTCCGCCGCGGAATGGCTCTCCGATTGGGAGCACGGCTGGACCCGCGACGTGTACGAGTGGACCCACCCGATGCTGGCCAAGTACCTGATCGCGGCCGGGATCGTGGTGGCCGACCCGAACAAGGTGGTCGGGCGCCAGGAGCTGGACGCACCCGCGCCGGCGGTCGCGGTCGCGCCGCGACGCAGCTCAATCGGTCATCCGCGCTCGGTCGTGTTCGTGGGCGGCAACGGGCCGCGGATCGAGGCGCTCGACGCTCTGACCGGGGAGCGGCTCGCCACCTGGAATGCCGCCGCGCCGGTGGCCAGCCTGGCGTACGACGAGGACGGGCAGCGGCTGCTCGTCGGCCTCGCGACGCGGGGAGACGTGCAGGCCTACGAGCTCGGCCGCTTTCTGGGCCTGACGGGCCCGCGCGCTCCGCCGGCGCAGCTCCCCGCCATCGCCAGCCGCCTGCGCACGGTCAGCCAGATCGTGGTGGCCAGCGGCGACTCCATGCTCGTGTTGCGCGGGCCGGACGGAATCTCAGAACTCGAGCGTGCCACCGGTGCGCACATCGCCAGCAGCCGCCTCGTTGCGTCGGCCGTCGGCTACCTCCCGGCGGCTGGCGCGGCCGGCTCCTCCGGTGCCCAGGTGGCGGCGGTCGACCCGGCCCGCCGAGCGCTGGTCCTGCTCGACGCGAAGAACCTCAAGGTCCTGAAAGACAGCGCCGGCACGGAGATCGGGGTCAAGGCCCTACCGGCCGCGCCGAGTGGCCCCCTGCTGGTACAGGGCACCGGGGAGGAGCAGCAGATCTTCGTCCCGGTGGGACCGCTTCCCAAGAACGACCAGCACCCGGCCGTTCCCGCGGGCCTCTCGGTCTTTCGCGGTTCGACCGGACAGCTGACCGACACGGTGCCGCTGCCGGCGCCGGCGCGGGCGCTGGCCTGGCAGTCCGTCGCCAACATCGTGTATGTCGCCGGGCCGGATGCGGTGTGGACCGTCGAGCCCCACGGCGACGGTCCGCCGGCGAGCACCGGGTTCGCGCTCTTCGACACCACTGCCGTCGGTGGCCAGCCGCTCGCCATGGGCTTCGACATCAGCGACAACGCCCAGGGCGACGACAACGCCCATCTGCTGGTGGCGACTCAGACCCCGGGTGGATCCCAGCTGGTGACCGTCGATGCGGGCAGCAATGCGTTCGCCTGGCGCACCGCCGGGGTTGTCTTCGGCTCGATCCTGGTGGCGCTCATCTACCTGCTCGCCGCCACCATGTTCCGCCGCCGGAGCATCGCGATTCTGGCGGCGACGTTCGTTGCGGTCGACGGCATGAGCTACGTGATGAGCCGGATCGCGATGAACGATATCTTCACCGCGACCTTCATCGTCGGCGCGTACCTGCTCTTCTGGCTGATCTGGTCGGGGCGCTGGGCGCGCAGCGCCTGGTGGGCCCTGCCGACCATCGGGGTGCTCATCGGTCTGGCGGCCGCCAGCAAGTGGGTGGGTTTCTACGCGCTGGCCGGCCTCTGGGTGCTGGTCATGGCCCGCTCGCACCTCGGACGCCTGCTGCTCGTGGGGGGACTGACCCTGGGCGCGATCGCCATCGGGATCGGCGGCCCGTGGCCCTCGCTGGTGGTGGCATTCGTCGGTCTCGCCCTGGCCCTGCTGCTCGTCTATCTCCGGCCGGTGCGTCTGGGGTCCGGCGATCTGCTGGCGATCTCTGCCAGCGGGGTGGTGATCGGCGGAGTGGGGCTGGCCTTTGCGATCGCGTACGGAACGGTCGCCGGGCGAAGCCCCTCCAACGCGGTCGAGTCTGCGTTCGCCTTCCTGTTCCGCGGGCTGCAGGCTTCCTGGCCGGCGTGGATCGCCGCGGCCGTGACCGCCGTCCTGCTGGTGGCCCGCGCCGTCTGGTCGCTGCGCCGCCCCGCCAGCGATGCGCGCTGGTACGTGCCCGGCGAGCTTGGCGGCTTCGCGGTCCCGTGGATCTGGGCCTGCCTGGCGGTGATCCCGCTCGCCGTCTACGTCGCGACCTACATCCCGTACCTCCAGCTGGGCCACTCGTTCGCCATCCCGAATACCGGGCCCGGATACGGATGGTCGCTCGACGAGCTCCACTCGCAGATGTTCGGCTACCACTTCGGGCTGGTGGCCGGACACCCGGCCGCGTCGCCGTGGTGGAGCTGGCCGCTCGACCTCAAGCCGGTGTGGTTCTACGGCCACAACCTCGACAACCGCGACGTGGCCGTGATCTACAACGGCGGCAACCCGCTGCTCTTCTGGGCCGGCATCCCCGCCCTGCTGTTCTGCGCGGTGATGGCCTGGAAGCGTCGCTCGGCGGCACTGGTCCTGATCGGGGTGGCGTTCGCTTTCCAGTACCTGCCCTGGACGCGCATCGAGCGCGCCACGTTCGCCTATCACTACCTCACCGCCCTGCTGTTCGCGATGGTGGCGGTGGCGTACGTGGTGGCGGAGGCGCTGCACCGGCCGTTCTGGCGCGACTTCGGGATCGCGTTCCTGGCCGCGGCGGCGGTTGCCGGCCTGCTCGTCTTTCCGCTCGGCTCGGCGCTGCCGATGCCCGACTGGTATATCAATGCGGCTCGGGCGCTCCCGCCGTGGAACTACAACTTCCAGTTTCCAAACCCGCCGTCGGGCGCGCGCGCCCCGCTGGTGAACGGCAGCGGCCTGCTGCTGGCCATCGGCCTGGTCGGCGCCTTGATGGCCGCGGCGTGGGCGATCTTCGGGCGTCCGCTGCTCGAGCGCTGGCGAGGCAACCGTCGGGCCGTCGTGGTGGCCCATGGCGCCGCGCCTGCGCCCGTCGACGGCCACGGCGGCCAGGCACCGTCACCCGGCGCAGCGCCTCCCCGCGCGGATCCCGATGCCGATCACGATCCCGACGCGGAGGATCCCGCTGCCTCCTGACCGATGCGAGCGCAGCGGGTTCTCCGGGCCGCCGCCGTCCGGCGCCGGCCGCCGCAGGGAACTCGGAGGGACGCCGCTCACCCGGCTTCAGGTGGCGTTCAGTCGCCGGACGCAAGCTGGGCCGCTGGCGTCCCGGCTCGGCCGGGCGCGGAGCCGTGCCACTTGGCCGTGCCACGCATGATCGGGGGAATGTCGGTGTCGTACCTGCTGATCGTCGGATTCGCCGCATTGGTGGTGGCGCTCGCGGCCACCACCACGCTCGGCTGGTGGCCAGCTCGCAGCCTGCCGCACGCGCGGCGACCGCTGCTCGTCCTGTGCGGAGGTGCGCTGGTCATCGCCGTCGCTCTCGCCGCCTCGCGGCTGGGTTCGCCGTCAGGAGCCTCTGCCGCGGTGGCCGCCCGCGCCGGCTGCCAGGCCGCCCGCACCTGCGATGGCCAAAGCGCGCCGGGGAGCGCAGGCTCAGCGGCGCCACCGACGAGCGGCTCCGTCGCGTCCCACGCGCCGACGCGTCGCGCCGTCTCATCGAGGATGCCCGTCACCGTCGCGCCGGCGCGCAACGGCAACCCATCGACCAGCCCGGATACCAACAAGGCGGCCCCGGCCGTCGGGAGTGCCGCGCGGCCCACCGCGCAAAGGCTGGCAGCCGGCAAGTCGTCCTCCGCGGTCGTCATCGTCGCGGCTGGCGACATCGCCGGCCCGGGGCCCGGAGACAGCGCGACCGCGGCGCTCATCGCCAAGATCAACCCGGCCGCGGTGCTGACGCTCGGGGACCTGTGCTACCCGGCCTCGACATCGGCTTGCTTCAGGCAGTACTACGGCCCCACCTGGGGTGCCTTCCGCGCCCGCACCAAGCCCGCGCTGGGCAACCACGACGCGGGCACCGGCATCGGCGCGTATCGGTCCTACTGGGGCTTCTCGTCGAGCAGTCCGCTCTACTACAGCTACGACCTCGGTGGCTGGCACATCGTTGCCCTCAACAGCGAGGCGCCGCACACGGCTGGATCAGCCCAGGTGGCGTGGCTGAAGGCCGATCTCGCGGCTCACACGGCAGCCTGCACACTGGCCTACTGGCACAAGCCACGCTTCAGCTCCGGGAGCACGCATGGCAGCGATGCCAGCTTCACTCCCTTCTGGCAGGCGCTGTACGCGGCGCATGCCGAGATCGTGCTCAGCGGCCACGACCACGACTACGAGCGCTTTGCACCGCAGACGCCGTCGGGCGCATCGGCGGCGGACGGCATTCGGCAGTTCGTGGTCGGCACCGGCGGCCGCAGCTACTACCAGCTCGGGCGCGCGAAGTCCAACAGCCAGGTGCGAGCGGCGGGCACCTTTGGGGTGCTTCAGCTCACGCTGCGGACCGGAGGCTACGACTTCAGGTTCGTCCCCCAGGCGGGCGGCGGATTCTCGGACAGCGGCTCGGGCACCTGTCACTGAGTGCTGCGCCAGCCCGCTTGCCAGCAATGGCTCCGGATCGCTAGGCTGCGCGATACCCCGCCGACGGTCGGGGGGCGTTGACCGGAGGATGAGAAACGTGACTGTTCGGTGCACCCGTGTCCGCACGCGCAGGCCGCTCGCGTCGGCGAGCCCCTCGCGGGGATTGCGGCTGGGACCGGGTCGCGGGCTGGTACGACGGCTGGGTCGGACAGCGCGGTAGCCGCTACCACCGGGCGCTCGCGATCCCGGCGCTCCTCGATCTGCTCCGGCCGCAGCCGGGTGAGGCGATCCTGGACGTCGGCGCCGGGCAGGGCGTTCTCGCACCCTACCTCCTCGGCGAGGGGGTCCGATACACCGGGGTGGACGCCAGCCCACGCCTGATCTCGATCGCCCGACGCCGACATGGAGCCGGGGCGCGCTTTTTCGTGGGCGATGCACGCGAGCTCGATCGCCTGCCGGGCGTCGCGGGTCAGCGCTTCGACGCAGCCGTCTTCCTGCTCAGTGTCCAGGACATGGATCCGCTGGATGCGGTCCTGCGCTCGGTGGCATCCGTCTGCGCGTCGGAGGCTCGCATCGTGCTGGTCATGACCCATCCGGCCTTCCGCCAGCCCCGCCATTCGGGCTGGGGATACGACCCGTCCCGAAAGCTGGCCTACCGGCGCGCCGACGCCTATCTTTCGCCGATGAGCGTCCCGATGAAGTCCGTGGCGGGCTGTGCGCCTACCCGTTCCCACCACCGACCGATCGGGGGGTACATCAACGGCTTGGCGACCGTCGGCTTTACCGTCGACGCCATGACCGAGCTGCCCGACCTGCCGGGCAGCCAGCGCCGCAGCTCGCGTCGCCCCAGCGTCCAGCCCGACGTGCCCCTTGGCATACCCCCGGGCGTGCCCCCGACTCCGGCCATGGGAAGTCAAGAGATCCCGCTGCTGCTCGGCTTGAGGGCGGTCCGGCGTGCCCCCCCCCGCCTGCTGAATCCGCGTGGCCCCGAGCGGTCTGCGAGACATCGAGTGAGGCCGGGGGAACCGCGGAGCGCCGCCGAACGCCTTACCGGCGTGTCAACCGGGCCAGCGACGCGATGACTGTGGTTGTGCTTCCGTAATGGGCGGCCGCGCCGCGAGGCTTGTCGCAGCGTCGGTGATCAGCCTTGCGCTGGTCGCCGCAGCGGCAGTCGGGCTGAACGCCTTCGGCCCCGGGTCCGGCGCCGGAGTCGCAGCGCGAACGTCCGGGGCCGACTTCAGCCTGGTGCTGCGCCTACCCCGCGATCGGTATCGTGCTGGCGAGCCCATCGACGCCATTGCCGAACTGACGTACACGGGGCCGCGGGCATCGGTCGTCCCGTGGGGCTCGGCGAGCGGGATCATCGGCTTCGGGGTGGCGCAGATGGGCGGGCCGTCGGCCGGCCCCGGCTACCGCGACAACTGCGCCCAGCACTCCGCGCTCCAGCGCGGAGTGCCGCTCCAGGTTCGCTTCGCAAAGTCCGGCGGGTACGCAGCCGACGACCCGAATGTGAGCTTCTACCGGTCGTACTTCGCCGAGCCACGATTGCGACTTCCCGCCGGCACGTGGACGATACTGGCCGAGACGAATCTGATCCCGGGTGGCTGCACGGCACCGGTGGTTGCGCTGCGCGTGAGCACCCGGGTGGTCGTCAGCGCCAGGTGGAGCGGGTGCTGTCGCTCGACTACGACGGGGAGGCGTTCCTAGAGGTCGGCCGGCACGATCCGGTCATCGGGCGGCTCCAGGCCGCCGCGCCCGGGCTGCGGCCACCGCTCTTCTACTCGCCCTACGAGGCCGCCGCCTGGTCGATCATCAGCGCCCGCCGTCCGGCCCGCCAGATGACCGAGGTGCGACGCCAGCTCAGTGAAGCGCACGGCCGGACGTTCGAGCTGGGCGGGCAGCGGGTCGCGGCCCTTCCGACTCCGGAGCAGTTGCTCCAGGTCGCATCGTTCCCGGGGCTAACGCCCGAGAAGATAGAGCGGCTGCACGGTGTCGCCACGGCGGCGCTCGCCGGCAGGCTCGACGTAGAGCGGATCAAGGCCCTCGGGCCTGACAACGCGATCACTGATCTGCAGGCGCTCAAGGGCATCGGTCCCTTCTACAGCGCCCTGATCGTGGTCCGCGGCTCCGGGTTCGCCGACGTGCCGGTCACCGAGCCGAAGGCGATGGAGCTCGCCGCCAGGCTGTACGGCCTGCCCGAAACCCCGTCCGAGGACGAGTTCCACGCGATGGCCGACGCGTGGCGACCGTTCCGTACCTGGGCGGCGGTCCTGATCCGCGCGGCTGCCAACCGAGTGCTGACCGCGGAGCCTTCGCTCGCGCCACGAGGCGGTCGCCGGCGGAGCTCGTCGGCGACCCGCGGATGAGCCCACACTGGCCGTGCCATGCCGTACGACACCGATCCACGGGTTGACGCCTACATCGATGGCCTGCCCGAATGGCAGCAGGACATCTGCCGACGGGTCCGGGATCTCGTGCACGCGGCCGACCCGGGGGTCGTGGAGACCATCAAGCGCACGAGGCAGCCGTACTTCACCCTGGATGGCAACATCTGCGCGCTCCTCGCCGCGAAGGACCACGTCAATGTCTTCCTGTACGACGACGGCATCGTCCCCGACCCCGAGGGCATCATCACCGCCGGCCACGACAACAAGACGGCGCGCACCGTCGCGTTGCGCGAGGGCGACCCGATCAACGATGCCGCTCTGACGCGGATGTTCCTCCAGATCATCGCCAACAACCGCGCCGGCGGCTGGCGACGACTGAAGCTGGGAAGCTGATTGGCCTGTGCCTGCAACGTTGTCTGGTAGGGCAGTAGCCGAGCACGGCAGAATGGTGCTCGGCTTCACCTTGGCGATCGTTCTGGGCGGGTGCGGCGGTCCGAGCACTGCCACACCGCGGAGTCCGGCCAGCTTCGCTCAGCAGCCTTCGCCGTCTCAGCTGCTTCCATTGGGAGCTTCAGCTCCTCAACGCCTTCAGGTCAGCATCGGGCGGGTGGACACGAAATTCACCACACCACTGCTGGAAGTCGCGACGGACGGCGAGGTCATTGTGTGGTCGAGCGGCGCGAACGCAGGCGAGCACGTTGCCCCAGATCTGTTCCGGCTGATCCCAGGCGCATCCCCGACTGTTGTTTACAGAAGCGCTGACCGGTCAGCCTCGCTGGGTCCTATCGCGGTTGCAGGCGAGCAGATTGCGTTCGTAGAGGCCAATCCCGAATCCCATCCCGGGGCGTGGACTCTCTGGCTGCTGTCGCGGGGCGCAAAGCCCCGTGTCGTCGATAGCAGCGGCCGTGATTCGGTACCCCGCGGCCCTTATCCGACGATCGCGCTCGGCAAGGACCGGCTCGTGTGGGCGGCTTTCCACAAGCGTCAGTCCGGACTGCGGAGCGAGCTGAGGCAGCTCGTCGTGGCGTCGAACCGGGTGTCCGTCATTGACGCCACGCCGTTGGACGTTCAAGAGCACTGGTTCCCATCAGTCGATGGCGAGCGTCTCGTCTACGGCACGGTGGAGCGGAGCTTTGGCGCGGCGCTTCGTCACGTCTACTACACGAATCTCGGTAAGCCCGGCGACCGTCCCCTCCGTCTTGACGCGACCGGCACCGCGAGCCAACCTGCGATCAATGGCAATCAAGTCGTCTGGAAGGAATCTCCCGACAACGTGTTCGAGTGGGGAACGCTCGTGCAGTACTCACTGAGCGACCACGTGGCCGAACCGATAGCTTGGAACGCCGGCACGCCCGTGACCACACCATCGATCGGTTCGGGGTACATCGCGGCGAACAGCCAGGACGACACGCAGTTCTACGTCCACGACCTCGCACGCCACGAGATGATTGCGATCGAAACCTTTCCACGCACTGGCCGTGAGGGCGACGTTCGACCGATGACGCGCAGTGGTCTCCTGGTGTGGTCGCATATCCCCTCGACGCAGGGCCAGCCACTGGTCCTGGAGTGGACACGCCTACCCTAGTAGGACGGCAGGCCATCGGCGCAGATCATGCTCACTCAGGCACGCCGCTGACAGGTGGCGGCGTCTCGTCGGGACGAACTGGCCACCGCCGCCGCGCAGCCTGTGCCGGCGGCCTGCACGCCGTCGATCATCAGCACCGCCAGGCCCACCTCGAAACCGGGTGCCGCTGCGCGGTCGTCGTCGGCGTCCGGCTGGCATCGCCTTGACAGCGTGTGATGGACGGCCGTAGACTCCGCCGGCGGCAGCGGCGCGACCTTGCGTCGCGCGTCGCCGTCCGGCGAACCACCACACGAGGGATGAACCCACGGCCATGAATCTCTGCATGAGCGCCCTCATCGCGCGCCAGCGAATGACGCCCACCAAGGACGTCTTCGACGGGAGATTTGCGCCCACGTCGAGCTAGGAGCAGGCGGCAGCAGCCGCCACTTCAGCCGCCAGCCGTGGGCCGAATCGGGTCCACGGTTTTTTGTTGCCCAGCCCGGGCAGCCGATAGCCGCGGACCTCGCGCCAGGACCGCGGCTCTTGCCATTTCAGTCGTCATGCAGGCGACGGAGAACGAACCGATGACCACCGTGATCGAACAACAGCAGACAGCCGCACCGGTCCCGATGCGGACGGCTGCAGCGGAGACCACCGTACGTCGCCGCCAGCTGGACGATGCCTTTCCGGCGGTCGTGGCCGAGCACGTCACGAAGCGGTTCATCGTCGGTCGGAAGCGCAAGTCCGTCCTGGCCGTCTCCGATGTGTCGCTGCGGATCCGTCGCGGGGAGATCTACGGGGTCCTGGGTGCGAACGGAAGCGGCAAGTCGACGCTGATCCGGCTGATGAGCACGCTGCTCACGCTCGATGCGGGGAGGGTCGAGGTCTTTGGCCACGACATCGTCCGCGAGGAGATGGCGGTCAAGCAGGTCATCAATCGGGTGAGCGTGGACGCGGCATTCTTCAAGAAGCTCAGCCCGCACGAGAACCTGATCTACGCGGCGCGGCTGTACGGGCTCGATGCTCGTGTGGCCCGAGCCGAGGCGATCCGGATCCTGGCGCGCCTCGGAATCGGCGAGAAGCGTCTCGGGCGTCCGCTCGAGCAGATGAGCCGGGGGATGCAGCAGAAGGTCGCCATCGCGCGGGCGCTGCTCACCAGCCCGGCCCTGCTCCTGCTGGACGAGCCGACGACCGGCCTCGACCCGCGGTCAAAGCTCGACGTGCAGGCGTTCATCGAGGAGCTGCGGGACACGCACGACTCGACGATCGTGCTCACCACGCACGACCTGGACGAGGCGGAGCGGCTCTGCGACCGGATCGCGGTGCTCAACGACGGCGCCGTGGTGGTGGAGGACACCCCGGAAGGGCTGAAGGCCATGGTCGCGGAGCGTCACGGAGCCGCGCCGACCATGGAGAGCGTCTTCATGACCTTCACCGGCCGGTCGCTCGACGACGACACCAACGCCGACGAAAGCGACAGCGACGACGACTGAGAAAGGAGGTGATCACCATGATGCACATCGCACCCGCACCGTGCGACCTGCACGTCGCGCACGAGGCACGCGTGGCACAGCTGCGCCACGAGATCCACGCCTCGCGGCCGCATCGGCCCAGTGGCCCGGTGCGGCGCTGGGTTGGTCGTCAGATGGTTCGCCTCGGCAACCACCTGGCAGCCGATCCGTCTCTGCAGCCGGCTCGGTCCCAATGAGAGGGCCGGGCCGGCCCATCGGTCTGACGACAGGAGTGAACGAGCGATGACGCTCATGGCCCGCGAGCTGAAGGCTAGCTACGCCTTTGTCGAGCGAAACTTCCACCTGACGAAGCGATACTGGGGTTGGGAGGTCGCCTGGCTCGTCTACTCCGTGGCGGGCGCGCTGGCGATCTCGCTCATCGGTCGCAGCGAGGGGAGCAACCGGCTGCTGCTGGTGCTGGTCATCGGCGCCATCTTCTGGAACTTCCTGTCGCTCGTCTTCGAGTTCATCGCCGAGACAGTGCAGTGGGAGCGCTGGGAGGGGACGCTGGAGTACACGTTGATGGCGCCGGTGCGCCGCTACGCGCAGCTGCTCGGTTCGGCGGTGTACGCCATCGTGTACGGCCTGATCCACACCGCGGTGGTGCTCGGCGTCCTGGCGCTCTTCTTCCAGCTCGATCTGTCGCACGCGAACTTCGCGACGGTGCTGACCTTCATCGGGCTGGGCTCGATGAGCTTCATCGGGATCGGCATTGCGGCGGCCGTCCTGCCGCTGATGTACGTCGAGCGCGGTGCGCAGATGGTGTTCGTCATCCAGTCCGTGCTGCTGCTGGTGAGCGGCGTCTACTACCCGATCACGGTGCTTCCGGGCTGGATGCAGGTCATCGCGCACGTCTCGCCGGCGACCTACGTCATCGACGGCGTGCGACGTGGCGTGATCGAGGGGACGCCGATCAGCCAGCTGGTGGGGGACATCTGGCCGCTGGTGCTGATGGGAATCATCCTCATCCCGCTCGGAATGTGGACCTTTGGTCGGGCCGAGCGGTACGCGAAGCGCACCGGCAAGCTGAAGCGGGTTGGGTAGCGGAGGAGATGGACCGATGAGACCGATGGCGGCCGGGTTCGTGGCGCCGGCGATTCCGGGGTTTGGACATCGCGGCGTCGACCGCGGCCGCGACCCCGTGGAGATGGCGGACATGTCGAACCGCGCCAATGCGGCGGACGACGTCGACGATCGCAACTCCGAGGCGGAGCTTCGCAACTGGCTGCTCCGCGAGACGCCGCACTACGACCCGGCCACCGACCTCGTGGTGGCCACCGTGGAGGGGTCGATGGTGGCGTATGCCTGGGTCGATTGGGTCGATACCACCGATGGCCTGCGCGAGTATCGCCTCGGCGGGTGCGTCGATACGGCATGGCGGCGGCGCGGCATCGGCCGCTGGCTGGTGCGCTGGGGTGAGGCCCGCGCGACCGAGCTGGCGCGCGCACGTGCGGCTGACGCCGGCGGGCGAGGCTTGGTGCTCGGCACCTGGACACCTGAGCAGCGCGTCGGCAAGCGGGCGCTCTTCGAGCAGGAGGGGTACCGAATCGTCCGCTGGTTCCACGAGATGGCGCGTTACGACCTGCAGGCCGTCGAGCTTCCGCCGCTTCCCGCGGGCATCGAGGTGCGCGTCCCGAGCGCCGATGAGATCCGCACGGTGTACGACGCCGATGTCGAGGCCTTCCGCGATCACTGGGGCGGCTTCGACAGCTCAGACGAGGCGTACGCCTCGTTCCTCAACGACCCCAACCTCGATCGCAACCTGTGGGTCGTGGCCTGGGCCGGGGACGAGGTCGCCGGCGCCAGCATCAACGCCATCAGCGCCGCGGAGAACGCGGCCCGCGAGCAACCACGTGGCTGGCTCGAGTCGGTCTTCGTCCGGCGCCCGTGGCGCGGCCAGGGATTGGCATCAGCGCTCGTGGCCCGCTCGCTGGAGCGGCTGGCTGCCGCCGGCATGGCGAGCGCGGTACTCGGCGTCGACAGCGAGAATCCCACCGGCGCGCTGCGGGTCTACGAGAAGAACGGCTTCGTGGTCGAGCGGCGCGCGGCCGCGTATCGGAAGCCCCTGGTTCTCGGCTGACGGTCGCCGTCGCGGATCGGGCGGGCCGTCGGTCGCCGGCGGATCACCCCCGGGAGGCGGCGCGCGCGCGGACCTCGTAGTAGTAGTCGACGATGCGCTCGGTAACTCGGTCCCACGAGTACTCCGGCGCGCGTGCCCGGCCGGCCTCGCCCATCCGGTCCCGGAGCTCGGGATCGTGCGCCAGCGCATACAGAGCGGCGGCCAGTCCTCGGTGGTTCTTGGGATCGACCAGGAAGCCCTGCACGTCACGCTGCACGACCTGCTTGTAGCCGTGGATGTCTGAGGCGACGATCGGGACGCCGGCAGCCATCGCCTCCAGCAGCACGATGCCAAAGCTCTCCTGGCCGGTCGATGGCGCGCAGAAGATGTCGGCGGAGGCGAAGTAGCGCGCCTTGGCATCGTCGCTGACGCGCCCCAGGAAGTCCACGTCCCTGACGCGGCGGACCGCCACCCAGCGGCGATACTCCCGGCGACGCGGTCCGTCCCCGACGACCAGCAGCCGCGCATCGACGTGGCGCTTCCGGAGCCGGTTGTACGCCTTGAGCAGGTGGATCAGTCCCTTGCGGTCCTCGAGCCGGCCGACGAAGAGAATGTTCAGGGTGCCGTCACGAAGCTCCTCCATCGGCTCGGCGCCCGTGTAGCGCTCGAGGTCGACCCCGTTTGGAATGATTCGATAGTCGGCGGGAAAGTAGCGGTTGATGAAGTGCCGCGCCGCCCCGCTGACGGCGACCCGGCCGTCCAGCTTGGCGACGAGGTGCCGCACCACCCGGCTGCCGAACCAGTACGAGGGGCTGAACCCGCCGAACGCGTGAAAGGTGGCGACGTTCACGGTGCGTGACTGGTCGAGTACGGTCGGTGACAGGAACGGCACGAACGGCTCGTGGAAATGGAGGATGTCGAAGCTCTCCGCCTCCAGGATCTCGCGGGCCTGTTGCTTGAAGCGCCAGCCGAGCGTCACGCGACCCACGCTTCCGTTGGCGGGGACCGCCCAGCCGGTCCCGAGCCGGATGACGTGGCCCTCGCTCTCGCGCTGCTTGCCGTACTTGCTGGTGATGATCCACACGTCGTGGCCCATGCGACGCATCGCCTCGTACGTGTAGCGCACGTGCTCGTTGACGCCGCCGGGAAGTGGGTAGCCGTACGGCGTGACGATCCCGATCTTGAGCGGTGGCCTCGACCCAGGCGTCTTGGCTGCCCCGGTCGTCGGATCCGCGGGGGTCGCGACTCTCGGTGCTCGAAGGCCGCTCATCGCCACTCTCCGCTGGGGCGCAGAGTATGCCCCAGGTGTCGCGCCTTCGCGATCAGCTGGCGTCCGTAGACCGAGACGTTGTGCGCATGCGACCAATGCGCCCCGGCCGGCTCGGTGGCCGCCTCGGCAACGGCGGCGCGGTAGTCCTCCGCCGTGACCCCATCGAACCAGGTCCAGCCGGTGGCGATTCCCTCCAGGACGTGGGCGTCCGAGTTTCCGACCGGCGCCAGGTGCAGCACGTCGCGGTTCAGCGTCTCGCGTGCATGACGTGCCACCCTGCCGGCGGCCGAGGGGTTCATCAGCTCGATGGCGTCGAGGCGGTGATCCGGCCGCGGATCGGCCCCAAGGGCGAGCAGGCTGCGACGGCCGATCGACGGGGTGAGTGGCGCCATGGGATGCACCGCGATGGCGACCCCTCCCTGGGCATGGATCCGCTCCAGCGTCTCGGGGAGCGGCCGCAGAGCTGGGATCCGCTCCTCGATGAAGAGCGCCACGAGGTGCCCGCGGCGGGTGGTGATCTCCTCGCCGACCACGAGCTCGAATGGATAGTCGCCGGCGGCGTGGATCTCGCGAGCGCGCAGCGCCCCGTCGACGCGCTCGTGATCGGTGATGGCCAGCACGTCCAGGTGAGTGGCGCGCTTTACGTGCTCGAGGATCTCCCCGATGCTCGCCGTCCCGTCCGAATACAGGGTGTGGACATGCATGTCGGCCATGCCGCGCGGTCCGCCTCCGCGGGGGAGGCGCGCGGTCCTCGGATCGCGACCGCTCACCCGGACGGTCCCGCGTCCTTCGGCCCGGCCGATGCGACATCCCATCCGATGTCCGGCCAGATCGGCTGAAATGCGGCGAACCACTGCTCCGGGGCGGCGCTGATCAGCAGCTCGAAGCGTGCGGCGAGATCCCGGGTCAGGACTTCCGCATCGCGTCTGCGGTCGCCGCTGGTCTGCCAGGGAAGCGACTGGGTGTCGACGAGAAAGCGCTCGCGGCCCACTCGCAGGCACGAACCGACGATGAGCGTGCTTCCGGTCCGGACCGTGAGCGTGGCCGGCCCGGTCGGCATCGTGGTCGGATGCCCAAAGAGCTGCACCGCGACCCCGTCGCCGCCCAGGTCGCGATCCGCGATCAGCCCCACGGTGCCACCCCGTCGCAGCGCCTCCAGCAGTGGCCGACCTGCCTTCGAGAGCGGCACCACCGTCATCCCACGGCCCCCGGCGCGACGCGCGCGAAGGAACTCGAACAGCTCGGGCGGATTGGTCTCCTCCACCGGCGCGACGGCCGAGATGCCATTGGCGGCGAGGAACGCGCCGAACGGCTCGAAGTTGCCGAGGTGCGGCGATGCGAGGACGGTCGGTCCCGCGTGCAGGGTGGCGCGCAGCTCCGGCCATCCCTTCACATCGATCATCGATGCCACCCGGCCCAGCGGATAGTGGGGCGCGCGCAGCAGCTCGTAGTAGTAGCGGGCGTACTCCACGAACGCGCGCAGCACGAGGCGTCGCAGGCCAGCCTCGGACGGCGAGCGGCCGGTGCCGGCCAGCACGCGGGCCAGGTTCGCGCTCACCAGGACGCGGCGGCGAGGTGCACATCGGTGCCAGACGGCGCCGGCCAGATCAGCGAGCGCATACCCGGCCGCAGCGGGGAGGCTGGCTACCAGCAGGTCCGCCAGCCGCAGGCCGGCTCGCAGCGCGAACCGCCTCATCGCCCCGGCCGCCGCGACAGCACGGGCCGCTTCACGCCGGCAGCCGCATCACCGCAGTCGACTCCAGTCCTCGCCGGCCCGGGCGGACGCCAGCGCGGCCCGGGCGAATGCCCGATCTGCATCGGTCTGGGGCCATACCGGACGGAACATGTACCACTGCCCCGGGTCATCGGCGATGACCTCGGCGAGCTCGTCGGCGACCTGCTGGGTGGCGCGATGGATCTCCGCCGGCTCACTGCTCGCGGCGCGCACCAGGGGAAGGCCCCGCGCTCGGAAGCGCTGCTGCGCGGTGCGGCGACAGGAGACCGGCATCATCGGTGCACCGGACCGCGCCGAGAGGGTCGCGGGGCCGGCCGGAAAGGTGGTCGCCTCGCCCAGGAACTCCACCGGCACGTCGCCGCGCCGGAACCCACCATCGCAGAACAGGACGAGGTTGCCGCCGTCGCGGAGGACGCGGAAGAGGCCGCGGAGGTTGCGCCAGCCGATGAGGTGCAGTCCCTGCCGGTCGCGGATCGCCTTGAGGTGCTCGTAGAGGCGGCCGTAGGTCGTGTCATCGGCGACCACGTTGAGCGCCTCCCCACTGAGCTTGAGGCCCGGACCGATGAGGTCCATCCCGCCGACGTGAACCGTGCACAGGATCACGCCGCGGCCCTCGGCGCGTGCGGAGCGCAGGTCCTCGATGTTGTCGATGCTGACCAGTCGCTGCGCGTCGCGATCGGTCAGCCCCGCAAGCCGCATCATGTCGACCAGATAGCGGGCGTAGTTCCGAAATGCGCGCCGCGCCGCGCGGGCCACACGGGGGTCGTCCTGCCCGGTTCGCAGCGCGTGCGCCAGGTTGGCGTGCAGCAGCTCTCGCTTGGGTCCGGCGACGTCGTATGCGAGGTTGCCGGCCGAGGCCGCGATCGGCAGCGTCACCGAGCGCGGGAGCGTGTTCAGCACCCGCTCACCGGCTCGGTAGGCCCAGTAGATGAGCCGTTCGCGAAGCCGCTCGCCATCCGCGGCGACACCGGAGACATCGGCGCCGGACGCTGTCGGGCCGGGTGTCGTCGCCGCGCGGGCGGGGACGGTCATCGGTTCGGGGCCCCGCTCGGCGGAGCGCGATGGCCCGTCAGCTGGTCGCACCCGCCGCGAGCGCGGCCTTGGCCACGCGACTGCGCGAACGGCCGCCACGCCGCTCGCGGCTGCCCTCGGTGCCGACCAGCGTCTCGTTCTCGTCGCCGCGGATGAAGGCCTCGACCCGCTCGCGGGCCACGTCGTCGTGGATCTGGAGTGGCGGGCTCTTCATGAAATAGGCGCTCGGTGCGACCAGCGTGCCGGTCAGGCCACGGTCGATACCGAGGCGCAGGCAGCGGATCGCGTCGGTGATCACGCCCGCACTGTTCGGCGAATCCCAGACCTCGAGCTTGAGCTCCAGGTTGAGCGGCACGTCGCCGTAGGTCGTGCCCTCCATGCGGATGTGGCACCACTTCCTGTCCTTCAGCCACGGCACATAGTCTGACGGACCGACGTGCACGTTGTCGGCATCGATCGGGTAGTCGATCATGCTCGTCACCGCATTTGTCTTCGAGATCTTCTTGGACTCCAGCCGCTCGCGCTCCAGCATGTTGAGAAAGTCGGTGTTGCCGCCGAAGTTGAGCTGGTAGGTGCGGTCGATTCGCACTCCGCGGTCCATGAACAGGCGGGTCAGCACGCGGTGGGTGATGGTGGCGCCGACCTGGCTCTTGATGTCGTCGCCGATGATCGGTAGCCCCCGCTCCGCGAAGCGGCGCTGCCAGTAGGGCTCGCGCCCGATGAAGACCGGAATCGCGTTGATGAACCCGACGCCGGCCTGGAGCGCCTGCTCGACGTACCACTT
>QHBO01000010.1 GCA_003243965.1 Chloroflexota bacterium
AGAGCCGGGGCCCGGATTCGGATGCGCTGGTGCCCGTCGCTGACCGCCTGCGGCGGAGCGGCGCCGTGCTTGCCGAGCCGATGCCAAAGGTCGTCCGCGCCATGGGCCCGCGAGCCGCCGCGCCGCCGGACCTTGCGACGATGCGGGTTCAGCCTGCCGACTCCGCAGGCGTGGTGGTCCAGGCGGCGATCGTGGCCGGTGCGATCCGGCTCACTCAGCACGACCCGTGGACGCGCCGCGGAGATGCCGAGGCGTTGCACCAGATGCGCGTCGCCGCGCGCCGACTGCGCAGCGACTTGCGGACCTTCGCGCCCCTGGTCGACGCGGCATGGGCGCACGACCTCAGCGACGAGCTCAGCTGGCTCGGCGAGCGTCTCGGCGCGGTCCGCGATCTCGACGTGCAGGTCGCCGGGCTCGAAAAGGTCGGCGCAGACCTCCGACCGGACCTCGACCCGCTGTTCGAGCAGCTCGGCGTGCAGCGGGAGGCCGCGCGCTCGGTCCTGCTGGAGGCGCTCCGCAGCGAGCGCTACACCGCGCTGCTCGACAGCCTGGTGGACGCCGCCCGGCAGCCCCGTCTGACGGCCGCCGCCGAGGCGCTCACGTCGCTGCTGTATCGGGCCTGGCGGCGCCTGGAGCGGCGGGCCGCCGTGATCACCGCCGACGATCCCGACGAGCGCTACCATGCGGTCCGCGTTCTCGCCAAACGCGCGCGCTACGCCGCGGAGGCGATCAGCCCTGCGCTCGGCGCGCGAGGCAAGCAGGCCCGCGCCTTCGCCAGCCGGGCGGCAGCCCTCCAGGACCAGCTCGGTTTGCTTCAGGACGCGGTGATTGCCGCTGACCTGATTCGGCGCGCAGCGGAAGCCAGCCGGAAGCCCCGTTTCACGATGGCCGCTGGACGACTCTACGAACGTGAGCAGCTGGCCCGGGAGCGCGCCCGAGCCCGCTACCCGGAGGCGTGGCGGCGCGTGGCAGGCAGCGGTGAGCGGCTGAGCCGCGACGTGTGAACGGCGGGACGATCCGCGCCGCGGGGGGCGTGCTGTGGCGCCCGGCGGTTGCCGCGGCCACCGGAGAGCCGACGGTCGAGGTGGCGGTCATCCATCGGCCGCGCTACGACGACTGGAGCTTTCCAAAGGGCAAGATCGCTTCCGGCGAGAACGAGGTGGACGGCGCCATTCGCGAGGTCCTCGAGGAAACCGGCTGTCGCGTGCGCCTCGGGCGGTCGCTCGGGGAGACGCGCTACCTCAAGGATCAGGGTGGCGTGGTTCGCCCGAAGGTCGTCCGGTGGTGGGCGATGGAGGCCACGGGCGGCTCGTTTTCCCCAAACCGCGAGGTGGACGATCTGCGCTGGGTGACGCTGGCCGAGGCCGGCGAGCTCGTCACTCGGGAGCACGACCGGGAGCTGCTAGACCGATTCGCTCGCGGCCCCGCGCCGACGCGCACGGTGCTCCTCGTCCGCCACGGCAGCGCGGGCAGCCGCCGGACGTGGCGGGGAGAGGATCGAGATCGGCCGCTCGATGAGTGCGGACTTCAGCAGGCCGATGAGCTGGTCCGCCTGCTGGTCCACTTCGACCCGTCCCGGATCCTCAGCGCCGACTACGCTCGATGCCGCCAGACCGTGCAGCCGCTGGCCGACACCCTGGGGATCTCGATCGTCGACGAGCCGATGCTCTCCGAATCGGGGTATCCAGAACACGAGGAAGCCGCGGTTCAGCTGGTGCGAACCCTCGGCCAGGCGCATGGGGCGAGCGTGGCGGCGAGCCAGGGCGACGTGATCCCGGACCTGATCGCACGCGTCGCGGCGGGCGACGACGTCGATGTCCCGTTGCCGGCGCGGAGTGAGAAGGGCGGCACCTGGGCGCTGACCTTCCGAGGCGAGCGGCTTGCCGCCGCGGAGTACTTCCCGGCTCCTCGGCCGGCCCCCTGCCTGGATCGGGGGAGCGCCCAACGGTGAGGGGCCTGGCGATCGGCGCGGTCGGCTGGCTCCGGCTGGGAGCGCCCTGCCCGGCGGGCACCGACTGCAGTCCCCGGTTCCCGATGGCCTACGGGGGGATTCGTGGTGGCGGCCGCGCCGTTGGGGCAGCTGCCACGGCGATCGCTGCGCTCGCCACTAGGCACCAACCGGACTGACCCGAGCCCGTCGCGGCGCGGAGGGCGATGCGGACGCCTGCGATGCGGACGCCTTAGCTCGCGTACTCCTCCGCGTGCTCGCCGCGATCCGCCGCCACGGTGCGGTCGATGATGTCGAGCGTCTCGGCAACTGATCGGCCGTTCTCGTCGGCCGCGGCCTTGACGTCCTCATACCTGATGTTGCTGTTACCCATCTGGGCGTGCGCGTCCATGCATCCACAAGTCAAGCACATGTTCGATTCTTGCCTGCAATTTTCCTGCCGGACGGCTGCTGCAATCGGTGGGTCCGCCCGCCGTATCGGGGAGCGTCGTCGCGCGCCCTCTTCCCGGTCTCCGCGGGAGCGGCCGTCTCGATCTATGCTGGCGGCATGGCACATCGCGTCGAGCTCCTGTGGTTCGCCGACTGTCCGAACCACGAGCAGGCCCGCCGGATGCTGTACGAGGTGATAGGCCAGGTTGCGCCCGGGACGCCGGTGACCGATATCGATGCGACCGATCCTGCCGTGGCCAACCTTCACCGCTTCCCCGGCTCCCCGACCATCCGGGTGGATGGCGCCGATGTCGAACCGGGGTTTATCGATCCCGGCGACTACACGCCGCGCTGTCGATTGTTCCGGACGGGCGCGGGACTGGCCGCGCTCCCCGAGCGGGAGTGGATAGAGGCGGCGCTCCGCGGCCGGTGACGATGCCGGCGCGTCACCGCGTTGCGAAGGGGCGACTCCACCGGCCAGCCGCCCTCGGGGAGGCGCGGCAGCTCAGCTTGACGAAGGAGCGTTCTGGGCACCCGCCGAGCGTAGGGTCACAGCGGGTGACCGTGACCAGTACCGATGATGGCCGGTGACGGTACTTTCCGGCCTGCGCCGCCGCCCGGTTACGCCTCGCGGGCGTGGGCGAGCGTCGTCGCACCCTCGCGCGCCACGATGACCGCCACCAGCAGCGCGCTGCCCGCGTCCGCCCACCATGCCCCCATGGTCGCCGCCAGTCCCGCGCTCACAAGACCGATGGCGGCCAGCAGCCCGGCGATCCCGGTGAGGATCGCATCGCCGCGCAGGGCACCGCTCCCCAGCCGCCGAGCCACTCGGTGCTTGGCCAGCGCAAGGGGCGGGAGCACGAGAACCGATGCCGCCAGAAGCGCGACCGCCAGTGCGGACCGCTGCGCCTCAGCGTGGCTCAGCAGTGCTCGCCCGGAGCTGATCACCAGGTAGACCGCCACGACCAGCAGGGCCGCTCCCACCGCCCACTCCGCAAGGCGCTCCGCTCGCTCGGCGCGATGAGGCCGCCGCGCCTCGATCAGGAAGCGCCACAGCAGCACGACCGATGCGGTGGCGTCGATGGTCGCATCCAACCCGAACCCGAGAAGGGACAGGCTCCCGGTCCCGATGGCGACCGCGGCGGAGATGGCACCCACCACGCCGCTCCACGCGATGCTGAATGCGGAGAGCGCCAGTGCGCGCCGCAGGTCGGCTTCTCGTGGCTGCACGGCGCGCATTATGGGCGCCCGCCACGGCGAACGTGCCGCGCACGGCCGCCGTAGGATCTGCCGAGATGGGAGTCCCGAACTTTCCGCTGGTCACCGAGCGCCTTCAGCTCCGACCGTTCCTGCCGGCCGACCTCGACGCGCTGCACGCCATGCAGCGGCGGGAGGATGTGACTCGCTACCTGTACTGGGGACCGCGGTCACGTACGGAGACGCGACGCCTGCTCGATCGGGTGATTCCCCTGATGGCGATCGACGACTCCAGTGACGCAGTCCGTCTCGCGGCGGTGCTGACGCAGACGGGGGAGGTCATCGGTGACTTCAGCCTCCAGCGCGTGAGCGCGGAGCATCGCCAGGGCGAGATCGGATTCGTGCTGGATCCGCGCCACCAGCGGCGCGGATACGCGACCGAGGCGGGGCGCGAGATGCTGCGCCTCGGTTTCGAGGCCATCGGCTTTCATCGGATCGTCGGACGCTGCGACGCCAGGAACACGCCCTCGGCGCAACTGATGGAGCGGCTGGGGATGCGGCGCGAGGCGCACTTCCGGCAAAACGAGTTCGTCAAGGGCGAGTGGTGTGACGAGCTCGTGTTCGCCCTGCTTTCCAGCGAGTGGGGGCTCAGGCCACCGCCAGCAGGCCGCTGAGCGTCTGCCCGATGTCTCGCCAGCGCAAAGCGAAGTCCTGCGCGAGCGCGTAGAAGATGAAGCTTCCCTGTCGCTCGCCGCGGATGACACCGGCTTCCCGTAAGACTCGGAGGTGATGGCTGATCGTCGGCTGGCTCACCGCGCAGCACTCGACGAAATCGCAGGCGCAGATCGGGCGCCCCTGGGCCGCGAGCTGACGGACGACCGACAGGCGCACCGGGTCTGCCAGCGCCTGGAGAAGCCGGACATCGGGGTCGGGTGCTGCCATGTTGGCGATCATATCGGTATTGGTCTATATTGACCACTGTCGATATACTGCCCCGGTGAGTGGACGCCACACGTGTGCGCCCCGATTGGAAGAGGAGTTCAGGGACATGTCTCGTCCGTGTTGCGACCCAGACTGCTGCCCAGGTGGCTGCTGCTGACCCGTGGATTCGCAGGGTCGGGCTCCAGGAGTACCGGGGGCCCGACCGTCAAGCCCTCTCTCCCCTCACGCCCCCAGGTGCCGCGCGGGGGCGCGCCGGCCGCGATCTTTCCGGTGACGCGGAACACCGCCCGGGCGTCGGTGGAGACAACTCCGCGAGGTGCTGTGGTATACGGGTTGGAGGAGGGCGATGGGGTGCAGTCATTTCGCCTGGTCTCCAGGCATTTCGCGGTTGACGTGCGGCTGAACCGCATCAACCGGCGCTGGATTGCCTCGGCCGATGCGCCGGACGGCCCGACGCTCGGGTTGGGCACCACCGCCTTCGCCGCGCTGTGGATGGCGCTCGGCCCCCTGGAGCACATGGCCGGCGAGCTGCTCGCAAGCTTCCCCGAGGACCTTGTCCTTCAGCTCTGAATCGGAGGGCGCCATGGACCGTCCTGGAGTCGACCGATGGATCAGCGCGCCCTCACCGGGACCTCAGCCGCGTGCCATGGGGAGCGCCAGCAGCGCCCGCCAGTGGAGCCAGCGGACCACAACCAGCACCCCGAAGGCGGCGAGCACCAGGACAGCGGCGGCCGCGATCGAGCGGTCCAGCCCATCGATCGCCTGAAACTCCGAGTAGACGGCAACCGGCAGCGTCTGCGTGCGCCCTGGGATGTTGCCCGCGAACATGATCGTCGCCCCAAACTCGCCCAGCGCACGGGCCCAGGCGAGCACCAGTCCGGCGGCGAGTGCACCACCGGCAAGCGGCACCGTCACCGACCGGAAGACGGCCGCCTCATGCGCCCCATCGACCCGCGCCGCGTCCTCGAGGTCGCGGTCGACCTGCTGAAAGCCGGCGCGCGCCGACCGGATGAAGAGCGGAGCCGAGACGAACGTCTGGGCGATCACCACCGCCCAGACGGTGAACGGCACCTGCACGCCGAGCACGGCCAGACCGGGACCGAAGGCGCCGCGGCTGCCAAAGGTGAGCAACAACGCGAGTCCCGCCACGGAGGGCGGGAGGACGATCGGCAGGTCGACCAGCGTATCGACC
Source organism: Chloroflexota bacterium (assembly GCA_003243965.1). Lineage (GTDB taxonomy): Bacteria > Chloroflexota > Limnocylindria > QHBO01 > QHBO01 > QHBO01. The sequence goes on from QHBO01000010.1 coordinate 5,709, forward strand.
AGCCAGCTGCCTCGGAACCGACGCCGGGCGAGCAGATAGGCAAGCGGGGTGCCGAGCACCACCGTTGCGAGCAGAGCTGCCGCGGAGGTCAGCACGCTCAGCGCGAGCGCGTCGAGCACCACCCGGCTCATCAGCGACGCCCCGAGCGCCCCGCCGAGGATCGCGCGGGCGAGCAGAACGAGGACCGGGATGCCGAACAGCAGCGCGCCGACGGCCGCCAGGAGGCCAAACGTGGCGCGGCCCGTTGGGCTCACGGCGCCACTCGGCGGCTCACGGCGGGGTGAGGCCGAAGCGGGCCAGGATGGCGCCCGCGATTGGCGTCCGAAGCCAGGCCAGGAAGTCGTTGGCCGCCGGTCCGGATCGGGACGCCTTGAGCACCACCGCGGCATACGAGGCCGTGACGCGGACGCCCGCTGGCAGCCCGATGACCGTCAGCCTGGCGCCGGCGATGCGCGCTTGGCTGGCGTACATGATCGCGGCGTCCGCCTCGCCCAGCTCGATCCGCGCCAGCACAGTCGCGGCGTTCTCCTCACGGGAGGCGACGTTGGCGACGATGCGTGCGGCGTATCCGGGCGGGTAGCCGGGCTGCTTCGCCAGGCGCTCGAGCAGGAGCTGGGTGTACATCCCGAGCGGGACGGTGGCAGCCGCGACGACGATCCGAAGGTTCGGTACGGCCAGGTCGATGGGCGATGAGATCCGCGCCGGATTCCCGGCCGGCACCACGATCGCCAGCGTGTCGCGCGCGAAGGTGACCGGCGGTCCGGCGGTCAGGCCTTCGCTCGCCAGTCTGGCCGGGCTGGCCACGTCGGCCGAAACCAGAAGGTCGGCCGGGGCGCCCTGCTCGATCTGAGCCCGCAAGGTGCTGGACGCGTCGAAGGCCAGGGTCAGCGTCGTTCTCGGGTGGGAGGCCTGGAACGCTCGCTTCAGCTCAGCGAACGGGGCCTGCAGCGAGGCGGCGGCAAGCACGGTGAGGGCGCCGCCGGGCTGAGGGGTGGGCGTTGCCGCGGCTGACGCGCAGCCGTCCAGGCCGACGATCAGCACCATGCATGCGATCAACCAACGGCTACCGGGCATGTCCGCGGGCCCCGGGGGCAGGCACCTCCACGATCACGTTGGTCGCCTTCACGACGCAGACGGCTTCACTGCCCGGCTCGAGCCCGAGCTCTTCGGCCGCCTCGGCGGTCATCAGGCTGACGAGCCGATGCGGTCCCGAAACGACCTCGACGACCGCCACGAGTCCATCGCGCTCCACGCGGCTGACGATGCCGCTGAACCGATTCCGCGCCGATTGCGCCACGATCGGCCGCTCGCGCGCAGCCTGCCTCCGACGCTCGAGGAGACGGCGCAGCTCGCGGAGCGTCAGGGTCCGGTGGCCGCCCGCCGATCGCTGGGTGGTGAGCTGGCCGCGGGCCTCCCAGCGCCGAAGCGTCTCGACACTGACTCCCAGCGCCTCGGCCGCCTGCCCGATGCGGATGCCCGAATCACTGATCCTGACCATGCATAGGATTCTGACCTGCTCTGGAGACAAAGTCTAGAAGTGTCAAGGCGATTGGGAGAATCCGCGAGCTACAAGCCCCCGTCGGATGCGGCCGGGAGTGCGCGTCCGCTGGCCAGGCGCGATCGGCTGGTCGAGCCGTTTAGGGCTTGACGATCATCCAGTTCGTGTAGACGCCGTTCGCGTCGCCCGGTGCGTGGTCGTTCCTGAAGAAATAGAGCGGCAGCCCGTTGTAGGTGACCTGCAGGCCGCTGTCGTCGGAGCGGGTGATGGTTGCGATCTTGCCTGTCACGGCCGAGCTGCCGGTCGCAGCGCTTGCGGAGCTCACGGTGAGCGCCGGCCAGGTCGCCAGGCATCCGCCGGTGCAGTTGCTCTTCCCGCTGTTCGGAACGTCCTTGGCGAAGGTGTAGACGGTCATCCCGTTCGACCCAGCCACGAGGATCGTGCCCTGCGATCCGACCTGCTTTGCCTCGAGCGCGAACGCGGATGCGGCGGTCGAGGCGGAAGCGGAGGCCGAAGAGGATGCCGCGGTCGAGCTGGATGTCGCGGCCGAGGAGGACGCGCTGCTCGAGGCAGAGGCGGCACCCGCCGGGCTGCCGCTGCAGGCTGCCAGCGTCGCGGCGATCGCCACCAGGCCGCCGAGCCGGAGCGTGGAGTTGGACATCAGACACCTCGCGTTTCTCGCCGCCGGGCAACCGTGTGCCGCGACGCCAGGGTGTACGCGATCGGTTACCCAAGGCCGATCAGGAAGGTCCGGTTGACCCCGCGCTGCGGTCCGACACGGGGAGGCGGTCGTAGCCCTTCCATCGGTAGATGGCGGTCGACAGCACCCAGCTCACCACGAAGATGGCGATGATCCCGAGCCCGATCAGCCCGAAGTCGAGGTTCCGGACGAAGCCCCAGATCCCGCCGCGCAGGTGCAGCCGCTCCGCGACCAGCGAGAGCACCTCGATGCCACCGATGGCGAACGCGATCAGGACCGAGAGAAGGGTGATGTTCAGGTTGTAGTACAGCTTGCGGATCGGCTTCATGTAGGCCCAGCCGTATGCGCCCAGCATCAGGACCCCATCGGTCGCGTCGACCAGCGACATACCGGCGGCGAAGAGCGCGGGCAGCACCCCGATGAACAGCACCGGAACATGGTTCGCTCCGGACGTGGCGGCCAGCCCGAGAAGCGCGACCTCCGAGGCGGTGTCGAATCCGAGGCCGAACAGCAGCCCGAGCGGGTACATGTGCCAGCTGCGACGGATGACCCGCAGCATCGGTCGGAAGAGCCGCGCCAGCAGGCCGCGCTGGCTGAGGTACTCCTCCAGGCTCTCCTCGCTGTAAGCGCCCCCGCGCGCCACCCTGCGGAACATGCGATAGATGTCGATTAGGACGACCAGGTTGATGATGCCGATGATCAGCAGGAAGGTGGCAGACACCCCGGTCCCGATGAGCGTCCCGATCTCCCTCAGTGTCGGGATGTCGCTGACGATCGACGCCGACAGCGCGACGACCACCGACAGGGCGACCACGATCGTCGAGTGACCGAGCGAGAAGAAGAGCCCGACCGCCACCGGGCGCTGTCCGTCCTGCATCAGCTTCCGCGTCGTGTTGTCGATGGCCGCGATGTGATCCGCGTCGACCGCGTGGCGCAGCCCAAAGCTGTAGGCGAGCAGCGCGGTCGGGAGCAGGATCGGATAGGAGATCGAGGCGGCGATGGCGAGCCCCCAGGCCACCACGTTGAAGGCCAGCAGGAAGGCGTACAGCCGGATGATCCGGCTCCGCACCGGACTGGCGGTGCGCAGCAGCTGGGCGACGCTGTGAACCATGGTCCTCTCTCGCCGACGGCCCGGCACTTGTACCGGAATCGGGAGTCTAGGCTTCCTCGCGCACTACTGCAATCAGTTGCAACAGCGTGGCATCCGTATACTTGCGCCGATGATGTCGCCGCGGGTGACGCCGGCCGACCGCCGGCCCTGGGATTCGGTCCGAGAGCAGCTCCATGACCGCGGACTGCGTTGGACGCCGCAGCGGCGGGCGGTGGTCGATGTGCTGGCGACAACGGAGGGGCACATCACCGGCTCCGAGCTCATCGAACGCTGCCGCGCTCGCGAGACCAAGGTCGTTCCCTCCACCGTGTATCGGACCCTCGACGTCCTGGAGCAGCTCGGCCTGGTGCGCCATGGGCACGGTGCCGACGGTCGGGAGGAGTTCCACGTCGGTGCGGCCGCCGAGCATGGGCACCTGCACTGCGATCGCTGCGGCCGCCACTGGGAGATCGATGAGCCCCGCGCATCAGCCGTTGCGGAGGTCTTCGGCGGCATCGGGTTCGCGGTCGATCCGTCTCACGTGACGATCGTCGGCGTCTGCGCGGAGTGCCGGACGGCATAGAAAAACGCCCGGTCCGCGGACCGGGCGCTCTCCGGGGTGTAGGGCCGAACTGCCGGCGTTCGCCGGCGAGACGGCGCCGCGATCAGGCGGCCTGGACGTTCACCGCGCGTGGGCCCTTGGGGCTCGACTCGACCGTGAACTGGACCTGCTCGCCGCCGACGAGCCGATCGAACTCCAGGGACCGATCGAGACCGTCCCGATGGAAGAAGTAGTCCTTCCCATCCTCGGCGGTGATGAACCCGAACCCGCGGTCCGAGATCACCTTCTTGACTGTGCCAGTGGCCATTGCCATTCCTCGTTCACTTCTCGACGCCAACGTTCGACGCACGGCCGGCTCGAGAAGGAACCGATTTCGACCAGCCGGAGACCTCCCGCAACGCGCGGGAGGCTGCCAGTCTACGCTTCTTCCGCCTTTCCGGCCACCCCCAAGTGTCAACATCGGCCGTTGGCGGCATGCTCCTGCCACCACCCTCGCCCGAACAGACCGGTCCCGTCGGCGCGCCGCTCCCGCCGGGCGCTGGTCGGCTACGAGCTCGCTCGGGGCTGACGATCAGCCGCCGGGACGCGTGCCGCGTCGTTGCGGTGGAATCGGGTCAGATCCAGTCGTCTACGGCGAGGACGCCGGGGGCGATCTCCGACTCGAAGAGCGCGTATTCCTCGTCGTTGATTGCGTAGGTCTGGGCCTCGGTCGGGAAGGTTCCGGCGCGGACCTCCTCGACGTAGGCGCGCAGGCCTCGACGCGTCTCGTCGGCCACCGCGGCGAACTGCTTCACGAAGCGGGGGAGCCTTCCCTGGTTGATGCCCAGCAGGTCGTGCCAGACGAGGACCTGGCCGTCGCATTCGACCCCGGCACCGATGCCGATGGTCGCGATGGCGAGCGCCTCGGTGATCCGCGCTGCCACCCGGGCCGGTACGGCCTCGAGCACGATGGCGAAACAACCGGCCGACTGCAGCGCGAGCGCATCGGCGAACAGCTGGCGAGCCTTGACCGCGGTCCGGCCCTGGGCCCGATAGCCGCCCAGCATCGTTGCCGACTGCGGAGTCAGGCCGATGTGCCCCATCACCGGTATGCCGGCCGCTACGATGGCGCGCGCTCGGGAGACCGATGTTCCACCACCTTCGAGCTTCACGGCGTCGGCACCTGCCTCCTTGACGAATCGCACGGCGTTGCGCACCGCATCCTCATCGGAGATCTGGAATGTGCCGAGCGGCATGTCGATCATGAAGAACGCCCGGTGGGTGCCGCGGCGAGCAGCGCGGGCCAGGATCAGCATCTCCTCGATGCTGATCGCGGTGGTGCCCTCGTACCCGAGCACGTTGTTCGCCGCCGAGTCGCCGACGAAGACGATATCGAGCCCAGCCTCCTCGGCGAGCCGCGCGCTCGGGGCGTCGTACGCGGTCACCATGGCGATCTTCTGGCCACGCCGCTTCATGTCGCCCAGCTCGCTCAGGCTGACGGGCTTGGGCTTCGACGCTTCCCTTCCGCGCTCGAGTGTCATGCCGATTTCTCCTCATCGAGGCGCACATTGTCGATCAACCGCGTGGTGCCCACGCGCACCGCCGCGACCAGGGTCGGGCCGCCGAAGTCGGCGACGCTGAGGTAGTCAGCGGTCAGCGCACCAAGGCGGCGGCGAGCCACCGGCACCGGATCTTCGCCCCGACGATACGCCTCCTGTCCAGCGAGCAGCGCTGCCGGCAGCGCCAGCGCCTGGGTCCGTTCTTCGAGCGAGAGATACGCATTCCGCGACGACCAGGCAAGACCGTCGTCGTCGCGCACGGTCGGTCGCACGTCGAGCTGCAGATCGAGATCCAGGTCGCGCACCATCTGACGGACGACCGCCGCCTGCTGGGCATCCTTCTGGCCGAAGTAGGCACGCGCTGGCCGCACGATCTCGAACAGCTTCAGGCAGACGGTGGCCACCCCACGGAAGTGGTCGGGTCGCGCCGCACCTTCGAGCAGCGACCCGAGCTCGCCCACGTCGACCCAGGTGTCGAACCCGGGCGGGTAGATCTCGTCGGCGTCGGGCACGAACAGCACATCGACCCCGGCGTCCTCCGCGAGACGAGCATCGCGTTCGAGGTCGCGTGGATAGCGGGCAAGATCCTCGTCGGCTCCGAACTGGGCGGGGTTGATGAAGATACTGACAGCCACCAGGCCGCCCGCCTGGCGCGCGGCATCGAATAGGCTCAGGTGCCCCGGGTGGAAGGCACCCATGGTCGGCACCAGGCCGATCTCGGAGCGCGCGCGCTCGGGCGCGAGAGCTTCCCGCAGCTCTCCGATGCGGCTGATCGACCTCACGGTCGGGTCGCCTCCGCCAGCTGTCGGTACAGCGGCTCGAGGTCCGGGGCGCGCTCGCGCAGCGCCGCCAGGTGTGCCTCGACGGTGGTCCAGTCTCCGCGCGCGATCGGTCCGGTGAGCTGGAAGCCGTTGTCGATCGTGCGCCGCATGAGTGGGACCAGGGCCTCCGCAGGCACCTCCGCTTCGTCGAGCAGTCGAGCGGCCGCCCGGTACAACGTGACCAGGAAGTTGCCCGCGATCGCCGCACCGGCGTGGTACACGGCCCGGTCCTCGTCGGCGAGTGGGAACGGGCGGAGGCCCAGCGTGGTGGCCAGCCAGGTCGCCTGCTCGCGCCCTTCATCGGTGTCGGCGGTCACGGCGCCCCACGCGCCGTCGAGCTGCTCCGGACCGCGTTCGAGGGTCAGCGTCTGCAGCGGATGGACGCTGAAGCGACGTCGGTGCGGGTCGAGCGCATGCAGGGAGGTCGCCCCGCTGACGTGCGCCAGCCACGGCCCCGAGGGAACCGACACTGCGACCGAGGCGATGGCGGCGTCCGGCACGCAGATCAGGACGAGGTCCGCGTCGGCGGCGGCCTCTCGGCCAATGCGCACGGTCAGGCCCCGTTCCGAGAGGCGCGCGCCGAGCGTCCGGCCTGCGCGGCCCGCACCGATGACCCGTGCCGACTCGATCATGGCCCGAGTCTAGCGTCGCACGCTCCGGATCCGACGAGCCAGCGGGTATCCTGCTCCGCGGCCGATGACTCACCCGTCCACCCCCACCGCCAGAAGCGCCATCGGCGCTGCGCCGATCGCCATCGGGGTGCTGGCAGTCGCGGCCACGCTGCTGACCCTCATCGTTCGGGTCGCCGGCCTCGGAGCGATTCCCGCCTTCGTCACATCGGCCATCGGGCTGGCGGCGCTGGCGTTCCTGGTCGGCGAGGGCACCGATCAGCTCGGTCGCCGACTCAGCCCGGGCGCCACCGGCGTCCTGCAGTCGGCGCTCGGGAATTTGCCAGAGCTGTTCATCAGCATCTTTGCCCTGCGAGCGGGGCTGGTGGTCGTGGTCCAGGCGGCGCTGATCGGCTCGATCCTCGCCAATTCGCTCCTGGTGCTCGGCGCCGCCTTCCTGTTCGGCGGGCTGCGCAATGGGACGCAGCGCTTCCACGCGCCGACGTCCCGGCGGATCGCCGCGTTGCTCCTGCTGGCGGCGGCGGCGCTCGTGATCCCCGCGGTCGCGACCGCGTCCGGGGCACCCGACGCCGGCCACGGCACGGAGCTGTCGGTGATCGTCGCGATCGTGCTGCTGGTCGTCTTCATTGCGAGCATCCCGGCTTCACTCGGCGGCCCGAAGGACGCGGCGGCGAAGAGCGGAGGCGAGACGTGGCCGATGCGACTGGTGGTCGCGTTCCTTGCCGGGAGCGCAACCCTCGCGGCCCTGATGTCCGACTGGTTCGTGGAGGCGCTCCGCCCGGCGATGGGTGGGCTGGGGATCTCCGAGGCGTTTGTCGGGCTGGTCGTGGTCGCGATCGCCGGAAACGCGGTGGAGAACGTGGTCGGGGTCCAGATGGCCATCCGCAACCGGTCGGACCTGGCAGTCAGCCTGATCCTGAACAGCAGCCTGCAGGTGGCGCTCGCACTCACGCCCGTGCTCGTCCTGCTGAGCCTGTTCATCGGGCCCGTGCCGCTCAGCCTGGTGCTCCCCCCGCTGCTCGCCGCGGCGCTCGTGCTCACCGCGGTCCTAGGGGCGGTGATCACCGCCGACGGCGAGAGCACGTGGCTCGAGGGGCTGCTGCTGATCGGCCTCTACACAGTGTTGGCGGCGTCGGTCTGGTGGGGTCCCGCGGTGCGGACGTAGGCTACGGAGCCGTGACGACCACCAGCATGTAGGCCGGCGGTCCGCTGGTCTCGACCCGGACCGCGCGTCCGTCGACCGTCGCGTGCTTCCGGAGGCCGACGCCCCCGGCCCAGCCGCGCAGGGCATCGGTCACGGCCGCCGCGAGCGGAACCTCCGGCAACCCAGTGGCGTCGGCGACGTACGGCAGGTACGCACGCGCGGTGCGTTCCGCCGCGCCCGCGTTGTCCAGTGGAACGCTGAGCACCACCTGCTCGACGGGGTCTGCGCCGACCAGGTCGAGCTCCACGCCGTCGGGTGTGGTTCCCACCACATGGTGCGGGCCGGCGACCGCAAACCGCATCCCGCGCTCCGCCTGGAGCTGCGCCGACACCGCCGCCAGGGCGGTGTCATGAAACAGGGTCGGCGAGGGACTGGCAGTCGTTCCCAGGCCTGAGCAGCCGGCCACCACGATCGCGGTCAGGCTCGGCCAGGCGCTGCGCGCCGCAGCGCTGCCCAGGGGAAGGGCTGCCCCGGCGGATCCTCCTGGCCTGGCCACAGGCTCAACCGTAGGCGATCGGACGCTCCTCCGCCAGCAGCCTGCCGGGGCTCAGGCTGCCCCGACGCTGACGGTCCGCTCCTCGGTGCCGCGCACAAGGCCGACCTCCAAGGGTGCCTGCCCGCTGACCGATCCGATCGCCTCGAACAGGTCGTCCGCGGTGGTCACCGGCCGACCGGCGGCCGCCACGATGAGGTCGCCTTCGGCGATGCCCGCCGCCGCTGCCGGCGATCCCTCCTCCACCTCCCGCACGAGCAGCCCGTCGCGTTCGGAGAGGCCGACGGCGCGTCGCAGCCGGCGAGCGACGCGCGCCGGGGCCAGCCCGACACCGAGGCGCCGTCGACTCGGGGACTGGCCGCGCCCGAGCGCGGTGACCTTGTCACGCAGCGCCTCGTCGGCGGGGATCGCCAGATAGAAGCCGCCGCCCAGCCGGTTGGTGTTGATCCCCAGCAGACGCCCCTCGGTATCGACGATCGGGCCGCCCGACGAGCCGGGAGCGAGCGGCGCGGTGTGCTCGAGGCTGCCGCCGATGCTCCGGCCGCGCGGCCCGCGGAATGAGCGGCCGATACCGCTAATGAAGCCGAAGGTGACGCGCGGCCCGCGGCCCGCCGGGTTGCCGAGCGCCACCACCGCGCCACCGATCTTCAGCGCACCCGGCTCTCCCCACGAGAGCGGAGTCGCGCCGCCGGTGTCGACGCCGAGAACGGCAAGATCGCTGTCCGCATCCACGCCGAGCACCCTTGCGGGTGCCTCTCGGCCATCCGCGAAGTAGACGGTCATCTCATCGCCGTGGAGGTTGTGCGCGTTGGTGAGCATCTTTCCGGGGTCGATGACGATCCCCGACCCGCCGCGCCATCGGTTGCCGACGCCGACCGTCGACGGGCCGACCTTGTCTGCGATCTCCGAGATCGCCTGTCCCAACTCTTCCAGTGCACCCATCGGTATCTCCTGCTGACTTGCAAGTCGCAAGTTACTCGTTGCGGCGGCAATGTCAAGCGATGGCGTACGATCGCGCCGTGGCCCATCCGCAGTCGCCGCTCGCCGCCGCGCTGGAACGTGTCGGAGATCGGTGGAGCCTGTTGGTGGTGGAGGCGCTGCTCGCGGGGGCACGCCGCTTCAACGAGCTGCAGGTCGATGTGCCAGGCATCGCGCCGAACATCCTTGCGGATCGCCTCCGACGCCTGGAAGGGGAGCGGGTCGTCGTCGCGCGGCCGTACACCGAGCGTCCGTTGCGCCTTGCGTACGAGCTGAGCGCGGAAGGCCAGGAGCTTGCCGGCGCGTTGCGGCTGCTCGCCGACTGGGGCTCGCGCGTGAGCCGTGACGCCGAGCCGATCCGTCATGCGGCGTGCGGCACGCCCGTGGAGGCGCGGTGGTACTGCCCGACCTGCGAGCGGGTCGTTCCTGGCGTCGAGGCGGAGGAGATTCGGCACCTGTAAGGGTGAGAATCACCCCGACGGCGGCTCACCCTGACGCCGGCCGTCCCGAGGGCGGGTGCCTATACTCGTCGGCGATGCAGCCGCCGAGTGAGCAGGCCGGCACCTTTATGGGCGTCCCGGTCCTCCGCGGGGCGCCGGGCCGTGGCGACGCGGTGATCATCGGTGCGCCTCGAGGCGTCTCCTACCCGGTACCGGGCCCGGCGGATGGCTGCGTGGAGGGGCCGGCGGCGATTCGGCGGCGCTCCCAGCGACTGGCACGATTCGTCGGGCACCACGATTTCGACCTGGATGGCCCGCTCCTGCCGGCGGGCGCCACGCTCCGGATCCACGACGGCGGAGACCTGGCCGGCCCCGAGGAGACCCGGGAAGAGGTGGCCCGATTGGTGACTGCCGGTGCCGTCCCGATCGTGCTCGGTGGTGACGACTCGATCACGATCCCGGTGCTTCGCGGCCTCGGCGCCATCGACGCGCTGACGGTATTGCAGTTCGACGCCCACCTTGACTACCGCGACGAGGTGGCCGGCGTGCGCGAGGGGTACTCCTCGGCGATGCGGCGCGCCTCGGAGATGGCGCACGTGGCACGCATCGTCCAGGTCGGGCTGCGGGGCGTGGGAAGCGCTCGGGTCGGAGACGTCGCCGATGCCCGAGGCGCCGGAAACGTGCTCGTCACCGTCGACGACCTGCACGCACACGGCGCCGACTTGGTCCTCGATCAGCTGCCCGCCGCGCACCCGGTCTTCATCGCGCTTGATCTCGATGCGCTCGACCCATCGGTCACCCCGGGCGTCAGTGCTCCCGCTCCGGGCGGGATGAGCTATGCGCAGGTACGCGATCTGCTGGTCGGCGTGGGGACGCGGTTCGGGGTGGTCGGAGCGGTGGTCACCGAGCTCGCCCCACAGCTCGACCGCAACGAGATCACCGCCCTCGTCGCCGCGCGTCTGGTGAGCGTGCTCATCGGCGCCGTGGGGCGTCGGCGTCTTGAATGACGTGCTAGCTTTGTCCACATAGCACCCGGTTCCCCGTTTCGCGGATGACTGCGTCCGTCAGCTGTCCTCGACGTAGATACGCGCCGCATCGAGAGAGAGGGAGTCGACCGTGGAACAGGATCGCCTTGCGCAGTTGATCGACGAGGTCAGGGAGCAGCGGCTCTCCCGTCGGGAAGCCCTGCGCCTGGCCGGCATCGGGGCCGGAACGCTGGCGCTCGGTCCCTTGCTGGCCGCCTGCGGCTCGAGCAAGAGCGTTGGCCCGGCTGGCTCGCAGGCCGCGATCGCCAGCCTGGCCCCACCCTCGACCGCGGTCAGCCTCGACTTCTGGAATCCATGGAGCGGGCCGGACGGCAACTTCGCCAAGACGATGGTCCAGCAGTTCAACGGCGAGACGAAGAACGTGCAGGTCAAGGTCACGACCTTTCCGAACCCGCCGTACTACGAGAAGATCCGGACCGCCAAGCAGTCGGGCAACCTGCCGCACATCGCGGTCATGCACGTCGACGCCATCCCGCAGAACGCCGCCGACGGGATCCTGACCCCGATGGACGACCTGGTGAAGCTCCTGAACCTGTCCGGCGGCGATTTCACCGAGGAGATCTGGAAGGACATCCACTACAAGAGCCAGGCGTGGGCGATTCCGCTCGACGAGCACACCGAGTCCTTCTACTGGAACAAGGACCTCTTCCAGAAGGCCGGGCTCGACCCGGAGAAGCCGCCGACCGACAAGGCGTCGTTCGAGCAGGCCGCCCAGGCGATCACCTCCAAGACCGGCGTCCCGGGGTTCATGGTAGTGACCAGCGGCCCGGGCGGGGTCTTCCTGTCGGGCACCGCCTGGGCATCGGTCTTCTACCAGGGCGGCGGGCAGTGGACCAACGCCGACTACACGGCGGCCACCTACAACAGCCAGGCGGGGGTCCAGGCCGTCGAGTGGCTGCGCGCCCTGATCAACGACCTGAAGGTCTCGCCGAAGAACGTGCAGAGCGACTCGGAGATCGCGGCCTTCGCGCAGGGCAAGAACGGGATGGTCTGGTCGGGGATCTGGCAGACGACCCGCTACCAGGACGCCCTTAAGGACAAGCTCGGCGCTGGGCCGCTGCCCCAGATCTTCGGCAAGGGCACCTGGTCTGGCTCCCACACCTTGGCTGTCACGTCGCGCAAAGGGATGAGCGCGCAGGAGCGCCAGGCGGCCTATTACTTCATTGACTGGTTCAGCACGCACTCGGTGGAGTGGGCCAAGGCCGGACAGCTTCCGGCGCGCAAGTCGGTCCGCGACTCGGCGGCGTTCAAGGCACTCCCCGCCCAATCGTCGATTGCCAAGCAGATCGACGACGCTCGCTTCTTCCCGGCCATTCCGGCAGCGGCCGACATGCTCTTTGGTCCCGGCGGCGCGGGGGAGGCCGTGCTGGCGGTGATCAACGGCAAGAAGGACGCGAAGGCCGCGCTCGACGAGTCGGCGGCGCGCTACTTGATGATCCTCCGGCAGAACAAGCAGAAGTACGGCTTCTAGCCGTACCGTCGTGAGACCCGCAGCGCGGACATCGGCCCGGCGGTCGGGGATGCCGGCATGACCGCCATCCCGGGCGCTGCCGCGCCGGTCACGCGCGGCGGTGACACGCAACGCCGCAGGCGCATCGGCGAGAAGTGGTACACGCCGTATCTCTTCGTGCTTCCCCACCTGCTGGTCTTCATCGGGCTGATCGGCATCCCCTTCGTGTTCGGCCTGTGGATCAGCCTGTTCGCCTATGACCAGGTGAGCCCCAGCTCGCCGTTCGTCGGGCTCCAGAACTACATCAACCTCATCGATCCGCAGAGCATCCATTTCGGGTTCTTCTGGCAGGGGCTGTGGAACACGGTCCTGTTCGTGATCCTCAGCACGCCGACCCTGGTCGGGGTCGGATTGCTGCTGGCGGTGCTGCTCAACAATCGCTTCCGGGGCCGGAACTTCTTCCGCGGCCTGTACTTCGCGCCGTGGACGCTCTCGGTGGCGGTCATCGGCGTCCTGTGGTGGTGGATCCTCCAGGACCAGGGAGGCCTGATCAGCAACGGGCTGAAGGGGATCGGCATCACGCCGCCCAGCTGGCTCAGCAGCAACCCGTGGGCGTGGATCTCGATCCTGGTCGCGACGGTGTGGTGGACCGTGGGCTTCAACACCATCATCCTGCTGGCCGGCATCCAGGCCATCTCGCTCGACCTCTACGAGGCGGCCTCGATCGACGGGGCGAGCCGCTGGCAGCAGTTCCGCAGCATCACCGTGCCCAGCCTGCGACCGATCCTGCTGCTGGTCGTCACCCTGCAGGTGATCGCCTCCTTCAACCTGGTCGGCCAGCCGCAGCTGATGACCGGCGGTGGGCCTCCGGTCAACGAGACGACGCCGGTGCTGCTCTACATCTACAACACGGGCTGGACCGGTCGCTACGAGCTGGGCGAGGCGGCTGCGATGGCGATGGTGGTGGCCCTGATCATGGTCGTGGTGAGCGTCATCAACTTCCGATTCTTCGCCTCGGAGCGGGCATAGCCAGGGTGGAACGAGCCGCGGACACGCCCGTCATGCGTCCGGCCGGACACGGCACGTCGCGGTCCGGTCGCCTAAGGCCCGCGCGCATCGGGCTGTTCGCGGTGCTGATCCTGATCGCGCTGTTCTTCATCGTCCCGCTGCTGTGGATGGTCTCCACCTCGCTGAAGGGTCCGACGGACGCGATCGTGGATACCGGCTGGATTCCGCAGCGCCCGACCTTCGACAACTTCCGACAGATCCTCAGCACCAGCGGCGACACGCCGGTCTTCCGCTGGCTGCTGAACAGCGCCATCGTCTCCGGCGTCGGGACGCTCCTGTCGGTGCTGCTGACCTCGCTCTCCGCCTACGCGTTCGCGCGGATCGACTTTCCCGGCAAGGGGCTGCTGTTCAGCGCGCTGATCACCACTCTGCTGCTGCCCAGCGTGATGTTCCTGGTGCCGCAGTTCCTGGTGATCAACTGGCTGGGGCTGTACAACACCATTCCGGCGCTGATGCTTCCCGGGCTGGCGGGCGTGTTCGGCGTCTTCTTCATGCGGCAGTTCTTCTTGGGCATCCCGCTGGAGCTGGAGGAAGCGGCGTACGTGGACGGGGCCAACCGCTTCCGGACCTTCCGGTCGGTGGTGCTGCCGTTGGCGCGACCGGCGATCGCGACACTCAGCGTGATCACCTTCCTCGCCTTCTGGAACGATTACCTATGGCCGCTGATCGCGTGCCAGGGCGACGGCTGCACGCTGCCACCCGGGCTCGCCACCCTGCAGGGCCAGTTCACCGCGCAGTACGGGCTGCTGATGGCGGGCGCCGTGCTGGCCGCCATCCCGGTGCTTGTCGTCTACCTGGTCGCCCAGCGCTGGATCGTTCAGAGCGTGACATCGGCGGGCATCAAGGGCTGATGTCGTTTCGGCGCCCCGCCATCGACCTCGACGGCGAGTGGCGGTTCATTCGGGATCCCGACCGGCTGCTCACCCCCGAGACGCTGCCTGACGGCGAACCGATCAGCGTCCCCAGCTGCTGGGAGGCGCAGGTCCCGGACCCGTACCGAATCGTCACCGCCTGGTATCGCCGCCGGATCCAGATCCCCGCTGACTGGCGTGGCCGACAGGTGCTGGTCCGTTTCGGTGCGGTGATGTATCGGTCCACGGTCTGGGTCAACGGGATGTGCATCGGCGAGCACGAGGGCGGCTACACGCCGTTCGACCTGAAGGCCGGCCACGCCGTTCGCTTTGGGGAAGAGAACGACGTCGTGGTGCGGGTCACGAACCCGATGAACGCCATCCACGACTACCCGGTGTTCGGCGTCGAGCAGGGCCAGGCCGCCGAGGAGCCCGATCCCGAGCTGTCGATCGCCGAGCTGCCGCACGGCAAGCAGACGTGGTACTCGAGCACCAGCGGGATCTGGCAGTCGGTCCGCATCGAGGCGGTACCGACCACGCGGCTCGGGCGCCTACGCATCCGGCCCGCGCTCGCCGAGCGCCGGGCGCTGGTGCGCTGGTCGGTGGTCGGGGAGCCGCTCGCTCAGCTCGACGCGGAACCGGACGACTCGCGGAGCGGAGCCCTCTCGCTCGAGCTGATCCTGCGCGACCCGGACGGGGAGCCGGTCGGTGCCCCGATCCGGCTCGAGGTGGCGGACGCAGGCGATGCGGCCGGCGAGGTGTCGCTCGACGTGGCCCAGCCGCGCGCCTGGGACATCGGCGTCCCGAATCTGTACCGGGTCGACGCCACCCTGCTCAGAGACGGACGGCCGGTCGACGGCCTGTCGGAGCGCTTCGGGATGCGCTCGATCGCGATCCGGGACGGCCGCGTGATCCTCAACGGGCGTCCGATCTACCTGATCGGCGCGCTCGACCAGGACTTCTACGACGAGACGATCTCCACGCCTCCCTCGAGGCCGTTCCTCGACCGGCAGATGCGCCTCGCGCGCGAGATGGGGCTCAATCTGCTGCGCTGCCACATCAAGGC
This sequence comes from Chloroflexota bacterium, assembly GCA_003243965.1. GTDB lineage: Bacteria > Chloroflexota > Limnocylindria > QHBO01 > QHBO01 > QHBO01. Next base: position 21,143 of record QHBO01000010.1, read on the forward strand.
CCCCGACCCTGCGTATCTCGATGCAGCCGACGAGGCGGGCATCCTGCTGTGGTGCGAGCTGCCGAACTGGAGCCGATTCTCGCTCGCCGCGGCCGCACGCGGCCGCGAGGCGCTGCGCGCCATGGTCGAGGCGATGGGCAACCACCCCTCGATCGTGATCTGGACGATCATCAACGAGGACTGGGGGACGCGCCTGCGCCACGAGGCGCGAGATCGGCAGTGGCTGCTCGGCATGGTCCGCTGGCTGCGATCGGAGGACCCGACACGGCTGGTGGTCGACAACTCGGCCTGCGAGACGGAGGAGACGCCGAACTTCCACCTCGATACCGACCTCGCCGACTTCCACCTCTATCACGGGGTCCCCGACAACGCGGTTCGCTGGCGCAGTGCCGTGGCCGACTACGCTCGGCGTCCCGCCTGGCTGTGGAGCCCGAACGGCGACGCTCGGCCGCGGGGCACGGAGCCGCTCGTGCTCAGCGAGTTCGGTGGCTGGGGGCTGCCGCGGGTCAGCGAGCTGACCGGCGATCGCGGTCGGCAGCCGTGGTGGTTCGAGACCGGCCACCGCCATTTCCGGCCGGCGGGCATCGCCCGGCGCTTCGAGAAGCTGGGCCTCGACAGGATCTTCACCGACCTCGACGATCTGGCCGATGCCACCCAGCGCCACCAGTTCGACGGGCTCCACTTCGCCATCGGTCAGCTCCGACGCCACACCAGCATCGGCGGCTACGTGATCACCGAGCTGACCGATGCGTACTGGGAGGCGAACGGCCTGCTCGACTGTGATCGGCGACCCAAGTCGTTTCACGAGCGACTTTCTGCGCTCAACGCCCCGGACGCGGTGATCCTCGACCTGGAGCGATACGACGCCTGGGGCGGGGCGACGCTGGCCGCCGAGCTGACCCTGTCCGCCTACGGGCCGGCCGCCGGCTCTGCAGGGGGTCGCGTCGAGTGGCGGGTCACGCTGGACGATGGCCAGCAGCGGACTGGCGTCGTGAGCTGCGGATCGTGGCCGACGTATGGCGCCTCGAGCCTGGGCCGAGTGGAGCTGACGCTTCCCGATGTGCAAGCCACGTGCGACGCCCAGGTCGCAGTGGCCGCGTATGACGCCGATGGCGTGCAGCGCGCGACCGACGAGCATCGGATCGCCGTCCTGCCGTCGACGATGCGGCGCACCGCACACCGGCGCGCGTTGGCGATCGACGACGCGCTGGAGATCTGGCAGCTGGAGAACCGGGTCACGGCACTCGGCCACGAGATCGTCGACCGAGGGCGAGCGGAGGTGCTGATCACTGCCCAGGTCACCGAGCGAGAGGTCGCCTGGGCCGACCGGGGACATCACCTGCTGGCCGTGGTACGCAGTCGTGAGGCGATCGCCAGTGGCCTGGAGCTCGACCGGCGCGTGCAGGTCCAGCTCCGCCGCTTCCCGGAGGCGGGCTTCCCCGGGCAGCGGAGTGCATGGGATGGCGACTGGGTGACGAGCTACAGCTGGCTCCTGCCCGGCTCGTTCCCCGGCCTGCCGCGGCGCCCGCTCCTGGACCTCGCGTACGAGTTGGTCCTTCCTGACCACGTGCTGCTCGGATACGAACCGGAGCTGCATGCCGCAGAGGTGCCGGCGGGGATGTTCGTCGGCTGGGTCCACGCTCCGGCGGCGCTGGTCTGGAGCTTCCCACAGGGTCGAGGCCGCATCACGCTCACCACCCTGCGTGTCAGCCCGGAGACAGGTCCCGTGCCGACCGCGCTCCTCGAGGCGCTGATCCAGCGCGCCGCCGATTCGCCGCGGGCGCCGCATACCCGCGAGACCGGGGTCGTCTGATGCCCGCCCCGCTCCTGCGCGGCGCCGTTGCGCCGGTGGCCAGCCTTCTCGCCGTCAGTGCCTGCACGCTCGGCGGCAGCGTGACCCCCGGCTTCCGGTCGCCATCCATCCTCCCGGCGGCTTCAGGCTCGCCGGCCCCCGCCCTCGCTCCGAACCAGTTCGTGAACCCGGTGCTCGGCCGGGACTTCCCGGATCCCGGAGCGCTCAAGGTGGGGAGCACCTGGTACGCGTACGCGACCACCGGCAACGGCGACAACCTGCAGGCCGCCCGGTCCACCGACCTCGTCCACTGGGAGTACCTGGACGAGGTGCTCCCCAAGCTCGCCACGTGGTCGACCGGGGACACATGGGCGCCTGAGGTGCGGCGGACCTCGGCGGGGTACGTGATGTACTACACGACCCGCGACCCGAACCTCATCCGTCCCGATGGGACCGGCAGCCAGTGCGTATCGGTGGCGGTCGCATCGAGCCCTGCTGGACCGTTCAGCGACCGAAGCAGCGGACCCCTGGTCTGCCAGCCCAAGCTCGGCGGATCGATCGACCCGTTTCCGTTCACCGATGCCGACGGCACGCGCTACCTGATCTGGAAGAGCGACGGCAACTGCTGCCAGATGCCGACCCGCATCTGGGGACAGCGCCTCAGCGCCGACGGCTTATCTCTCGTACCCGGCACGCCGACCGACCTGGGGGAGACGAACGACCAGGCATGGGAGGGATCCGTGGTCGAGGCCCCGACCCTCCTCCTGCACGACGGCACCTACTTCCTCTTCTACTCGGCCGGAAACTACGCGGATGGCACGTATGCCGTCGGCTACGCGACCGCCCCACGGGTCCTCGGGCCATATCGAGACGCAGTCGGAAACCCTATCCTCAAGACACGCGACGCGGCCGGGGCGCAGGGCCCCGGCGGGCAGACGATCGTGACCGCGCCGGACGGCAGCCTGTGGGTGCTCTACCACGCGTGGGACCCGAACTTCCTGGAGCGTTCGATGTGGCTCGATCGGCTACGCTTCGTCGCCGGCAGGCCGGTCATCGATGGGCCGACCGATCGGCCGCAGGCGAAACCGTGACCGCGCGATGAGCACGCCGTCCGACGCGAGGGCCGGGGTGTCCGATACGTCAGGCGAGCTCGACGCCCGCCGACCGGCAGTCCGCGGCGAAAGACTCCAGCGCCTCATCGGTCTCGACCGAATCGCGGACCAGGGTCATCACCCGGGCGATGCCCAGCGAGGCGACCCGCTGCAGCAGCTCGACCCGAGCCGTCCCGGCGGCCGGATGCTGCTGCCACCACACATGCAGCGAGACGCGCAGCGAGGCCGGATCGCGGCCGATCTCATCGCATCGGCTCCCGATGACGTCCAGCGCCTCCTGCAGGTCGTCGGGCGCCATGGCGTCAAGGTTGAGCTCGTCGGCGTATCTGGCGGCGAGCCGCCAGGTCCGCTCGCGGCCGTTGCCGCCGACCATGATCGGTGGCCGCGGCTGCTGGACGCCCTTGGGCTCGTTGATCGCGTCCCGCACCTCGCCGTGCTCGCCCTGGTAGGCGGCGCGGCCGGGCCCCAGCATGCGGGTGATCACCTCCAGCGCGTCGTGGAGCCCGTCGAGCCGGTCCCGGGTGGCAGGGAAGCCATACCCATACGCCTCCCATTCGTCGCGCTTCCAGCCGGCGCCGATGCCGAGCTCGACGCGCCCGCCGGACAGGACGTCCAGGGTCGAGACCATCTTGGCCACCAGGGCGGAGTTTCGATAGCCGGCGCACAGCACGATCTGGCCGAGCCGCACGCGCTCGGTGCGCTGCGAGAGCGCGGTGAGCAAGGTGAACGACTCGAAGGTGAGCTCATCGGTTGGCTGCGGCGTGGTATGGAAGTGGTCGAATGCCCAGACTGACTCGAATCCAAGTTGCTCCGCCTGCCAGGCGACCGCAACCGAGCGCTCCCACGCCGCGCGCGGCTCCCAGCCGGCGAACTCGCCGGTCCAGCCCTGGGGAACGATGATCCCTGCCTTCATGACGTCCTCAATCCCACACGAAGGTGACCTTGCCGGCCTCGCCGCCGTCGGCGAGCCGGTACGCCTCGGCGGCTCGCTCCAGCGGGAATCGGTCGGTGACGATCACCTCCGGATGAAGCTTCCAGCGCACCAACCGCTCCACGAGCTCCTCCATCTGACCGATGCTGCAGACCCAGGAGCCGACCAGCGTCAGCTGCCGATGGATCACCAGCGGGCTCACGTCGAAGCTGACGCGGCCGCCCTCGCCAACGAACGCCACGCGCCCCCATTCGCGCGCCGCTTCGATCCCGAGCAGCCGCCCGTCGGGGTGGCCGGAGCAGTCGACCACCGCTTCGAAGCCGTCACCCCCGGTCAGCGCGCGAAGCTCGTCCAGCGCGCCCGGCCCCGGTTCCACGATCGCCCCGAAGCCGAGTTGCTCGGCCAGCACGCGCCGCGCGGGCATCGCCTCGACCCCGACCACCTCTGCGCCCAGCGCACGGCCGAGGAGCGCTGTGCCGAGTCCGACCGGGCCGAGGCCGACCACCAGCAGGCGATCCGCGCCGGACACGTCGAGCCGTTGCAGGGCCGCGTACGACGTGCCGAACCCGCAGGCCACCATCGCGCCGTCGACGAAGCTGAGCTGGTCGGGGAGGGCGACCAGCGAGCGCTCCTCGGCAAGCAGGTACGGCGCATGGCCGCCGTCGCGCTGCCAGCCGTACGCGGCGCGCTCGGGGCTGGTGCAGGAGATCATCCAGCCAGTCCGGCAGTTGTGGCACAGGCCGCAGCCGGCGATGTGGTACACGATCACGCGATGGCCGACTCCGAAGCGGCTCACCTCGGAGCCGATCTCGACGATCTCGCCCGACGGCTCGTGACCGGCGATCACGCCTCGATACGCCTCTGGGCCGCTTCCCTGCTCCACGGGCCGATAGATCGCGCGCAGGTCGCTGCCGCAGATCGAGGAGGCGCGCATGCGGACGAGCACCTGCCCACGGCCCGGGGCCGGTCGCCCGACCTCATTGAGCTCGAGGCGCCGATCTCCGGGCAGGAAGACTCCGCGCATCAATCGCTCCGAAGCAAGGTGCATGCCCCCTCCGGCAGTATGCGGGAGATCGGGTCCCTGGCGTGTGATGGCTGCTGACCTGCCGGGCGTGCCGCCATCCGGCGATCCCGATCCGTACCGCGACTTCCGGATCGAGCGCGTCGACCGCGAGGACGGGCGGTACCTTCTGTATTACCGCTGGCCGGAGCCGGAGCCGGAGCCGGAGCCGGAGCCGGAGCCGGAGCCGGAGCCGGAGGTGCAGAAACCGGAGGCCGGGCGCGCCCGCGGCCAACGACCCGGCCGCAGCCAGGCTTCCGGGCCGCCGCGGGATATGGATGTCTGAGCTGCGCTGGAATCCCCAACTCGCCGACTGGGTGATCACCGCCACCCACCGCCAGGACCGGACCTTCCTGCCGCCGCGTGACTTCTGCCCGCTGTGCCCGACCCGGCCGGGACATCCGCCGACCGAGATCGACCGCAGCGACTTCCAGATCGCGGTTTTCGAGAACCGATTCCCATCGCTCCAGCGCCGGCCCCCGGAACCTGCGGTGACCGGCACCGCGCTGACCCCGGTTGCGCCGGCTGTCGGCACCTGCGAGGTGGTGGTCTACACAGCGCCCCACGACGCCGCACTGGCCAGCGCCGACCTCGACCATCTGCGTCGTCTGATTGCGGTCTGGGCCCATCGGACGCTCGAGCTCGGCGCACGCCCCGAGATCGCCTGCGTATTCGTCTTCGAGAATCGGGGTGAAGCGATCGGCGTCACGCTGGACCACCCGCATGGCCAGATCTACGCCTACCCGCACCTGCCGGAGATCCTGCGGCGGGAGGCGGACAACGGCCGCGCCCATCGGTCGGCGCACCACTCGTGTCTCTGGTGCGACCTCGCCACGGAGGAGCTGGCGGATGGCCGACGGATCGTCGTCGCCAGCGAGACGTGGGTTGCGACCGTTCCATTCTTCGCGCGCTGGCCCTACGAGGTGCATCTGACCCCCACGCGCCACGTCGGCTGGCTCCACGAGCTGAGCGCCGAGGAAGCCGATGGGCTGGCCCGCATCCTGAAGGCGATCCTGCTGAAGTACGACGCGCTGTTCGGCTTCCCGCTGCCATACGTGATGGCCATTCACCAGCGACCGACCGATGGAGACGACCACGCCGCCTACCACCTGCATTTCGAGTTCTATCCTCCCAACCGGACGGAGGCCAAGCTGAAGTACCTCGCCGGCTCCGAGGCAGGGGCCGGCGCGTTCATCAACGACACGCTGCCTGAGGAGACGGCGGCCCGGCTGCGCGCGCTCGAGCCCCTCGACCTCGCCGCCCTGCGGTGACCGGACAGCTGATCCCGGCGACCGCCCTCGATGCGGATGCGCTGCGCGCCGCCCTCGCCGCCGCGGAACCGGTGCTCGAGTCCGGGATCGAGGTGGTGCGTGCTCCGGGGAGGGTGAACCTGATCGGCGAGCACACCGACTACAACCAGGGCTTCGTGCTGCCCGCCGCGATCAACCTGGAGACCTGGATTGCGGTCGCGCGCACCGATCGGCAGCGGGCCGACGTGACGCTTGCGGCCGACGGCCAGCGCGCGGCGGTGGACCTGCCGCCGAACGAGCGCAGGCGCGGGAGCTGGATCGACTATGTGGCGGGCGTGGCCTGGTCGCTGAACGAGGCCGGCCTGCCGGTATCGGGTTTCCGGGGATTGCTTGCCAGCACGCTCCCGATCTCGGCGGGGCTCAGCTCGTCGGCCGCCCTGGAGCTGGCGTCCGCATGGGCGCTCCTGGGTGACACGGCCCCGACGGTCGACCGCACGCAGCTTGCCCGCCTGGCACAGCGTGCCGAGAACGAGTACGTCGGCGTCCGCTGCGGGCTAATGGACCAGTTCGCGTCGGCCCAAGGCCGCCCGGACGCCGCGCTGCTCCTCGACTGCCGCTCCGGCGAGTTCCGCACCGTGCGGCTGCCGCTCGACGAGTTCGTCCTGGTCGTGCTCGACACGCGCTCAGCTCGCCGCCTCGCCGCCTCCGACTACAACCGACGGCGCACCGAGTGCGAAGCGGCGGTCGCCGCGCTGGCGGCGGTCGAGCCGTCGGTCCGGAGCCTGCGCGACGTGAGCCGGCCGCTCCTAGAGCGGCATGCCGATCGGCTCGAACCGGTCGCGCTGCGCCGCGCTCGCCACGTGGTGGACGAGAACCAGCGTGTGCTCGAGACGGCTGCCGCGCTCGAAGCCGGCGACCTCGCCGCGGTGGGGCGTCTGTTCGCGGCCAGCCATCGGTCCCTGCGCGACCTGTACGAGGTGAGCTCTCCGGAGCTCGACGCCCTGGTCGAGATCGCGGCCGCAACTCCCGGGGTCGTGGCCTCGCGGATGACCGGCGCCGGCTTCGGCGGCTGCACCGTCAACCTCGTTCGCCGCGATGCGGTCCCTGCGCTGGCGCTCGCGGTCAGCGACCGCTATTCGGCGTGGGCCGGACGAGATGCCGGCTTTCACGTGGTGGAGCCGGCCGCCGGTGTGAGCCGGGCACCGAGCGGTTGATTGGTTGCGAGCGGTATCCCGCCGCATGCGGGCTGGATACACTGTCCGTCGAGCCGGATGCTCCGATCCCGGAGCGTCCCATCACGCCGGGAGGAACCGCATGACCGCCCCGATGCCGCCCGAGCCGCCGCCGTCTCCGGATTCCACGCCTCCGCCGCAGGCGCCGTACCAGCCACCGCCTGACAACCCGCCAGCGTCGCCACCTCCAGCCGCCCCACCCGCGAACTGGGGCGGCGACGCGCCGACCGCCCGGATGGCGCGCCCCGGCGCGGTGACCGCAGCCGGAATCGTGATGATCGTCCTCGGCGTGTTGACCCTGCTGCTGGGACTCCTCTTCCTGGTCGGTGCCGCCGCGATCGGTGGCGCAGCCAACTCGCCCGGCCTCAACTCCCAGATCGGGAGCCTGGGCGGTGCCGTCGGCGGATTCATTGCGGTCATCGCCGCGATCGTCATCGCCTTCGGCGCGCTGCAGGTGATCGCCGGGATCAACGTCCTGCCCGGCAAGAACTGGGCACGGATCACGGGGATCGTGCTGGCCGTGATCGCCGGGCTGCTGAGCCTGCCGGGGCTATTTGCCCGGAATGCAGGAGGCGGAGTGGTGATCAGCATCGTGGTGATCGCCGCGTACGCGTTCACCATCTGGGCGCTGGCCACCAACGGGCGGTGGTTCGCCCGTTGATCATCGGACCTCGAGCGTGGCGTTCCTGCGGGAGCTGTGCTCGAGGTAACTGAAGAGCCAGAAGGCAAGCACCGCGTAACCGACGCCGATCGCCACCTCGAGCAGGATCAGGCCGCCGACCTGCGCGAGCCCGGCGCCGGTGGCCGCCTCTCGCACCGCCTGCAGCCCGTGCGTAAAGGGCAGCAGATTGCTGATCACCTGCATCCAGCCGGGGAGTTCCGCGACGGGAATGTTGACGCCGCAGAAGAGCAGGAAGGCCATGACCAGCAGGTTGGCGCCGAACAGCCCGTCCCTCAGGCGAAGCGAGATGGCGCCCTGCAGCGCGCCGATGGCGTTGCAGCTGAACACGGTGGCGAGCAGCGCAAGCGCAGCGACCCCCACGGTGCGCAGCTCCAGGCGCACGCCCAGGAAAACGATCCCCACCCCAAATGCGTACAGCGACACCATCAGCCCGTTTGCCAGGAACGGCAGGAAGCGGCCGGCGAACAGCGCAAGGCGGTTGGCGGGCGTGGCCAGGATGGCCGGCAGCGTTCCGAACCAGCGTTCGTTGGAGATCGCCATGGTCATCCCGAACACGCCGGCGATTGCGCTGGCCTGCACCGCGTTGCCGATGGCGAAGTACGCTGCCGAGCGGTGGGTCGCGTACGAGCCCAACGCGGCAAAGAACAGGAGCTGGAATGTGGGGCCCACGATCAGCGTCGGGATGTAGATCGACGGGCGAGCCCAATTGAAGAGCATCCCGTAGGAGAGCAGACCGCCGTGCCAGAAGGTTCGCCAGGCGGCGCGGGCGGAGCGCGGCCGGATGCGGACCGCGGGGACGGAGATGCTCACCCCGGTCACTGCAGGGTGAGGGTCGCGTCTCGTCGCGCCTTGGCGAGCACCACCACCAGCATCAGCCGAGCGAGCAGGTAGTAGACAACCGCGAGCAGCAGGCACATCGCGATCGGGCCGAAGGGCGGCCGTGCACCGATGGCTGCGCCGCGGATCGCTTCGATGCCCCAGGTCGGCACCACCAGCCAGCTCAGCGGGCGCACCCAGAAGGGAAGGGCGCTGATCGGCACCAACAGCCCCGCGATCAGCCAGATCGGGTACTCGAGCATGTTGCCGAGCGCGTTCGCGTGCCGGTACAGGACGAACGTGGTGGCGATCAGCATCCCGAGCGCCCCGAGTGAGATGACCGCGGCGAGGAGCGAGAAGGGGAGCATCAGGGGGAAGCTCGCCTCGATCGGCATCCCGAACAGGACGACGCCCCACGCCAGCGTGGCGACGATGCCGTAGAAGCCCAACACCACCGTCCCGAGCGTCTGTCCGGCCAGGATGAAGTCGTATCGGCTCGGCGCATTGACCAGCAGCTCCAAGGTTCCCTCCCAGCGCTGCCAGGCGATCGCCCCGCCACAGCCGAAGAGCGTGGTGCTCCAGACCCCCATCATGCCGCTGCCCAGTGCGACGTAGAGCAGCGTCTGGCCCGCGGTTCCTCCTCCGGAGCGAAACAGCAGGAAGGCCAGGGTCGCAAAGATGAGCGGGGTGATGAAGGTGGTGAGGATGAAGAACTCGCTGGTCAGCAGCATCCGCACGTTGAACCAGGTGACGAACCAGACCAGCCGCAGGGGACGCACGCGATTCAGCCCGCTCATTGGACCGATGCGGCCCGCGCGCTGCGCTCGTCGGGCTCGCCGGTGGTGGCGATCAGGTCCACGTAGGCGTCCTCCAACGTCGGCTCGCGCGCGATGACCTTGCCGATCCGCGTGTCGCCGAGCGCCGCCAGCAACCGCGAGGTGATCTGGGCGCCGGTCTCGCTCTGGACCAGGAAGATCTCGCTCTGCTCGCGCTGGTCGCTGTTGACGGCGATCACCTCGGGGTCGGCGCGCAGCCGCTCGATTGCATCGGGCGTTGCGCCAAACGTCTCGATCTCGACGATCGTCCGGTTGGCCACGGTGGCCTTGAGATCGGCGCCGGTTCCCTCCGCCACGATGCGCCCGGCGTTGATGACCGCGATCCGGTCGCAGAGCGCATCGGCCTCGAACATGTAGTGCGTGGTGAGCAGCACCGTCTTGCCAGATTCGACGAGCGACCTCACCGTCTGGCGCAGCTCGCGGGCACCCACCGGGTCGAGGCCGATCGATGGCTCGTCGAGGAAGAGGACCTGCGGGTCGTGGAGCAGGCCGCGAGCGATGTGCAGCCGCTGCCGCATGCCCCGGCTGTAGCCCTCCACCTTCTCGCGCTCGCGGCCGTTGAGCCCGACGAGCTCGAGCAGCTCGGCGATCCGTCGCTGCTGGAAGGCGGGATCGACGCCGTACAGCTCGGCGAAGTAGCGCAGGTTGTCGAGCGCGCTGACCCGGTCGTACAGGCCCCGGTCGCCGCCGAACACGTAGCCGATCCGCTCCCTGACCGCCTGCGTCTCCCGCACCACGTCGTAGCCCATCACCCGCGCGGTGCCGCTGGTCGGAAGGAGAAGCGTGATCAGCATCTTGATGGTCGTCGTCTTCCCCGCCCCGTTCGGCCCCAGGAGCCCGAACAGCTCTCCGGAGCGAATGCCGAAGGTGATGCCCTTCACCGCCCCCACGTGGAGGCGGTGGCGGCGGAGCACGCCGGTGTGGGTCTCGTAGCTGCGGACGAGGTCGTCCGCCTCGATGGCGAAGACCGGATCGGCGGCAGGCACGGCGGGGCGGTGGGCCGAGGCGGACATGGAGTGCCCATCTTACGGCCCGGTCATCATCTGCCGATGGCCGCCGACTCGGAGTGCGGGCGGCGACTCGCGATTCTGGCTAGGAGCTGCTGTCGCCGATCTCGGTTCGCCCGGAACGGAGCGCCTCCAGGAACTCGGGGAAGCCGTATCGGGGCTGCCAGCTCAGCTCGTCGCCCGCCTTGGCGATGTCGTACCACTCGTTGATCGGCCCCCACGGCAGGGCCCCCGCCGCCTCGAGCAGCGACGGAGCATCCGGCCAGTGGTGCTCCAGCACGGTCATCGGGTCCGTCCGCAGGAGCCTGGCGTCGTCCTCGGTGTACGGCAACCGGGACTCGATATTGAAGGTGTCGAAGCGGCCGGCCGGACGGTCCCGCAGCGCCTCGAGCGCGGCCAGCACCGCGGCGGCGACGTCGCGCTCGTCGACGCCACCGTACAGAAAGCGAATCCCGGCATGCAGGAACGGCTCGGGAACGAACATGCCAAAGCGGAGCGCAACTCCGCGCACTTGGCGCGCTCGGTCGAAGTAGGCGGCCGTCTGCTCGGCCAGCACCTTGGAGAGCCCGTACACATCGCCGGGAAGGAGCGGTAGCCGCTCGTGGATGCGGACCGCCGGCCCGTCGCCGGCGGGACGCCGGGACTCGCCGTAGACGCCCATCGTGCTGCACAGCACGATCCGCTCGATCCCGGCATCGGCCGCCGCCGCGTAGACGCCGTAGGTGGCGTCGACGTTCAGCTCCCAGAAATCCTTCGCGGGGTGGTCGCGCAGGTGGATGCCGTGCCACGCCGCCGCGTGCACGATGGCATCCACCCCCTCGACAGCCTGGGCCATCACGGTCGCCTCCCGAAGGTCGGCGGTCACCCACTCCACCCCCGGGGTCGGCTTCGTCGGCTCACGGATGTCCAGGGCACGGACCTGGTCACCCCGCTCCAGCAGGACGGGCGCAAGCGCCTGCCCGAGCGTCCCGGCGCCGCCGGTGATGAGGATCCGGGCAGGCATGGGGCACCTCCTGGGTGTCGGATTCGCATACATTCCGCACACTTCCGCCGTTGACACGCAAAACTATACTGGCTCCGATGCCAAAGGCGCCGCGAGACCTGGGCGACGCTCTGGAGTGGATGGCCAGTGAGGGGGGCGATGCAACGTCCGCCGTGCTCGATGCCGTCCGGCTGCACGGCGCCGCCTCGCGGTCGGAGGTGGCCGAGCGCACCGGTTTCGGGCGCGCCGTGGTCACCCAGCGCGTCGCCGAGCTGATCGCCGCCGGCCTGCTCGACGAAGGGGAAGGTGTCAGCACCGGCGGTCGGCCCGCTCGGCGCCTTCGCTTTCGCTCCGACGCCGGCCTCCTGCTGACCGCCGACCTGGGTGCCACGAGCATCGACGTCGCCCTGGCGCAGCTGGACGCGACCGTGCTCGCGCACCGCAGCGAGCCCGCGGACGTGGCCAACGGACCGGAGGTCATCCTCGGCCGGGTGCACGAGCTCTTCGGCGAGCTGCTGTCAGAACGGGACCCCACGCCGGCCGTGTGGGGCATCGGGATCGGAGTCCCCGGTCCGGTGGAGTTCGGCACCGGGCGGCCGATCGCGCCCCCGATCATGCCGGGCTGGAATGAGTATCCGATCCGAGCCGAGTTCGAGGCGCGCTATGGCGCTCCGGTGTGGGTCGACAACGACGTGAACATCATGGCCATGGGCGACTGGCGGCTGGGAGCAGCCCGCGGCCACCGCAACGTCGTGTTCGTGAAGATCGGGACCGGTATCGGCGCCGGTCTGATCTCGGACGGCGTCCTTCACCGCGGCGCCCAGGGCGCCGCCGGCGACGTGGGTCACATCCAGGTGGCGGATGACAGGAGCGTGACCTGCCGCTGCGGAAACGTCGGCTGCCTCGAGGCGCTGGCCGGCGGGCAGGCGGTGGCGCGGGACGCGGAGCTCGTGGCTCGCGCGGGGCGGAGTCCTCGCCTGGCCGCGCTCCTCGAGCGCGAGGGGCACCTCAGCGCGGAGTCGGTTGCCTGGTCCGCGTCGCACGGTGATCCCGCCAGCGTGGAGCTTCTGAACCGCTCGGCGGCGCTGGTCGGCAGCATGCTGGCGAGCGTCGTGAACGTCTTCAACCCGTCGCTGATCGTGATCGGCGGAGGCGTGTCGCGGGCGGGCGACAGCTTCCTGGCCGCCATCCGCGAGACCGTGTACCGACGCTCCCTACCCCTGGCGACCAGGGACCTGCGCATCGTCCGCTCCGAGCTGGGGGAGCAGGGCGGGGTGATGGGCGCTGCGGCCATGGTGGCGGACGAGCTCTTCTCTCGCGAGCAGCTGGCCGCCACGCTCGCCCGGATCCCGATTGACCCGGCAGGCGGCGGAATCGGCGACGCCGGGCTCCGGCCCGGTCGTCCCGAGCCGGCGGCGGTCGGCGGGCCGGCGGCTGGGCGCTGATGCGGACACTGCGGGCCGGCGTCGTCGGCGCCGGGTTCTCCGGCGCGCAGCACATCGACGCCCTCCGGCGGTTGCCCGGGGTGGAAGTCGTGATCCTCGCCGCCGGAAGCGAGACGCACGCCGCCCAGGCTGCCCGGCTAAGCGGCGTCGAGCGCTGGTCCGCCGACTGGCAGGAGCTCACCGGGGCGGCGGATCTCGACGTGATCCACGTCTGCGCCCCGAATCACCTGCACCTGCCGGTCGCGCTGGCTGCCCTGCGCGCCGGCAAGCACGTGATCTGTGAGAAGCCGCTGGCCCTGCAGGTGTCGGAGGGCGAGCAGCTGGCCGCGGCCGCAGCGCGAACGGACCGCCTCTCGATCCTGTGTCACAACTATCGGTTCTTCGCGATGGTAGCCGAGCTGCGCGCCCGGATCGCGTCCGGCGATCTCGGAGCGGTGCATGGCGTGCACGGCCGATACCTTCAGGACTGGCTCATCTCGCCGACGTCGACCAACTGGCGCGTCGACCCAAACCGCGGCGGACCCTCGCGCACGGTCGCAGACATCGGTACCCACTGGATCGACCTCGCTGAATTGAGCACCGGGCTCCGGCTGGAGGCGGTGATGGCACAGCTGGGGACCGTGCACCCCCGCCGTCCGGCACCCAGCGGCGAGCGGACCTTCCAGGCCGATGGTGACGGCCCGCACGCGGGGGGCACCGGCGACTGGGCACCGGTCACCACCGAGGACCGGGCGAGCCTGTTGCTGCGTTTCGAAGGGGGCGTGCCGGGCTCGCTGACACTCTCGCAGGTGGCTGCGGGCCGCAAGAACGACCTGGAGCTGACCGTTGAGGGCAATGCCGGCTCGGCAACCTGGCGCCAGGAGCAGCCAGACCAGCTGTGGATCGGGCGGTCGGGCGGTCCGAATGAGCTTCATCTCCGCGACCCGGCCACGCTCTCGCCATCGGCCGCGCGGCTGGCGCAGCTGCCCGCCGGCCACAACCAGGGATGGTCCGACGCACTGCGAAACCTGCTCGACGACGCCTACGCGCGGATCCGGGGCGAGTCGCCGCGCTCGGACGATGTCCCGCTCCCGACCTTTGCAGACGGCGTGCGGCACCTCGCATTCGTGCGTGCGACGCTGCAGAGCGCCCGCGAGGAGCGGTGGGTCCGGATCGAGGGCAGGACCGAACCGGGGAGCGCTCGGGTGGCGGAAGCTGCCGGGCGGAGCCAGGACGGAGCAGACCGGGCAGACCGGGCGGACCGGGCGGACAGAGCGGTTGGCGGCGCGGCCTCCATCCGTCGCTCGCCGGCGGAACGATGAAGATCGGCGTCTTCGATCCGGTCTTCGGTAGCCTCGAGCTCGAGCCGATGCTGGATCGGATCGTGGGGATCGGCCTGCAGGCGGTCGAGATCGGTGCCGGCAATTACCCCGGAGACCGTCACTGCAAGCCTGCCGAGCTGCTGGCCGATGCCGGCGCGCGACGCGTGTTCGCCGAGGCGTTCAGCTCACGCGGCCTGGTGATCAGCGCCCTGTCGTGCCACGGCAATCCGATCCACCCCGATGCGGAGCGCGCTCGCCGCGACGACGAGGTCTTCCGTCACACCGTTCGCCTTGCCGCGGAACTCGAGATCGGCACCGTGAACCTCTTCTCCGGATGTCCCGGCGACAGCGCTTCCGCGAAACAGCCGAACTGGGTCACCTGCGCGTGGCCGCCCGAGTACGGCGAGATCGTGCGCTGGCAGTGGGACGAGGTGGTGCTGCCGTACTGGCACCAGGCGGCTGGCTTTGCCGCCGAGCAGGGGATCCGGCTGGCGTTCGAGATGCACCCGGGGTTCGTGGTCTACAACCCCAAGACGTTGATCAGGCTCCGTGACGAGGTCGGCGACACAATCGGAGCCAATCTCGACCCGTCGCACCTGTTCTGGCAGGGGATCGATCCGATCGTCGCCGTCCGCGAGTTGGGCAAGGCGATCTATCACGTGCACGCCAAGGACACGGCGCTCGATCCGGACAACGTGGCCCGCAACGGGGTGCTCGACCTCGAGAGCTACAGCGACGTTGCACGCCGCAGCTGGGTCTTCCGCAGCGTGGGCGATGGCCACGACCTCCTGTTCTGGAAGCGGTTCGTGAGCGCCCTGAGAGTGGTGGGCTACGACCATGTGCTGTCGATCGAGCACGAGGACCCCTTGGCCTCGACCGATGAGGGTCTGTCGCGAGCCATCGCCACGTTGCGCGCGGCCGTCCTCACCGAGCCCGCAACCGCGATGTGGTGGGCATGAGCAGCGCCGTTCCCGGGTCGTGCCGATGACCCAACTCTCCATCCAGGACGGCCTGCTGCCCGGCGGCACGATCGCGGAGCGCTTCGCGAATGCCCGTCGCTTGGGCTTCGACGCGATCGAGCTCGCCTCCCAGCCGATCATGGAGCACGCGCGGGACGCGATTCGGGAGGGCGTCACGGTGTCCGCGATCTGCTCGGGCCATCGGGGTTGGCTGATCGACCCTGATCCCGAGCAGGTGCGTGCCGCCCGCGCCGATATCCGCGAGCTGCTCGAGCTCGGCGCGCAGCTCGACGCGCCGCTCATCCTGGTGCCGATTTATGGCCGCACGCGCCATCTGCCCAACTGCGGGACGGGCCGGAGCGCGGCAGACGACGAGTCGCTCTTCATGGACGGCCTGCTCGAGGCGAGCGCGCACGCCGAGCGGGTCGGCGCGACGATCGCGCTCGAGGCGATCAACCGCTACGAGAACAGCGTGTGCGTCACGCTCGCCGATGCCCGACGCCTCCGCAACGCGCTCGGGAGTCCCGCCGTGCGGGTCATGGGCGATGTCTTCCACATGAACATCGAGGAGGCTGACCTGGGCGCTGCCCTGCGCGCATGCGGTGACGCCCTGGGCTACGTGCATCTCGCCGACTCGCAGCGGCTGGAACCGGGGAAGGGCCATCTGGATCTCGCCCCGGTCTTCGCCGCGCTCGCGGAGGTCGGCTACCGGGGTTACGCCTCGATGGAATGCCATCTCTCGGGGCCGGCGGAGGAAGTGCTGCCTGCGGCGGTGAGCCACCTGCGCGGGCTGATCGCTGCGGCGGCCGCTGCCGAGGTGCCCGGCGCATGATCCCGCCGGTGATCGAGCCGCTCCTGGCGCGCGGAGAAATCGGTGGCCGCACGGTGCAGATCCTCGACAACGGGGAGGTCGAATGCCACGACTATCCGCTCACCCCGCTCGCCGACGACCAGGTCCGGGTCCGGACCGTGCGCTCGGCGATCAGTCCTGGAACCGAGATGACCTTTTACGGGCGCGGCGCGACGAACGTGTATCTCCACAAGCACTGGAACGAGGAGCTGCGGCTCTTCGAAGCCGGCGCGCCGAGCCTCGAGTTTCCCCTCCCCTTCGGGTATCGCGCTGCCGGTGAGGTGGTCGACAGCCGCTCGTCAAACGTGCCGGCGGGGACGCGGGTCTTCGGCAGCTGGCGTCACACGGAGTTCGCGTCGCTCTCCGCCGCGCAGGTTTCGAGCCAGAAGCTGCCGGACGAGCTTTCGTGGGATGACGCGGTCGATCTCGCCCAGATGGCGCCGATCTGCCTGAATGGGGTGGCGTACGCGGAGGGCCAGCAGGTGGGCTCCCCGGCGGTCGTGTTCGGAGCCGGGCCGGTGGGTCTGATCACCGCGCAGCTCGTCCGACACACCGGAGCATCGCCGGTGTACCTCGTCGATCGCATCGCGTCCCGCCTGGCGGTGGCGGCCGAGCTCGGACTCGAGCCGGTCGACGCGAGCGCGGAGTCCGATGTGGCCGTTTTGGTGAAGCGACGGCACGGCGCGGCCGGCATCCCGGTGGCTTTCGAATGCACGGGCTCGACCGGCGCCCTGCACGAGGCGATCCGGGTTGTCCGGCGACGCGGCGTGGTCGTGGCCCTGGGCTTCTACCAGGGCGAGGGCCGGGGCCTGGTGCTGGGCGACGAATTCCATCACAACGGGATCGAGATCAGGTGCGGCCAGATCGGCAACATCCACCCGTCCACGTCGATGGAGGAGCTGCGTACGGCCGCGATCGGCCTGGCGTGCAGCGGCGAGCTGGTGCTCGGGGGCCTGCCGAGGCTCACGCTCCCGGTCGAGCGCGTCGCCGACGGGTTCGCCGCGCTGACCCGCCCCGCGGAGGTGCTTCAGGTCGCGCTCGCCTACGGAGCCACCTGATGTCGGGCGTCACATTCCCGCCGACCGCTGTCTCCGTGCCGACCGCCATGGACGCGCCCCACTTTCTCGGCCAGGGCCGGATCGGGCGCTGGCGCAGAGCGGTGCCCGAGCCGGGTCGTGGCGAGCTCTTGATCGAGGTGCGGGCCAACGCGGTGTGCGGGACCGATCGGACGCAGTGGTATGGCGGATCGGACGTGACCCCCGGGCACGAGGCGGCCGGCGTCGTGGCACGCGCCGGTCTGGAGACGGCCACCCCGCTGGGCACGCCCGGAGTCGTGTACCTGATGGACTTCTGCGGCGCCTGTGAAGCATGCTCCGCCGGCGCCACGCACCGCTGCACGGCGAAGCGGGGCGACATCGGCTTCACGCGAGACGGCGGCTACGGCCGATACGCGCTGGTGCACGAGCCCAGCTTCTTCCCGGTCGACGACGACCTGCCGCTCGACGAGGCCACGCTGCTGCTGGACGTGATGGGAACCGCAGGCCACGCCATCCGGCGCGCGCTGCACCTCGTGGATGACCCGGGGACGGTGCTCATCGCGGGGGCCGGTCCCGTGGGACTCGGCGCGGTGGCGATGTGCCGCCTCCTGCTCGGCCCGAAGGTCAGCGTCCTGGTTGCCGACGTGGTGCCGTACCGGCTTCAGCTGGCGGAGCGGCTGGGTGGCGAGCCGATCGAGCTCGACCTCGATTCGATCGGTGCCCGCGCGCGCGGCGCCGGCCGGCTCGCCGATCTCGCGATCGATACCTCGGGCCGCAGCTCCGCTCGCCGAGCGTGCCTCGAGGCGCTCCGCGCCGGCGGCGTGCTGGTCTGTGTCGGCCACGGCGAGAATCTGACCCTCGACGTCAGCCGGGATCTGATCGCCCCGGAGCGCGCGGTGCTGGGCAGCGAGTATTTCCGTCGCGACGAGCTGCCCGGGAACCTGGAGCTGCTGCGCGCCCACCGAGATCTCCTCCGCCAGATCATCACCCATCGGTTCGGGATCGACGAGCTCGCCGCGGCGTACCGCCTGTTCCTGAGCGGTGAGACCGGCAAGGTCGTGGTGCTGCAGTGACCGACGGGTTCGACTCGGCTCCCGGCGGCGGCTCATGGCGCCCGACGCATGGGGCCTCGAGGCTTCGCGTGGCAGTCGTCGGGACCGGGCGCTGGTGGGGCTTCCAGCACGCCAGGGTATTCAGCGGCCGGCCCGATGTGGAGCTGGTCGCCATCGTCGGACGGCGTGCGTCGCCGACCCAGGCTCGCGCCACCGCCTTCGGAGCGCGACCCTACATCGACCTGGAGGAGATGCTTGCTCGAGAGCGGCCGGACCTCGTGGCGCTGTGCCTGCCCAACGAGCAACACCACGATGCCACCCGGACGGTGATACGCAGTGGGACTCCGCTGCTCGCCGAGAAGCCTCTGGTGTTCTCGCTCGAGGAGGCGGATGCGCTCCTCGACGAGGCCGCGCGGCGGGGGCTCTTCTTCGCCATCGACTTCAATCACCGATGGGCACAACCCGTGCAGTTGGCGACCGCGGCGATCCGCGCCGGCCGCCTGGGCCGCCTCTCATTCGCCACCTGGCGGTTCGGCGGCGAGGGGACCAGCCTGCATCCGTACGCGAACCTGATCGAGACCCAGTGTCACGGGTTCGACCTGCTGGAGCACCTGGTCGGACCGATCGGATCGGTGATGGCCGAAATGACATCTGACGGTGAGCCCGGGACGCTGGTGCACCCGACCGTCTCGGTGGCGCTGCGCTTCGAGAACGGGGCAGTCGGCAGCCTGGTCGGAAGCTACGAGACCTCGTACTCCTACCCCGATGCGCAGCGACTGGAGGTGAACGGGGCCGCGGGCCGCCTTGTGATTCACGACACAGTCCGCCGATTCGAGTTCCACCCGACCGGCAGCGAGCTCGGAGAGGTCTGGGAGGCGGGGTATTTCAACGACCTCGACCGCGAGTTCCACCGAACGCTGGACCGGCACGTGGATGCCGTCCTCGGCGCGTTGCGCGCCGGCGCGGAGCCGCCAATCCACGCGAGGTCCGGTCGTCGAGCGCTGCAGCTGGCGCTGTCGACCATCCAATCCTTCGAGACCGGCGAGCGCGTCCGCCTCGTCGGCGACCCGGTCGGTGCGGTGCCGTGAGACACGGACTGCCGCGAATCCACCAATCGCGCTTCAAGGGCAAGGAGGCTCAGGTGCAGACAAGAGGGAACCACGTCTGGCTGGTCAGCGGTCTCGCGACGGTTGCGATCGTGCTGGCAGCCTGCGGCCAGCGGCCGGGGGGCTCCACTGCGACGCCCATCCCGGCCGGCAGTTCCGGCGCGTCGTCGGCGCCGGTCGAGCTGAGCGGCACGCTCTCGGTGTGGACCTACCCGCAGGGCGACAGTGAGAAACCGATCAAGGCCTCGATCCAGGCCTTTAAGGCGCTTCATCCGAAGCTCGACATCAAGCTGGTGGTCATCCCCGAGGGGGACCCGTACTTCCAGAAGATCAACACCTCCCTCCAGGCGAAGAACCCTCCGGACATCGCGATCATCGAGGATCGGAGCTGGATGAAGGCCGGCAAGGTCGTGCGCCTCGACCAGCAGTACTTCCCGAAATGGGGCGTCACGGTCGACGACTTCAACCCCGGCGGCCTCGCCCGCGGCACGCCCACCGGCAACGTCAAGGACGGGATCTACGGCATCGGTGACTTCCTGGGCGGCAACATCCTCGTCTACAACAAGAAGATGTTCGCCGACGCGGGCCTGACCCCGCCGCCCGCGGATCGGTCACTGACGATCCAGGAATACGCGGACATCTGCCGAAAGCTGACCAAGCCGGACGCGAACCCGAACAAGTACGTGTACGGCTGCTCGATGCCCGAGTGGGCGCCGCCGATCCAGGCCAAGGACGTGTTTGGTCCCGACGGACGCCACGCGACCGGCAATCTCAACTCGCCCGAGATGGTCAACGCGTTCAACATCGCGTCGGCCCTGATCCGCGACAAGCAGGCGCCCTCCGGATCTGTTCTCGAGGCCGCGGCGGAGTCGGACCTGTTCGCCTCCGGCCGGCTGGGGATCACCTGGACCGATTTCACCGAGACGCCGAAGTACAAGCAGAACAAGATCGATTTCGGGCTGGCGCCGTTCTTCGTGATCCACTCCGGCGAGTCGTTCGTCGACACGTGGACCGCGGCGTGGGGCACGTTCAAGGACTCCAAGCATCCCGATGCTGCGATCGAGTTCCTTCACTACATGGCCACCGAGGCCCAGAAGCAACGCCCCACCATTTCGCCCGACCCGCCGCTTTCCCAGAAGGTTGCCGAGCAGGTCGGGTACGGCAAGGACGACCCGGTCAAGGCGGAGTACCTGCAGGTGCTCAAGGCGGCGAAGCCGCAGGTCTTCGTGCCGCCCGGAGTGGAGGCCGCGGACTGGGCGGAGCTGATGCGACAGATGACGGTCGAGAAGAAGACCGACGCCAAGCCGCTGCTCGACGCGATGGCCGACAAGGTGCAGAAGCAGCTCGACCAGGTCTGGCAGCGCTGGGACAAGCTCTCCGGTTGACGCGTTGCGGTCGCCGAGTGAATCGCTCGGCGACCGCCTCACTCCAAGGAGGCAGACGTGGTAGCCGCCGCTCAGAAGATGCGACGCGGACGGAGGCTCGGGGGCCCGAGCCTGGCAAGTGCCGAGACGCGCGCCGCGTACCTCTTCCTGCTCCCCTGGCTCGCGGGCCTGGTCTTCCTGCTCGCCATCCCGCTCGGTTGGGCCGCCTGGATCAGCCTGACCGATGAGCAGCTGCTGCGCCCCGGAGTCTGGACCGGGGTCGACAACTACGCGCGCATGCTCTCAGACGACCTGTTCCTGACCGCGGTCGGCGTGACGCTCAAGTGGATCGTGCTCAGCACGCCCGTATTCATGATCGCCGGACTGGGCCTGGCGCTGCTGCTGAATCAGAAGCTGCCCGGGATCCGGGCGTTCCGGACCGTGCTCTACATCCCCGCCGTGCTCTCGGGGGTCGCCGTCGCGGTCCTGTGGGTTGTGCTCCTCAACGGCGACCTCGGTGCGGTGAACCAGATCCTGCGCGCGCTCGGCTGGTCCAACCCGCCGAACTGGTTCGAGGATCCCGGCTGGGCGATGCCGGCCCTGGTGCTGATGGGACTATGGGGCGTCGGCGGCGGAGCGATCATCTACCTCGCCGGCCTGCAGAACATCCCGCCCCACCTGTACGAGGCCGCGGAGGTCGACGGGGCGGGACCGCTCTCCAAGTTCTGGAACATCACCCTGCCGATGGTCTCGCCGACGATGTTCTTCGTGCTGATCAACACCATCGTCGACGGGCTCCTGGTGTTCGGCCCGATCTACGTCATCAGCAGCGGCGCGCAGACTGGCGGGCCCGCCAACTCGCTTCTGTTCTACATGTACTACCTGTACGTCAAGGGGTTCCGGGATGGCGAGCTGGGATACGCGTCGGCGCTGGCCTGGGTGCTGACCGTGATCGGGATGGTGCTGGTCTGGCTCGCCTTCCGATTGGAGCGGCGATACGTCTTCTACGAGGCAGGGGGTGACGCATGAGGACGATCAGCATCCCGCGGTCGGCATCCCTCGTCCGGCCGCGGCCGCGGGGACCCAGGCTGCGCCGCTTCGGGCACGCGGCGTTCGTCTACGCGCTCCTGCTCCTGCTCTGCGCGTTCATCCTGCTGCCGGTGGGCTGGATGCTCACCGCCGCGCTGAAGCCCGATACGGCCCCGATCTTCACCTTCCCACCGGAGTTCTTTCCCACCCAGTTCTTCAACTGGGACACCTTCTCCGGCGTGCTCTTCAACCCGGATACGCCGTACTTCCGGTACTCCCTCAACACCGCGTTCCTGGTCTTCGTCAACATCGTCTTCGCGGTGATCTCCAACTCGCTCATCGCCTACCCGTTCGCGCGGCTGCGGTTCCGCGGCCGGAACATCCTGTTCGCGGTGCTGATCGCCACGATGCTGCTCCCCGCGCCGGTGCTGCTGATTCCCCAGTTCCTGCTCTTCTACAACATCGGGTGGTACGACACCTACCTGCCGCTCACGATCCCGACCCTCGCCGGCAACGCCTTCTTCGTCTTCCTGCTGCGCCAGTACATGCGCACCATCCCCAAGGACCTCGACGAGGCGGCCCGGATCGACGGCGCGGGGTTCTGGACCATCTACTGGCGGATCATCCTGCCGCTCACCGCCCCAGCTCTGACCGTGGTGGCGGTCTTCACCTTCCTTGGCGTCTGGAATGACTTCTTCGGGCCGCTGATCTACCTGTCGAACACCGATCTCTACACCGTGGCGGTCGCGCTCGCCAACCAGCGCAGCGTGGTGGGCGTGAAGTGGAACGAGCTGATGGCCGCGAACCTGATCGCCATCGTTCCGCCGCTGGCCGTCTACTTCTTCGCACAGAAGAAGCTGCTGGGCGGTATCGCATCGGTCGGGCTCAAGGGCTAGGCCGCGCGTCGATGCGACGCGGGGCCATCGGCGTTGCGGTCCTGGTCGCGCTCGTGGCGTCGTTAGGGATCGGCCTGCTACCCGATCGAATGGACCGATGGGTGGCCGCCCGGGTCATCGCGCCGGGGCGACCACCGTTCCGGCAGAGGGTCCCTCGCCGCTGATCGTCGGCCAGCCATCCCGCCACACGATGCGGTCGATCAGCATCGGACGCTTCAGGGCATGCACCGCGGGCTGCAACCGGTCCGCGTCGTTGACGGCGTGATAGACGATCCAGTCCTGGCCGGCGGCATCGCGCACCACGCTGTTGTGGCCGGGAGCGATCCAGGGCCCCTGGGCGCGGAGAATGACGCTCGCTCCCCAGGTCTTCAGCGCATCCGCGCGTTTCTCGAACGGCCCGAGCGGCGAGCTCGAGCGAGCGACCATCACCGCATAGGCCGGGTCATCGGCACAGCAGTTGTCCCCGGAGTAGAAGAGGTAGTAGGTGCCCTGCCGGTAGACGACCCATGGCGCCTCAACAAGGTGCTCGTACGGCGCGGTGGTGTCGGGCGGCATCACCTCCACCGGCCTGCTGCCGGGGAGGAAGCTGACCCGATCGGGAGCGAGCTCCTGGGCCAGGATCGGCGACCCGTTCGACCCCCAGTACAGGAGGCGCCTGCCGCTGACCGGATCGTCGAAGGGCATCGGGTCGATGTTCACGAAATCGTCGCCGCAGCGCAGCGGCCGGTCGACCGGCTGGAACGGGCCCTGCGGCCGGCTCCCGGTCGCGACCCCCAGGCACATCCCGGCTCCGGAGTCCTGCAGCGCAGCGAAGTACAGGTAGAACCGGCCCGCCGCCTCGATGGCGCCGGGTGCCCAGAAGTCGCGGCGCGCGTGCGCCCAGGCTGGCTTGCGGGGCAGCACGTCGGGCAGCAGCTCCCAGTGGACGAGGTCACGCGAGCGGGCCGCCTGGATGTTCGCCATGCGGGCCACGGTGAGCTGTTCGGTCGAGTAGGCGTAGTACCAGCCGTCCGAGGCGTGGAGCACGGTCGGATCGGCGAAGTCGGTGCCGATCACGGGGTTCCGGTAGGTGACGGGCGTCGCGAGCGGCGACCTCGGAAGCAGGCCCTGGCGCGTCAGCACCGCGGCCGAGCCGAGACCGATCGCGGCGCCGAGCAGCACCGCGCCGATCGCCATCAGCGGTGGGCGCCTCATCGCACCAGCCGCAGCGTGCCGGCCAGCCGCCGGAGGGCGGCATCCGGCGCCCCGGAGAGCAGCACGAGCGTCTGGCCGTGCCGCACGTACACGTAGTGCCGCCCGTTCGCCTCGCCGGTCCATGCCTCGCTGGCGCCGGCCACGCTGATGTGCTGCTCCGGTTGCGGAGGCGGAAGGACGTCGTGCTGTGCCTCGATCACCTCGAGTCCCGCGGAGTAGGTCGCCACCACCGGGCGCGTGACGTCACCCGGCACGCCGCGGACCCGTAGCGACGGGGCGCCCAATCCGGACTCGTCGGGCGCGTACAGCGGAACGCCGGCGGAACGGTTCGCGACCGTCCAGCTCGAAACCGCGTCGGAGTGAGGAATATCGCTCTGCGGCGACGGGAGGTTGGCTCCCGCGCCGGGGAGTAGCAACCAGCCGGCGGCGAAGAACGCGATGGCGGCCACCAGGCCGACGACCAGGCTGCGCATCGGCCCCTCAGGTCCGATCCATCAGAACCAATCGCGCGCGCGGAAGTAGGCCGCGATGCCGATCATCAGCAGCGCCATCACCGCCAGCGCGGAGACGTACCCGAAGGGCCACGACAGCTCGGGCATGTTGTGGAAGTTCATGCCGTAGATGCCGGCGATCAGGGTCGGCACCATCAGCACCACGGTGTACGCGGTCAGTCGCTTCATGACCCCGTTCAGCGTGTTGGCGGTCATCGACATGTTGGCGTCGAGCGCCGACGCGACGAGGTCGCGGTCGAGGTCGAGCTGGTCGAGCACGCGCACCAGGTGGTCGTACAGGTCCTGGTAGTAGGGCACCGCCTCGTCGTCGATCAGCTTCACGTCGCGACGCAGCAGCGCGTTGGCGACATCCCGCATCGGGGCCAGGACCCGCCGCAGATCGAGAAGCTCACGCTTGATGGCCAGCACCTCACGCAGCGTCTGGGCGCCCGAGCGCCCAGCCACGATCGCCTCCTCCAGCTCGTCGATCTGCTCGTTGAGTCGGTCGAGCAGCGGGAAGTAGTTGTCGACGACCGCGTCGAGGATGGCGTACAGCAGCCCGCCGACGCTTCTGCCGATGGCATCCGCACGTTTCCGGAAGCGCGCGACGACGCCGTCGAGCGCATCCGACTGCCCCCAGCGGACGGTCAGAACGTAACCCGGGCCGGCGAACAGGTGGATCTCGCGGAGCTCGAAGCCGGGGCCGCCCCGCGGTTCGAATGCGACGTCGTAGGCCACGATCACGTGCTGGTCTGGGTAGTTGTCGACCTTGGGTCGTTGGCGGCGCTTCTGCAGATCCTCCAGCGCCAGCGGGTGGAGCATGAACTCTCGCGCGAGGTGGTCGAGCTGCGGCGGCGTGGGATCCACCACGTTGACCCACACGAAGCCGCCCTCGGGTTGCCGGAGCTCGCCGATCCGTTCGAGCTCACCGTCCTCGACGACGTGCACCTCGCCGGTGGGTCCGCAGCTCAGTGCCAAGAGGTTGGAATCGGTCATCGGCGCGAGTGTAGCCCGCCCCGGGCCGAGCCCTGTGCTGCGTCTGGCCAATGCCGGAGAATCTGCTAACCTGCAGTAGCGAGTTCTGCGGAGGCGAGGGAACAATCGATGGATCCGTTAGCGCGACGCATCGGCCTCGGACTGGCCGCCCGCGGCGCCGTCGACGAGGTGGTTGCCTGGGCGGCCGACGCTCGCCGACACGGCCTCGACTCGATCTGGATCCACGACTCGTACTTCGAGCGCGACGCCGTCAGCTTCGTGGCGGCCATCGCATCTCACCTGGGTCAGGACGAGCGCGAGGATGGCTTCCGCATCGCGCTGGGCGCCGTGAATCCGTACACCAGGCACCCGGTGGTGCTGGCGATGACCGGGTCGGCGCTCGATGAAATGGCACCCGGCAGGGTGGTGATGGGGCTGGGCACCGGGCTGCCGCTCCGCCTTCGGCAGATGGGCATCCCCTACGCCCCCGAGGACGCGGTCGAGCGCGTGTCGGCGGCGATGGACCAGCTGCGCGCGCTGTGGGCCGGGGAGCGGCTGCCACCCGGCTCCGAGGGAGTGCCGCCGCTGCAGCCGATGTTCGCACCGCCGCATCGGATCCCGCTGGTCATCGCCGCCTACCGACGAGAGTTCGTGGCGCTCGCCGGCCGCAAGGCGGACGGCTACCTGGCGCGGCCGGCGGAGTCGATCCCGTCGCTGCGCGGCATCATCCGGCGGCTGCGCCAGGCAGCGACCGAGGCGGGGCGCGATGCCGACAGTATCGAGACCGCCGGATACCTGCTGACCCTGGTCGACGACAGTCGCCGCGGGGCGCTCAACCGCGCCAAGCGGGAGCCGTTCGTGATCTACATGATGAGCGTGCTCGGCGACGTATCGCTGGCCCGGGCCGGCTTCGAGCGCGAGCTCCGCGACCGGATCGCGGCCGCCTGGCGAGCGGAGGATTACCACGCGGCCGGCAGCCTGATCCCCGACGCGCTGTTGGACGCCTACATGCTGTGCGGCACCCGCGAAGAGGTGGCGACCGGAGCCCTGGCCTTTCACCTCGACGCGGGGCTCGGGTTGCCGCTCCTCCAGCCTGTTCTGCAGGAGTCGTCCCAGGTGGAGGCAGTCTTCGATGCGGCCCGCATCTACGCCCTTCTCCCCGAGAGCGCGGCGCGGCGCTGGGCTGACGCCGGCACCCCCGTCGCCGCGTCCGGGCCGCCCGAAACGGCGTCGGAACTGGCGAACGGGGCTGGCAGGACCAGGCGATCGGGCGAACCGCTGGAGGATGAGCACCGGCTGTCTGGCGGCGAGCGTCTTCGGCGGCGTGCGGGCGCCGTCTGGGAGATCATCCGTCCATTCGCCTACACCGCCTCGGTGATTCCGGTGGCCGCCGGCGGCGCGCTCGCCTTTGTCGATCAGCGCTTCAGCGTCGGGCTCTTCCTGCTCGCGCTGCTGGGCGCGCTACTGCTGCACACCGGCACGAACGTCATCAACGAGGTGTACGACGTGCGACAGGGGATCGACACCATCACGTCACCGCGTGCCAGCCACGCCATCGTCAAGGGGCGTATCAGCGAGCGCGCCGCCTACCGGCTCGGCGTGGCGTCGTTCGCGGCGGCGGCGGTGGTCGGAATCGCCCTCATCGCACTCCGTGGCTGGCCGATCGCCGTGCTGGGCATCATCGGCGTCGCCGGCGGCTACTTCTACACCGCGCCTCCGTTCCAGTACAAGTTCCACGCCCTCGGCGTTCCGCTCGTCTTTGCGCTGATGGGCCCGATCATGACCCTGGGCGCGTACTACGCGGTCAGCGGTCGGCCATCACCGGGGGCGGTGATCCTGTCGGTGCCGATCGGCCTGCTGGTCGCCGCCATCCTGCACGGCAACGAGTGGCGCGACATGAGCGAGGACACCCGCGCGGGGATCGTGACGCTCTCGAGCCGCATCGGAAAGGAGCTGGCCCATTACGCGTACCTGGGCCTGACGCTCGGCTCCTACATCAGCCTGGGTCTGGCGGTTGCCTTCCGCCTGCTGCCGCCGACCACGCTCCTCGCCATCCTGTCGCTGCCGCTGCTGGTCGTCGTCCTTCGCTCGGCCGAGCTGGGTGCCACGGGACAGGCGCGGGCCATCGCGATGATCGACCTGCAGACCGCACGACTGCACATGACCTTCGGCGCGCTCCTGGTCATCGGCGTCGTGCTGAGCGCCTACCTGACCTGATGGCGGCGAAGCGTGGCGCGCCCGACTCAGGCGCCCCGGCGATCGGGTGGGTGGCGCTCGGCCTGGCCGGGGCGCAGGTCGCCTTTGCGCTCACCTTCCGCGGTCCCCGACGCCGGTTCTGGGAGCGGATGACCCTCACCGGCCTGTGCCTCGGCAGCTATGCCCTGAGCGTCAGCTCACCGGCACGCCGAACCCGCATTCGGCCCGGAGACCTGGCGCTGGGGCTGGCCTCTGCGGCGACCCAGTACGCCACGTTTCAGGCCGGTGATCGGTTTGCGAGGCGATTCGTGCCCGGCGGGGCGCGCGACATCGGCGACATCTACGCGCTCCGCGAGCTGCAGCCACGAGGCGAGATCGCCCTGCGGCTGGCGACGATCATCGGCCCAGCCGAAGAGCTGTTCTGGCGTGGCCTGGTGCAGGCCGGCCTGATGCGCCGTCTAGGCCGATGGCGCGGCGCCGCCGTCTCCGCGGCAGCCTACGGCGGGGTGCACGCGGTGACCGGCAACCTCACGCTGCTGGGCGCCGCCTGTGTTGCGGGGGCACACTGGTCCGCCCTGTCCGCTGCCGGCGCGCCGATGGGGGCCCTCATCGTCAGCCACGTCGCCTGGGACATCTGGATCTTTCTGCTCCAGCCCACCCAGCGCTGAGCCAGGCGCCATCGACGCGCAGGCCATCGTGGACTTCCTCTCAGCCCGGGCGCCACTCCACGACCGTCTCGGCGGCGGCGCGGGCCGCGGCCGTGTCGAACACCAGCAGCGCCTCGTTGCCGAACCAGCGCAGCCAGAGCGCCGGGCTGCGTCCACGGAGGCGCAGCAGGTCTCCCTCCTCAACGGCTGACGCTCCGGTCAGCGGCGCCGGAAGCGCAACCGTCAGCCGCCGGCCATCGACCATCATCTCCAACCGCGGGCCGCCGATGATCGAGGCGGGCAGCAGCCGGCCGACCGTCGAGTCGAGCTCCAGGCGGCGGCCGTCGACCTCCGCCAAGCGGCCGCTGATCCGAACGGCGAGTGGCTGGCTGGGAGTCGCCGCCGGCCGGCTGGTCCATCGGCTCGGGCCGGTCGGACGGAAGATCGGATAGCCGAGACGCAGGCCGAGCACGAGGAGTCCCGCAAGGGCGAGGAACAGGATCGGTCCCAACCAGAGTCGGTCCGCCGGCAGGGCCGGATCGTGCCGCACCCAGGCGCCGGTCAGCACCTGGCCCCAGCCGACCAGTCGGGAGACGGGGCCTTCTCGCAGGAGCGCATCGATCGGCGCCTCGTCGAGCACCTGCGGCCCCGCCGCCTGGAAGCGCACCAGGCTGGGCGGATACGGAGTGCGCACCACGACCGTGGCTCGGCCGGCGGGGTCGTAGGCGAGCTGGTCGAAGGTCGCGCGGCCCCCCGCCAGCGCTCGGGCATCGCAGGTGCCGTTGGCCTCTGCGCAGGTCGCGACCCCGATGCCGAGGAAACGCAGGGGGAGGCGCACCGAGGTACCCACTGCAAGCGTGTCGAGGGTGGCGGCGGAGTCGATCTGCCGTGGCTCGCGCGCCGGCGCCGCGATCTCGACCAGGTAGCGGGCACCCGGCCCCGCGCTCCCCACCGACAGGCCGCGTCGCACCAGCTCGGTGCGCAGCGCGGCGCCGACCCGTGCATCGGCGGCCACCTCGCCGGTCACCGTGCGCGCCTCGAGCCGGCTGGGCGGGAGCGGCGATTGGACCACTACCAGGCCGCCCTCCGCGGGCGCATCGCGCACGAAGTAGTAGTACCCCGCTGTCGCCCCGTCGACCGCGGGCGCAGGAACCGAGACATCGACCGCCAGGCCGTCGAGCGACACACGCGTGACGTTGGTCCCCACCCGCCGCTCCACCATCTCGGCGCTACCGACCGGGGTGATGATCAGCTCCGAGCCGGCCTGGATCAGGGGGATCAGGGCCAGCATCACCAGCAGCGCGGCGAGCCACGGAACGAGGTGCCGCTGCCGGGCGATCGGGTGGAGCGCAGCGTGAAGCACGCGTTCGATCGCGTGCGGCACGAATCCGACGATCGCCAGCAGGCGCCAGATCGCGATCCCCTCCCTTCCGTCTCCCGTCGCGAAC
This sequence comes from Chloroflexota bacterium, assembly GCA_003243965.1. Lineage (GTDB taxonomy): Bacteria > Chloroflexota > Limnocylindria > QHBO01 > QHBO01 > QHBO01. Next base: position 50,833 of record QHBO01000010.1, read on the forward strand.
GCGCAGCAACCGCCAGGGCCGTCGCGCCCACCGCCTTCAGGATACGGGCCCTCGGCCGGCCCCGGCCGGGATGAGCCGGACGTAGACTGCGGCCGTGGACCGTTGGCGAACCATCATCGAGCCGTTCCGGATCAAGAGCGTCGAGCCGTTCCGGATGACGAGCGCCGACGAGCGCCAGGGCAGGCTCGAGGACGCGGGCTACAACCTCTTCAACCTCCACTCCGACGATGTCCTGATCGACCTGCTCACCGATTCCGGTACCGGGGCGATGAGCAGCGAGCAGTGGGCCGGCATCCAGCGCGGCGACGAGAGCTACGCCGGCTCCCCATCGTGGTACCGATTCCTGGAGGCGGTCCTCGAGCTCTTCCCGTTCCGGCACGTGATTCCGACTCATCAGGGCCGCGCGGCAGAGAGGATCCTGTTCGCGGTGGCCGGCGGCCCGGGCAAGGTCGTCCCCTCGAACACCCTGTTCGACACGACCCGGGCGAACGTCGAGTTCACCGGGGCAGAGGGAGTCGACGTCGTTATCCCGGAAGGGCGTCGGCCCTCGGCGCTCCACCCGTTCAAGGGCAACGTCGACCTCGAGGCGCTGGAGCGTCTCATCGCCGAGGTGGGCGCCGAGCGGATCCCCCTGGTGATGGTGACCGTGACCAACAACTCGGGCGGCGGCCAGCCGGTCTCGATGGAGAACCTGCGCGCAATCCGCGCCATCTGTGACCGATACGGGCTGCCGCTCTTCCTGGACGCCTGCCGATTCGCCGAGAACGCGTGGTTCATCAAGCAGCGCGAGGACGGCTACGCCGACAGGGCGATCCCCGACATCGTGCGCGAGATGGCCTCGCTCGCGGACGGGATGACGATGAGCGCCAAGAAGGACGCGCTGGTCAACATCGGTGGCTGGCTGGCCCTCAACGACGACCGATGGGCCGAGCAGGCGCGCAACCTCCTGATCCTGACCGAGGGCTTTCCGACGTACGGCGGTCTCGCCGGGCGGGACCTGGAGGCGATCGCCCAGGGCCTTCGCGAGGTCGTGCAGGAGGACTACCTTCGCTACCGGATCCGGTCGACCGCCTATCTCGGGGATGCGCTGGCGGCGGCCGGCGTGCCGGTCGTGCAGCCGATCGGTGGCCACGCGGTGTACGTCGATGCGGCGGCGCTGCTGCCGCACATCCCACCGCTCGAGTACCCCGGCCAGTCCCTGGCGGTGACGCTGTACCGCGAGGGTGGGATCCGCGGCTGCGAGATCGGCAGCGTCATGTTCGGCCGGCACCCCGACGGCTCAGAGTCGCCGGCGGCCATGGAGCTCGTGCGGCTCGCCATCCCGCGGCGCGTCTACACTCAGAGCCACATCGATTACGTGATCGAGGTCGTTCGGTCGGTCGCGGAGGGCGCCGCGGAGCTGCGCGGGATGCGGATCGTCGCGCAGCCTCCGACCCTGCGGCACTTCACCGCCCGCTTCGAGCCGCTCTCCACGTAGCGCCCGAAGGCATCGGTCGGCGCCCTTGCGGCGCCGGGGGCACGCGGCGGTTGACCCGCCACCTAGGATGGCGCGATGGATCGCCGCCGCCTGACCTTGACCGCCGTTGTGCTCGCCTCGGCGATCGTCTTCCTGGACTCGACGATCGTCAACGTCGCGCTGCCGCGCATCGGACGCGAGCTGCCGGTCAGCTTCGTCGGCGTGCTCGAGGGCCAGTCCTACGTCGTCAACGGCTACCTGCTCACTCTCTCCGCGCTGCTGATCCTCTCCGGCGCGCTCGCGGACCGATATGGCCGCAAGCGGCTGTTCCTCATCGGGCTGGTCGGGTTCGGCATCACCTCGGTCCTGTGCGGGCTGGCGCAGTCGATGGAGATGCTGATCCTGTTCCGCCTGGTGCAGGGCGCGTTCGGGGCGCTCCTGGTCCCGACCTCGCTGGCCATCATCAACGCCACGTTCGAGGGGGCGGAGCTGGGGCGCGCCTTCGGCATCTGGGCCGCGGCATCGTCGGCGACCACGGTCATCGGGCCGCTGGTCGGGGGCTTCCTGGTCGACACCATCGGCTGGCGGGTCGCCTTCCTGATCAACGCGCCCCTCGTGGCGGGGGCGGTGCTGCTGGCGCTCACCCAACTCCCCGAGAGCCGCGACGAGCACGCGTCGTCACGCTTCGACTGGCTGGGAGCAGCGGTCATCGCCATCGCCGTCGGCGGACTGGCCTACGGGGCGATCCGCGGGCAGGAGCGCAACTGGGCCGACCTGTCGGCCTGGATCGGGCTGGGCGTCGGCGCGCTGGCGACGGTGCTGATCGTGCCGCTCATGCGGCTGCGCAGCGACCCGCTGGTGCCACCGGGCCTCTTCCGGTCACGGAACTTCACGGTGACGAACATCTCCACGTTCCTGGTCTACGGCGCGCTCTACTCGTTCAGCGCGTTCATGGCGATCTATCTGCAGGGCACGCTGGGCTACACGGCGGCAGCCTCGGGGGCCACCGGCCTTCCGATCGGGATCCTGCTGGCGGTCTTTTCGACGACGGTCGGCACATATGCCGGCCGCCTCGGACCGCGCTCCTTCATGGCTGCAGGGCCGTTCATCATGGGCGCGGGCCTGCTGTGGCTGGCACGCGTACCGGCCGACAGCCAACCCTGGCGTGCCAGTCTGTCCGACCCGGGCTCACTCGTCCCACCGGTGAGCGTGGTGATCGACCTGGTCCCCGCACTCCTCCTGTTCGCGGTCGGCATCACCCTGCTGGTCGCCCCACTGACCACCGCACTCATGACCTCGGTTCCCACGCGAAACTCCGGGCTCGCCTCGGCGATCAACAACGCGATCTCGCGGATCGGGCCGCTCCTCGCGGGCGCGCTGATCTTCATCGTGGTCACCGCGAGCTTCTACGGATCGCTGGCCGCCAGAGTCCCCGCGTTGGATACCGGCTCGAGCGCGCTGCGGGCCCGCATCCAGCCCCTCAATCCACCCCGCGCGGGCGTGCCATCGTCACAGGTCGAGGCGGCCAGGCAGGCATCGACCGATGCCTTCCACCTGGCCATGCTCATCGCCGCGCTGCTCTGCATCTCGGGCGGCATCGTCAACGCGGTGGGCATCCGCAACCCGCGGCTCGGTGCGGCCGAGGTGGGACCCGCGTCCGCGAGCACCACGGCGGGGTGACCCCGCCGCCCCGACCGTCCCAGCCGGAGCGCCTCCTCTATCATCGGTCGATGAGCGCCAACCAGGGACGAGTCGAGGGTCTCCACCTTCACGCCCGACGCGGAGAGCCGATGCGGGTCGTCGACGAGGTTCGGGCCGATGCCGGCCGGGGCATCGCGGGCGACCGGATGTACGGCCTGGGAATCGCGGGGACGCACATCACGCTCATCGGCGCGGAGTCGATCGATGCCATGCTCGAGGCGACCGCCATCCCCCTCCAGCCCTCGGAGACACGCCGCAACGTGCTGACCCGCGGTGTCGACCTCGACGCGCTCGTCGGCCGCACCTTCCGAGTCGGCGAGGTCATCTGCCGCGGCGTCAAGGAGTGCACGCCGTGCAACCACCTCGAGTCGCTCACCCGGCCCGGCGTTCGCGCCGGCCTCGCGACGCACGGCGGGGGGCTCCGCGCAGACGTCCTGCAGGGCGGGTCCATCCGCATCGGCGACAGGGTGGAGGTCCACGACGAAGCCGCGCTGCCCATCGGAGTGAATGCCCGGCCCGGCGCCTGACCGATTGACCTCGGTTGCCCACCGTGCGGGCCTCTTTGGTCCGGACAGCGCATCGTGGCGCATCGACCGCGAGGTGATGGTCCTGGCCGGTGGAACCTGCGCGCTGCTCATGCAGCTGGCCCACCCCGCGGTGGCGGCCGGCGTTGCCGAGCACTCGAACTTTCGCGACGACCCCTTTGCACGGCTGCGCCGCACGCTGAGCGCCAGCTTCGACGTCGTCTTCGGAAGCGCGCCGCGCGCCGAGCGGGCGCTTGCGGGGATCAACGCGGTGCATCGGTCGATCAGCGGGGTCATCCCGGAGACCGGCGCGACCTACAATGCGCGGGATCCAACGCTGCTGCTCTGGGTGCATGCCACCCTGGTCGACACCGCCATCCGGGTCTACCACCGCTACGTCGCGCCGCTCTCGCCCGGGGAGCGCCAGCGGTACCACGATGAGTCGCGTCTCGTCGCCCGCTCGCTGGGGGTGCCGGCGGAGCTCATCCCGCGCACGCTCGACGAGCTCCGAAGTTGGATGGCCGATCGGATCCAGTGCGGCGACGTGTGGGTCACCCCGACCGCGCGCAGCCTGGCGACGTCGGTGCTCTACCCGGCCCGGCTCCCGCCGCGGTTCGTCTGGGATGTGGCGCACCTGGTCTCGCTCAGTGTCATGCCGCCCGCGATCCGGAGCGACTTTGGGCTGCCCTGGAACGCTCGGCGCGCGGCAGGGGCCGAACGGCTCGCCGGCGCGACGCGAGCGGTGCTGCCCCTGCTGCCGGCCCCGCTGCGGTTCGTGCCGCAGTACCGAACCGCAGTGCGGCGCGCCGGCGGTCGCCTCCGCTGACCGACAACCGAGCGGCGGGTATCATGGCCTCGCCCGCGAGCCCACCGCGCTCCTCTGCCGTGGTCGCGCGCCCCTGCGGCTCGGCGTGGCGGAGGACGTTTGACCGGATTCACCAGGCTCGCGTGGGCGACCGTAGCCGCGACGTTCGTGCTCGTCGTGGTAGGGGTCGTGGTTCGCTCCACAGGCTCCGGCCTCGGCTGTCCGGAGTGGCCGACCTGTCATGGCAGCTGGGTACCACCCTTCAACGACCCGCACGCCATCATCGAGTGGTCGCATCGGACCACTGCGGCGATCGTGGGCTTCCTTGCGCTCGGCGTTGCGCTCGCCGCGCTGATCGGCCACCGCGGCCGCCCGTCGGTGTTGTGGCCCTCGGTGGCGGCGTTCTTCCTGGTCGTCTTCCAGGCGCTCCTCGGCAAGGTGACGGTGGAGAGCGACCTGGCCGGTGAGATCGTCACCGCGCACTTGGCGACCGCCATGGCGCTCCTGGCGCTGGTGCTGTACGTCGCGCTGCGCAGCGGCTACCCCGCGGTCCTCGCGCGCCGAGGCAGCATCGACCGATTCACCGCGTTGACCGGCGTCACGGCCGGAGCCACCTATCTGCTCCTGCTGCTCGGCTCGCACGTGACGGCCACCGGAACCGCGCTCGCCTTCCCCGACTGGCCGCTGATGAGCGGTACCCTCCTGCCGCGGCTCACCGAGCTGACGGCTCCGCACGCCGTCCATCGATGGGCGGCCATCCTCGTCGGCCTGCTCGTTGCGGCCACCGCCCTGGCGGCGCTGCGCAGCCGGCGCGATGACCGCAGCATGGTGTCGCTCGCCGTCGGCGCCGCGCTCCTGTACGTCATTCAGGCGGTCATCGGCGGCCTCCAGGTCTTCACCCGCCTGGCGGGGTGGACCCAGGTGCTGCACCTCGCCCTCGGGGCGGCGATCTGGGGCCTCCTGGTCAGCCTGTTGATCGTGAGCGCGTACCGCCCCCGGATGGAGGCGCGGGCCGCTGACGAGCACCGGCCGGCGTCGCCGCAGCGCCCATCGGTCGCCGGGCAGCTGCAGGCCTACGTGGCGCTCACCAAGCCGCGCATCATTGAGCTGTTGTTGGTGACCACCGTGCCGACCATGGTGCTGGCACAGGGCGGGCTGCCATCGGTCTGGTTGATGCTCGCAGTCGTCATCGGCGGCGCCCTGGCGGCAGGAGGGGCGAACGCCATCAACCAGTTCGTCGACCGCGACATCGACGATGTCATGCGCCGGACGCGCCATCGGCCGCTGCCGCGCCGCGCCGTTGGCCCGCGGCAGGCGCTGATCTTCGGCGTCACGTTGAGCGTCGTGGCCTTCGCGTGGCTGGCCGTCACGGTCAACCTCCTGTCGGCGCTCCTCGCGTCCAGCGCAATCGTGTTCTACGTGTTCGTGTACACGATCTGGCTCAAGCGCACGACGCCGCAGAACATCGTCATCGGCGGAGCCGCCGGCTGCGTGCCGGTGCTGGTTGCCTGGGCGGCGGTGACCGGCACGGTCGGCGTTCCGGCGCTGGTCCTGTTCGCCATCGTCTTCTATTGGACGCCGCCGCACTTCTGGGCGCTCGCGCTCCGCTATCGGGGCGACTACGCCGCAGCCGGAGTGCCGATGCTGCCCGTTGTGCGCGGTGAGCTCGAGACCGCCCGCCAGATCCTGCTCTACTCGGTCCTGCTGGTGATCGTCAGCCTCCTCCTGTTCCCGGCCGCCGGAATGGGCCTGATCTACCTGGTCGCCGCCATCGTGCTGGGCGCGCTATTCCTGTTGAACGCCGTCCGTCTTCGCCTGGCGCTCGGCGGCGGCCCCGCCGCGATCCGGCTGTTTCGCTATTCGATCAGCTACCTGACGCTGCTCTTCGGCGCGGTGGCGCTCGACTCGATCTTCCGACTCCCGCTGCGCTGAGGCGGGGTGAGCCGCGGCCGCTCGTCGGGCCGCCTCCTCGGCGTCGAGACGCGCATCGAGGCGCACCGTGCGTTTGTCTTCGTAGCGCATCCACCCGGCGATGACGACCACCATCCCGGCCAGGAAGGCGAGGTCGCCGAAGACCCACATGATCACACCGCCCAGGCGCTGGTCGTCGAGGACGGAAGGTCCCCAGGTCCGCAGATCGGTGGCGTAGTGGGGATACAGCACCCGGTCGGCACTGAGCAGGGCGACACCCAGGAAGCTGTTCTGCGGCATCGCCAGGAACAGGTAGAGCAGCCGCACCGGGTGGGGCAGCCGCCACGGCGAGGGATCGGCGCCGATCGCCGGCCACCAGAACAGGAGCGCCGCGGCCATGAACGTCCCGTGCTGGAGGTAGTGGAGCGGCACGCTCTCCAGCGCGTCGTTGTACAGGCTGGTGAAGTGCCAGCCCCAGTTCACGCCCGCAAACAGCACCCACGCGACGACCGGGAAGGCGAGGACGTGCACGGCCCGGCTCTGGAGCACCCGCAGAAGGCCCCGGCGGACCGATGGCGAGGCGGCGCGCAGGCTGAGGGTGATTGGCGCGCCGACGAGCAGCAGCGGTGCGGCCACCAGCTCGAGGAGCATGTGCTGTCCCATGTGGACAGCGAACAGCTGCCCCTCGTAGGCCTCGATCGGCGACGTCAGCGCCAGCAGCACCGCGCCCAGGCCGGCGAGGAACGCCACCGCGCGGCCGCGCGGAACCCGGTTGCGCGGGTGTCGGGTGTTGACACGACGCACCGCCCACAGGTAGATCGCCGCGACCACGGCCACGCCCAGGATCGGGAGCGGCTCCGGCTGCCAGGCGAACAGCGTGGCCGGGAAGGAGGGTGCCGGAGCTCCTCCCGCCCCGTGAGCGAGCGAGCCGGACGGAAGCCCGAAGAGGCTGACGAGGGCAAGGAGTGCCACCGGCAGCCCGCGTCGGAGGTAGGAGAGCGCCACCTCCGCATTGTGTGCCGCGCGGGGCGGCAACGGTGCGCTGGCCGGACAGCATCGGTACAATGCGCCCGTGCCGCGTCAGTCCGGCTGCGCGGTGGCCACCCGTCGAGCTTCGAGACCTCCCGGACGGGGCAGCTGCCCGCCCGGCCGTGCGACCCGTGAGGAGCCCCGAGAGATCAGCCTGATGCGTCGATTCGCCGCCGGAACCCGGGTTCGAAGCGTGCTGCGCGTTGCTGTCCCGCTCGTGCTCATCTTCCTGCTCGGCGGCTGCCTGATGCCGCCCACCCCGGAGACCACGCAGGCGCGCGACGTCTTCAACCTCTACATCCTGGTTCTCGCGCTCGGCGCGGTCGTCTTCGTGGCGGTCGAGGGCATGATCGTGTACTCGATCTTCCGCTACCGCCGCCGCGACGATCGGCTCCCGCGCCAGATTCACGGCAACACCGTGGTGGAGATCATCTGGACCGCCATCCCGACCGTCATCGTGCTGGTCCTCTTCACCTTCAGCACGCTGACGCTGGCGCGCACCGAGGCCAAGGCCCAGAACCCGCTGACCATCGAGGTCGATGGGTTCCAATGGCAGTGGACCTTCCGCTACCTGGACGCCAACTACACCGTCACCGGGACGCCTACCAACCCGCCGGTGATGGGCCTGCCCGTCAACCAGCCGATTCGGCTGATCCTGAAATCGAACGACGTGATCCACTCCTTCTACGTGCCGCATTTCCTGGTCAAGCGTGACGTCATCCCCTTCCCGCCGGGTCAGCCGCTCAACCAGCTCGAGTTCACGGTCACCGATGAGGGCACCTACGCCGGCCAATGCGCCGAGTTCTGCGGTGACCTCCACGCCCGCATGACCTTTACCGTTCAGGCGATGTCGAACGCGAAATACCAGCAGTGGCTTGCCGATGCCAAGGCCGGCAAGTCGCCGCCGCCCGCGGCATCGGTCGCGCCAGGGGCCGCAGAGGCGAAGCTGGTGGCCAAGGGCATCGCGTTTGACCAGCAGAAGCTCGAGGTGCCCGCCAACCAGGCCTTCAGCCTGACCCTCGACAACCAGGACACGGTGCAGCACAACGTATCGATATCCAAGGGCCAGCAGGTGCTGTTCCGAGGGGAGCTGGTGGCAGGCGGCAAGTCGATGAAGTACCAGGTCCCGGCGCTGCCGCCGGGCGACTATGTGTTCCAGTGCGACGTGCACCCGATCCCGGCCATGACCGGGGCGATCACCGCGAAGTAGCCCGAGCGAGGACACGATGGCAACCACCACCCTCAGCCCCCGCGCCGAGAGCTATCGACGGTCGTGGGTGCTCGACTGGCTGACGACGGTCGACCACAAGAAGATCGGGGTCCTGTACATCCTCAACAGCTTCCTGTTCTTCTTCGCCGCCGGCATCCTCGCCTTGGTGCTGCGCTCCGAGCTCGCCGTCCCGGGCCTGCAGTTCCTCGACGAGCGGACCTACAACGAGGCCTTCACGATGCACGGGACGATCATGATCTTCCTGTTCGTCGTCCCGGTCCTGGCGGGCTTCGCCAACTACATCGTGCCGCTTCAGATTGGCGCGCCGGACATGGCGTTCCCGCGCATCAATGCGCTCAGCTTCTGGCTCCTGCCGCTGGGCGGCCTGCTCATCTTCTCCGGCTACCTGTTCGGCGGCGCGGCGGCGGAGGGCTGGACCAGCTACAACCCGCTGAGCAACAAGACCTATGCGCCGGGCGTCGGGACCGACCTGTGGATCATCGGCCTGAGCCTGGTGGGGACCGCCTCGATCCTGGGGGCGGTGAACTTCATCGCCACCATCTTCAAGATGCGGGCGCCGGGGATGACGCTGTTCCGGATGCCGATCTTCGTCTGGACGGTGCTCGTCACCGCCACGCTGATCCTGCTCGCCACACCGGTCCTGACCGCCGGGCTGATCATGCTGTTCATCGACCGCAACTACGGCGGGAGCTTCTTCGAGCCCGCGGCCGGCGGCAACCCGATCCTGTGGCAGCACATCTTCTGGTTCTTCGGCCACCCGGAGGTGTACATCGTCATCCTGCCGGCGATGGGCGTGGTGAGCGAGATCCTGCCGGTCTTCAGCCGCAAGCCGCTGTTCGGCTACAAGGCGTTCGTGTTCGCCACGATCGGCATCGGTCTGCTCAGCTTCAGCGTCTGGGCGCACCACATGTTCACCACCGGCGTCGTGTTCCTGCCGTTCTTCACCTTCATGACCGCCCTGATCGCGGTCCCCACCGGGGTGAAGATGTTCAACTGGCTGGCGACCATGTGGCGCGGTGCGCTGGTCTTCACCACGCCGATGCTGTTCGCGATCGGCTTCATCAGCATGTTCCTGATCGGCGGGATCAGCGGCGTGGTGCTCGCCTCGGCGCCGATCGACTTCCATCTGCAGGACACCTACTTCGTGGTGGCCCACCTGCACTACGTGTTCTTTGGCGGCAGCGTGTTCGGGGTCTTTGCGGCGACCTATTTCTGGTTCCCCAAGATGACCGGACGGCGGCTCAACGAGCGGCTCGGCAAGATCCACTTCTGGCTCCACTTCATCGGCTTCAACCTCGCCTTCTTCCCGATGCACTCGCTCGGCATCCTGGGGATGCCGCGTCGGATCGCGGACTACTCGCCCAACGCGGGCTGGACGATCTACAACCTGATCTCCACGTTCGGCGCGTTCGTGATCGCGATCAGCATCGTGCCGTTCCTGATCAACGTGGTCGCCACCCTGATCAACGGTGAACGAGTCGGCGACGACCCGTGGGAGGCGAACACGCTGGAGTGGGCCACCACCTCGCCCCCTCCGCCCTACAACTTCGACCGCCTGCCGCCGGTTCGCAGCGAGCGGCCGGTCTTCGACCTGCGCCACCGACACGTCGATGAGCCGGGGCACGCGATCGTGGCCGAGACGGAGGCGCAGCCGTGAGCGCGGAGACGCCCGCGGCGGGCGCGCCCGCAGGGGTCCGGCCGCTGGTCGCCGAGCGTCGCGAGGCGGGGATGCCCACTCCGCTGGTGGGCATGCTGCTGTTCATCGCCAGCGAGGTGATGTTCTTCGGCGGCCTGTTCGCCGCCTACTTCAACAGCCGCGCCACCCACCAGGGTCCGTGGGGACCGCCACACCCGGCGCCCGAGCTGGAGATCCTGCCGGTTGCGCTTCCGATCACCATCATCCTGATCGCCTCGAGCTTCACCATGCAGTTCGGCGTATGGGCGATTCGCCGCGGCGACACCCGCAAGCTGAAGCTGTGGACGGCCGTCACGCTGCTGCTCGGCGTCGTGTTCCTGATCGGGCAGCTGTACGACTACTCGCAGCTCGGCTTCGGCATCAGCGATGGCATCTTCGGCACCACGTTCTACACCCTGACCGGCTTCCACGGGGCGCACGTCTTCGGCGGCGCGGTGGGGCTCACGATCCTGCTTGCGCGATCCCTCCAGGGCCAGTTCAGCGCCCGGAACCATGTTGCCGTCGAGGCGATCAGCATGTACTGGCACTTCGTCGACGTGGTCTGGATCGCGCTCTTCACCACCTTGTACTTCCTGCGGTAGCGCGGAGGACCGCCGATGACCGATACCGCACTCGGCTATCTGCTGCTCGGGGTCGCGATCGTCTTCGTGCTCGGCGTGATCTTTGCCGTCGTGTCCCGCAGCCGTCCGGGAGGGAGCGGCACGCTCACGCCTCCGCGCGGGGTGCACCTTCCCAACCCCAGCCTGCTCCCGGCGGTGTTGGCGGTGGGTGGGACGCTCATCGGGGCGGGGCTCGCGTTCCACCCCAAGGGACAGTTGGCCAATTGGTTCGTGGCGGTCCCCGGAGCGCTGATCTTCATCGCGACCGCGGTCGCGTGGGTGCGCGCCGCGGGCCACGAGTGGGACGAGGCTGAGCGCTCGCTCCACGATGACCTCCACCGGCACTAGCCGCGTGATCCATGCCGAAGGCGGTGAAGCCACGGTCACTGGGCGGCCCAAGCTCGGCTTCGTCGCCGGCTCTCACCTGCCGCGCCGCTACCTGGTGGTCGCTGCGGTCCTCCCGCTCGTGTTGCTCGTGATCCTGGTCGCGTCGCTCGTCTCCCGGGCCGGGCTGCTGGCCAGCGGGCCGCGCATCGGAGCGCCCGCGCCCCAGTTCGCGGTCGCGGACCTCAACGGCAACCCGATCCGCCTCGCCGATCTGCGGGGCAGGCCGGTGATCGTCAACTTCTGGGCGTCGTGGTGCGGGCCGTGCGTCGAGGAGTTCCCCCTGCTCCAGTCGGCACTCGAGGCACATCGCGCCCAGGGGCTGGCGGTGGTCGGCATCATCTACAACGACCGGTCCGAGTCGGCGCGGCGGTTCATCGCTCGCATGCGCGCCACGTGGCCATCCGCCATGGATCCTGCCGGCGGCCTGGCTAAGGACTACAACATCTACGGCCCACCGGAGTCGTTCTTCATCGATCGTAACGGGACGCTTCTCGGGCACCAGATCGGACAGCTCTCGGCCCGTGACCTGGACCGGCAGCTCTCCGCCATCCTCAACAAGGAGCCGTGATGCAGCCCAACCTGCCCGCCACCCGCGACGAGGCGCCGCTCGTGGTGGCCGATCGCAACGCAGAAGAAGGGTTCGAGTCGCACGCCGCGCAGCGGCCGGAGCAGCACCAGCACCTGGGCGTCGCGCTTCTGCCGCTGGCGCTGATCGCCTTCATCGTGCTGGCGTTCATTGCCGCCGCGTGGACCTTCCTGGCCGCCGGGAAGGCGTAACACGGCCACCCCGACCAATGCGATCGAGGTCCGGGGCCTGACGAAAGCGTACGGGTCGGTGGAGGCGGTGCGCGGCATCGACTTCTCGGTCCGGGCGGGCGAAGTCTTCGCGCTGCTTGGCCCCAACGGGGCGGGAAAGACCACCACCGTGGAGATCCTGGAGGGCTATCGCCGCCGGGACGCGGGGCTGGTGAACGTGCTGGGCCACGACCCGGCACGCCACGAGCGCGACTTCCGCGAACGGATCGGGCTGGTGTTGCAGTCGACGGGGATCCAGCACTACCTGACCGTGCGCGAAACCGTCTCGCTGTACGCCGGCTACTATCCCCGGCCGCGCGATGTGGACGAGGTGATCGAGCTCGCCGATCTCACCGAGTCCCGGGATCGGCGCGTCGGGCAGTTGAGTGGTGGGCAGCGCCGCCGCGTCGACCTGGCAGTGGCGCTCGCCGGGGACCCCGAGCTCCTCTTCCTCGACGAGCCGACCACCGGTTTCGACCCCTCCGCGCGGCGTCAGGCATGGGAGATCGTGCAGGGGCTCGCCCGGCTGGGCAAGACCATCCTGCTGACGACGCACTTCATGGACGAGGCGCAGGTGCTCGCCGACCGGGTAGCGGTCATCGCCGGCGGAAAGATCGTGGCGGAAGGGCCGCCGGATACCATCGGCCAGCGCGGGCGCGGCGTGACTACCGTCCGCTTCTCGCTGCCCGACGGCTCGGAGCTGCCGGCTCGGTTCGGCGCGCGCACGACGGAGGCCGGGTACGAGCTGGACATCCACTCGGCGACCCGGGCGCTCCATGAGCTGACCAGTTGGGCGCTCTCCGCTGATGTGGAGCTGCTCGGCCTCGAGGTCCTGCGCCCCTCGCTGGAAGATGCCTACCTGGAGCTGACCGGGAGTGGCGAGCGGTGAGCGGCGGCATCGGTCTGGCGCTTCGGCAGGTCCACTATGAGAACCGCGCCTTCTGGCGCAACCCAGCGGCGGCCTTCTTCACCTTCGTCTTCCCGCTGATGTTCATGGTCATCTTCAACGTCCTGTTCGGGGGGCTCGGCCGGGGGAGCTCCAGCGCCTCGCAGTTCTACACCCCGACGCTGATCGTCTTCAGCGTGATCACCGCGACGTTCACCAACATCGCGATGAGCGTCACCATGGCCCGCGACGAGGGCGTCCTGAAGCGCGTGCGCGGGACGCCGCTGCCGGCCTGGGCCTTCCTGGCGGGTCGCGTCCTGCACGCGATCCTGATCGCGGCGCTGCTGGTGATGATCATCTCCGCCTTTGGCGCAATCCTCTATCAGGTCCGCTTCCCCTGGGAGCGGCTGCCCGCGGTGGTGGCCACGCTGGCGGTCGGCGCGGCCACCTTCTCCAGCCTGGGACTGGCGCTGACCGGCGTCATTCCGAACGGCGATGCAGCTCCGGCGGTGGTGAATGCCACGATTCTGCCGCTTGAGTTCATCAGCAACATCTTCATCGACATGCGCCAGGCGCCCGGCTGGCTGAACAGCGTGTCCGAGATCTTCCCGGTCCGTCATTTCGCGGATGCCATGCTCGCACTCTGGAACCCGACGACCGCCGGCAGCGGCTTTGCGCCCGGGGACCTGCTGGTGATCGCCGGCTGGGGGGTCGCCGGCCTGCTGCTCGCGCTGCGCTTCTTCTCATGGGAGCCGCGGATCTCGTGAGCCGACCCCCGGCGCCGCCGCCGCTCGGGCCGGAGAGGGGCGGCAGTTGATCCGGCTTGGCCGGTTGCCGGACGGTGTGCGCCGCACGCCCGCGGCGTACGATGCGTCGGTCCATTGCAGTGGAGGAGAACGCCTGATGCCCCGCATCCGACCGGTCCGTTTCCTGGTGGTGACGATCCTCAGCCTGTCGGTCGCCGCCTGCGGCGGCTCGGGTTCTGGGGCCGGTGCGGGTGGCGGAAAGGCGAACCTGCATCTGCTGGTGGTCAACAGCTCCCAGTCGCCGGTCACCGTCACGTACAGCGGAGGCGAACCGCTGTCGACCAGCCAGGACAAGCCGAAAGTCGAGAAGTGCACCGCGGCCCGGCTCGACTACCTGCTGAAAGACCCGTTCCAGGTCAGCGTCGATGGCAAGCAGGTGTTCGACTCGAGCAGCCTTCCGGCCGGCCTGCCGCAGGGCGGCGCGACGGACGTGACCCTGGGCATGACGGTCGCCAAGGACGGCAAGACCACGGTCGATCAACCGATTGGCGTCGGCAAGGACATCACCAAGCCGGCTGCGCTGGGCATCTGCTACTGACCGATGCAACCGGCCGCGGTCAGCGCCCGGTGGCGACCTCCATCGCCGACGGATAGCGACGCGCGACGTACTCGTCGAGGATGGCGAGGAACTCCGGCACGATCGCTTCCCCGCGGAGCGTGGTGCGCAGCCGTCCATCCACGAAGACGGGCGCCACCGGCTCCTCGAACGTGCCGGGCAGACTGATGCCGATGTCGGCATGCTTGCTCTCCCCGGGTCCGTTGACGACGCAGCCCATCACCGCCACTCGCAGCTCCTCGACCCCGGGATGCGTCTCGCGCCAGGCAGGCATCTGCTCGCGGAGATAGGTCTGGATGTCGCGCGCCATCTCCTGGAAGAAGCTGCTCGTGGTCCGGCCGCAACCCGGACACGCGCTGACCTGCGGCACGAACGAGCGCAGCCCCATCGACTGCAGGACCTGCTGAGAGATGAGCACCTCCTCCGTCCGGTCGCCCCCGGGCGCGGGGGTGAGCGACACACGGATGGTGTCGCCGATTCCGGCCTGCAGCAGGATGGCGAGGCCCGCGGTCGAGGTGACGATCCCCTTCATGCCCATCCCTGCCTCGGTGAGGCCAAGGTGGAGGGGATAGTCGCAGCGCTCGGCAAGCCGCCGGTAGACCTCGACCAGGTCCTGGACGTTGCTCACCTTGGCGGACAAGAGGATCCGATCGTGCCCCAGGCCGGTCTCCTCGGCGAGCTGGGCGGAGCGGAGAGCCGAAGCGACCATCGCCTCGATCATCACGTCTCGGGAATCATGCGGCTCCGCCGATGCCGCGTTGGCGTCCATCATCTCGGTCAACAGCTGCTGATCGAGCGATCCCCAGTTCACGCCGATGCGGACCGGTCGGTCGTTGCGCACCGCGACCTCGACGATCTGGCGGAACTGCTCATCCCGGCGCTTGGTGCCCACGTTCCCCGGGTTGATGCGGTACTTGGCCAGGGCCTCCGCGCAGTCGGGGTACCTCGTCAGCAGCAGGTGACCGTTGTAGTGGAAATCGCCGATCAGCGGGACGCCCACGCCCAGCCGATCCAGCTTCTCCCGGATGACGGGGACCGCCCGCGCAGCAGCGTCGTTGTTGACCGTGATGCGCACCAGCTCACTGCCGGCGTGGGCGAGCTGGGCGACCTGAATGGCGGTGGCGTCCGGGTCGGCGGTGTCGGTGTTGGTCATCGACTGGACCACGATCGGGTGGTCACTGCCGATCGGCACGCCGCCAACCAGCACGGTCGGTGTCCGACGGCGTTCTACGAGAATCATCGGCCTGATAGTACGGAGTTCCACCGAAGGCGGCACGTGGCGTGCATCGGAGACGCGCCGCCATGACCAAGGCTCCACTGTGTGCATTCCCGCAGGCGAGGTACTCGGCCGCGATGTCGCCGGCCGTCTGGATCGTCGAGGATGAGCCCGCCGCGGCGCAGCTCGCCGCCGACCTGTGTACCAGCATCGGTGCCGAGCCGAGCCTGTTTCGCTCCGCGCTCCCGTTTCTGCGCGCTTTCCGGGAGGTCAAGACGCCGGCGGCGATCGTGCTCGATTGGCGCCTCGAGCACGAGCTCAGCGCGGCGCTGTTCATGGCGACCCGCCACCGTTTCCCCGAGCTGCCGGTGATCTACTGGACCGGGAGCGGCGCCTCCGCGCTGCCCTCGATGGTGCGCGACGACCCGCACACCTGCGTCGTGGACAAGGCCCACGGCAGCGGACCCTTCGAGCGCGCGCTGCGCTGGGCGCTCGACCTGTATGCCGAGGCGGCGTCAAAGGCGACCGGGCCACAGTCGCGCGCGCAACAGTCGCGCGCGCAACCCGCGGAGGAGCGGTCCCAGAATCCCGCGAACCCGCCAAACCCTCACACGGAGGCTGACCGATGATGCGAGACATGTTCAACGTGCCCAAGGACCCACACCCCGACGAGCCCGACGAGCTCACGCCTGACACGCTGCCGCTCGACGACATCGAGCGAACCCACCGCGCCATCGAGCCGCAGCCGGGGAGTGGGCCCGAGGGTGGTTCGACCCCCGCGGAGGAATCGGCGGCGAAGGACCTCGATGAGCCGGGAGCGGCGGGGCGCACGCCCAGACCCTGACCGCGCCTGGCACGCGCGACCGCAGTCGCGAGAGCCGAACCGGAGCCGGCCGCGCGCGAGCCGCAGGGCGCTAGCCGGAGTAGCGGCCCAGCAGCAGGGCGGCGTTGAGCCCCCCGAACCCGAACGACGTCGAAAGCGCGACCTCGACCCGCCGGCGACACGCGGCGGTCAGCAGGTTGAGCTCGAGCGAGCGGTCCGGGTGGTCCAGGTTGCAGGTACCGGGGAGCAGGCCATCGGCGAGGGCCAGACTGGTGATCGCGGCCTCGATGGCGCCGCTCGCGCCGAGCGCGTGTCCGTGCAGGCCCTTGGTGCCCGAAACGGGGACGCTCCCCGCCTGTGGCCCCAGCGCCCGGTGCAGCGCCCGCGCTTCCGCCGGCTCGTTAAGCGTGGTCCCCGACGCATGGGCGTTGACGTAACCGACGGCTCCCGCTTCGAGACCCGCGTCGGCGAGCGCGAGACGAACCGCCCGGGCCGCATCCCGTCCGTCGGGGCGCGGCGCGGTCATGTGGTAGGCGTCGGTGGAGGCGCCGAAGCCGAGCACCTCGGCCATGATCGGGGCGCCGCGCCGCTCGGCCCCGGAACGCTCCTCCAACGCGAGGATCGCGGCACCCTCGGCCATCACGAAGCCGTCGCGCGCCAGATCAAAGGGCCGCGACGCCGCTCCGGGGTCGTCGTTGCGCTGGGAGAGCACGCGGATCATGGCAAATGCCCCGAACGTGAGGGGCGCCAGCGGTGCCTCGGCCCCGCCGGCCAGCGCCGCGTCGAGGCTGCCGTCACGGATGGCATGGAACGCCTGACCGATGGCCATCGCTCCCGAGGCGCACGAATTCGCGTTGCCGACCGCAGGACCGGTGATGCCCAGGTCGATGGCCACGTTGCTCGCCCCGGCGCCGCCGAACACGGCGAGCGCCAGGGTCGGCGACACGCCGCGGATTCCTCGCCGGACGTAGGCGGCATGCTGCTCCTCGCCGTACGCGACGCCGCCCAATGCCGAGCCGATGAAGATCCCGGTCCGCTCCGACCGCTCGTCGGCGAGCGGCAGGCGGCTGCTCTCGGCGGCGCCGCGTGCGGCTGCCACGGCGAGCTGGCTGAAGCGGTCGAGCCGGCGGGCGCGGCGGACGTCGAGGTGGTCGGCCGGGACGAAGTCGTCGATCTGCGCGGCGATGCGCGATGGAAACGGCGACGCATCGAACCGATCGATGGCGCGCACCGCCGAAACGTTGCGCAGCACCCCGTCCCAGAGCCCCGCGGCGCCGTGACCGATTGGCGTGATCGCCCCGATCCCGGTGACCACCACGCGGCGTGGGGTCGCGGCTGTCCGGCTCATCGGTCCGCCTCGGTGATCCGCTTCATGTGGCGCAGCGTCCGCCCGGCGATCGGCTCGACGAACAGCGGACCGATGATCCGCTCCGCCGCGAAGCGGCCGATGAGCGGCCAGGAGAGGTCGAGATCGTGCTCGATGGAAACCTCCACCTCGTCCCCGCGCGGCTCGATCCGCCACGCGGCGCGCATGCCGCGCGTCACTCCCGCGGTGTGGCGGAACTCGATCTCGCCGCGCTCGGGCAAGGGCCGCTGGATCGCCTCCCAGCGCACGGGGATCGGGCCGCTCCGGGCTCCCATCGCGAAGCGGCGCTCCCCCGGGGCGCCGGGCTGCGGCCGCACGTAGCGATAGTGGGAGAGCAGCTCCGGCCAGCGCTCCACGTCGCGGGCGAAGGCGAAGACGCGCGCCGCGGGTGCCTCTACCGTGATGCGCAATCTGCTCCTCACGGGCGCAGTACGGACAACAGCGCGCGAGGTGCGAGCGCGTCCGTCGCGGGGCGCAGGTCCCCGAGCGCTGAGCCGAGCGTCCGCGCGGCGGACGGCCGCGATGCCAGCCGTCGGGTGGCGTACGCGAGCAGCGGGGACGTGGCCAGCATGCCCTGGACGAGCCAGGTGAGCGCGTCCTTGGCGGCGAAGGCACGACGCCGTTCGGCCACGTACGCGGCGGCCGGGTCGGTTGACAGCAGCGCCGCGGCGGCGGCCCGCGCGGAGCGCAGCGCCCGGTAGATGCCTTCGCCGGTGAACGGGTCGATGAAGCCGGCCGCGTCCCCGATCAGCAGCCATCCGGGGCCGGCGGTACGCGCGACGCGGTGACCGATCGGGGCCGAGCCGCGAATGGCGGTCAGGCGCCGCGACCCGGTCAATCGCCGTGCGACGGCGGGTAACGAAGCGATGGCCGCCTCAAAGGCAGCCACTGCCGGACGTGGGGCCCGATCCAGCGGAAGCGCCATGCCGACGTTCATCTCCCCTCCCGGCGTGGGCGCCAGACCGATGTACAGGCGGTGTCCGATGTGCATCTCTCCGGACCGCTCCAGGCCGGCCACGCCGCTGTAGTGGGCCACCAGGCCGAGGCGTCGCGGGAAGGCGACTTCCCTCTCGACCCCCAGCAGACGGCTGGTCAGCGAGCGGGCGCCGTCGGCGCAGATGACCTCGTCGGCGTGGATCGCCCGACGGCGGCCGTTTCGGTGGCGGACCAGCGCACCGGTCACCCGCCCACCGTCGCGGCCGGCGTCGGAGCGCAGCAGCTCGGTGAGCGCGGTCTCCTGGAGCAGGTGCGCTCCGCTGGCGCCGGCATGCGCGGCCAGCAGGGCATCGAACCGCTTCCGATCGAGGCCCCATGCGCTGCGCTGCCTCTCCCGCCGCTCGTAGCGCAGGTCGAAGGCCGTGTCGCCCCTGATGATCCGCATGCCGTCCAGGGCGAGCGCCGCATCGGCCCAGGCATCCGGCACGAGGCCGAGTGCTGCGAGCTCCTCGGCGATGCGAGGGCTCGCGTACTCCGCGCACGGCTTGTCGCGCGGGTGACGCTTCGACTCGAGCAGCGCGACGCGCGCGCCGCGGCGGGCCAGGTGCGCGGCAACCGCCGACCCCGCGGGACCGGCGCCGACCACCAGCGCGTCGTATCGGTCGGGGAGCGTCACGGCGAAATGGGAATCGCGGCGGTGACGACTCGCGGCAGCCACCGGGCGGAGCGCGACACGACTTCCAGGCCGGCGGCCCGGATGAGCTCATCGATCTCCGTCAGGTTGTAGGCGCGCCGGGCCGAGACGACCCCGTCGTGGCGTGTGTATCGGCTGCGCGCCACGGCCAGCACGGTCGCCGCGGTGATCACGAACGGGACGAGCCCGCGGCGCAGATCGTTGAGCGCCACGCCGTGGCGCGCGACCCGGCCCAGCTCGGCCAGCAGTGCCACCGCCTGCGAGGGCTCGAGATGGTGGATCACCAGCGAGGTGTGCGCCACGCTGACCGATCCATCGGCGAGGGGCAGCCGCGTGCCATCGGCGAGGAGCCACTCGACGTCGGGGCGACCGCGCCCGCGGCGGATCGCCTCGGCCAGCACCTCGGGATGCCGGTCGACGCCGATCACCCGCCAGCGCGCCGGTGGCCGGGCGCCGTACCTCGCGAACGCGAGCGCCATGTCCCCGCCGCCACAGCCGACGTCGAGGATCGTCGCGTCCCGGGCGCCATCGGTCAGCGCCTCGATGGCGGCGATGCTCGCGGCCGTTCCGCCCGGCAGCCGATTCAGCATCGCCAGCTCGCGGAGGTTGGCCCGCAGCTCCGCGCTATCCAGGGCGGCACCGTCCAGCAGCTCAGCGGCGCGCGCGCGTCGGGCGAGCGGGTGCAGCGCAGTGCTCAGCGACATGGAATCGGCATCGGTCAGGGCCCGGCGGTCTCCGCTCACAATCGTTGGACGGCGCTGGTCGCGCGCGTCGTCAGACGGTACGCGCAACGATACGCTCACCGGCCCGACGTGCGGTTCCATCGGGTGGGCATCGGTCGGCTCGACGGCTTCGCTAGACTGAATGGATCATGACCGCCACGATCCCGCCCACCGAATCATCTGCCGCCCCACAGACCACCGAGCGCCATCGCAAGCTGGCGATCATCGGTTCCGGCCCCGCCGGGCTGACCGCGGCGCTGTACGCCGCCCGCGCGAACCTCGAGCCGATCGTGTTTGCCGGCAACGTCCCGCTCGGCCAGCTGATGATCACCAGCGACGTGGAGAACTACCCCGGGTTCCCGCAGGGCATCCAGGGACCGGAGCTGATGCAGCTCTTCCGTGACCAGGCCGCGCGCTTCGGCACCACGATCATCGACCGAGACGTCACCCGCGTCGACTTCGGGCAGCGACCCTTTCGCCTCTGGGTCGGGGACGAGGAGCACAGCGCGGATGCGGTGATCGTCGCCACCGGTGCCTCAGCGCTGTGGCTGGGGCTCGAGAGCGAGGAGCGCCTGCGGGGTCGCGGCGTCAGCGCGTGCGCCACCTGCGACGGGTTCTTCTTCCGTGATCGCGAGATCGCGGTGGTGGGTGGTGGCGACACCGCGCTGGAAGAGGCGCTGTTCCTGACCCGCTTCGCCTCAAAGGTGACGATCCTCGTCCGGCGGGACCAGTTCCGCGGCAGCAAGATCATGCAGGAGCGGGCGTTCGCCCATCCCAAGATCGAGGTCCAGTGGAACAAGTCGGTGACCGAGATCCAGGGCGAGCAGACCGTCGAGGCACTGAGGCTGACCGATACCGAGAGCGGAGAAGTGACCACCCTCCCGGCGCAGGGGCTGTTCGTCGCCATCGGCTACAAGCCGAACACCGACCTGTTCGTCGGCCAGCTCGAGCTCGACGACCGCGGCTACCTGCGCGTGGTCGACGAGACCGGCTCCGGAATCGATGGGGTCTTCGTCGCCGGCGACGTCCATGACCATCGGTACCGCCAGGCCGTGACCGCTGCCGGCGACGGGTGCAAGGCGGCGATCGACGCCGAGCGGTGGCTGGAGTCAGTCGGCGAGGTCGAGCTCGCGACCGCCACGAACTGGTAGTCGCGCTGGCGGGGCGACGAGCTCAGCGCAGCAGCCGCTCCAGGAGGCTCGGATCCTCCCCGAGGTGGCCGGACGTCGCCAGGTGTTCCAGCGTCGTTCGCCAGCGCGCGTCGGCGGTGATCGCGGTCTGGATCTCCTGCCGCCCCGCCTCGACCTCGCCCCGCAGCGCCTGCTCGACGCCCATCCAGAAGGCAAGCTCCAGGGCTTCGGGGGCGCGGCGGCGGGCCTCAGCATATCGGTCGCTCTCGGCGGTGCCCGCTCGAGCCGCATCACCCTCGTCGCTGAGCAGGTCGTAGGCGTCATGGAGCGCGACGAGCCGGCGAAGCTCGGGGACCGGGTCGGGATGGTCGTCGACGCGCAGATCGAGCAGCCTGCCCCGCCATCCGGCCGCCTGGAGCTCGCCACTGACGATCACCATCGCCGCCGACTGGCGGCCGCGGACGTCGCCGCCCTCCGCCTCGGCGGCTTCGAGCGCGCGCAGCAGCCGCTCGGCGAACGGCAGGCCCTCATCGGTCGCGGCCCGGTAGGCGCGCGCCATCGCCGGCCAGCAGGTCTCCCGCTCGAGCAGGTTTCCCTGCACGGTGAACCCCTCTCCGGCGATGTTGCCGGCGGCGGGGATGCACCGCGGACCGGTGTACGAGGCGGCGGTGCCCTTCGCGTCGACCACGCCAACCTGGCGGTCCTCCGGCTGCGTGTCGCTGGCGACCAGCGCGGCGACCACCTTCTCGGCGGATCGACCGTTGCGCAGCAGTTCCAGGCCGATCGGCCCGAACGAGATGTCGACCGATGCCTGGGTGGCGATCGCGCCCACACCGGCGTCCGCCCAGACGACCGGCGGCCCGACCACCAGGTAGTGCGACTGCACGGCGATGCCGAGGCGGCCGGTCGCCGGGTCGCGGGCCACGATGCTGTAGGTCATGCCGGTCAGCCTAGCCGGTCGTGAACGGCCGCGGCGCCGCGGCCTCCGCGACGGCGCGCCAGGCATCGAGCTCGTCGCGTTCCGCAAGCGCCCTGACGACCGTGACGTCGAGCGCGCCGAGGTAGGCGGCGAGTTGCGGAGCGAGCTCCGCGGCCGACCCCGCGGCCGCACCGATGAGCTGCCCGTCCGCCTGCTCATCGAGCGCCTTCGCGTACCAGCGGCCAGTGCGCCGATAGCGGTCCATCTCCGCCCGCAGGCGGTCGCGGGCCCCAGGACCGATCGCGACCCGGACGTAGGCCGCCACCCACGGCGCCGGCCGGCC
Source organism: Chloroflexota bacterium (assembly GCA_003243965.1). Classification (GTDB taxonomy): domain Bacteria; phylum Chloroflexota; class Limnocylindria; order QHBO01; family QHBO01; genus QHBO01. The sequence continues at coordinate 73,364 of QHBO01000010.1, forward strand.
GGCAGCGGCGGCCGCCCCCCGGATCGTCGCCCGTGCGGTGCCGATGCGCTGGGGGACCGACCAGTTGAGCAGCACTCCGTCCGCCACGCGGCCGGCCATGGCCAGCATCCGGGGACCGAGTGCCGCAACCACGATCCGCACTTCGGGCAGGCGCCGCCGAACCTCCGCGACTCCGTCCTCCACGATCGCCACCGAGCGAGAACGTCCGCTTCCCAAGCCGATGATCAGCCGCTCGCTTGGCAGCTGCAATCGGGCCACACGTTCGGCGATCGCCGTCGGCGACCATTCGCTGAGCCCGAGCACGCCGACCGCAAGCTGCAACTCGCCGGTGACGGTCGCCGCCTCGGCGAGCGCGTCCAGGCCGGCGTGGCCCGGCGTGTCGTTGGCCCACAGCTGCACGTAGCCGAGCCGCTCGACCTCGGCCGCGAGCGCGCCGAACCAGGGCCGCGCGCCGCCGGTGATGCCGAACGCCAGGCTTCCGTCAGCCATCGGTCCGACGCGGCCCGAGCGCGGTGCGCCCGAGGTCGGGGCGATCGGTGATGAAACCCCACAGCCGGAACGCGGCGAGGTGCTGCATGCGCTGCACGTCGTTGACGACATAGCAACCGACCTGTCGGCCGTAGGCGGCGGCCTGCACCAGAGGCCCCGAGGGATCCAGTCCCAGGTCCGCCTCCCAGGGCAGGACCGCCGCATGCCCGTGCTCGGTCGCCCACACCAGGCCGCGCTCGAACCGATCGCGCGGGACCAGCAGCAGCCCGGTGGGGAGGTCGGGATCCAGCGCGTGCACCTCCTCGATCGACGCCTCGTCGAAGCTGATCACCATTGCGCGCCCTGCGCGGCCGACTGCGGACTCGCGAAGCGCCTCGGCCGTCGCTCCCGCCGCGGCGCGCGCCTTTAGCTCGACCACCAGGCTGATCTCCTCCGGAAGCCAGGCGAGGACCTCCGGCAGGGTGGGCACCCGAAGGCCGCAGCCGGCCCATTCCGAGGAGTCGTCTTCGGCGACGAACCGCGCGCCGGCGTCGAACTGGCGGATCTCGTCCATCGACAGGTCGCCCACGTTCCCAGTGCCGTCGGTCGTCCGATCCAGCGTCTCGTCGTGGATCACCGCCAGCTGCATGTCCGCGGTGCGGTGGACATCAAGCTCGATGCCGTCGGCACCCTGCTCGACCGCGAGCCGGAACGCGGCGAGCGTGTTCTCCGGCGCCTGGACCGATGCGCCTCGATGCGCCAGCACCAGTGTCATGCGGGCAGAGCCATCACCGCAATCGGGGGCGCAAGACGTTCACGTGGCGATCTTACCGGCCGCACATGTCGTAGATTGCGAGCCTCCGGGGGCATGGTCACGCGACGAGCGGGAGCGCGATGCGAACTCGACTGACAGCGGCGCTGCTGGGGATCGTGGGAGTGAGCGCCACGCTCGTGGTGGCGCGCCTTGCCCGGCGCTCGCGCCCATCGCGCGCGGTTTCGGTCGTTCCGCGCCACGACGCCGCTGCGCTCCCCCGGATCGGGCCCGGTGCCGCGGCGACCGGCGCGTCAGTCCGCCGCGCGGGGGCCCGAATGTCCACCGAGCGGCATGTCCGCGAGCCGCACCCGACCGGTGTCTTCGCCGCCATCGGACGCTTCGATTATCGGTTCCGGCGAGTCATCCCGGTCGTCGGGCTTGGCGTGCTCATCGGCGTCAACGTGTGGGCCACGGCGGCCGGCGGCTCCCTGATCCAGGGTGGTTGGGTCATCGCCGGCTCACAGGAGCAGCAGGCCGCCGCGCTGCTCGCGGACCGCTTTGGCCAGCAGGCGACCACGATGCTCGTCCTGTTTCGCGATCCCGCCGGCAACGCGGCCTCGGCCACCTTCCAGTCCGAGGTGAAAGCCAGCCTGGCGCAGGTCGCTGCGGACCGCTCGGTGGCGCGCGTGGTGACCTACGCCGACGCGAGGTCACCGCAGCTTCTGAGCCGCGATGGCCGCCAGACGATGGCCGTCGTCACCCTCGACAAGCAGGTGGAAGCCGCGGTCGAGGACTCGGCCCGTCTGGCCGCGGAGGTGAAACGGCCGCCCGGCGTGGAGGTGACCGTCACCGGCGTCCCGCAGGTGTATCACGAGTTCAACCAGAAGATCGAGCACGACCTCGTCCAGGCCGAGCTGATCAGCCTGCCGATTGCGCTCGTCATCCTGCTGGCGGTGTTCGGGACGCTGGTCGGCGCCTCGCTGCCGCTGCTGGTCGCGGCCTTCTCGATGGGGACCGCGTTCGCCGTCATTCGGCTGCTGGCGGGGATCACCGACATGAGCGTCTTCGTCAACAACCTGGCGAGCATGATCGGCCTGGCGCTGGCGATCGACTACTCCCTGTTCCTGGTGAGCCGCTTCCGTGAGGAGCTGCGACACCACCGCGTGGAGATCGCTCTGGAGCGGAGCATGGGCAGCGTTGGCAAGGCGGTCGCGGTCTCCGGCATCGCGGTCGCCATCGGTCTGTCATCGCTGACCGTCTTCGAGGCCGATGCGCTGCGCAGCATGGGCATCGCCGGGATCGTGACCGTGGTCTCGACGCTGCTGTTCGGGCTCACCGTCCTGCCCTCGCTGCTCGCGATGCTCGGGACACGGGTGAATCGGCTCCGGATTCCGCTGCCCGGCCCGATGCGTCTGATCGAATCGGACCCGGATGGGGCCGACCGACGACAGGCACACGGGGTCTGGGCCTGGATCGCGGCCAAGGTCATGCGACGCCCGCTCCTGGTCGCGAGGCCGATCCTATTGCTGCTGCTCGCCGCCGGCTCGCCCTTCCTCTCGCTGCAGCTGTCCACCGGCCAGAACCTGAGCGACCTGCCGCCGACGCCGGCCCGCATCGGATTCGACCGGATCGTGAGCGACTTTCCCGGCGGCGAGAGCGATCCGGTGAGCGTGGCGGTCACCTGGCCGGGACAGGATCTGAGCGGTTCGCTGCCGCCGGCTCGACAGGACGCGCTGGCCGGATACGTCGCGGAGCTGAAGCGCATCCCGGGTGTGACCGATGTGCAGAGCGCGCTGCTGGCGCCACCGGGAATCTCGTCGCAGTACGCGCAGCTGCTTGCAACGCCCGCCGCGCAGCGCCCGGCCCAGGCCAGGGCGCCGCTCGCGAGCTACCTGCACGACTGGCTGGCGGGCGACACCACCAAGCTCACCGTGTTCTCCAGGCTCCTGCCCGATTCCGACGCGGGGCGCGCGATGGTCGCCGACATTCGATCGGTCGCCCCGCCGGCCGGAGCGCAGGTCCTGACCGGCGGATTGCCGTCACGCTCGGCTGACTTCATGGCGAGCTTCCGCAGCTCGGTGCCGGTGGCGGTCCTGATCGTGGTGCTGGCCACCGCCGGTGTCCTGCTGCTGACCTTTGGATCGGTGGTCCTGCCGGTGAAGGCGGTGCTGATGAGCCTGATCAGCATCAGCGCCAGCTTCGGCGCGCTGGTCTTCATCTTCCAGCAGGGCCACTTCTCGGGCGCGCTCGGCTTCGAGCCGTCCGGCGCGATCGCCGCATGGCTGCCGGTGATCATGTTCGCCATCCTGTTCGGTCTCTCGATGGACTACGAGGTGCTGCTCCTGTCCCGCATCCGGGAGCGGTACCTGGCGACCGCCGACAACACGCGCGCGGTGGCCGAAGGGATCGGCATCACCGGCGGGATCATCACCGGCGCGGCCCTGATCATGGTCGCGGTCTTCGGGGCGTTCGGGCTGTCGAGCATCACCTTCATCAAGGCGCTGGGCTTCACCATGGCGCTTGCGGTGCTCATCGACGCGACGTTTGTCCGTGGCCTGCTGGTGCCGGCCTTCATGCGGGTCATGGGCCGCGTCAACTGGTGGGCGCCGAGCTGGATACAGCGCGCCATCTCGCGGGTCGGCCTGTACGAGGGACCGGCCGGCGTGGCCGCACCGGTCGGCGGGGCCGGACCGGCCCACGAGGCCGGCGGACCCGTGACTTCGTGAGCCAGACGCGCGTCATTGGGCGTGCGCCCGACTGGGTGATGGACCTGGTGGCGGCGGTCTGCGGGGAGGCATCGGTCGAGCAACCGGCGGTCGTCCGATGGCGTGAGCGCCCCGGCGTCCGTTCGTCGGGCGTGACGCGCAGCCGACTGAGAAGCATCTCGGTGAGCGCCGGCAGCGACTCGCTCGACGTCCGGATGACGCTCCTCCACGAGCTCGCGCACTGGATCAGTCCCGCCGGTCGAGGCACGCGTCGCCGCCCGGCGCGCCACCACGACGTCCGCTTCTATGCCACCGCCTTCGCGCTCTACCGTGCGTACGGAGTCCCCGATGCGGCAGCAGTCGACGGCGAGTCGGCGCGCTATCCCAGTTCGCTCCGCCACGCACGCGCCCTGGGCGTGGAGGGTGCCGACGCCGCATGGCGTGCCCGGCGCCACACGCTGGCCGCGCGACCGACGCGCATCTACCGGGTGCTCGTCCCGGAGCACACCGTCCGGCTGGCGCGTGACGGACGCTGGCACATCTGCGCCGTCTGTCGCCAGAGGATCGTGGGCCGCAACCTCGCGCGCCTGCGATGGCGCGGCGCTCGCGCCCGGCACGTGCTGCTCACCTGGTCGGCGAGCATCGGTCCGCCGACGCCCGGCCCGTGATCAGCCCGCAACCGCCCTCCCTGCCGCTTGCCGGCGTGCGGGTGCTCGATTGCTCCCGCGTCCTGGCGGGTCCGTTTGCCACCATGCTGCTCGGCGACCTTGGCGCCGATGTCTGGAAGCTCGAGTCGCCGCTGGGAGACGAGTCGCGCGGCTGGGGGCCGCCTTTCTGGGGAGATCCCGCAGCCGGGCGGTCCGCGTACTTCGGCGCGGTCAATCGCAACAAGCGCAGCCTCGTGATCGACCTCAAGACCGATGCAGGCCGGGCGCTTCTCGACCGCCTGCTGTCCCGCGTGGGCATCGTGGTCCACAACTTCGCGCCGTCGGTCGCGGCCGCGCTTGGGCTGGGTGCTGATCGTCTTGCCGGCGAGCACCCGCACCTGGTGGTCGCGGCGATCGGCGGCTTTCCGGGCAGTGACCGGCCGGCGTACGACCTGCTTGCGCAGGCGGTCTCAGGCCTGATGGCGGTGACCGGAGAGCCGGATGGCGCGCCGATGAAGGTCGGCGTGGCGGTGCTCGACCTGATCGCCGGACTGGAGGCCGCGGTGGGTGCGCTGGCGGCGCTGCACGCTCGCGGGCCGCGACTGCCCGGGCGTGCAGCGGACTCGGCAAGGGCGCCGCGCACCGATGTCAGCCTGGTGGAGGCCGGCGTCACGTCGCTCGTCAACGTCCTCGCCAATCACCTGGCCGACGGGCTGGAGCCGATGCGCCACGGAAACGCGCACCCGAACATCGTTCCGTACCAGGCCTTTGCGGCGCGCGACGGTCAGCTGGTGGTGGCCGTCGGCAACGACACGCAGTTCGTGCGGCTGCTCGATGTGCTGGAGCTGCCCGCCGATCCGCGCTTTGCAACCAACGCGGACCGCGTCCGGCACCGTGCCAGCCTGATCCCGATCCTCGAGTCGGCCATCGCTGCACGGCCGCGCGGTGAGCTGCTTCGCGCGCTGGAGGCGGAGGCGGTCCCCGCCGCGCCCGTCCGCGGAGTGGGTGACGCCCTGGAAGCCATCCGCACCGACGTTGGTGGTGCATGGACGCAACACGCGGCGGCCATCGAGCTGGCGCCCTCGCCGATCCGGCTCGACGGAGCGCAACTGCCCGTGCGCCACGCGCCGCCGCTGCTCGGCGAACACACCGACGAGCTGCTGCGGGAGCTGGGTCTCGCGGCCGATGAGATCGGCGTCCTGCGCGTGGCCGGCGTCATCGGCTGATTGGCTAGCATGCGTCGATGAATGCCACGCCCGCGGACCGGCAGCGTCCGATCATCGGTTTCCTCACAGATTTCGGCCTGGATGGCGCTGCCGCGACCTGTCGGGGGGTGATGCTCTCGATCTGTCGCGAGGCGCAGATCGTGGACATCTGCCACACGGTGCGCAAGTACGCGATCGCGGACGCCGCGTATCTGCTGATCAGCGCCCTGCCGTACTTGCCGATCGGCGTGCACGTCGCAGTGGTCGACCCGGGAGTGGGAACCGAGCGTCGGCCGCTCGCCTTGCGGGCGGGGCGCGGCGACATCCTCATCGGTCCGGACAACGGGTTGCTTCCACCGGCGGCGGACGCCCTGGGTGGGATTGCCGAGGCGCGAGTCCTCGAGGACCCCAGGTGGTGGCTGGCCACCACGACCTCGACCTTCCACGGTCGGGACATCTTCTCGCCTGTGGCGGCACACCTCGCTGCCGGGGATGCCTCACTGGCCGATGTCGGTCCGCCGTTACCGAGCGGCGAGGTGGTCCGACTCCCCGCCCCCCACGCCGAGGTGAGCGATGGCGTCATCCAGACCTGGGTCCGGTACATCGACAGCTTCGGCAACATCCGGCTAACCGGCACGCTTCCGGATCTCGCCGCGGCATTCGGACCGATGCACCACGAGACAGCGTTCGAGGTGGAGATCGGTCTCTCGGGCGCAGCGCGCCACGAGACGATCGACTTCGCGCAGACGTTCGGCAGCGTTTCGGCGGGGGCTGCCCTGCTTTACATCGACTCATCCGGAGACCTCGCGCTCGCCGACAACCAGGGGAACGCCGCCGCCCGGCTGGGTGCGCAGGTCGGCCAGCCCGTTCGCATCACTCGCTCATGACCGATGGCGGCCATTGACGGCCGGCGGACCGACGTCGAGTGCCCCGCTTCTGCGGGTGGAGGGGCTCACCTTCCGATACCGACGCGGTCGCCAGCCGGCGATCCGCGACCTGTCGGTCGAGCTCGAGGCCGGCGAGGTGCTGCTCGTGGCCGGGCCCTCCGGGTGCGGCAAGAGCACCCTGATCCGCGCGGTCAATGGGCTGATTCCGCATGCGTACCCCGGCGACCTGACCGGATCGGTCTGGATCGATCACGCTCGCATCGCGGAGCGCCCGCTGCGGGAGATCGCTCGGATGGTCGGAACCGTGCTCCAGGACCCCGCCAAGCAGATCGTCGGCTCGACCGTGGAGGCCGAGCTTGCCTTCGGTCCGGAGAACCTGGGCGTGCCGCCAGCTGCGATCCGCGACCGAATCGCGGCGGTCATGGCGCGTGCCGGCATTGTGGGGCTGCAGGGGCGCGACACCGCGGCCCTGTCCGGTGGCGAGCGCCAGCTGCTGGCGGTGGCGGGCGCCCTGATGCTGACCCCTAGCCTGTACGTCATCGACGAGCCACTGGCCAATCTGGACCCCGCGACGGCAGCACGCCTGATGGCCATCCTTCGCGAGCTGGCCGACGAAGGACACGGCGTGGTGATCGTCGAGCACCGGGTGGAGGAGGCTCTGGACCTGCGGCCGGATCGCGTCCTGTACCTGGACGCCGGCGAGGCACGCTACCTCGGGCCGGTCGAAGGCTTTTTCGAGGTCGCCGATCCCGGTGTGGTGAAGGTGCCCTTCGAGGTCGCGCTGGCCCACGAGCGCCGGCTCGCCCGCCGAGCTGGACTCTCCGAGGGATGGGCCGCCACGCCCAAGGGCGCTGCGACGAACGTCGGTCCGCCGCGTCTGGTGTTCGAATCCGTGCACGTCACCCTTGGCGACCAACATGTGCTGCGCGGACTCAGCGCCAGCCTGGCGCAGCGCCAGATCGTTGCGGTCTTGGGCCCCAACGGCTCCGGCAAGACGACACTGTTCCGAACGGCGCTCCGCCTTCTGGAACCCGACGCCGGCACTGTGACGGTCGACGGGGAGCGCACCACGCAGCGCAGTGTGGCACAGCTGGCGCGCGTGCTGGGATATGTCTTCCAGAGCCCCAGCCAGATGCTGTTCGCACGTACCGTCCGAGAGGAGCTCCTGTTCGGGCCGCGCAACCTCGGTCTGCCGCACGATGACGGGTTTGCCATGGAGGCGCTCCGGCGCACTGAGCTCCACGACCTGGAGGGGATCCTCGACCGGCCGCCCCTCAGTCTTTCCTTTGGGCAGCAGAAGCGCCTCGCGTTGGCCATCGCGCTCGCCCTCCAGCCGCCGACGCTGGTGCTGGACGAACCGTCAGCGGGGCAGGATCACGGGACGGCGACGCGCTTCATGGCTGCGGTCGCGGGGATTCCCGGCCTCGAGAGCGTCTATTTCGTGACGCACGACGTGGACCTTGCGCTGACGCACGCTGATCGTATCCTTGTCATCCGTGATGGGCAGATCGCCGCGGACGGCTCACCACGGGAAGTCGTGCAGGACGAGGAGGCGTGGCGCGCCTGCAACCTGCGACGGACCTCGCTGATCGCGGCGAACCTGGCATGGGAGCCGGCGCCAGGCCGGTTTCTGGATGCCGTGACGCTCGCCCGCGCGGTCCTGGCGCACGAGCTCGCGGGGAGATCGGCGGGGGAGGCACGCGCCGCCGGCGAGGGAGGCTAATGCCCCGCCCGCCCGAGACGCCTAGGGGGAGGAGGAGAAGAGCATGTCAACCGCCGCGTTGACCCGCGACGACACCTGGGCGGTGAGCTCGCGGACCATCGTCTACGCCGCCATCGGAGCTGCGCTGTACGCAGTCGCCGCCCAGTTCAGCTTTCTGCTGCCGGGGACGGCAAGCGTCAGCCTGCGCCCCGGGTTTGCAATCGTCACCTTCTTCGGATTCGCCTTCGGACCGATCGTCGGCCTGTTCGTCGGGCTGGTGGGCAATGCGCTCGCCGACCAGATCAGCGGCTGGGGACTCCTCACGTCCTGGAATTGGAGCATCGCCAACGGGGTGGTTGGGCTTTTGACCGGACTGCTCGGCATCTGGCTCGCGGCGACCATCCGCAATCGGCCAATGCGTTCCGCCGTGGCAGCTGCCGTCGCAATCGTCATCGGCTTCCTGATCGTGTTCAGCGATATCTGGCTCGGGACGGCCAAGGATGTTGGCGTTGCGTTCGCCTCCAACTATCTGCCAGTGGTGGTGAGCAACCTCATCGTGGCGGTGATCCTGACGCCGATCCTCGTAGCCGCGTGGGATCCAGTGCGAGAGTCGATCGGTCGCTGATCCGCGACGACGCTTCGTCCGTCGCCATCGGTTGATCCGATGATGCCGCCGTGAACATCGCCCCGCGCTACCTTGGCCGGGGGTCCTGGCTGGCGCGCCGGGACCCCCGCGTACTGATCGTCGGCCTGGCGCTGTTCGTCTTCAGCGTCATCCAGGTCTGGGATCTGCGCATCCTGGTGGGCCTGGCGCTGGTCGCCGCCGTGTACTACCGATCCGCTCGGATCCCGTTCCACTCCGTGCGGCTGCAATGGGCGTACATCGTGTTCTTCGTGAGCTTCATCGTGCTGGCCAACACCATCCTCACCGGCGGCGATCTGCGCGACGTGAAGAGCCAGGCGCTGCACGTCTACTTCCGGATGCCGCTGCTCAACACTCCGCTGTCCGCGGAGTCGACCAGTTACGCGATGGCGCAGTACCTGCGTTTCCTGTCGATGGCGGCGGTCGGCTTCCCGATCGCCTTCGCCGTAGCCCCGGGAGACATCGGTCCGGCCTTTGCGCGTCTGGGCGTGCCGGACAAGTTCGCCTACGCGCTGGACCTCACGTTCCGCTTCATCCCGTCGCTTGCCGCAGACATGCGGGCCACCATCGATGCGCAGCGGATACGCGGCTACGAATGGGAGAAGAAGGGCCGTGGGCCGATCGGCAAGCTGACCCGGACCGTGCCGCTACTGGTGCCGGTGACGGTCAATGCGATCGTGGGCGCGGAGGACACCATCGATGCCATGGATCTGCGTGCCTTCGGGACCGGCAGGCGATCATGGTTGCGCGAGCTGGCGATGGACCGGACCGACCGGCTGGTGCTCGCGGGCTTCGGGCTGCTCCTTCTGGCCGTCACCGCGGCGAGCCTGACGGGGCTCACCAGGCTCTGGGTTCCTCCGTTCCTGCTCCCTGCCTGAGGCCCGGATGCCAGGGCACCTCGGACGGGAGCTCACGCGGGGCACGTCGCCTCTCGGACCTACTGTGGAGGTGGACAGGGCGAACAGACCCGAAACTGGTCAATCGTGTGGAGGAAGCTGTCCACACTCCGCGATCCTGCGGCGTTTCTTCCCTGAGCCGGGGGAGGTCGAGATCCGCCAGCGCCCGCAACGGTACGCCGATGAGTCCACGCAGGGATCGGATTCCGATCCGGAATCCGCAGCGGGTTCCCGTAGTGTCCGCCGCAAGCCGTCATCCCTCGCTCTCGGTCTGGCCGTGGTCGCGCTCGGCACCGTCGTGGGCCTGTTCGCTGCCAGCAGCCTGGGTCGGCCGGTTGGGACGGGCGTTTCGGCGGTGCTTTCTCCCTCGGCGGGTGTACCGCAGACTTCGCCGACACCCGCTCTCACTTCCGTCTCCTCAGCGACCGCAACCGCCACCGCCGCCGTCACCGCGCCACCCCGGATCACGGGACTGGCGCCGCCGCCGACCGCCACACCGCCCCCCGGCACGACGTTCATTGGTGGACTAACGCTGGCGTCTCTGCTCTCGGCCACGACAGAGCTGGGCCTCCCGTGCAAGTCGAGCGCAGGGACCGGCGGGGACTCACAGGCGGGCTACAACTACTTCTGCGAAGGGCTCTCGGCGGACGGCCGGGCCCGCCTCACGGTGTCCGGGAGCTACTGGACGCCGGACGCCATCGTGGTCGTTCACTTGACGGTCATGCCCGAGCCGCTGACCGCTTCGCTGGGCAGCGCATAGAGCCAGAAGCCGGCCGCCTCCAGGCTGCTCTCGATTCCCTACCAGGGCTCGAACGCCGCCGCTGCACGGCAGTGGCTCGACGCTCGAATCGTGGACGCCGGCTGCACGAATGCGCCCTGCGAGAGGACGATCGGGAGCGCCCGGCTCAGCGTGCAGCTCGGTGAACGAGGCAGCTTCGCGGTGTCGATCGACGGGCTGACCGCGGCTCGCTGAGCCGGCGCGTGGCTCCCCGGCTATGCATACATACCTGCATGGGAGCCGGAGCAAGGGCGCGTCCTGTCCGGTTGGACGCACCTGTGGATCGCAACCAGTCCCCGGCATCACCGGGCGGTCTGCGGCGTGAGGGCAACCCCGCTGGGCTCGGAGGCGTCCCGCGCGGTCTGCGTCATGTCCCAATCGGTCATCTCGAAGTAGGTGCGCTCGCGATCGAACCGCTCCGCCTCGTTGCGGAGTCGCGGAATCAGGCGGACGCGGCGCGGTCCGCGTCGCTGGTGGCTCTGGCGTGACATCGGCTTCTCCTCTCGATCGGTCCGGGCGAGATGGACCGATGGGACAGAGGCTGGCCACCCTGCATTGGAGGACTCTGAGGATGCCCGCGCGGGCGATCAGCGGTCAGCGCTGCATTGCGAACGCCTTGACGTTGGCAGATGCCGACGCGCAGACTTCCGCGCCGGGGCCCATCGGATCTTCTCGGGGCGGTGCTGGATGGAGCTCATCGTTCGCAACGCGCGTCTACACCCGACCGATGGGCGGGCCGGTGAGCCGGTCGACGTGGCGGTCGAGGGCGATCGGATCGCCGCCATCCGCCCACGAGGGCAGCTGAAGGCCGACGGCGCAACCGAGCTCGACGCCGAGGGTGGCCTCCTCTCCCCGCCGCTCGTCGATCCGCACATTCACCTCGATGCGGTGCTCACCGTAGGGGAGCCGCGGCACAACGCGTCCGGGACGCTGATCGAGGGGATCCTGACCTGGGCCGAGCGCAAACGCGAGCTGACCATCGAGGACGTCAAACGACGCGCCCGCCAGGCGATCCACTGGGAGGTGGCGCAGGGCACGGGCCTGATTCGGTCGCATGTCGACGTCTGCGATCCCAAGCTGACCGCCTTGCGCGCACTCCTCGAGCTGCGCGAGGAGGTGCGCGATCTCGTCGACCTGCGGCTCATCGCCTTCCCGCAGGACGGCATCCTCAGCTTCCCCGACGGCCCGGAGCTGATGCGCGAGGCGCTGCGCCTGGGATGCGATGTGATCGGCGGCATCCCGCACTACGAGTGGACGCGCGAGGACGGCGTGGCCGAGGTGCACCTCCTCTTCGAGCTGGCGCGCGAAACGGGCAAGGGGATCGACCTGCACTGCGACGAGACCGATGACGAGCAGTCGCGCTTCCTGGAGGTGGTCGCCGCCGACACGATGCGCAGCGGGATGCAGGGACGGGTGGTCGCCGGCCACACCACCGCGATGGGCTCATACAACGACGCGTACGCCTTCAAGCTGCTCCAGATCCTGCGCCGCGGCGGGGTGAGCATCGTCGCCAACCCGCTCGACAACATCGCGCTCCAGGGCCGCTTCGACAGCTATCCGAAGCGGCGCGGGATGACCCGCGTCAAGGAGCTCGACGCCGCCGGGGTCAACGTGGCCTGCGGTCACGACTCGATCATGGACCCGTGGTACCCGCTCGGCCGTGGCTCGATGCTCGACGCGGTGGGAATGCTGGTGCACGTCGGCCAGATGACCGGGCGCAGCGAGCTGTTCCGAGCCTACGAGATGGTGACCACCAATGCGGCACGCGCCGCCGAGATCGACGTGTGGCGGGTCGCCGAGGGCTGCCCGGCGAACTTCGTGGTCTTCGACTGTCGCGACGAAGCGGAGGCGATCCGGCTGCGCCCGGCCGCCCGCTGGGTGGTGCGCCGCGGCAAAGTGGTGGCCGAGACTGAACCGGCACGCGCGGTCGTGATCTCTGGCGATCACCGCACGCCGGTCAGCTTCGCCCCGCGGGGGTAAACGGCACACGCACGCAAGGAGGCAGGACCGATGACGACCGAAGCGCTCAGTCACGAGGGGATGCCCACTCACGCCGGGGATCTGTCGATCGAGGCGCGGGGCATGGAGCCGATCCCGGCCGATGCCCGCTACGGCTCGCTGGGCCGCATCTTCAGCGTGTGGTTCACCCCCAATCTGGTTCCCGCCGGGTTCTTCATCGGAACGTTGGCGGCCGCCGACTTCCTGAAGATCGGCTTCGTCACCGGCCTGTTGGCGATCCTCGTTGGCAACCTCATCGGTTCGGTGGTCGTCGGTCTGCTGGGCACCATGGGACCGGCCACCGGGATGGCCCAGATGCCGCTGGCGCGCCTCGCCTACGGCAAGAGCATCGTGCTGCCCGGGCTGCTCAATTGGCTGAGCTGCATCGGTTGGGACGGGATCAACTCGGTCTTCGGCGCGGCCGCGCTGTCGCTCCTCACCGGGCTGCCCTTCGTCGTCTCGCTGGTGATCCTGGTCATCTGCCAGGCGATCCTGGGCATCATCGGCTACGAGGCGATCCACACCTTCGAGAAGTACATGGCCGTGGCGCTCGGCGCGATGTTCGTGGTGCTCAGCGTGGCGATCGCCGGCCAGGCCGCGACCGGGCGAACGGATGGTTTCGTCGGCCTCGACCAGCTCGGCGCGTTTGTCCTGTTCAGCACCATCTGCGCCAGCTTCGTCCTGGCATGGTCGCTGTACGCCTCCGACTACAGCCGCTACCTGCCTGCCACGACCTCGCGCTTCGGGATCTTCTGGGTCACCGTGCTGGCGCTGACCCTATCGGCGGGTTGGATCGAGGTGCTCGGCCTGCTGGTCGCCGACAAGGTGGCCAGCTCCTCGGTCGATACCATCCGGACGGTGATCGGCGGCGGCCTGATCGGCGGTCTGGCGATGATCGCCATCGCGCTCGGCACCATCGCCGTCAACGCGCTGAACGATTACACCGGGTCGCTCTCGCTCCAGGCCGCTGGCGCTCGCGTCCCGCGGGTCCTCTCGGCGCTGATCGTCGCGGCGCTCGGCTTTGGGTTCACGCTCTACCTGAATGCCGGGGACTTCACCGCCAAGTTCGAGAGCTACCTGCTGTTCATCAGCTACTGGATCGCGCCGTGGGCCGCGGTGGTGCTCGTCGACTGGTGGCAGCGGCGCGGCCCGCTCGACACCGCCCGGCTGCTCCGATTCGCGGGCCTGCCCTCGGGAGCACTGGCGCTCCTGTCGCTGCTGGTCGGCTTCGTCGTGTCGCTGCCGTTCCAGCAGTCGGCGTTCGGCGCGCAGCTGCACAAGACGACCGGCCTGCCGATCAATGTCATCAGTGACAACTACCTGCACTTTGCCGATCTGGCCTATGTCGTCGGCTTCGTGGTGGCGGCGCTCGTGTATTGGATCGGGTCGCGCCTGGGAGGTCGCGCCGAGGCGAACCTACCGGTGGACGCCACGGTGGAGGCCAATCGTCAAGGGTCGGCGCCGGCTCGATAGTCGTTCGGGTCGCGCGCCGATGTCGGGTCTGGCACCGCATCTGATACGCTCGGATTCTCGAGCGGGAGTAGCTCAGTTGGCAGAGCACTGGCCTTCCAAGCCGGTTGTCGCGGGTTCGATCCCCGTCTCCCGCTCCAATCCCAGGTCGCGTGCGCCGCGTCAGATGTGCGGCGGGATCGGTAACCAGTATCCGTCTCGGGTCCGAAGTGCAAGGCGGAAGATGGCGGCTGCATCGTGAGCATCTACCAGTGGCTGGTGTTCCTGCATGTGGCGGGTGCCTTCGGTTTCGTGCTCGCCCACGGGACCTCGATCGGGGCAGCGCTTCGAATGCGTGCGGAGCGCGAGCCGCAGCGCGTCGCCGCTCTGCTCGATCTGTCGTCGTGGTCGCTGTCGCTGATGTACGGCTCGCTGCTGCTCGTGCTGGCGGCGGGAGTTGCGGCCGGCTTCGTGGGCAGCCACTGGGGGCGTCTGTGGATCTGGCTCGCGCTCGGCCTGCTGATCCTGATCGCCGGCGCCATGTATCCGCTCGGATCGCAGCACTTCAACAAGATTCGGCGTGCCGTCGGGCAGAAGGTGTACGGCGACCCGAAGGACGCTCCTCCGCCGACTCCCGCCCCTGCCGCCGAGCTTGCGGTGCTCCTCGACTCGCAGCGGCCGTACTTGTTGGCCGCCATCGGCGGCGTCGGTCTGCTGGCGATCATCTGGCTGATGGTGGCGAAGCCGTTCTGATCGGGCGCGCCGGTCAGCACGACGAGGAAACTGGACTCGCCCTCTGGATAGGTGCCGGCGGCGCTTTGCGCCTGTCTGGAGAGGAATCGGCGGGCGGGCGACGGCTGCTCCTTTCCCTCCTGCGTCCCTAGTACCATCGCACCTCCGTGCCCAACGTGCCTTGCGACTGATGTTGA
Source organism: Chloroflexota bacterium (assembly GCA_003243965.1). Taxonomy (GTDB): domain Bacteria; phylum Chloroflexota; class Limnocylindria; order QHBO01; family QHBO01; genus QHBO01. The sequence continues at coordinate 88,425 of QHBO01000010.1, forward strand.
CCCGCGCCGCCGCGATCTTGGCAATCTCGGGCGTCGCGCTCTCCGCGTGCGCGGGAGCGCCGTCTGCGATCCCGCCGTCGGTCACGGTCATCGGGCAGGCTCCGACCGGACCCACGACTCGCGCGCGCGTGGTGGCGGTGGTGGACGGAGACACGATCAGGGTGGCCATCGGCGCGCAGGTCTACCGCGTGCGCTACATCGGGATCGATGCACCCGAGACGGTCGACCCCCGGCGGCCGGTCGGTTTGCTCGGTCCGCAGGCATCGGCCGCGAACCGGTCCCTGGTCGAAGGCCAAGAGGTCGTACTCGAGAAGGATGTCTCGGACACCGATCGGTACGGTCGCCTTCTGCGCTACGTGTGGCTGCAGAAGCCCGGTGGATGGCTGCTGGTCAACCTCGAGCTGCTGCGGCGCGGGCTTGCGACGGTGACGACCTACCCGCCCGACGTGAAGTACGTCGATGCCCTCTACCTGCCCGCCCAACGTGCCGCGAGGTCGGCGGGAGTCGGACTGTGGGGCCCGAAACCCGCGTCGTTTTCCGCGCCTGGGCAGCGAGCGCGCCGTGCTCACTCGTCGGTCACCGCCTCGAGCCATTCCGTGTCCCCGAACGACAGGGCCAGGTGCGACATCGGCTCGGCCTCGGCCGCGCCATGCCAATGCTCTTCGCCAGGCGGGGCGTAGACGAGATCACCCGGACCGATGCTGGCCGTCTCGCCGCTGCGGGTGCGGACCTGGCCCGAGCCTTCGAGCACATAAAGGACCTGGCCGGCGGGGTGCCGATGCCAGCTGGTTCGCGTCGCCGCCTCGAAGCTGACGACCAGGGCGGAACCGGCCGGCGTGTCGATGCTGCCGAGATCTCGACGCGAGCCGGGGCCGCTGAAATGGTCTGCATCGAGCGGCTCGCGCGCTGGTTCGGACAATCGGGAGATGCGCATGCCGATGCCTCCTTGTGGGGGCGACACGGTATCGCACCGGCCGCCGCCGGAGTGCTCGCCCCAGCCGTCCTTGCGCTTCGCCAGGCCCAAATCGTGTCCCAGGCGCGAAGCCGTCACAATGGCGCCCGACGACCGATGTCCAGATCGACAGGCGGGTGACGGATGGCGCGACGACGCACGCGTTCGACAGCCAAGACGCGCAAGGCCAGCCCTGCGCCGGTGACCACGACCGGGCGAGCCGGCGCCTCGCGCGCCGATGCCTCGCGCGCGGATCCCTCACGCGCCGTGATGCCGACCGAACGCCGGGCGGCCGCCGTGGGTCGCGCCGAGGACGGCGCCGCGGAGCCGGCCGGGCTATCGGTCACTCGCTGGTTCGACCCCGGGACGCACGGTGAGCCGTACCGGGCCAGGATCCGGTTCAGCGGCAGGCGCATCGGGACCCGCGGCAAGCCCGGCTCGCGTGACACGTTCGTGCAGGAGGAGACGGTCGACCGCGTGGTCCCGGGCAGCGGCCCCGTCTCGGTCACCACCTGGGTCTACGGCGTGGAACCCGGCGAGTGGACGGTCAGCGCAGACCTGATCCGGCAGCCGCTCGCCGGCGGGGGAGCCAGCGCGCCGAACCACTGGGCGCGGATCGGGGCCGAGTCGCTGTCGGCGGGGACATGGTCATGGCGCCGCTGGGCGCTCCGTCCTGCCGCCGACGACGGGCCGCTGAAGACGCGATGGGCACCGCTCGTCAGGCTGGCCGCCATGCCCGCGGTCATTCCGGGGAGCTGGATCGGTCTGGTCGCGCTGGGCGTGGCCGTCGGGCTGATCCTGCAGGCCGCGATCCTCGCGCGTGACAACGTTTCGGTCGGCACATCCCTGCTCGTCACCGGGCTGGTGCTGGTGCTCGGGCTGCTGGGCGCCAAGGTGTGGTACATCGCCCAGCACCGTCGGACGTGGCGACAGTCGATGACCGAGGGCTGGTCGGTGGACGGGTTCCTGGTCGTCGGCCCGCTGGTGGCGATCGCGGCGCTGCTCACCCTGAAGGTACCGATTGGCCTGTTCGTCGATGCGAGCACGCCCGCGCTGTTCATCGGCATTGCCATCGGGCGCCTCGGCTGCTTCTTCACCGGGTGCTGCGCGGGGCGCTGCACGCGCTCCGGGTGGGGTGTCTGGTCATCGGACCGGCGGGTCGGCGCCCGTCGCGTCCCGACCCAGCTGCTCGAATCGGTGACCGGCCTGCTCATCGGTCTCGGCGCCACGCTGCTGCTGCTCGGTCTTGCACCGGCGGTACACGGCGCGATCTTCGTCGCGGGCTTCGCCGTGTACGTGCTGGTGCGCCAGGTGCTGCTCGGGCTGCGCGCCGAGCCGCACGACCCGATGCGGATGCGACTGACCGCGATCGGCGCCGCGGTGGTCTTGGTCGCCGCGGTGGCGGCGCTGGTGGTGATGGGCTGATCGCGGCCGCGTAGGCTGGCTAGGCGGAGCAATGCTCCGCCTACGGCAGGCTCCAGGCGTACATCGCGCTGCCGCCGTCCCGAAAGGTCACCATCGCCAGCAGGTAGTCCCACTGCCCGCCCGGAATCGCGCCGAGTCGCCCGTCGGACGACACCGCGACGCCGGACTGCTGGAAGCCCGTCACCGGCCCGCGACGCACGAAGATCTCGACCCTGCTCGTCTCGGCACCGACCCGCAGCGTCCGGAGCGTGGTCGCGCGCGGCGCGCTGGACGTCGGGAAGCCATCGGCGCAGGTGGTGCGCCAGCAGTAGCTCACCGCCTGCCCGCCGACCCCATCAACCGAGGCGCTGGGCAGGTCCGTGGGGCTGCCGGTGCCAGAACTGCCGGCGCCGCTCGCCTGGCCGCATGCGGCGAGCAGCAGCAGCGCGGCAGCGAGGGGGAGAGCTCTGAACATCGGTGTCGCTCGTTTGCGGCTGGGGGATTGCCCCTCTGACGTTGCGTCCGGCCGAACGGTTCCCATCGCAGGGCGGTGGGCCTGCAAGAATCCATGACTCGACGGCCGATCTCGAGCAGTCATGGGCCAGCTGGATCGGCACCTTGCAGCCTCGCTGACCATCGACCCAGTTGCTGTCTCCGGCCGCTGAGCGGTCAAGCGCTATTGGCCCTCGCGGACGCAATGTAGACTGCGCGTCGGCGCAGCGGCAGCCTGCCGAGCTGCACGAAACGCCCGACACGGGAACCGCGACACATACATCGGGGAGGTGATGCGCGTGACCGAGGGACGGGCCGGGTCGGCGCGATCTCGAATGCTCATCGTTCGGTCCGGAGCCGTGGTGGCCACCATGGTCCTGTTGAGCGGCGTGGTGCTCACCTCACCGGCGTTCGCACCAACGGCAAGCCCATCCGCGACACCAGGTCCGACGCTCACGCCAGGTCCGACGCTCACACCAGGTCCCACGCTCACACCAGGTCCCACGCTCACGCCGGGTCCCACGCACGTGGCGATCCCATCGGTCCTGGACACCGCCCACGCCGCGTTCTGGACCCTCGAGGCACCGGCCGCCGCGCAGGATCTCAAGCGCCGTACCCTGCGGATCGGCACCCTCGATGGTCGAGTCCGGGCGAAGATCGTGTACGAGGATCCCGGGCTGGGCCCGTTGGGCGTGCCCTTCGAACCGATGCCTGCGGGCCCGACTCGCGGCCTGGTGGTGTACGTCGTCGACAACGGTCGGCAGGCGGTCGTACATCTCGCCGATGCGCAGAACGGTGCCGACCGCGTGCTCTTCACCGATTCCTCGCTCGTCTCCGACTTGGCGATCGATCCCACCGGGCGCACGGTCTACTCGCTCCGGCTGGATCGGGCGACCGGCTCGTTCGCGGATGTGACGGCCGTGGCGATCGCCGGCGGGCAGCCGCGCCGGGTCATTCTCGCCAGCGACTTTGCCCAGATGGCGACCCCACCTGTCGACCTGCCGACGGCGGCCAGCCAGCTGATCGCATCCGAAGATGGCCGATGGCTCGCCGCCGCCAGCTGCCGTGCCTCGGGGTGCACCGTCGTCGCGGTCCACCCGTCGGGCGGGAGTGCTATTCGCATCACCGGGCTGGGGGCAACCGACCGGCTGGTGGGGTTCATCGGCGACAGGCTGGTGGTGTCCGTGGCGTGGTCGTGTCTTGAAGTCGAATGCGATGGGTTCAGCGTCGACCTCACGACCGCCGTCCGACAGCCACTGGGCGACCGAGACGTGTTCGACCCGCAACGGGTGATCCTGGCCGCGACGGGATCCAAGCTCCTCGGGGAAGCGGAGGACTATCCGACGGGCCGCTGGTGGGCCGAGCTGTTCGATCCCGCGACGGCCACGCGTCGACGCGTGTTCGCGGCGACCTATGACCCCGCCCGCACGGTGCTGCGTCTCGCTCGACCAGACGATTTCCTCAGCGTAGAGCTACCGCCCGGATGGTTCCTGATCTACCGAAACGACAACGCGGCGCCGGCGCCGTACCCCAGGTACAGCACTGCACGGATTGACGGGGCCACCGAAACCAGGCTGCCGATCTTGACCCCGCCGCGGCCCTGAGACGCTAGGCGAAGAACTCGGTGACGCGGGCGGTGTCGTCGGAGAACGCCCAGCGTGCGGTGATCTTGCCGTCGCGAATGTGGAAGATCTCGGCGGTCCGGTAGGTCAGCGACTTTCCGCCGCGGTTTCCGGTCGCTTCCACCAGCGCGATCGCATGCTCGTCGTTGGCGACCACATCGTGCATTTGGGCGGTGATCTGGTAATCCTCCGTGCTGCCGCCAAAGCGCTCCGCGAGCGCTGCCTTGCCGCGGATCGGCTCCGCGCGCCCGATCTCGTGCCACTCGACATCGTCTGAGAGGGCACCGGCGATCCCCTGGGTATCGCCGCGGCTCATGGAATCAAGCGCCTGGCGGACCAGCGCTGCGTTCGGATGCTCGGCCATTGGTCAGCTCCTCTTTCAGTGGGGGAGGGGAATACTACGCGCTCACACGGCAGACGAGGACCCTGCGGCTGAACATAACCTAACAGACATCTGATATGATGCCGCCATGCCTGATAACACCGTCGATCGCGATTCTGACGAGCTTCCGCGGATTGGGCCCGCGGGCGAGGCAATCGGTCTGTCGCCGCGCATGGTTCGCTACCTGGAGGTCCAGGGAGTGGTGGCAGCCGAGCGAGGACCGGGGCCGCGGGGACATCGACACTACCCGCCCGGGGAGCTGGCGCTCGGCAAGGCCGCGGCCCAGGCGATGGAGGCCGGGCATCCAACCGCCACGCTCCGCGCGCTGCGCACCCTTGCCGCGCGCCGTGTGGCCGACGCCCGTGGATCCGGAGATCCGCTTGCCTGGTTCGAGCTGCTGGCGCTGGCGCGCGAGGTGGAAACGGCCCGTCGAGCCGATGAGGGGCACCCGCACCACCGGCCGCCGGGTGACCGCGAGGAGCGCCGTGACGGACGGTGAAGCCGCTTCGGGCGGAACGCCGATCACCGGCGCCGTCGCGGTGAGCAACGGGATCGGGCGTCTCGGCCATTCCCGGTGGTTGCTGGGTCTGGGTGTGGGGAGCGCCCTCGTGCTTGCTCCGTGGGCCGCTGCGCCGCTCCGCCGATTGAGCTCTCCATTCGCGCTCCTGGTGGTGTTGCCGCCCCTGACGCTCGCGCTCGAGGCGATGGGCTGGAGGGAGCTCGCCGCTTCGCGGCTCTCCGCCATCGGACGGCCGCTGCGTCGCCTGGTGGCGACCTACGTGATCTGGTTGGCAACCAGCGCGGTGCTCACCCTTGACGTTGCGGCCGTGGCCGCTGCTTCGGTTGGGATCAGCGTGGGACGCAGCGCGGAGGAGCGGCGCTGGCAACTGGGCGGCGCGATCCTTGGCGCCAACGTGGGATCCCTGCTCTTCCCGTTCAGCAACCTGACCAACCTGGTGCTCGTGGCGTCCTCCGGGATGGGCCTCGCGACGTACGTGGCGTTCGCTGCCGCGCCCCAGGTCGCGGCGGCGCTTGTCGTGGGACTGCTGCTGGTGGCACGCGCGCGAGGGTCGCTCACGGAGCTGCCGGTGCCGGCCGCCGGCGCCGATCTCCGTCCGGCTGCCGCGGCGCGTCCTTCAATGGGAAGCGCGGGCCTCCTCGCTGGCGCAGCGGCGCTGATGGGCGCGGCGGGGGCGATCTGGCTGGGACTCATCGGTGGGGACATGGCGGTTCCGTTCGCGGTGAGCGCGGGCCTGGTGGCCGGCCCGGCGGTCGCAGCGGGGCGCATCCCGGTGCGCGCACTGCTCCGGGCTGCTCCGCTCGCCGGGCTGGGGATCGTCGCGGGCGCCGCGATCGCCGCGGGGCCGATCCGGCAGTTGGCCGGCCTGATGCCGCACCCCGCTGCCGGTGTGGCCGGGCTGGCGTTGGCAGTGGCAGTGGGCGGCGGCCTGGCGGCTGCGGTCAACAATCTGCCCGCGGCGCTGTTCGGCGCAGCGTGGCTCGCGGGCGGACCGGTCGGACCGATGATCGCCTTCCTGGTTGGCACCAACATCGGCGCGATCGCGACCCCCCACGGCTCTGTGGCGACCATGCTGGTGCGTGGGGTCGGTGCACGACGCGGGGTCGAATTGAGCATGGGCAGCTACCTGGGCTCGGCGTGGCGGTACGCGGCTGCGGGTGCACTCGCAGCCATCGCCGCGCTCGCGGTCAGCCTGACGGTGGCGGGCCGCTAGGGTCTGCCGGCCAACTCTCGTTCAGTCGCGTTCCCGCTCCAGCAGCTGACGCACCTGGTGGGCGATCTCCAGGTCCTCCCTGGCCTCTATCACCAGGGCCGGGACGGGCGCATCCGCCGCACCGATGAGCCGATCGCCGCCGCCGAGGTTCGCCTCCGGGTCAAGCCGGATGCCCAGGAACGTCAGCCCCTCCGCGGCGCGCGCACGGATGGAAGGCGCATTCTCCCCGACGCCGCCGGTGAAGACCAGGCCGTCGAGCCCGCCCATCGCGGCGGCCATGGACGCGATCCCGGCTCCCAGCCGGTGGAGGTAGACCGCCACGGCCAGGCTCGCAGCTCCGGACTGGTTCTTCCGATCGGGGTCGCGCGCCTCGCGTTCCTCCGCGGCGAGAACTTCGCGCATGTCCGATGTGCCGGCCAGCCCGAGCAGCCCGGATTTGCGCTCGAGCGCCTCGCCGAGCTGGGAGGGCGATAGGTGGGATCGCTCCAGGAGCCAGAGGACCAGTCCGGGGTCCACGCTGCCGGAGCGGGTCGCCATCATCAGGCCGTCGAGTGGGGTGAAGCCCATGGTCGTGTCCACCGACAGGCCGCCGCTGACCGCGGCCAGCGAGGCGCCGGCCCCCAGGTGGCAGGTCACCAGCCGCACCTCCTCAAGCGAGCGTCCGAGCAGCCGAGCGGCGCGCCGCGCGGCATAGGCGTGCGACAGGCCGTGGAAGCCAAAGCGGCGGATGGGCCATCGGTCGCGCCACTCGGCGGGGAGGGCATAGGTGGCGGCGCCGGGCGGAATCGTGGCGTGGAAGGCGGTATCGAAACAGGCGACCGCCGGGGTGCTGGGGAGCGCTGCCGAAACCGCCTTGAGCGCCGCCAGGGCGGCCGGCTGATGCAGCGGGGCGAGGTCGGTCAGCGCCTGCAGGCGGTCCACCACTGAGGCATCGATCCGCACCGGACCGACGAAGTCAACGCCGCCGTGCACGATCCGATGCCCGACGGCATCGATGGCGCCCAGCTCGGCGACGATGCGGGTCAGCTGGGCGGCGTCTCCTCCGACAGGCGGCGGGTCAGCGGAGGCGAGCAGCTCGTCACGCGGCCCGACGAGACGCAGCTTGAGGCTGCTCGATCCGGCGTTGACGACCAGGACGCGCAGCGGCCCGGAGCCATCGGTCAATACGGCCAGGTCCAGTCCCGAACCTCGGGAAGATCGTCGCCGTGCTCGCGGGTGTAGGCCCGCGCCTCGAGCCGGCGGTCGGCCATCAGCTGTCGGACGTGCCCCGCCCGGGAGGCGAGGCCGGGGACGCGGTCGATGACGTCCATCACCAGGTGGAATCGGTCCAGGTCGTTGAGCATCACCATGTCGAAGGGGGTGGTGGTCGTTCCCTCCTCCTTGTAGCCGCGGGCGTGGATGTTGTGGTGGTTGGTGCGACGGTAGGTCAGCCGATGGATCAGCCATGGGTAACCGTGGTAGGCGAACACCACGGGGCGCGACGTGGTGAAGAGCGCATCGAACTCCGCGCCGGAGAGTCCGTGGGGATGCTCGCCCGGGTCCTCCAGCCGCATCAGGTCGACCACGTTCACGACCCGCACCTTGAGCTCCGGCAGATGCTGGCGAATGAGGTCGACGGCGGCCAGCGTCTCCAGGGTGGGAACGTCTCCGCAGCAGGCCAGCACCACGTCCGGCTCCCCACCCTGGTCGTTGCTGGCCCAGTCCCAGATACCGATGCCTCGCGTGCAGTGCAGGATCGCGTCGTCCATCGGCAGCCAGTTGAGCGCCGGCTGCTTCCCGGCGACGATCACGTTCACGTAGTTGCGGCTGCGCAGGCAGTGATCGGCGACCGACAGGAGGCAGTTCGCATCGGGCGGCAGGTAGACGCGGATCACCTCCGCCTTCTTGTTGACCACGACATCGATGAACCCAGGATCCTGGTGGCTGAAGCCGTTGTGGTCCTGCCGCCAGACGTGGCTGCTGAGCAGGTAGTTGAGCGAAGCGATCGGGCGACGCCACGGGATCTCGTCGCTCGCCTCCAGCCATTTGGCGTGCTGGTTGAACATGGCGTCGACGATGTGGATGAAGGCCTCGTAGCAGGTGAACAGGCCGTGCCGTCCGGTGAGCAGGTAGCCCTCCAGCCACCCTTGGCAGAGGTGCTCGGAGAGCACCTCCATCACCCGCCCGCCGGGGGCCAGGTGGTCATCGCCGGGCACGGTCTCCGCATCCCAGGCGCGATCGGTCACCTCGAAGAGGGCGTTGAGCCGATTCGAGTTCGTCTCGTCGGGCCCGAACAGCCGGAAGCTGGTCGTGTTGGCGGCGACGACGTCGCGAAGCAACTCCCCCAGCACGCGCGTCGCCTCGTTGAACGTGGTCCCGGGCCGATCGACCTTGACAGCGTACGTACGGAAGTCCGGCATTCGCAGGCCCCGCAGCAGCTCGCCGCCGTTGGCATGCGGGTTGGCGCTCATCCGGCGGTCACCGCGCGGTGGAAGCGCGGCCAGCTCGGCGGCCAGGGCGCCGTTCTCATCGAACAGCTCTTCCGCCCCGTAGCTGCGCATCCACGCCTCGAGCAGCGCCAGGTGTGCGGGATTGGTCTGCACGTCCGCCACCGGAACCTGGTGTGCGCGGAACGTCCCCTCGATCCGCAGCCCGTCGACCTCCCGCGGCCCGGTCCAGCCCTTGGGCGAGCGCAGCACGATCATCGGCCAGCGCGGACGTGGCGCGGAAGTGCCGGCGGCACGACGGCGAGCGGCCCGCTGGATGGCGGCGATCTCCTCCACGACGGTGTCCATGGTGGCCGCCATCTGCTGGTGCATCGCCTCCGGCTCGTCGCCTTCCACGAAGTGCACTACGTGGCCGTATCCCTCCAGCAGCTCCTGCAGCTCACGCTTGGGGATCCTGGCCAGCACCGTCGGGTTGGCGATCTTGTAGCCGTTCAGGTGCAGGATCGGCAGCACCGCACCATCGCGGCGCGCATCGAGAAACTTGTTCGAGTGCCAGCTGGCGGCGAGCGGCCCGGTTTCCGCCTCCCCGTCGCCGACTACGCAGCACACCAGCAGCCCCGGGTTGTCGAAGGCGGCGCCGTAGGCGTGCGCCAGGGAGTACCCCAGCTCGCCGCCCTCGTGGATCGAGCCGGGTGTCTCCGGCGCCACGTGGCTGGGGATTCCGCCTGGGAAGCTGAACTGGCGGAAGAGCCTGCGCAGCCCGTCCTCATCGGGCGTGATGCGGGGATAGACCTCGCTGTAGGTCCCCTCGAGGTAGGCGTTCGCCACCATCCCCGGCCCGCCGTGCCCCGGACCGGCGATGTAGATCGAGTCCAGGTCCCGCTCGCGAATGACCCGGTTCATGTGGGCGTAGATGAAGTTGAGCCCGGGCGTGGTGCCCCAGTGGCCGAGGAGACGCGGCTTCACGTCGTTGGCGGTGAGCGCCCGTCGCAGGAGCGGGTTGTCCATCAGGTAGATCTGCCCGACCGAGAGGTAGTT
>QHBO01000011.1 GCA_003243965.1 Chloroflexota bacterium
CCTGGAGATCGCCCGCCGTTCGCGCGCGGCAAAGGTGACCGATGCGGTGCTGCAGCCGCCCCGGTTCTACGACGTCGATCTGTCGGGACCGCGCGGCTACGTGCTGCTCCCCAAGCTGGATGAGATCCGCGCCTTTGCGCAACCGATGCTGACCGGTCCATGATCGGGTTGTAGTCAACAAGCAGCGCGGCGAGTCCGGGGAGACGAAGAAGAAGTGGCCGCCCAGCCCTACTCGTCGGCCGGCGCGGTCAGGCGGGCCCGCCGTTCGCTGCGGCTCTCCCGGATCCCGGTGTGGCGTGCCAGCCAGAGGGCGATCCAGAAGATCGCCAGCGCATTGACCGGATGCAGCGCGGCGACCATCGGGATGCTGGCGCGGAATGCGACGAACACCGACTGGAGCGTGAACAGGACGAGCACCAGGACGGTCAGCCAGACACGGTTTCGGGTCAGACGTCCGACGAGCGCCAGCGCCAGCAGGACGAGCGTCAGCCATCCGAAGGTGTAGCCGAACGAGCGGTGCACCTCGAAGGTCGAGCCGGCCATCACCGCGTAGCCGGCGAGGAAGACCTGGACCACCACGCAGGCCACGAACAGCCAGGCAGCCACGCCGTACGCGAGGCGCGCGAAATAGGCGGTCGGTGTCAGCGACCCGCGGTCCGCAGTTGCGGCGGCCTGGGCGGGATGTGCCACGAGATGCAACCTGGTTCGACTGTGACGCGGAGCATACGCGGCCGCGCAGGCACTCGCGCTCGCGAACGACCTACGCGCCGTCAGCCATCGGTCGCACCTCGTTGATCCAGCGCTCCAGCGTCTCCGCATCGAACGGGGCGGGCACCTCGCCTATGAACGTGTGGAAGCCGATCTCCTTGCAGGCGCGCATCTTCTCGGCGATCTGCTGCGGCGTGCCGACCCAGAAGGTGTCGTCGTCGGCAACGTCGCTGAGCGGCGTGCGGTTGTGCTCCATGGTCGTTTCCCACAGGCGACGCGCGTCGGCTTCCGTGTCGCGGATGAAGGGCTTGCAGCCGATGGTCAGCTCGATGTCTGCCGGATCACGGCCCACGTCGTCGCAGTGCCGAAGCAGCACCTCGGTCTTATGCCGCAGCGTCTCGACGCTCCCCATCGCGTTCCACATGTCCGCGTGTCGGGCCACGGTGCGCAGGGTCTTGCGCTCGCCCGATCCGCCGATCAGGATCGGAACGTGGTCCTGCACCGGGCGCGGGAGAAGAACGAGCTCTTCGAATCGGTATCGGCCCTGTCCCGATGAGGTGACCGACCTCCCGTCGAGCAGGGCGCGTACCGCGGCGACCGAGTCCTCCAGCCAGTCGAGGCGCTGCCCGAAGCCGCTGCCGAACTCGATGCCGTGCGCAGTGTGCTCGAGCTCGAACCAGGCCCCGCCGAGGCCGGCAATCACCCGTCCCGCGCTCACATGGTCGAGGGTCGTCAGGGTCTTGGCCACGAGCCCCGGATTGCGGAAGGTGTTCGCCCCGACCAGGAGCCCGAGTCGCACCCGCGAGGTGACAGCGGCCCACGCGGCGAGAGTGGTGTAGCCCTCGAAGATCGGCTGGTACGGATCGCCGAAGATCGCGTACAGGTGGTCCCAGGTCCACAGGCTGTCGTAGCCGAGCGCGTCTACGCGCTTCGCGGCGGCTTCGAAGGCTTGCCAGTCGGTCGCCTGGCCCCAGAGGCCCACCCCGAGTCGGGATTCCGTCACACGATCACCTCCCGCTGCCGCTTCATGACCTTGATTGCGCCTCGCGACGCCTCCCTCCGGGAGAGTACTCGCGCGGCGGCTGCGGCACCGGTCGGTCGACGACATCGGCGGCGGCATGGAAAGATGACGCCATGTCGATCGTGCTGGTGACCGTCCTCTCCAGCTTCCTTGCCTCGGCAGTCGAGTTCGTGGAGGCATTGACCGTCGTCCTTGCCGCCGGCATCACGCGGCAATGGCGTTCGACGCTGATCGGTGCCGGGGCTGCAGTCCTCACTCTGGCCGTGCTGATCGGCGTGTTCGGCACCGCCCTCGTGCGCTTCGTCCCGATCGAGCTGCTGCGCCTGCTGGTCGGCTGCGTGCTGCTCATCTTTGGGCTGCAATGGCTGACCAAGGCGATCCTGCGCGCGGCCGGTGCGCGCGCACGGCGTGACGAGGGCGCCCTGTACGCAGCCGATGTCGCCGAGCTTGCCGCCGATCCGCCGGTCCCCGGCTCCGGGATGGACTGGATCAGCTTCACGGTCGCCTTCAAGGGCGTGCTCCTCGAGGGGCTGGAGGTGGCGTTCATCGTCATCAGCTTCGGAAGCACCTCCCGGCAGCTTGGTCCGGCGGCGCTCGGGGCGGCTGCGGCGGCGGTATTGGTGATGACGGCCGGAGTGCTGCTCCGGCGACCCCTGGCACGGGTCCCGGAGAACGGGCTGAAGTTCGTGGTGGGCCTGATGCTGACCAGCTTCGGCGCCTACTGGGGCGGTGAGGGAGTGGGGATCGACTGGCCAACCGGCGACCTGACGATCCTCGGCCTGCTGATCGGGTTCGCGGTCGCATCGCTCCTCGCCGTCCGCCTCGTGGCCTCGGGGCGTGGCGTGCGCCGGGCGGCGGGCGCGGCGTGAAGCCGGGGAATCCGATGCGGTACCTGCGCGCGTTCGGCCGCTTCTGGTGGGACTTCCTGGTCGGGGATCGCCTCGAACTGTTTCTCGGCCCGATCGCGGTCCTTGCCGTTGCCGCCCTCCTCGTCCGGTGGGGCGCATCGGGGCTGGTCGCGGGAGCGGTTCTCTTCGGCTTGGTGATCGTCACCGGGGCGCTGAGCCTGGCGCTGGTCGTGGCCGCGGGGCGTCGCTGACCGGGCGAACGCCGGTTGGCCCGCATCTCGGCATCCAACGGATCGGCGGTGAACGGTTGACGCCGTTCCTACCATGGTGAGCCGGCGCCATCCGGGGAGGGCGGTCCGGAAGCACCGAAAGCGGGGGGCCGCCGCCGTGACGAAGGAGCGCGAATGGCAGCCACGACCCTTCCCACCGATCCCGAGCTCGGCCTGGAGAGGAACGCCGTCGGACTGACGGAGGTCCTGTTCCAGTCGATCACCCACATGGCTCCGGCGGCCGCGGTCGCCTTCTCCATCATCTTCGCCACCACCTACTCCGGCGGCGCCACGCCCCTGGCGGTGGTGATCGCCCTGATCGGGTGCCTGCTTGTGGCGAACTCGATCGGTCAGCTGGCGCAACATCTCCCGTCGGCCGGCGGCCTGTACACCTACAACGCCCGGGGGCTCGGAGACGCCGTGGGCTTCCTGGTGGCCTGGGGCTTCATCCTCGCCGAACCGCTGGTGGCGCCGCTGCTGTACCTCATCTTCGCGTACGTGGTGGCCGGAACGCTGACCACGCATCTCCACACCCCGGCAGAGCTATGGATCCTGTTCGCCATCCTGGCTGGCCTCATCGTCTGGGCGCTCACCTACTTCGGGGTCCGGCTTTCGACGCGCACCGGCGTCCTGCTCGGTGCCTTCGAGATCGTCGTGTTCCTTGCGCTGGCGGTGACGCTGATCATCGCCGCGGGGGGCAGGAACACGCTCGCGGTCTTCTCCCCGACAACCGGTACGGCCAACGGGCTGGGCAGCGTCTTCCCGGGGATGATCTTCGCCATCCTGGCCTTCGTCGGCTTCGAGGCGGCTGCCCCGCTGGGTGAGGAGGCGCGCAACCCGCGGCGAACGGTGAAGCTCGCCGTTCTCCTATCGTGCTTCCTGATCGGGCTCTTCTATGTGCTCACCTACTACGCCGCGACGGTGTACTTCGGCCCGGCTCGAATGGCTGCCGACTTCTACGGTTTCAACAATGCGGATCCGTGGACCGGCCTTGCCACCGAGGTGTGGGGCGCCGGGTGGATCGTCGTCTTCCTGGCCGTGGCAAACAGCGCCATTGCGAACTCGAATGCGGCGTCGACCGCAGCCACCAGGGTGGCCTACGCAATGGGTCGCATCGGCCTGTTGCCGGCGGCCTTCGCCAGGGTCCACCCGGTGCACCGCACCCCGGTGACCGCGGTGCACGTCCAGGGAGCGGGCGGCATCATCGTCGCCGTCCTGCTGGGCCTGGTGCTCGGCGGTCCGCTGCCGGCGTTCAGCCTCATCGGATCGACGGTGACCCTGATCGTGATCGGGATCTACATCCTGACCAACATCTCGTGCACCGTCTTCTACGCGCGCGAGCGGCGGAACGAGTTCAACCCGCTCATGCACCTGGTCTTCCCGGTGCTCGGCGTGCTGGCCTTCATTCCGGCGGTGATCGCGTCGCTCGGGATCGGATTCCTGGGGATCCAGATCCAGCCGCTCGCTTACCCGGTGAGCCTTGCGCCGATCCTCATCCTTGCCTGGATGGCGCTCGGCGTGGTGGTGCTCGCCTCCCTGCTGGCCCGCGGCCGGGATCGGTTGGCGCGCACCGGCGAGATCTTCCAGGAGGGCTGAACCGATGGCGACGCCGGTCACCCGACGACCGGCGTCGCCCTAGCCGAAGATGCCCAGCGGGCAGTAGGCGGTCACGATCCAGTTCGGCGCGTCGACCACCTCGCTGATCTTCAGGTCGACCGTCACGCTGCACAGCAGGTACGCGTCGATCGCCGCGATCCCGTGTTCACGCCCGAGATACTCGATCATGCGTCGCGTGGCGTCGCGGGCGGCGGTCAACAGGTCGGGCCCCACGCCGTCGGTGGCGTAGAACGGACCGCGATTGGTGGCGCTGGCCAGCGGCCCGGCGGTCTGGAACTCGGGGGCGGTGACGTGCAGATCCTTTCTGACCGTGAGCCGCACCACGATGCGCATCGGCGTCTCGATCGCGGTCCCGCACACCTCGCCGTCGCCCTGGGCCGCGTGGCCGTCGCCCATCGAGAACAGGGCGCCCGGCGCGTAGACCGGCAGAAAGAGCCGCGCTCCGGCGGTGAGGTGCTTGGTGTCCATGTTGCCGCCGAACGTGTCCGGCGGAATGGTGGAGTGGGGCCCCTCTTCCCGCGGCGCCACGCCGATCTCCCCGCAGAACGGCGCGAGCGGGATCCGAGCTCCCGGAAGCAGCTCGCCGATGCCATCGCGAAGCTGCGTGATTCGCAGTGCCGCCGCGGGAAACTCGTCGGCGAGCAGCCCAAAGCCCGGAATGCTGGCGGTCCAGCCCCAGCCCGCGGGCTGGAAGTCCAGCAGCTCGACCTGCAGCGTGTCCCCTGGCTCCGCGCCCTCCACCGCGACAGGGCCGTTGACCTGGTCGACGCGCCCGAAGTCGAGGGTCGTGACGTCCGCGACGGTCGAGTCCTCGGTCAGCTGCCCGCCCGAGGCGTCGAGCGCGTCGATCTCCACCACGCTGCCGCTCGAGACGGTTGCCACGGGCGGCAGGGATCGGTCCCAGGCGAGGTGGTACTGGTCGCTTCGGATGTGGACTGAGGCCGATGGCGTCGCCATGTGAGCACTTTTCCTTCCTAGCGGGGCGCACCCCTGCCGAGCGTCGGGTCCCAGTTCATCAGCCAGGCATGGTCCGGATCGGTCGTGAAGTTCCATCGCCGCGCCGGACCGGCCATCACGTTGAGGTAGTAGCAGTCGTAACCGGGGGCCGCGGCGACCGCATGGTACCCGCGGGGCACGAGAACGACGTCGCCATCGTTGGCGGCGATCGTCTCGTCGAGCAGCCTGTCGGCGGTGTAGATCCGCTGCAGCGCGAAGCCTCGCGGATCGGCGAAGCGGTAGAAATACGTCTCCTCGAGCAGCGCCTCGTTTGGAGGATCCTCCGTGTCGTGCTTGTGCGGCGGATAGGACGACCAGTTTCCGGCCGGCGTGAACACCTCGACCAGGATCAGTCGGCCGGCGACCGCGTCGGGCGGCAGCAGATGCTGAACGCGCCGCGCCGTCGGCCCGTCACCCCGCTCCTCGACGCGCATCTCGCCCTCGGCCACGATCCGCGTGTCGCGCACCGGCCCTCCCGGAGCAGACGCGAGGACGACGCACGCATCCGAGGTGGCCGTGACGGACAGGTCCTGTCCAGGACCGATGACGGCTACGCCCGGAAGGCCGCCGGCGGACAGCGCCCGCCGGCCACCGAGGGTCCCGAGCTCGCGTTGCTGCACGCGCAGCGCGGCTCCGCCCTCGACCAGGACGACCGCCAGCTCCCGTTCGTCCCCTGGGCGCTGGATCCGATCGCCGGGTCCGAGGGAATGGACCTCCAGGCCGATGTAATCCCAGCCCGCCTCCGCCGGGTTGAACGCGATCGATCGCCCCGTGCGACCGTCTCGCGCGGAACGGACCAGCAGCGGGCTCACCACCAGGGCCGCTCCCGACGCCGCTGCAGCTCGTAGTCCGTGCGAGCCTCCCTGACCGCAGGCGAGTCGGAGACCTCCGCGATCGGCACGTCCCACCATGACTCGTAGTCGGGGACGGCCGGATCCGGGTCGACGTCCACCACGATCACCGTCGAGCGATCCGCGCGCCTCGCCTCCTCGAGGGCCGAGACGAGCTCCGCACGGCTGCCGGCTCGGCGGCTGATCGCGCCCAGGCTCGCCGCGTTGGCCGCAAAGTCGATGTCCAGAGTCGGGCCGCTGAGCCGGCCGCTGCGCGGGTCGCGTCGCAGGAAGTCGTTGAAGGTGTTCTCGCCGCCCGACCGGCGAGACAGGTTGCGGATGGATCGGAAGCCATGGTTGTCCACGAGCACGACGATCAGCTTGCGGTCCTCCTGGATGGATGTCACGAGCTCGCTGGAGAGCATCAGGTACGACCCGTCGCCGACCATCACGAACACCTCGCTCTCCGGGTGCGCCATCTTGGCGCCGAGGCCGCCGGCGATCTCGTAGCCCATGGTCGAGAACCCGTACTCGAGGTGGTAGCCGCCCGGACGCGACGTCCGCCACAGCTTGTGCAGGTCTCCCGGCAGGCTGCCCGCCGCGGCCACCATCACGTCGCCCGCCCGCGCGGCGTCGTTGACGGCACCGATCACCTCGGCCTGCGACGGCCGATCCGCGCCGCTCAGCGCCCGCACGCGGCCGACCTCTGCGTCCCATTCGGCCTTCAGGCGCCGCTGCTCCTCGCGCCGTTCCTCGCCGACCCCGGTCCAGCCGAGCGCCTCGAGCGCGGCGGCCAGCTCCTCCAACCCGACCCGAGCGTCTGCGAGGAGCGGCAGCGCGGTCCCCTTGGCGGCGTCGAGCTCGGCAATGTTGAGACCGATGAATCGGACTCCGGGGTGCTGCCACGCGGTCCAGCTCGCCGTCGTGAAGTCCGCGAGGCGCGTGCCGACGGCCAGCAGCAGGTCGGCGTCGCGTGCCAGCCGGTTGGCGGCCAGCCCCCCGGTCACGCCGATTGCGCCGACGTTCGCGGGGTCGTCCCACGCGAGCGATCCCTTTCCGGCCTGCGTTTCGGCCACCGGTAGCCCGAAACGCTCCGCGAAGCTTGCCAGCGCCCCTTCGGCATCGGAGTAGCGGAGCCCACCGCCGGCGACCACCATCGGTCTGCGGGCCTCGCGGAACAGCTCCGCTGCCCGGCGCAGTGCCACGTGGTCCGGCCTGGGGCGCGGAATGAAATGCGTCCGCGGCTCGAAGAGACTCTCCGGAAAGTCGAACGCCTCCGCCTGCACGTCCTGCGGCAGGGCCAGGGTCACAGCGCCGGTCTCGGCCGGAGAGGTGAGGACCCGCATTGCCGCGGGCAGCGTCGCCACCAGCTGGTCCGGACGGTTGACCCGGTCCCAGTAGCGCGAAACCGGCGCGAGGGCGTCGTTGACCGACACGTCCTGGCTCTCGGGACGCTCCAGCTGCTGGAGGACGGGTGTCACCCGCCGGCTGGCGAAGACGTCGCCGGGAAGCAGCAGCACCGGCACACGGTTCACGGTAGCGACCGCCGCGCCGGTGACGAGGTTGGTCGCCCCGGGTCCGACCGAGGTCGTGCACGCGAACGCGCGGAGGCGCCGATGCTGGCGAGCGAACGCCACCGCGGCATGCACCATCCCCTGCTCGTTTCGCGCCTGGTGGTAGCGGAACGCGTCCTGTCGTGTCTCGAGCGCCTCGCCGAGGCCGGCGACGTTGCCGTGGCCAAAGATGCCAAAGATGCCGGCGAAGAACGGGTGGCGCTCGCCGTCGCGCTCAACGTGCTGCACGCGCAGAAAGTCGATGATCGCCTGTGCCGTGGTGGCCCGACGGGTCCTCATCGGTGCGCCTCAGACATCGAAGCCCAGCTCGCGCAGGTAGGCGAGGTTGCGCCGCGCGATCGGCAGTGGCTTGTCGAACGGCGCCGGGTACATGTCCTGCTCGACGACCGCCCAGCCGGCGTAAGCCGTCTCGTCGAGGACCTGCTTGAGCGCCCGCATGTCGACCGATCCCTCCTCGAGCAGGCAGAAGACCTCGTTGCGGACCGCCTCGCCGAAATCCCAGCCCTCGCTCCGCGCCCGCGCGAGCACGGCGGAGTCGACGTTCTTGAGGTGCAGGTACTCGATCCGCGCGCGGTGCTCCCGAACAAAGGCCACCGGCTCGCCGCCGGCATAGGCGTGGTGTCCGGTGTCGAGGCACAGGTTGACCCGATGCCGATCGGTGAGCTCGAGGAAGCGCTCGATCTCCGCCTCCGACTCGACCGGGGTGTCGGCGTGCGGATGGAGCACCGTGCGCAGGCCGCGAACCGCCGCACGGTCGGCCAGGGTGTGCGCGCTCTCGGCCAGCAGGCGCCACCCCTCCCCGTCGATGGTCCGCTGGTCGGGCGGCTCTCCCCGCGGCAGCAGGATCAGGTAGCGCGCGTCCGCAGCGGTGGCGATCGCGAGCAGCTGGTCGAGGCTGTCGGCGAGGTCATCGACCGCCTGCGCGGCGTGAAACCGGCCCATCAGCATCACCCCGGTCAGCTCCAGCTCCCGGTGGCGCAGCTCGGGGAGCAGGTCCTCGGGCGTCGCCGCCAGGTAGCCCAGCGGACCGAGCTCGATGGCGGAATAGCCTGCCGCGGACGCCTCGTCCAGGAAGCGCTCGGGAGGCGTCTGCAGCGGGTCGACCGGGTTCCACACGCCCCACGAGTCGGGGCAGGTGGCGGCGCGGATCGGGTTCACGACGTCATCGCCGCACCGATGGCGGTCAGCAGGTCCAGATTGCGCCGGGCATCGGGCACCCCGGTCAGCGGCGGCCGCCCGGAAACGACACTCTCGTGAAAATGAGCGAGCTCGCGGAGGAAGGCCTCCTGGTACGAGGCTACGATCCGTGTGGTGCGCAGCTCATCTCCGCGCCCCTCCTCGATCTCGAGAGCGGTGGGCGCGTTGCGCAGGTATGGCGATGGAAAGTCGAGTCGCACGCGGCTGCTCTGACCGATGAAGTCGAACGTCTCACGATAGTGGCGCACGCCGGGCACCGAGGTCCACGCGTACGCGGCCCTGACGTCGCCGGGAAAGGCGATCACGGCCGCGAAACTGGTGCCGCTCGCCCAATGGTGCGCGGAGACAACACCGGTCGGCTCGCCAACGATGCCGCGCAGGATGTCGATGTCGTGGATGGCGCTCGACATCAGCAGCTGGCCCGCGACCAGGTCCTCGTCCGCCCGCGCGCCCAGCTGGGCCTCAATCAGGTTGCGCGGGGCGCCGGACAGCACCCTGCCGGCGACCTCCGCCGGTGTGAGGGGCAGCTCCGGCTCGCGATGCGGGGGAATGCCGAGCAGGGCGTGGTGGGTGAAATAGGCCGGATCGTCGACGTTGACCACCACCGCGTCGACGAGCCGCAGATCGGGCATCTGAGCGACCTGCTGCGCCGCGAGCCGGTAGGCCGGATCGAAGCGCTTGTGCATGCCGACCATCACCGTCCGGCCGGCGCGCTCCGCAGCCTCGCCGATGGCATCGGTCTGTCGCTGGGTGTACGCGAGCGGCTTCTCGACGAACACGTGCAGGCCTCGCTCGAGCGCCGCCAGAACGATCTGGCTGTGATCGCCGGATGACAGCACCGCGACGGCGTCCAGTGGCTCGTCCAGCAGCCGGCGCCACTCGGTGCTGCGGCTGGCGACCCGGTAGTGGTCGGCCACCAGCTGCAGGCGCGCCGCGTCGAGGTCGCAGAGCGCGGCGACAACGAATCGGTCCGAGAGGTCACGCAGGTGGGGGAGGTGCATGATCTGCGCGATGGCCCCGCAGCCAACCACACCGATGCGCAGGATCCTGGTCACCGTTTCATCGCGCCGAGACTCCGGGAGGGCGGGCGAGGCACACTGCCCAATGGTGGCAGAGCCGATACCATCGGTGCCCGCCCCGCGCGCGTTCTGCCGCTCGCGCGGCAGGATCAGAGCGTTCTCATGAGATTCTTAGGTCCGTGGTGCACAGTCGGTGACGCGCTGACCAACGGCCCATCACGTTGCCTGGAGGCCCATGCGACTCCTCGTCGTTGAAGACGACCCAAAGCTCGGCCCGCTGCTCGTCCGCCTGTTGAAGGAGGACCGCCACCTGGTCGAGCTCGCACAGGACGGCGCCACGGCGCTGGAGCTGCTCGACGGAGATGCGTTCGAGCTCGTCATCCTGGACGTCGGCCTGCCCGACATGTCCGGGCTCGAGGTCGCCCGCCGCGTCCGTCGCGCTCGCTCACCGGTGGCGATCCTTGTCCTCACCGCGCGCGACACGATCGACGACCGGGTCACCGGCCTGGACGCCGGCGCCGACGATTACCTTGTCAAGCCGTTCGCCTACCAGGAGCTTTCCGCGCGGCTGCGAGCTCTGTCGCGGCGCTCGGCGATCGCTCCGAACCGCCCCGGCGCGCGGCTGGAGAACGGCCCGATCCTGCTCGAGGAGGACGCGAGGCGGGTGTCCGTGGACGGGCGACACGTCAGCCTCAGCCCACGGGAGTTCTCGCTGCTCGAGTCGTTCCTGCGCCACGGCGGCCAGGTGCTCACCCGAGACCAGCTGCTGGACCAGGCGTGGCCGTACGGCGTGGCGGTGACACCCAACTCGGTCGACGCCTACGTCCACTACCTGCGCACCAAGCTCGGAGGCGCCGGCGACCTGATCGAGACCGTCCGCAGCGTCGGCTATCGGATGCGACCGGCCTCATCGGCATGAGCCATACCGGCGTTCCGCCCCCCGACCGCGGGCCGCGTGGGGGCAGCCACGGCGTTTCCCCTGACGCCCGGCTGCTGCGGGGTGTCCGATGGAGGCTGGTGGCGTGGAGCGGCGGGAGCACATTCGCCGTCCTCCTGCTGCTCGGGATCGCGGCCTACCTGGTGGTCGCCGCGTCGCTCGCCGCGAGCAGCGAGCAGCAGCTCCGCACCCGGCTGGACGAGATCCAGCGCCGCGCGGCGGGGGCCCCGCCACCGGGCGACACGCCGACCGGCCAGCGCTTCGGCGGCTCGACGGCGGGAACGTTTGCCCTGATCGTCGGCCCCGACAACCGGGTCGCCGGACAGTTCCGCCCGACTGGCCTTCCCAACTGGGCCGGCGTCGCGGCGGCGCGGGCGGGGCGGCAGGACGTCCAGGTCACCGATGCCGGCGGCGTCCCGGTGCGCATCCTCAGCGCCCCGCTGCTGGTCAACGGGGCGACGTTCACCGTGCAGGTCGCCCAGGACCGCACGACCGAGCTGCGGACGCTCGAGACCCTGATCCTGGTGCTGGTGATCGGCGGCGGGATGGCGGTGATCGGCGCGAGCGCGCTCGGCGCGCTGTACGCACGCCGCGCGCTGATCCCGATCCGCGAATCGCTGCGGCGCCAGCGCGAATTTGCAGCCGATGCGAGCCACGAGCTTCGGACGCCGCTCGCCGTCATCCGGGCCAGTGTCGAGCACCTGGAGCGGCACGCCGACAAGCCGGTGCGGGCCGTTGGGGAGGCTGTCCGTGACATCCGCGACGAAGTGGACCACCTTACGGGGATGGTGGGCGACCTGCTCCTGCTGGCGCGCGCCGATTCCGGGGTTGTCGAGCTCGAGGAGCGCCCGCTCGACCTCGCCGATGTCGCCGCCGAGGCGATGTCGCCGATGGTCGCCCTGGCCGCCGGTCGCGAGGTGGAGCTCAATCTCGATCCGCGCCCGGCGCCGATGGTCGGTGACCCGCAGCGCCTCGCACAGCTGATCACCATCCTGGTTGACAATGCGATCGCGCACAGCCCGATGGGCGCAGACGTGACGGTCGCGGTGCGTCATGTCGGCGGTCACGTCTCGGTCACCGTGGACGATGCCGGCCCTGGCATCCGACCCGAGGACGTGGAGCACGTCTTCGACCGATTCTGGCGGGCGCCGGGGGCACCGCCTGGGGGAACCGGCCTGGGCCTCGCGATCGCCGCGTGGATCGCGCGCAGTCACGGCGGCTCGATCTCGGTGAGCAACCGCATCGGCGGCGGCGCGCGCTTCGAGGTCAGGCTCCCGGCGAGCGGGAGTCGGCCACCGGACCACACCGTTCCCGACGCGGCCGCCGTCAGCTCCGGGCGCTGACCTTACGCGCGCGCGAGACCCGTCCGGCGGTCACTCCGCCGGATCGCGCCTGCCAAGCCGCCGGCGCTGTAGGTCGCGTGCGGCCAGGTGAGCAGCCGCGCGCCGCGCTCCTCCTCGAGATGGATGGCCATTGCATTGATCGCGACGTCGAATGAGCCACTGGCCGCAAAGAAGACGCAGGCCAGCACCACGAACGGACCAGATCGGGGAGCAGCACCTGCCAGACACCGAACATGCCGCTGAACGCCGCGAAAGCCAGGATCGACCGCGGCACGGGTCTCATCGCCTGCGCATCGGTACTGATGTGGAAGGGATGTGGACGAGCCCCCCGCACGTCGCAAAAGTCGGGGAAAAGGGGCATTGCGTCGTCCGGTTCGGGAGGCCTATGCTGGGGTCGTCCCGAAGGGGCCAGCGATCCCGGATCCGAGCGATTGCATCAACGGTTCCGGTGCCGATTCGGCGGTCTCGTACCGCCGTGTCGGGCCGCGGTTCCTTCGGGGCACTTCGCATGCGCGCCGGATGCCGATGTCATGGGGTCAGGTCGGCGGCAGCGGCCACCAGCTCGATGATCTCCGCCTTCGTGACGTCCTCCGGGCCGCTCAACCTCACGTGGCGAGCCGATTTGCCCGTTCCGAGGAGCAGATCGCGCGGATCCGGAAGCTGCGTTCCCTTGGCGAACATGAGGTTGACATACGATCGCTGGACCGCGAGTGCGCAGATCAAGCCCCGATAGCTGCGGTCGCGTCCGTACGCCACCAAGCGGTCGGCGCGGTCCAGCTGCTCGATCGCCTCGGGGATGATCGTCCGGATGGTCGCCCTGCCGGCGCGGACGATGTCAGCCACGCCCGGCTCGAGCTCGGAGATGAAGCTCTCGATTTCCGCCCGCTCGTCCATCGCCACCTCAGCTGAGTGGTTGCTCCACCTCGGCATCAGGCGGGTTCGGCCGCCGCAGTCCGATCGATCCCAGCGTACGCCGCACGACCGGCAGCCAGGCGCCGCCGAAGGCGAGTTGGGCCAGGACGATGGCGAGCAGCAAGGTTGCCGGGATGCCGACCGCCAGCCCCGGCAGGCCGATGATCCCGATCCCGCCCGATGGCGCCACGCCGGCGGTGGAGGTGGCTCGAGCGCTCGTCGCTCCGGATCGTGCCGCGGACCCTGGACCGGTACCCGATGCCGGGGTGGTCCCAGATACCTCGGGAGTCGCCGTGGCCCGCGGGCTCCGCGAAGTCCCGGACGCCGTCGCGCCGCCTGACGCGGCAGGGTGGGGCGACCCGGAGGACGGACCAGGCCCGGGCGGGGACGCGAGCGGAGGAGGGACGCTGAACGTCGGCGCGAGGCTGAAAGTCGGTAGCGCCGAAAGGGAGACGCTCGGCAGCACGCTCGGCAGCGGCGGTGAGGTCGGAAGTGGTGGCGTGGTCGGCAGCGGCGGTACGGTCGGAAGTGGTGGCGTGGTCGGCAGTGGCGGTGCGGTCGGAAACGGCCCGACGCTCAGCAGCGGCCCGACACTCGCGGAAAGCCCGGCCGGCTTCGGGCCTACGTCACCAGGCTGAAGGAGCGCGGTGCTCGCCGCGCTCAGCATCAGGATCGGGAGCGCGACACCGAGCCGCAGCCCGGAGTCAGGCGACCGCGGCATGGGCCGCCCACAGGCGCGATGCGATCGGGTCACCTTCCCGCAGGACGCGCTCCGGTTGCGTCCGGAGCAGCTCCACGAAGACGTCGACCAGGGCCGGCTCCAACTGGCCCCCCGACGCTCGCTGCAGGCGCCTCAGCGCTTCGCCGGCCGGCAATCCGGCGCGATACGCGCGAGACGTGGTCATCGCCGAATAGGCGTCGGCAACCGCAAGCAGCCGTGCGATGCGCGGGATGCCGTCGCCGCGCAGCTGGTCCGGGTAGCCGCTCCCGTCCCAGTGTTCGTGGTGCGATCGGACCCCGGCGCGCACGAGCTCGAGGTGCGGGAGGCGGGCGACGATCAGGTCACCGATGAGCGTGTGCTGCTCCATCAACAGCCGCTCCGCGCCGGTCAGTGGACCCGGCTTGCGAAGGATGCCGTCGGGCACCCCGATCTTGCCCACGTCATGCAGCAGGCCCGCGAGCCGCAGCGCCTGACGAAACTCCGGTTCGAGCTCGAGCCGCTCTGCGAGCAGCAGCACGTAATGCGCCACCTCCTCGGCGTGACGCTTCGTGAAGTGATCCTTGGTATCGATCGCGGCCACCAGCCCGCGCAGCACGCCGAAGTTCCGAAGGTCCTCCGGGCGCTCGGGCACCACCGGCGCGTCGACCAGGATCGAGTCGCCGCCACTGATCTTTGCCTCCCGAAGGGTGACGGTTGCTGCGGCGAGCAGCTCGGTCACCGCGCCGGCATGCTCCGGATAGCTCGAAACCCCGGCGCTGAGGGTGAGCGGAGGGCCCTCCCGCTCCCCGAACTGAGGCTTGAAATCAGCGAGTCGATCTCGGACGCGTCCGATTGCCGGCCGCACCTCGTGGGCACAGGTGGGTGGCCCGCCCAGCAGGAACTCATCGGGTCCGAATCGACCGATGATCGCGTTAGGGGGTGCCTCCTCCCGGAGGATGCGCGCCACCTCGGCGAGCGCAGCGTCACCCGCGGCATGTCCGTGAGTGGTGTTGAACAGCTCGAAGTTGTCGATGTCCATGACCGCCACCGCCAGCCAGCCGCCCTCGCGTCGCGCGTATTCGAGCGCGCTGGTCAGCGCGGCGACCACAGCTCCGTGATTGGGCAGGCCGGTGACGGGGTCGCGGCGCGCGGTTTCGATCAGCTCGCGCGATTGCCAGCTGAGCTTGGCCTGGGCAGCTCGGAAGATGAGCAGCAGCAGGAAGGTGAGCACCAGCGCAGCAACCGTGAAGACGACCACGACTTCCTGCCTCACGGTGTCCGCAACGGCGAGGATCGGCCTGGCGTCGCGCCTGATCACCGCCACTGCCCGCACGGTGCCACCCACAGTGAGCGGCACCGATTCGGTGAGCTGCGCTGCCGGCCCGGTGCCGAGCGAGACGCTCGGTGACGAGTCGGCGCCAATCGTGAGCCGAGGCGGTGGAATCCCCGGCCCGACGGACGCGACCAGGATCGTTCGGTCCGCGGTGTACAGGGTCACATCGGCGAACCCATTAGCTGCGACGCTCTCGGCGAGCGCATTCTCGAGCGCCCGTCGGCGCGCGTCGGACGGAGGCGCGGTCAGGTCCGCGGGGCTGAGCTCACGACGAACGAACTCCTTCGCCCATCCCTGGTCGTGCCCGACCGTGGACGAGACCGAGGCGTCGGTGAGTACCCGGCCCACGAGAAGGGCGATGGCGAAGCCGGTCGCGAGCATGAGCAGCAGGCTCGCCGTGCAGACGAGCGCAAGCAGCGACGGCGGGTGCAGCCTCCCCCCGAACCTCGCCATGCCTCCGGACCCTTTCGATCTTGGGGGCACGAGCGTACCGGAGGCCACGGCGGAGCGGCGATAGGTCATCCGTACCGGGACACGCCGGCGCGCGCCCGTGACCCGCGCATCAGCCGTCACGGTGAGCGGTCAGCGGAGGTCGTCGACTCGCTGCAGGGCGGCGCTGGCGCCCTGGTGGTTGACATCGAGCGCCAGGACCGACCGGAGGGCGGCTCGTGCCGCGCGCCGCCGTCCCAGCCCGAGGAGGGCAAGGCCAACGAGGTACGTGCTCTCGATCTCGTTCCTCCGATCGAGATCCTCGTCGAACAGGAGCAGCCGCGGAAGCGAGGTTGCGAAGTAGTCGACCTGGGCGGGTGTCCGAGCCTGTCGCCGGGCATCGCGGAGCAGGTTGCGCAAGAGGTCCTGGGCGGCCGCTGCATCCCCAAGGCAACGATGAGCGAGGGCTCGAAAGAACCAGTTCTCGGTCGGCCCGCCATCGAGGCGTCGAGCGACTGCCGAACCCCAGGCAGCCTCGGCGCGCGCCCTGTCGCCCGCGGCGTCCAGCGCCACGCCGAGCTCGAACAGCATCTCGCTCTCGGGTGCCAGCATGTGGCGCCCTTCACCGATGTTCTCCGGATAGGTGCGGGCCGCCTCGAGCTGGCGGACCGCCTCGTCCGCGCGGCCCGTCCTGAGATTGGCGCGGGCGAGCGCCAGCCGGGCTCGGATGTACTGCTCTGGGACGAGGCCCTCGCCGCCCTCCCACGGGTGGAACCGGCGATCCATGAGCCGCCGCAGGCCGTCCTCGGGACGGCCCAGCTGGTTGAGGAGCCTGACCTGTTCGAGCGCGAGGTCGTCGCGCTCCTCGACGAGCTGGCGATTGGCCTCGAGCCGGGCGAGCCGTCGAGCGGGCGGCTCATTCAGGCGCTTGAGCAGCTGGTCGAGCTCATACAGCAGCCGGGCATCGCCAGGGTCGGCGCGGAACGCAGCGAGATAGTGCGAGCGCGCGCGGTGCGGGCGCCGCCGTACGTTGAACTCGGCGATGCCGAGGTTGCGGCGAACCGTCGCGAACCCCGGATCGCGCCTGCGGGCACGCTCCCAGGCGGCGATCGCCGCGTCATAGCGGCGACGGTCGTAGAGCAGATTCCCGAGGTCGAAGGCCGCTCGTCCATCATTCGGCGCGGCACGCTCGGCGGCGTGCAGCACCCCGATCTCCTCCAGCCGCGATGGAAAGGTCGTGCCACCGGGCGCGCGGGTCGCGATCCGGAAGTGCCGATCGGCCGCGGCTGCGTCGCCCGCCCGCTCATGGAGCCAGCCCAGGGTCTGGTGGACGATTCGCTCGCCGGTTGCTCCGGAATCGGATTCGCCGAGCAGCTGACCGAGCACCCCGATCGCCTCCGGCCACAGCCCCGCGGCCGCCATGTCGTGGGCGACATCGAGGCGAATCTGGGCATCGTCCGGGCGCGGGAACGGCTGAGAGCGTTCGGTGATTGGGTGCCCGGGACTGTTCGCGTCTCGGGCGGCAGTCGGTGCGTCGCCGCGGTGACCGTCTGCGAGCCGCAGCTCCTCCGACGCCCAGGCGTCCAGTGGGTCGACGAGCAGCCTGGCACGGGCGACGGCGGCCGACTCTCCCGGCCTGCCGAGCCGGCGCAGCACTGACGCGCGCAGGTTCGAGGCGGCCGCGTGCGCCCCGTTCGCCTCGAGGGCGTGATCGATGCAGCTCAACGCGGCTGCCCACTCGCCGCGCCGTCCGGCGAGCTGCGCCCGCCGGTACCACGCCGCCGCTTGCCAGGCCTGGTTCCAGGTCGCCTTGGCGAAGGCGTCATCGGCCTCGTCGAGGCGCTCGTGGAACTGAAGCGCCAGCCCGAGCTGATAGAGGGCCGTGCCATCGAGGGGATTGGCGTTGCGTGCCACGAGGCGACTGATCGCCGTGCGGAAGCGCGCCTCTGCGGCCTGGAACTCGCCGCGCCTGAGGTGCCATTCGCCGAGCGCGGTGTTCGCGCGGGCGTCGAGGGGATCGCGCCGGAGCGCCTCCCGCCAATAGGGCTCCGCTGCCCGGGTGGCGTGGCGGTACTGTTCGAGGTGGAGACCCGTCAGGTAGAGCTCCTCGATGGTCGCCACCTCCTGCGGGGGCGGTGGTGCTGCGGCGGCGACGGGGATCGGCGCGTCTTTTCCGGGCGGCGCGGGTCGATAGGCGATCAGCACGCGGCCCTCCGATGAGCCGACCGACAGCTCCAGGTCGTGGCCAGCGACGCGGGCCGGGAGGATCAGCTCCTCGATGAATGGACGCTCCGGAGCCAGATCCACGGTCCGCTCGAGGAGCTCGCCCGCCGGTCCGGCGAGGTGGATCGTGGCACCCTCGAGCCGCCGGCTGACGCAGACGCCCACGCGCGCCCGTCCATCGGCAACCCGCAGGCTGACCCCTGCCTCGACGGTCGCCCGCTCCAGCGGCCCGACTCGCCGGAAGGGCCAGAGACTGTGCTGAAAGACCCGTGTCTCATACGGCGCGAGGAACGAGAAGTCTGGCTGGTTGTCGGTGTAGACGCCGGCCATCAGCTCGATGTACGGACCGTCGTCATCGGTCAGGTTGCGGTTCCACGCGTGACCGAATTCGTGACCGCCCCAGGTCCACAGCTTCTTGCCCGGCGAGATCCGATGGTCCGCGACGTGGACGAAGCCGGCCTCCGCGGCATGGTCGTAACCGCCGAAGAAGTTCTCGTCGCTGCCGATCGCCATGTACGAGGTCGGGACCGGGATGTTGCGGTACCAGGTCAGGTCGGCATCGGCCTCCGGGCGCGAGCCGTAGTCGACGCCGTAGTAGATGCCGCGCGCGATCGGGAATCCCGATGTCGCACGTCGCGCATGGTCCGCCACGTACCGGACGTCCGGTGGGAAGAACGCCTGATATCGATCGTGGACGCGCGCCGCGATGTTTGCCCACCACAGGAACGTCTGGACGAACGGCGTCCGGTTGGCCAACCGCACCTCGAGCTCCACGAGCGCGCTCTCGGGCCGCAGCCGGATGCCGACCATGCCCTTCATGCGGTTCATCGGCTCGTGCTCGCTGAGCCACACCGTCCGGCTGCCGTCGTCACCGGCCTCGATTGCCCAATCGACCGGCATGAACGTCGACGGACGGTGGTGCTGCGGCCAGTTGAACTCGACGCCCCCAGAGATCCATGGCCCCAGCAGGCCGACCAGGGCGGGCTTGATGACGTGCTGACGGTAGACGAAGTCGTACCCGTTCGATCGGTCCTGCGCGACGTGGATTCGGCCCCCGATCTCCGGCAGGATCATGAGCTTCAGCTGGCGGTTCTCGATGTGGATCGCCTGCCATCGGCGATCCGTACGCTCGTCGGAGACCCGCTCGGTGAAGGCGTTGGGGTACACACGGCCGCTGCTGCCCTGGTACACGCGCTTCTCGAGGAACATCGGGTTGCGGTCGGGCGGGCCTGGAAGGTAGGTCGGAATGACGACCGGCTGCGACCAGGCGCGGACCGCCGTCTCCGGGGAGCTCGAGCCTGGCGGGGAGCTCGAGCCTGGCGGGCGGCGATGCTGTTTCTTCGGCGTCATCGGTCCATTCCGTGGCTCTGCAGCACGCTCAGCCGTACCCACCAGCTGACCTCGCCACCGGCCGGAACGTGCGGGGCCCGACCGGCGTCGAGCGCCGTTGCGAGGTCCTCATCCACCGATGTCGCCGGCTCGATCCCCAGCTGGCACAACCGATTACCGTCCGGCCAACCACCGTAGTCGAGCCACAGTCCGGCGGCCGGCGCCAGCGCCCGATCCCACTCGATGGCGATCGCCGCGCCGTCCGGCTGGCGAACCACGACGCGATTTGGCGCGGGCGCCAGCGCAAGCTTGAGCGCGATGCCGGCCGTTTCGTCCCGGACGAGCGACAGGTCGAACGCCGTGTCGTCGGCGGTCGTCGCAAGCGGCCACTGGAGCATGCCGTCGGCGCCGGCCGCGAGTGCGATGCCGGCAGCGTGGCTGAGTCGGACCCGCTGCGCGGCGGGAAGCTCGACACGGCCACCCGGATCGACGGCCAGCAGCGGATGCATCGACCACAGGAAGGGCACGGCGGGACCGAGCGATCGGAGAGCGTAGGTGACGGCAACCTCCCGGCCGTCGAGCCGGATCAATCGGTGGAGCTCGAATCGCTCGGCGACGCGCCACACGGTGGCCAAGCCACGTGGTCCGGACTCGACGCGCGCCGGTCGGCCCCAGAGGTCGCCGTGGTCGCGCAGGAGCGGGCCGGACCGATCGAGGGGGTCCTCGCAGCGTGCGATCGTCGGCAGACACTCGTCCCACCCGAACGCCTGCTCGGCGCCGAAGGTCGCATCCGGAGCGTCCCATGCCGGGGTCGAGCGGGCCGGTTGAGGCAGCGGCACGCGCTGGGCAAGCCACTCGCGACCCGATGCTCGGTCCACGAGCGACACGAGCCGCGCCCCCAGGGCTGGCTCGCAGACGAGCCGCAGGTCGTCGTTCGCGAGGGTTGCAAGGTGGCGGGCGTTGGACCCGACCGCCGTCACCTCGTCAGCGCGGTCAGGCGGCAACCCGCGTCCGCGCTCGCTCTGCGCGCGCCTGGCGCCACTGGCTGATCGCGACCGCCACGACCAGCAGCGCTCCCTTGGCCACGAGCTGATAGAAGGTTGCGATCCCGAGAAGGTTCATCCCGTTGCTCAGCGCACCGATCAGGACCACGGCGAGCATCGTGCCCGCGATCGTGCCGCGCCCACCCTGCAGCGAGGCGCCACCGAGAAAGACGGCCGTGATCGCCTCCAGCTCGAGGCCCTGACTGCCGGATGCCGGCTGACCGGAGTTGGTGCGCGCCGTCAGGATGATGCCGGCCATGCCGGCCGCCGCACCGCTGAGCGCATAGATCCACAGCTTGAGACGGGTCACGTGGATGCCCGCCAGGCGAGCGGCTGCGGGGTTGCCGCCGAGCGCATACACCGCCCGCCCAAAGTCCATGTAGCGCATCAGGACCCCGAACCCGACGGCCACCGCCAGCAGGATCAGCAGCGAGACGGGGATCGGCCAACCGGGGATCAGGTCCAGCCTGCCGGTGCCCAGGGCGATGAAGCCCTGGTTGAGGACCGTGACCGGCTTGCCACCCGGGGCGATCAGGAAGGCGAGCCCGCGGAAGGCGGACAGCGTGGCCAGTGTCGCGATCACCGCGTTGACCCGCAGGGCGGTGATGATGAAGCCGTTCACCAGACCGAGCACGAGCCCGATGAGGATCCCGCCGACCACCGCCGCCGGCGCATTGCCGGCGCTGACGGCGAGGCCCGATCCGCCCACCACATCCCCCGAACCGAGGAGCACCAGGGCCGCCACGACGGAGGCGACGCCGGCGATCGAGCCGACCGAGATGTCGAGCATCCCCGCGACGATCACGATCGTCTCGCCGATGGCCACCAATCCGACCACCGAGATGTTCTGGCCGATGTTCAGCAGGTTCTGCGACAGGAAGAACTTGTCGCTCTGGCTTGCGATCAGCACCACGAGGATCGCAAGCGCGATCAGGAGCGAGAGGTTCTCCGCTCCGACCGATGCGATGATCTGCCGCCCGATCGCCGCCGGCCCGCGGCGCTCGCGTCGCGAGCCGGCGGTTGGTTCCGCCGCGAGCCCGTCCGTCCGTTGCTCGGTCATCGCTGCGCTTCCTCTTGAACGGACGCCGCCCGGACCAGCGTGCTCAGATTATCGGCCATCGCGAGGCCCAGGACCTGTTCCTCGGTGGCGCCGGCGCCCGGCAGCTCTCCGGTGATTCGACCGCTCTGCATCACGATGATCCGGTCGGACAGGCCCAGGATCTCTGGCAGCTCGGATGAGATCAGCATGATCGCGATCCCCTCGTTGGCGAGCTCGTCGATCAATCGATAGATCTCCGCCTTGGCGCCGACGTCGATGCCGCGGGTTGGCTCGTCGAGGATGAGCAGCTTCGGCTTGGCCGCGAGCCACCGGGCCAGGACCACCTTCTGCTGGTTGCCTCCCGACAGCTTGCCCACCTCCTGGTCGAGCGACGGTGTGCGGATGTTCAGCCGGCGAACGAACTCACCCACCACCCGACGCTCGAGCTGACGGCGGACGAATCGGAAGCGGCTGAGCCGGCGCAGGATCGCGAGGGAGGCGTTCTCCACTACGCTGCGGACGAGAATCAGGCCCTCGCGCTTGCGGTCCTCTGGGGCCAGGCCCATGCCGGCGCGAATCGCGTCGCCCGGACGGCGCAGCGTCATCCGATGTCCCCCGATCGAGACGTCGCCGGTGTCGAACGGCAGCTCGCCGAAGATCACTTTGGCCAGCTCGGTCCGCCCGGCTCCGACGAGCCCGGCGAAGCCGACCACCTCGCCGGCGCGGATCTCGAAGCTGATGTCGCGGTGCCAGTTGCTGGACACGTGCTCGACCGAGAGGACAACCCGGTCTTCGGCAGCGGGGTGACGACGCAGCATCTCCTGCAGCTCGCGTCCGACCATCAGGCGCACGATCTCCCGCTCGGTCAGGTCGCGTGCCGGTCGAACGGCGACGAGCGCGCCGTCGCGGAGGACCGCCACCCGGTCGGCAAGCTGGAGGATCTCCCTGATCCGGTGCGAGACGTAGATGATCGCCACACCCCGGTCACGCAGCCGACGGATCAGGGCAAACAGGCGACCGACCTCCTCATCGGTCAGCGACGATGTCGGTTCGTCGAGGGCGAGGACCCGGACGTTCGACTTGAGGGCGCGCAGGATCTCGACCAGCTGGCGTTGGGCCGGAGACAGCTCATGGCCCATCGCCTTCATCGGCAGGACGGCCTGGAATCCGTACTCGGCCAGATCGTGGCGGACACGAGCCTCGAGCCGCCGGCGGTCGACGAATGGGCCGCGGCGAGGAAGCTCGCCGATCCAGATGTTCTCGGCGACGTCGACGCCGGGCACGATCTCGGGCTCCTGGTAGATGACGCGAATGCCGGTCAGTCGCGAGTCCCGCGGCCCGGCAAGGGTCAGCGGCGCGCCGTCGAGCGACAGGACCCCCGCGTCCGGTCGGTAGTCACCCGACAGGATCCGCAGCAGCGTCGACTTTCCTGCTCCGTTTTCCCCGATCAGCGCGAGGATCTGGCCCGCCCGCACGTCGAGATCGACGCCGCGCAACGCCCTGACGTTGGGAAACGCCTTCGCCAGCCCACGGATCTCGAGGAGACTGGATGGCTCCGGCGTTTCAATCGACACGTTTGGACCGCCGACGGTCTACTTGCAGAGGCCGGTCGCTTGCTGCTTCGTCCAGTTGGTGGGGTCGACCATGTAGGTCGGCGCGATCGCCTTGGCCGGAAGTGGCGTGCCCTTGGTGATGTTGTCGAACAGCTCCTGGACCGCGGTGTGGCCAACGTCGTACCCGGAGATGTAGAGCGCGGCCTTGAAGCCGCTCGGCGTGCCCGCCTTCCACTCCTTGCAGGCCTCGTAGGCACCAAGGCCGACGCCGATGATGCTCTCCGGCTTGACCCCGGCCGAGGCGAGCGCCTGGAGGGCGCCCTTGACGCTCTCGTCGTTGCCGCCCACGACGACCCAGTTCGTCACGTCAGGATGGGCAGTGATGACCGGCCCGGTGTCCTTGAGGGCCCCATCGATGGTCGAGTCTGACGCCACGTCGATGATGTTCTTGACGCCGCAGCCACTGAGCTTCGCCTTTTCCGCGTCAGTTCGCTGGGTGATGACCGTCAGATCCTGCTTTTCGATGATCAACGCACCGACCTTCTTGCTCGCATCGGTCAGCCAGCCGCCGGTCGACAGCAGCTGACAGGCCTTGTCGCCCACGCTGCTGCCCATCGCCGTGCCGGAGAAGCCGACGAACGGAACGTCGGCGCCGGCGGCGTTCTTGATCGCGTCGTCGGTTGCGACCAGCGGAATCTTGGCGTTGGCTGCCGAGGTGGCGACCGCGGGCCCGATCTGCTGATCTGGGACGGTGATTCCGATCCCCTTGGCGCCGGCAGCGACCGCATCGTTGACGGCGGTGACCGCCGCGTTCGCGTCGCTCTCGACGTTCACGACCTTGATGGTGGCGCCCAGCTGCTTGGCCTTCTCGGTCGCGCCGGCCGCCTGGTCGATGAAGTACTGCTGCGTACCGAGCTTGTAGATCACGTAGATCAGCGGTTTGCTGCCGCCCGCGCTGGCGGCGCCCGATCCCGAGCTCGTGGAGCTGGCGCTGCCACCGGGCGAGCTACCCGGGCTGCTGCAGGCGACCACCAGCGCCGCGACCGAGAAGATGGACAGCAGCCGAAGTGACCGACGGCCCCGGTTCCGAGCGTTCATCGAAGACAACGCCTCCATTGCGCATGTCGGTCGCGCCAGACGACGGCGACGGCGACGGGGTAACACGCTTCCGGTGTGAGGCTTGGGCGGTCGAGGGGACGTCCACGCCGTCGAGTCACCCCAAGGTGACACAAGCCAGCGGAGTTTCCCGCCGGCGGTGCGCGATGTCAACATCGAGGCCGGGTTGTCCGGCCCAGCAGCAGGCGCTCGAGCGTCTCGCAATACCAGCGCTCGAACCTGGGGCCACTCCAGCCACGATCGACGACCAGCAGCCGATAGGTCTCCGGACTGCATCGACCTCGGCGCTCGGCTCAGCTGCGAGTGGCGACCGGGCGACGTCTGGTAGGGCTCGCACGCTTGTCATGGGCAGGCATTCGGGGGACCCGGTGGCTCACTCCATTGCGAGATCAGGCGCGCTCCATCGGCTCGACAGCCTGCCCGACAGTGACCCCCAGCCCGATCGTGCACGCCACCCCGGTTGAATGGTCGGGGCAGTAGCCGTTCGGGTTCTTGGCCAGGTACTGCTGGTGATAGCCCTCGGCGAAGTAGTACGCGCCGGCGGGCGCGATTTCGGTCGTGATCTCGCCGTACCCCGCTCTCCGGAGCTCAGCCTGGTACATGTCGCGCGATGCGCCGGCGTCACGCGCCTGCGCATCGGTATGCGTGTAGATGGCGGACCGGTACTGGGTGCCGACGTCGTTGCCCTGCCGCATCGACTGCGTCGGATCGTGGTTCTCCCAGAACGCGCGCAGAAGCGCTTCGTACGTGATGCGCGAAGGATCGAAGACGACCTGCACCGCCTCTGCGTGGCCGGTGCGGCCGCTGCACACCTCTTCGTAGGTCGGGTTGGGCGTGAAGCCGCCCGTGTAGCCGGCCGAGGTCGACACGACGCCGGGCAGCTGCCAGAAGAGCTGCTCCGCTCCCCAGAAGCAGCCCAGCGCAAACGTGGCCATCTCGACACCCGGCGGATACGGGGGCCGCAACGGCGAGCCGTTGACGAAATGGCGGTCCGGGATCGGCACGGGAGTGGCCCGACCAGGCAGCGCCTCTTCGGGGCGCGGCATGGCGGTCGAGCGTCGAAGGAAGAACATGCGCTCAGTGTAGGCGGACGCTCCGTGTCGGGTCGAGCGGCCCCGTAGCATTGCCTGGTGACGGCCCTCACCAACGACACCGCATCTCCGTGGGCTCCGAGCCGACGGATCCTGACCGCGGGCTTGGTCTTCATGGTCACCGCCGCGGCCTTCGAAGGCCTCGCCGTACCGACGGTGCTGCCGGCCACGCTGGCCGACCTCGGCGGGCTGTCGCTGTATGGCTGGGCGTTCAGCGCCTTCTGGCTCACCAGCCTACTGGGCGTGACGCTGGCCGGGCAGCAGGCGGATCGAGGAGACGCCTTCCGGCCGTTCATCGTCGGCGTGGCCCTGTTCGCCGTCGGGCTGGCGGTGGCCGGGCTTGCCCCGAGCATGCTGGTCGTCGTCGTCGGGCGCGCGATCCAGGGTCTGGGCTCTGGGGCCATCGGGTCGGTGATCTGGGTCGCCACCGCTCGCGGCTACGCACCGGACGCGAAGCCGCGGATGATTGCCATCGTCTCGAGCGCGTGGGTCGTTCCCGGGCTGGTGGGACCTGCGATCGCGGGTGCAGTCGCTGAGCATCTCAGCTGGCGATGGGTCTTCCTGGCGCTCGTTCCGCTTCTGCCGCTCGCGGCGCTTCTGGTTGCACGGCCGATACGCAGCCTGCCCGTCGGCCCCCCTCGCGACCCCGACTCTGCACCCGACGCCGGCGGGGGCGCAGCGATGCTGCCCGATGTCCAGGATGCTGCCCATGTGCCCCATCCCCCCCGAGGCATCCGGACGCGCGACGCGCTGATGCTGGCGGTCGGCGCCGGGGCTGTGCTGACCGCCGTCTCGATCCGACAGCCGCTTGCGGCCATCGTGATCGGTGTGGCGGGCCTCGTCGCCGCGCGTGCAGCGCTCGCTCGACTGCTTCCGCCGGGCACGCTGCTGGGGCGGAGGGGGCCGCCGGCCGCGGTGGCGAGCACGGGCCTGCTCAGCCTCGCGTTCTTCGGCGCGGAGGCATTCGTGCCACTCGCGGTGGCCACCGTTCGCGGTGCCGGGCCGGTGGCGGGAGGCCTGGCGCTCACCGCATCTTCGGTCACCTGGGCGGCCGGATCGTGGATCCAGGCGCGGCTGGCACCCACCCGGTCGCGGCGGTTGATCGTGGCCACCGGCGTGGCGCTGGTGGTGCTGGGGATCGTCATCGAGACGGCGGTCCTGCTGCCCGGCGTGCCGGTCGCGGTCGCCGCGCTGGCGTGGGCGGTCGGTGGGCTTGGGATGGGTCTCGCCTACTCGACCACGACCCTGGTGATCCTCGAGACGGCGCCGGCCGGCGGTGAGGGAGCCGCCTCTGCGGCGGTCCAGCTCGCGAACGTGGTGGGCATTGCGCTCGGCACCGGTCTCGGCGGCGCTCTCGTAGCGACGGTCGCGCCGCTGGCCGGGATCGAGTGGGGGATTGTGCTCGCCAACGCCCTCCTGGTCGCGCTCGGAGGACTCGGTATCTGGCTCGCGACCCGTATGCCGGACCGGCCTGGCAGTCCACCGCACGTCGTGCTCAGCGCGAGCCGGATGGAAGCCGAGCGCTGATCGGTCGGCGCCGACGGGACCGCGCCGACGGGACCGCGCCGACGGGACCTCGCTGACGAGACCCGCGCCGACGGCCCACCGACCGCCGAGCATGTGGCACCGAAACTGCCTAGGTACCCGGTTGCACCGCGGGGCACAGCCGCGAAGCCAACACATATATGCGGCACCGCGGGCCACGTGGCCGGGACGGTGGGTGACACGGCCGGCCAGATCGCCGGGACCCTGCAGCAGACCGCGCAGGGTGCGCTCGAGCAGACGCGCCAGATGAGCTCACAGGCGCGCTGGCAGATCGAGCAAATCCTCGACGAGAATCGGCTCGCGGTGGGGGCTGTCGCCGTCGCGGCGGGCGCGGCGATCGGCATGCTGCTGCCTGCGACGCGGCCTGAAGAGCAGCTGCTCGGAGAGCCGAGCCGCCAGGTGACCCAAGCCGCTCAGCAGGCCGCCTCAGACGATGGACAAGGTCAAGCAGGTGACCGCCAGCGCGCAGGAAGCGGCGACCGAGGAGGCACGCCAGCAGGGGCTCACCGGCCGACCGCAGCACGCCGCGGAGGCAGAGCCGGTCGTGCCTTCCCGCGACCGCTGATGGCTACCATGGGGTGAACCTTCGCGGTCGTCGTCGCGTATCCAGCATGGCGCTCCTTCGGCACGGGCCGGTGCCGAACCGATCGCGGCACGATGCCCCACCCGGACCCCGGTGGGGCATCGTCACGTCCGAGTTCCCAGAGTTGACCGATGCGTCCGCCGAGCGCACGCTCGGCACATCGGTTGACAGGCAACGGTGCGAGGCGGAGTGGGGATGAAGGGCGATCGAGTCGAGGCCGTGGTCGACACGGGCCAGGGAGGCGTGCAGACCTTCGAGATCGTGGCGACACGCGCAGGCCGCCGGATCGAGGTGACCAGCGCACGCGGGATCGTTGAGGTCAGCGAGGTGACCCGCGGCGGAAACCCGGTGCGCACCGGCCGCTTCATGGCCAGCCGCGTCATCGCGCTGGTCGAGCACCCCGCAATGGAGGGGCGCGAGTCGAGGGTCGACGTGGAGACGCGGCGGCGGATGGTGTCACCGGGACCTGCAACCCGCAGCGCCTCGAGCGCCGACCACCACAGCTGAGCGGCGCGACGCGGCGTCGGCAGCGTGCTCCAGCCGGACCTCCGGGTCGAGCCGCCTCGACCCTGGAACAGGCCGCAGCCCGGATCGCCTAGGATGCGTCTGGCATGCGACGGATCGGCGTCCTGACCGGCGGCGGCGACGTGCCGGGACTCAACTCGGTGATCAAGAGCGTCGTCTACCGGTCCAGCGAGCTCGGGCTGGAGGTGCTCGGCATTCGCCGTGGCTGGCAGGGGCTGACGCACTCGCGGACCTCGGCTGCCGGCGGGATGGATGGCGAGTACGTGGTGGCGCTGGATCGACGCTCC
This sequence comes from Chloroflexota bacterium, assembly GCA_003243965.1. Classification (GTDB taxonomy): domain Bacteria; phylum Chloroflexota; class Limnocylindria; order QHBO01; family QHBO01; genus QHBO01. The sequence continues at coordinate 28,068 of QHBO01000011.1, forward strand.
ACGCGGGCGATCGATCGCACCGGAGGGACGATCCTGCACACGTCGCGCACCAACCCGGGCAGGATGAAGGAGGACCGTCTCCCGGATTGGCTCTCCGCCGCGGAGCGCGGTCGGTTCCAGACCGATGCCGACCGCTACGACCTGACGCCGGTGGTGATGGACAACCTGGCGCGGCTCGAGATCGACGCGCTGGTCGCGATCGGCGGCGACGACACCCTCGGCTATGCCCAGCGTCTCGGCGAGGAGGGCGTGCCGCTGGTCGCTATTCCCAAGACGATGGACAACGACGTCCAGGGGACCGAGTATTGCATCGGCTTCTCGACGTCCGTGACCCGGGCCAAGGAGCTGATCAACCGACAGCGGACGACGTTGGGCAGCCACGAGCGCATCGGCGTCTTCCGCATCTTTGGGCGTAACTCGGGGTACACGGCGTGGTACGCCGCGTACGTCACGAGCGCGCGCTGCGTGATTCCGGAGGCGCCGTTCGAACTGGGTGACCTGGCCGTCGTGCTCGCCGAGGACCGGCGACTGAACCCGTCGGGGTACGCGTTCGTGATCGCCTCCGAGGGTGCCATCTGGCAGGGTGGCCACCTGGAGGAGATCGGTGAAGCGGACGCGTATGGGCACCGCCACAAGGCCGATGTCGGCTATGCGCTCGCCAGCGAGCTCCGCCACCGGACCGGAATCGAGACCGTCAACAGCGACCTCACCTACGACCTGCGCAGCGGAGACCCCGACGCCCTGGACCAGATGGTGGCGATCACCTACGCCAACGTCGCGATGGACCTGCTGAGCGGCGGCGTATACGGCCGGATGGTGGCGGTCCGGGACGGAAAGTATGCGCACTCGCCGCTGCCCGACGCGGCGCTGGGGCCTCGTCGTATTGATGTCGCGGCGCTCTACAACGTGGCGCGCTTCCGGCCTCGCTACGAGGCGAAGCTCGGGTCTCCGCTGCTGCTCGGCACCCCGCTCATCGCCTGACCGCGGCGCGACTGGCGGCCGGTGCGCCGCTGCCTGCCTGAGAGTGCGCCGCCCCTTCCGAACGCGCCGCCGCCGCCGCCACGAAGGCCCGCCACAGCTCCTCGAAGACCGGTGGCGTCGAGTCGACGCGCTCCGGATGACACTGGATGCCGACCAGCCAGCGTTGCGGGTCGTCCGCCTCGAAGCCTTCGACCAGATCGCCGACCTCGGCGTGCCGTGCCAGTGCGCTGATCCGCAGCCCCGGCGCCAGGCCATCGGGCTCCACCGCCTGGTGATGGAAGGAGTTGACCTCGAGGGACGTTGCGTCTGGGAGGAGCGATGCCAGGCGAGTGCCGGGCAGGATGGCGAGTGGGTGGCGCGTCACCGACGAACCGGTGGTCTCGTGGCCTTCGAGGTGCTGGATCAGCCGGCCGCCGGAAAAGACGTTGATCGCCTGCAGTCCGCGGCAGATGCCGAGCACCGGGACACCTCGACGGACCGCCGCCGCGAATGCCGCAGCGTCGAGCGCGTCGCGGCCCGGATCGGCCGCATGTGCTCCGGCGGACGGCTCCCCGTAGAGGCTCGTTTCGAGGTCCGCTCCGCCGGTGATGAGCAGGGCGTCCATGATCGTCAGCGCGGCGTCGCGCGTCGCGGGCGTCGTCTCGTCGAGCAGCGGAAGTGGAACCGCCCCGGCGTGCTCGAGGGCCTCGAGGTACCACCGGTTCTTCTGCTCGGCGGCGGCCGGGTCGGCGGCGCGTCCCGGCCTCGAGAGCGTGACAGCGATGCGCGGTGCCTGCATCGAGCCATGGTACGCGTCTCCGGCGGCGTGCCACCCGGCGCCGTGCCCCAAGCCTGCGGCGTGCCACCCGGCGCCGTGGCACAAGCCTGCGGCGTACCACGCTGCGCGTGCCCCCGGGCGGCGTGTTACCGCGGTACGCTGCGGAACGTGCCCGATCGCCTGGTGGCCTTGACCGACTCCGCACCGCGCTTCGTGGACGCGCTCCCGCGAACGGCCGACGTGGTGGTGGTCGGAGGCGGGGTGGCCGGTTGCGCGACCGCCTTTTTCGCGGCGCTCAGCGGCCTGGATGTGCTCGTTCTCGAGCGGCGGCCAGCCCTGGCGACCCTCACCACGGCGGCATCCACCGGTGCCTTTCGCCTCCAGTTCGACAACCCCGACGAGATCGCCCTGGTGCGGGAGGGAATCGAGCTGTTCGACGACTTCGGGTCGCGCAGGGGCCTCGAGGGCTGGGATCTCCGGCTCCGCCACGGTGGCTACCTCTTCTGCTCGCTGACTCCGGAGACCGTCGACCGCGCCGGGCGACTCGTGGAGCGGCAGCGCGCCTGGGGCCTGACCGATGTCGAGCTGCTGTCCGGTGACGAGGCCCGGCGTCGCTGGCCATACCTGTCCGATGCGGTCGTCGGGGCGCGCTACCGGGCCGCCGATGGCTGGCTGGACGTCAAGCGGCTCGCGATCGGCTACGCGGCTGCGGCGGCCGCCCCGCCACGCGCACCGGGCGCCATCGGCAGCGGCTCAGCGAGCTTCTGCGCCGCAACCGAAGTGCATGGGTTCGCGATGAGTGCGGACGGCTCCGCGATCCGCGGCGTGCGCACCTCCCGCGGGGACGTGGCCAGCGAGGCGGTGGTCGTCGCGGCGGGGCCATTCGCTGCCCAGGTCGCAGCGCTCGCCGGAACACAAATCGCTCTGGAGCCGACCCGTCGCCAGAAGCTGGTGATCCCCGACCTGCCGGAGGCGCCGCCCGGCGCGCCGATGACCATCGAGGAGGAGTCGGCCGCCCACTGGCGCCCCGCCCACGCCGGCTGCCTGGCGCTCTTCACCGACGCCCGCGCCCGGCCGACTGCGCCGGCCGACCCTGTGCCGATCGATGCAGCATGGGCGTTCGGCCTGCTCGATCCGACCTCCGATCACGGGCTGGGCCGCGTGGCGCCGTTCTGGAACGAGCTGTGGGCGCGTGGCTCGGTGGCCCACTGGTATGTCCAGGCCGGCCAGTACGAGTACACCCCCGACAGGCGTCCGTACCTGGGAGCGGTCGGCTCCATCGGTCCGTCGGGGCTGTACCTGAACGCGGGCTACAGCGGGCACGGGATCATGGCCTCTGCCGGCGGCAGCCGGCTGGTGGTGGACCAGCTCACCGGGCGGGGCGCAGTGCCCACCGTCTTTGCCGTGGATCGAGCGCTCCTCGCCGGCGAGCACGACATCCTCTGATCCGCCGCGGCGGGCCGCAGCCGGCGGGCCGCAGCCGGCGCGCCTGCGGGGCCGGCGCCCTACACTGCGCCGCATGGCCGCCAAGCCGGCGATCCTGGCTGTCGATGACGATCCGCCCGTCCTGCGCGCCGTGGAGCGCGACCTCCGTGCCCGCTACGGCAGGGAGTACCGCATCCTGGCGGCGGGCTCGGGCGAGGAGGCGCTGGAGGTCACGCGTCAGCTGAGTCTGCGCGGCACGGCGGTGGCGCTCTTCGTCGTCGACCAGCGCATGCCGCGGGTGACCGGCATCGAGTTCCTCTCGCGAGCCGTGGAGCTTCAGCCCGAGGCGCGCCGCGTCCTGCTGACCGCCTACGCCGATACGGACGTGGCGATTCAGGCCATCAACCAGATCCGGCTCGACCAGTACCTGCTCAAGCCCTGGGACCCACCCGAGGAGCGGCTCTACCCGGTCCTCGATGACCTGCTCTCCGACTGGTCGGCAGCGTTTCGGCCGCCCTTCGACGGGCTTCGGCTGATCGCACGTCGCTGGGCGCCGCGCGGCCACGCGATTCGGGACTTCCTGACCCGCAACCAGGTTCCGTACCAGTGGCTCGACCCTGATACCGATGAGGAAGGCCGGCGGCTGGCGGCCTCTGCGCAGGGAGCGCCCGCAGGTGCCGGACAGGGTGAGGAACGGGGCGACGGGCAAGGCGACCTGGGCGCGGCAGCGCCGCTCGTCGTCTTTCCGGACGGCGCGGTGCTGCGCGATCCCTCGAACCGGGAGATCGGCGAGCGGATCGGGCTGCAGACGCGCGCAGCGCTGCCCTTCTACGACCTCGTCATCGTCGGCGGTGGGCCAGCGGGACTGGCCGCCGCGGTGTACGGCGCAAGCGAGGGACTGAAGACCGTGCTCGTCGAGCGCGAGGCGCCCGGCGGCCAGGCGGGGACCACCAGCCGGATCGAAAACTACCTCGGCTTTCCGGCGGGGTTGACCGGCGGCGACCTGGCCCGGCGCGCGCTCGCCCAAGCGCGCCGGCTGGGCGCCGAGATCCTCACCCCCCAGGAGGTGCGTTCGATCCGACGCGAGGACCCATACCGGATCGTGAAGCTGGAAGACGGCGGCGAGCTGTCGTGCCAGACGGTGGTGGTCGCCACCGGGGTGAGCTACCGGACGCTCCGCCTGCCGGGCGCCGAGGAGCTCGCGGGTGCGGGCATCTACTATGGGGCGGCCACCACCGAGGCGGCCCTGTACCGCGACCAGGAGGTCGGGGTGGTGGGTGGCGGGAACTCGGCGGGGCAGGCGGCGGTGTACCTGGCGCGCGTCGCGAAACGCGTCGTGCTCGCGGTTCGCGGCGACACGCTCTCGGGAATGAGCCAGTACCTCGTCGACCAGATTGGCGCTGAGCCGCGGATCGAGGTACGTTACCGCGTCGCCGTCACGGCGCTCCGCGGCGAGGGCCACCTCGATGGGGTGACCCTCGCCTGCGACGGGACGACGCAGGATCTGCCGCTCTCCGCGCTGTTCGTGTTCATCGGGCAGCAGCCGCGCACCGACTGGCTGGATGGGACCGCCCTCCGCGACCCCGGTGGATTCATCCGGACCGGCAGCGCCCTGCTCGACGGCGAGAAGCCGCCACCCGGCTGGGCGCTTGAACGCGACCCCTTCCTGCTCGAGTCGAGCGTTCCCGGCATCTTCGCGGCCGGTGACGTTCGCCATCGATCCATCAAGCGAATCGCCAGCGCGGTCGGGGAGGGCTCGATGGCCGTCCAGTTCGTCCACCAGTACCTGGCCGGCCTGTAGACCGATGTCCTACGTCGAACAGCTGCGCGCCACGCCCCTTTTCGCCGGGCTGCCAGATGAGGCTCTCGAGCTGCTGTGCGCCAACGCGGCGCCGGTGTCGCTCCGCGCCGGAGAGGTGCTGCTCAGCGAGGGCACTCCGGGGGACGCGCTGTTCATCGTGCTCGACGGCGAGCTGGAGGTCACCAAGCTGAGTGGATCCGCCCAGCTTCCTCTGGCGCGCGTGGGAGCCGGCGCGATCCAGGGCGAGATGGCCGCGCTCGAGGGTGGCGCGCGGACCGCGTCGGTGACGGCGGTCAGCGATGCGCAGGTGCTCCGCATCCCGCGCTCCGCCTTGCTCGACACCATGGCCTCCGGCCCGGAGGCGGCGCTCGCGATCGTGCGCACCGTGGTCGGGCGACTGCGCTCCACCGAGGCCCTGCTCCGCCAGCGCGAGAAGCTGGCGGGCCTCGGAACCCTGGCCGCGGGACTCGCGCACGAGCTCAACAACCCCGCAGCCGCCATTCGCCGTTCCGTTTCCGCCCTCGAGGAGGCGGTCGCCGCCCGTGACGCCGCAACGATCGAGCTCGGGCCGGACGTGGCGCTCCTCGCCTCATTGCGAGCCGGGCTGCCACCGCCCGGCGATCCGCTGGAGCGGGCGGACCGGGTCGATGCGCTGACCGCGATGCTCTCGGAGCCGGACGCGGGCGAGGCGGCATCGGCGCTGGTGGCCGCCGGCTGGACGGCCGCGGAGGTGGCGGACGCAGCGGACCGCATCGCTCTGGAGCGCCGATCTGCGGCCGTCCGCTGGCTGGCCGCGGGTGCGGGGGTCGCCACCCTGCTCGGCGAGGTGGCGATGGCCAGCGACCGGATCAGCGAGATCGTGGGCGCCGTCAAGGGATATGCGTACCTCGACCGCGCTCCGGTGCAGCGCGTCGACGTCCGGGCGGGGCTGGAGGACACCCTCGTCATCCTGCGCCACAAGCTGAAGTCTGGGATCGAGGTGCATCGGGCGTACGCGGATCAGCTCCCCGAGATCGAGGCCTATGGCAGCGAGCTGAACCAGGTGTGGACCAACCTGATCGACAACGCGGTGTACGCCATGAATGGCGTCGGTGACATCTGGCTGCGGGTGGAGCGCGTCGACCGAGACACAACCGGGCAGGCAGAGCCGTCGGAAGCGGCGGCGGCCGGCGTGCGGGTCAGCATCTGCGACAGCGGCCCCGGCATCCCATCCGAGGTGATGGCGCGTCTGTTCGAGCCGTTCTTCACCACCAAGCCGCCTGGCGTCGGCAGCGGTCTCGGGCTGCACATCAGCCACAACGTTGTCATTCGTCACGGCGGCAGGATCGAGGTCGAGTCGGAGCCGGGACGGACGTGCTTCCACATCACGCTGCCGCCGGTCGTCGCCAGGCGGCCGTCCGCACCGACGGGCTCGTGACCGGACTGCCGGCGCGGCACGGTTGACAGGACGGAGGGGTGCCGTCTAGCCTGCGCCGCACAGTTGAAGACGGCGACGATCGGGACGAGTACCCGCTCAGGCGTGTCGACAGGGAGCCGGAAGAGTGAGACCCGGCGGCGGCGCGAGCGAGGGAATGGACCCGTGAGCTCCGACGGCGAACGCCAGGCATCGGGCCTGCGCCACTAGCGGTCGGCGGAGAGGCACCGATACCAAAGCCGAGGCCATCGCAGGGCGCCGTCACCGGCGCAGATGCCGTGGCCGAACGAGCCCGGGAGAGAACACCGGGGAACAAAGGTGGCACCACGAGTCGACCCCCTCGTCCTTTGAGGCGAAGGGGTCGTGTTGTTCTCGGGCCAAAGGAGGCCACCGATGTCCACTCCCCGGCAGCGCCGGTTCATCCTCGCCGAGGATGAGCTCCCGACGCACTACTACAACATCGCCGCGGACCTTCCGGTCCCGGCACCCCCACCGCTCCACCCCGCGACTCGCGAGCCGATCGGCCCCGAGGCCCTGGCTCCTCTCTTCCCAATGGCGCTCATCGGCCAGGAGGTGAGCCAGGAACGGCTGATCGAGATCCCCGAGCCGGTTCGCGATGTCTACCGCATCTATCGACCCTCGCCCCTGTACCGGGCGCTCGGTCTCGAGCGGGCGCTCGACACTCCGGCGCACATCTACTACAAGTACGAGGGCGTATCTCCGGCCGGCTCCCACAAGCCGAACACCGCCATCCCGCAGGCGTTCTACAACCGCGAGGAGGGGGTGCGGCGCCTCGCCACCGAGACGGGGGCCGGCCAGTGGGGATCCGCGCTCAGCTTTGCGGCCGCCCAGTTCGGGCTGGAGTGCAAGATCTTCATGGTGAAGGTCTCGTTCCTCCAGAAGCCGTACCGACGCAGCATGATCCAGACGTTCGGTGCATCGGTCGTCGCCTCGCCATCGAGCGAGACGAACGCGGGCCGGTCGATTCTCGCCGAGGACCCCGACTCGCCCGGCAGCCTCGGGATCGCGATCAGCGAGGCGCTCGAGGAGGCCGCCTCCCGCGAGGACACGAAGTACGCGCTGGGGAGCGTCCTGAACCACGTGCTGCTGCACCAGACGGTGATCGGCCAGGAGGCGGTCCGCCAGATGGAGCTGGCCGGTGAGCCCCCGGACGTGGTGATCGGCTGCGCGGGCGGTGGCTCCAACTTTGCGGGAATCGCCTTCCCCTTCCTGGCAGCGAAGCTGGCCGGGGGCAGCCGGATGCGGTTCGTGGCCGTGGAGCCCGCGAGCTGTCCGTCCCTGACCCAGGGTGAGTATCGGTATGACTTCGGCGACACCGTCGGGACGACGCCGCTGCTCAAGATGCACACCCTGGGCAACGACTTTCGGCCGGCACCGATCCATGCCGGCGGGCTGCGGTACCACGGCATGGCGCCGATGATCAGCCACCTCTACGACCTCGGCCTGATCGAGGCGGTGGCGTACGGTCAGAACACCTGTTTCGAGGCCGCCGTCCAGTTCGCCAGGACGGAAGGGATCATCCCGGCACCGGAGTCGTCCCACGCCATCCGGGCGGCCGTGGACGAGGCGATCGCGGCTCGCGAGGCGGGGGAGGAGAAGGTGATCCTCTTCAACCTCTCGGGTCACGGCTACTTCGACATGGCGGCCTACGACGCCTACCTGGCAGGCGACCTGACCGATGTCGACTACCAGGCGCCCCAGGAGCGGGAGCTCGTCGGCGCGACCCGCTAACCACCCGCCGGCCGGCGCGCAACGCGGCGCGCCGGCCGGCGCACTACGGCGTCGAGCCGCCCAGCCTGGAGGAGGCGGCTGAGCGGCGCAGCCCGGCGCGCGCAAAGCCGTGGTCCTGTGCATACGACACCAGCGCATGCCTGCCCTGCACGCCGAGCTTCTGTGCGCTGTTGGCAAGGTGCCTGCGCACGGTGTGCACGCTGATGCCGAGCGCGCCGCCGATGCGGCTCGCGGTCTGCCCGTCGGCGAACAGGCTCACCACCTCGCGCTCTCGGGGCGTCAGGGTGGCCCCTTCCCGCAGCCAGCGGAGCCCGTCCTCGATCACCACGCCGGCGATGCTGCTGTGCAGGAAGCGGCCGCCGTGCGCCACCGCGCCGATGGCGGTCAGCAGCTCCTCCGAGCTGGCGCCCTTGACGAGGTAGCCTGCCGCGCCGGCCAGCAGTGACTGGCGGACCGTCTCCGCATCGTCATACATCGACAGCACCAGCACCCGGGCGTCCGGAGCGCACGCCCGCAGCGCCTCGATCAGCGGCACCCCGTCCTCGCTGCCGAGGGCGACATCGAGCACGATCACGTCGGGCCGCAGCGAGCGCGCCGCCTCGAGGGCGGCTTCCCGGGTTGCCGACTCGCCCGCCACGCTGAGGCGTGGATCCCGCTGGATCACCAGTCGCAGTCCCTCGCGGACGACCGGATGGTCGTCGACCAGGAGCACGCGGATCGTCATGCGCGCGACGCGCCGATCAGCGACGCCTCATCGGCAGCGCGTGGCGCGGGGGATTGCGTGCTGGGCGGAACGAAGAGCCGCACCCGAGTCCCGCGTCCTGGCTCGCTCTCGACCGATAGCGCAGCGCCGATGGCGGCCGCCCGCTCGTGCATCCCCGCCAGGCCGATACGCCGCGGGTCTGCGGACCGGGGGTCGAATCCGATCCCGTCGTCCTCCACCACCACGGTGACGCCGTCGGACCGGCGGGTAAGCGAGAGTCGGATGCGCGTGGCTGCGGCATGGCGGGTGGCGTTGCTGAGGGACTCCTGCGCGATGCGGTACACCTCCAGGACCACCGAAGGCGCCAGATGCGCGGCGCCGACACTGTCGAGGGATGCCTCCACGTTGTCACCGGAGGCCGCCGCCAGCTCACGCAGGGCGCTCGCCAGGCCGCGCTGGGCGAGCCGCGGCGGCCGGACACGCTCGGCGGCGGAGCGCGCCTCGGCCAGGGCGGTGGAGGCCAGGGACTTTGCCCGGGAGAGCTGCTGGCGCCCATCCGCGGCCTCGGTCGCGGTCGCGACGCCGTCGAGTGCCAGCGACAGGGCGGTGAGCGTCTGGCCGATGCCATCGTGCAGGTCGCGCGCCAGGCGGCGGCGCTCTTCCTCCTGGGCGTCGACCAGGCGATCCCGCGCCCTTCGGTACAGGCCGGCGTAGCGGCGAGCAGCCAATAGCTCGCGGTCGGCCATGCCCGCGACGAGGATCGCGATCGCGAACATCAGCGGCCACTCGGTGAGATCGATGGTCGCCACCCGGTGACCGGCGGCAAGCAACGCGTACGCAACCAAGGCCACGGAGCTGGCTGCGATCCGCTCCAGGCAGACGCGCCGCCCAAACACGAAGGCCTCCACGGTGAGGATCAGGAAGACCCCGTGGAACAGCGCTTCTGGCGGCCCGAGCTGGGCGAACGCGGCAGCCACCAGCACGATCGCCGAGAGGTCGAGGCCCAGGAGCGCGCGTCGCCCATTCAGCTTTCGCAACCGACCGCGAAGTGCGCCCCGGGCAAACGCCTCAGGATCGATCCGACGCATCCGCCGTCGGATGGTCGCTGCGTAGTGGAGATTGCTCACCCGCGGACCCTCCGAATGATCACCGGTGACTATAGGACCCCTCCCACGCCGGGGCCACCCTGAACGCGTGGCCCTCCATCCGGAGGTACCGCATCTGCACGGGAGTTGATCGATGCGCAGCGCGATGGCGCTCGTCCCCAGTGGCCGGTCCGGCGGGGCGGCCGCATCTCCTCTCCTCATGCTGGTCCTGCTCGCCTCCGCGTGCGGCAGCGCCGGCGCCCAGCCGACCGCCACGCCCGGCATCAGCGGGAGCTCCACCGCTGTGAACGTCGCGCTCCGCGAGTTCAAGGTGGAGTTGAGCAGCACCACCTTTCCCGCCGGATCGATCACCTTCAATGTGAAGAACGCGGGGACCGTCCAGCATGAGTTCGTCGTCATGCGCACCACGCTCCAGGCGACGGCCCTGCCGACCACCAGCGCCAAGACCGAGGTGGACGAGAACTCCAGCTGGCTGGAGCGGATGGGGGAGGCGGATCACATCGATCCGGGTGCGACCAAGTCCTTCACGGTGACGCTGCCGGCAGGCGCATACGTCGGGTTGTGCAACGTCCCGGGGCACTATGGGTCGGGGATGCGCGTCGCGATCACGGTTCAATAGGGCCCCCGGAGATCGGAAGCCCTGGGCTCGGTCGGCAGCGGGCGTCCCTACCCGAGCGCAGCCTTGGCGTCCAACTTGCTAACCGGTAAGGTCTGGCATGCGGACGCCCATACATGCGTCCCACTCGACAACCCAAGGAGGACTCATGAGCCTGCTCTGGATCATCATCATCGTGATCATCGTGCTGGCCCTGCTCGGCTACTTCGGCCGAGGTCGGTTCCGGAGCTAGTCCGCACGCTCCCGCGGTCGCTGAGCGCATCGGCGGCCGCACCGGCTGCCCGGCTGCGGCGAGCCTCGCCCTGGCCACGGCGGCTTCATGCCGCGCTGGTCCGCCCCGGGCGTGAGCCTCTCGGCCCAGGTCAGCCGAACAGCTGAACGCCGGCGCGGTGCAGGCCGGTCACGCCCCGGATGTCCGAGTCGTAGAGCGGCAGCACGGCGCGCACCTGCTCCACGAACGCGTCGCGGGCGGGTCCGGCTCAACGCGCCAGCAGCTCGGCCTCAACCTCCGCGACGGGACGCACCGAGCGCTCGCCGGTGGCACGCACCGTCACCTCCGCCCCGCCGGCCGCCAGCGAGCGTGGGCTGAAGGTCACGATGCGCGGCATGCCGAGCAGCTCCGCATCGGTGAGCTTCACCCCGGGCGATTCGTCGCGGTCGTCGTAGAGCACCTCCACCCCGGAATCGGCGAGGCGGTCATGGAGCCCATCCGCCGCGGCACCGACCGCCGGGTCGCGCGCCGCCCCGATGGAGACGATGTGCGCCGGGTAAGGCGCCACCTCCTCGGGCCAGACGATCCCCTTCTCGTCATGGTGCTCCTCGACCACGCAGGCGAGCGCTCGACCGAGCCCGATGCCGTAGCTGCCCATCACGATCGGTCGCTGCGTGCCGTCATCGGCGAGATAGGTGGCACCCATCGGTTCGGTGAAGTCGGTCTCCAGCTTGAAGATGTTGCCCACCTCGATGCCGTTGGCGAGCCGCACCGGAGCGCCGCAGCGGGGACACGCGTCCCCCTCGCGGGCGCTGACGATGTCGGCGACCAGGTCCGGGCTGAAGTCGCGCCCGACGTTCACGTTGCGCAGGTGATAGCCGGGGCGGTTGGCGCCCGCCACGAGGTTCGGGGACCGCGTGACGAGGTCGTCGACCACGACCAGCGTCTTGCCGGCCGCCACCGGGGAGCCGTAGCCAGGCTCCATGCCGGCCGCTCGGATCTCCTCCGCATGCGCCGGTCGCAGGCCGCCCACCGCCTTGACCGCGTTCACCAGCTTGGTCTCCTCGACCTCGAAGTCGCCGCGCACGATGGCCGTCACCAGCCGTCCGTCGCCGGTGACGAAAAAGGTCGCCTTGGCGGTCCGCTCGGCACCAACGCCGAGCTGCGCGCTGAGCGCCGCGATGGTCGTCGCCTCCGGCGTCGCGACCTCCTCGACGGGAGCGGGCGCCTCGGCGGGTGGGGCCGGCTTGCCGACGGTGCCGACCTGCTGGTTGGCGGCGTACCCGCAGGCGTCGCACAGCACCAGGGTGTCCTCCCCGAACCGGTTGAGGACCATGAACTCGTGCGCCTGGCTGCCGCCCATCATCCCCACGTCGCTGGCGACCGGGACGGCGTCGAGCCCCAGGCGCTGGAAGATCCGGGTGTACGCGTCGTAGTGCAGGCGGTAGCTATGCTCGAGTCCCGCCGCATCGAGATCGCAGGAGTAGGAGTCCTTCATCACGAACTCGCGAACGCGGATCAGTCCCCCGCGCGCTCGAGGCTCGTCCCGGAACTTGGTCTGGAAGTGGTAGACGATCATCGGCAGCTGGCGGTAGCTGTGGACCATGCTGCGCAGCAGGTCGGTGACCACCTCCTCGTGGGTCATCGCCAGCACCATGTCCCTGCCCGTGCGGTCCTTGAAGCGCACCATCTCCGGGCCGATGCGCGCGTAGCGGCCGCTCTCCCGCCACAGGTCCGCGGGGTGGACCACCGGCATCTCCATCTCCTGGCCGCCGATGGCCTCGATCTCGTCGCGGATCACCTGCTCCACACGCCGGCTGGCGCGGAAGCCGAGCGGCAGCAGCGAGTAGATGCCCGCTCCCAGCTGACGCACGTACCCGGCCCGCAGCAGAAGGCGGGCAGACGGCATCTCGATCTCGGCCGGCACATCGCGCAGGGTGGCAAAGAAGAGCCGTGAGAGCCGCATCGGTCAGCGAAGGATAGCGGTCAGGCGTCGTCGGGGGGCGGCGCGACGGCCGCCCGCCGGGATCGGTCCCGGCCCGCCTCAGCGTGCGCATCGACGATGTGCTCGCTGGTGCGCAGCCGCCCGAGCGGCACGAGCGCGACCACCAGCAGCGCCAGGCTGACGACCAGGAGCCCGTCGAAGGCGGCGAAGTCGGCACCGATGCCGCCCGCCAGGCTGCCGACGATCTGGCCGATGCCCAGGAACACCGAATAGAGCCCCATCATCGCGCCACGGTCGCGGGGGTGCGCCTCCGTCATGTCGGCGAGGAGACCGAGCGCCGCCGGCGTGGCGCCGGCGAGCACGAAGAGGCCCGCGACCAGGGCGGCCAGCAGCAGCGCCAGCAGCGGCAGCGGCACGCCCTGCGAGTGATTCAGCCCCGCCGCGGCGCCGACCATCAGCACCCCGCCGGCGACGCCGATGCCGATGATCGTGGTCCGCCGGTAGCGCTTGAACCGGTTCCCCCAGAAGACGAGGCCCGCAAAGAAGATCACCAGGCCCACCGCCGCGCCCGCCGAGATTGCTCCGGGCGCGATGCCGCCGCTCAGCAGTTGGTTGGGGAAGCGGCCCGTCGGCTCCCGCACGAGCTGGAACACGGACTGGCTGGTCCAGGACCCGATCACCGCGTTGAGCGCGATCCAGGTCGGCGCCAGCAGCCAGACCGCGCTGCTGCGCATCAGCGCCCAGTAGGCGGCCGGATCGAAGCGCCGGCGCGTCTCCTCGGTGGCCGCGCCGGCGGCGGCGGGCTCTCGCACCTCGTCGACCCCGTATCGGTAGATCGCGAACGAGGCAGCGTAGATCAGGGCGTTGAGCAGGAAGGCAACGGGGCCGATCAGGGCGAACAGCGCCGGAGCGGCCACGATCCCGACCCCGAGGCCGGCGAGGGTGGCCGCCTCGAAGCGTGCCACCGCGCGGCCGCGGAGCGCCTCGTCGGTGGCGGTCGCGGCGGCGATGTAGCCGAGGATCGAGGGGATGCTCGCGCCGGCCGCCGCGCCCTCAAGGAAGCGGGTCACGCCCAGCCAGACGAGGACGCCCAGCGTGCCGAGCAGGGCCAGCATCACCGAGTGGGTGGTGACCGCCGTCATGACCACCGCGACCGCGCCGAAAACGGGGCCCCATTGCATGACCCGATGCGTACCCAGCCGATCCGAGAGGACGCCGAAGATCGGGGAGAGGGCCAGCTCGGACAGGAAGTAGAGAGCGCTCAGCGCCCCCACCTCGAAGCCGGTGACGCGCGGGCCGCCGTGCTCGTGGAGCTTCGCGAGATACGTGGACAGCAGGGTCCCGGTCAAGCCCGTGCTGAAGCGCAGGCTGAAGGTCCCGATCAGGACCGCCCAGATGGATCGGTTCACGGTACCGTCAGGGTAGCGGAAGCACGTCGCGGCCTGCCGTCGCGGTGGCGGCTTGCCGCACGACCGCCATCGAGTCTCGGAGGACACGCCAATGCCACGACCCATCCATTTCGAGCTTCCCGCAGACGACCCGGAGCGCTGCGTCCGCTTCTATACCGACGTCTTTGGCTGGACGATCGAGAAGTGGGACGGACCCACCGAGTACTGGCTGGTCGGCACCGGCACGGATGAACCGGGAATCGACGGTGGCATCGGTCGCCGAACCAGCCGCACCGATGGCGTGATCAACACCATCGGGGTCGATTCGGTCGACGACTGCCTGAGCAGGGTGCTGCGGTCAGGCGGAGCGGTGGTCCGTGAGAAGCGGGCGGTACCCGGCGTCGGCTGGCTGGCGTACTGCACCGATTCGGAGGGGACCCCGTTCGGGGTGATGCAGACCGATGAGAACGCCCGCTGAGCGGGCGTTCTCTGCAGAGTTCGGTCAGGCGATCGGTCAGGCGGCGCTGTCGGCCGCGGAGAGCCCGAACGTTGCCTCGAGCTGCTCCATCGGTCGGAAACCGACCGCGGCGCGCGGAGGCTGTCCGGGGCGGAAGAGGGCCACGGTGGGGATGCTCATGATCCCGTAGTGCGCTGCCGTGTGCGGGTTGGCGTCCACGTCCAGCTTCAGCACCGCCACGTTGTCGCCGTATTTCTCGGCCAGCTTCTCGACCTCGGGGGCCACCATGCGGCACGGACCGCACCATGCTGCCCAGAAATCGACGACCACCGGCTTCTCGCTCTGCAGGACGAGCTGCTCGAAGGTGGCATCGGTCACTTCACGTACGTTCGACATCGGTCTGAATCGGTCCTTTCGTTGCGTCAGCGCGAGACGCGCTGAATGAGGCGGTAGATCTCGAGAACGCTCGGGTCCGCGAGACGGTAGTAGACGGTGCGCCCATCGCGACGGCTGGCCACGATTCCCGCGCTGCGCAGCACGGCGAGGTGCTGGCTCATGTTCGGAACCTGACAGCCGACGTCGTGGGACAGCTCCCCGACGGATCGCTCGCCCTCCGCGAGCTGTTCCAGCACGCAGAGCCGCTTTGGGTCGGCGAGCGCCCGTGCCACGGCGGCGCTTCGTTCCCGCGCGGTCTCGGCAGCTGGGTGAGCGGTGTTCATCGTGCATGCCAGTATCTCACTGGTTGCGCAAGCGCGCAAGTGCTGAGGGCGGTCCGCGGGGTGCGCGAGAAGGCGGTTGGATCCCGACCCGCCTCAATCGCGACACGCGAGGTGTCGCATGGCCACCGCAGCATCCGCGGCATGGAACTGCTGTTGACCTGCCCATGGTGCGAGGACGAGGCTCGCTTCTCCGTCGACGAGGGTGCCGATGAGGTGGTGTGCACCCGGTGCGACACCCGGCTCGCGTTCGCGCCAGACCCGGTGGCGACCTTCGAGCTTCTCTACACGGCGGCCTGATCGGGCTCGATCTCGATGCGCAGCTGGGCGTGCGCGGCTCGCAGAGACCGCTCCACGACACCGGCCGTGGCGCCGCGCGCGAACAGGAAGCCCAGATACCGATCGCCTTCGGGGAGCGGCACGATGCGTTGGCCGGCCGGGACGCTGATCTCCAAGCCGGCGATCCCCGGGACGGCGCGGGCAGCCGCGCGTCCGTGCACCCCCCGCAGGGTGCCCGCGGACGGAATGGGAAGCATCAGGACCCCGGACGCCGCGTCCTCGCGCTGGTGCGGCGGTATGGGCAGCTGCGCCGCATGGCGGATGATGAGCTCTTCGAGGGTGATCCCTGCACCGAACCGCAGCGCGCGTGCGCAGAGGCCTCCGATCGAGCGCGCGGCCACCTCGCCGACCCACGGTCCGAGTTCGTTGAGCCGCACCTCGGCGTGGATCGGCCCTTCGCGCAGGCCGAGCGCCCACACCGCCCGCTGGACCGCGTCGCAAACCGCGCCCTGATCCGCGGCCGACCGCCGGGAGGGCGTGACGTAGTAGGTCTCCTCGAAGTAAGGGCCATCGAGGGGATCCGGCTTGTCGAAGATGGCCAGTGGCTCGAGCACGCCGCCATGGAGCAGTGCCTCGACCGCCACCTCTTCGCCGGGCACGAAATCCTCGACCAGGACCCGCGGATCGGCACACGCGGCGCGCACGATGGCGGTCACACGCTCCCAGGCCGCGACGAAGGTGATCGGATCGTCGGCGCGGATCACGCCTCGCGAGGCGGATAGGTCGAGTGGCTTGATGACGCACGGGTAGCGAATGGACTCGGCGAGCGTCGCCGGCGCACGATCGGCGGAGTGCACCGCGAAGCATGGAGTGGGGAGTCCGGCGGCGTGCAGCGCGGCCCGGCTGGCGGCCTTGTCGTGGCTGGTGGCCACCGCGGCGGGCGGGTTGTGGGGCAGCTTCAGGCGCTCGGCGGCCGCGGCGGCGATGCGCGTTCCCGCGTCATCGACGGCCACGATCCCGTCATACCGACGCCGCGTCGCATCGGCGACGATGCGATCGACGGCATCCGCAGGCCGGGTGAAGTCGAGGCGCAGGGGCGGCTCCGGCATCAGCCCGCTGAGGGCGGGCGTCCGATCGGTGCCGATCACCACCCCGACACCGACCTGCCGTGCGGCCGCGAGGAAGTCCGCGGTCCGATACGACCGTGACAGGACCAGCAGGAGGATTCGGGGCGCCGTGCGACTAGCCTTCCTCGATGGAGATGGTCTCGATTCGGTCGCCCGGGGCGCGGTCGCGAGAGGGATCGCGTTCCTGGATCGAGCGGACCACGTCCATCCCGTCGATCACGCGCCCAAACACGGTGTGGCGGTCATCGAGATGAGGCGTCGGGCCAAAGGTGATGAAGAACTGGCTGCCGTTCGTCCCGGGTCCGGCATTCGCCATCGAGAGGATCCCAGCAGCATCGTGGCGGCGGCGCGGGCTGAACTCGTCGGCGAACTGGTACCCCGGTCCGCCGCGCCCGGTGCCGGTCGGATCGCCGCCCTGGGCCATGAAGCCGGGGATCACGCGATGGAAGGTGGTGCCATCGTAGAAGCTGGCGCGCGCGAGGTTGACGAAGTTCTCGACCGCCAGCGGCGCATCGGCGCCAAAGAGCTCAACCTTGAAGGACCCTTTCGAGGTCTGGAATCGGGCGGTGTACTGCCGGGAGGTGTCGAGCTGACCGCTCGGCGGCGTGGGGCTGGTCCGGGACATCGGCACTCCGTTCGTTTGGGAGGACCGATGGTAGCGTCACTCGCCATCCGGATTCCCGCCGTGAGCCGTCGAGCGGTTCGCTCGGCATCGGTCAGTGGTCGGTGTCGTCGGCGGACCGATCAGCATGCCGACACCGCTCATGAGCCCTAAACCGGTTACAATCTGGCGATGATTCGCCGGACTGCACCTCCGACGGCGGCCGTCATCTTTGCGCTCGGGACGGTCTACGTGGTGTGGGGCTCGACCTACCTCGGGATCGCGGTCATGATCCGCTCCCTCCCTCCGCTCCTGGCCGCGGGCGTCCGGTACGTGGTGGCCGGTGGCCTGCTGCTCGGGTTCCTGTGGCTGCGGGGCCGAGTGCGCGCCAGGCGGCAGGGTGCGACCGCGCGGCTCGAGCCGATTACCCGCCGGCATTGGCGCTCCGCGCTGATCATCGGCACCTTGCTGCTGATGGGCGGGAACGGCTTCGTGGTCCTCTCCGAGCAGCGCATCCCCTCCGGCATCGCCGCGATCATGGTGGCCACCATGCCGATCTGGATCGCCGTCATGGACGGCGTGGTCACCGGTCGCCGGCCGAGCCTGCTCGCGCTGGGCGGCCTGGTGGCCGGCATCGTGGGCGTGGCGATCCTGATCGCGCCCGTCAAGGGCATCGCGGGCCTCGATCCGCTGGGCATCGGCCTCGCCGCATTCGCGCCGATGTGCTGGGCGGCCGGCTCCATCTACGCCCGAGGAGCGGTGATGCCGCGCAGCCACTTCGTCGGCTCCGCGATCGAGATGGTGTGCGGCGGGGCAGTCCTGTTCGGGGCGGGCATGCTGACCGGTGAGCTCGCCAACGCCAACCCGGCGACCTTTGGCGCCGATTCGCTGGCGGCCCTCGCCTACCTCATCGTGTTCGGCTCGATCCTTGCCTTCAGCGCGTTCGCCTGGCTGCTCGCCAACGTTCCCACCTCGACGGTCGCCACCTACGCGTATGTCAACCCGATCGTCGCGGTTGCGCTCGGGGCGCTGGTGCTCCGCGAGCCGATCACGCTGCGCACCCTGATCGCGTCGGCGGTGATCATCGCCGCAGTCGTCGCCATGGTCAGCGGGCGGCCGCGCGGTGCGCAAGACGACGCCCGGCCAGCGGAGTCGAGGGTGGCGGACGATCGCGCCGCATAGGCGCAGCGGGTCCAACTCGTTGACGCCGCGGCGGCCGGCTCCTACGCTTGGCGCACCAATATCGGTTGCGAATATGTTGGCGAACGCAGGAGTGACCCACGGATGCCGGTAACCGTCAGCGCGCGGTTGCGCGCGCTCACCGACGACGTCGGCAGCCAGGCCGCGATCGCGGAGCTCCTGCACGTCCACCGCTCCAGAGTCTCGCGCTGGCTGAGCGGGGGACAGCCGGACCCACGCAATCGGGCGCGGATCGCCGGCCTCGATTTCGTTCTCTCGCGGCTGCTCGACGTCTACGAACGTGACGGGGCGATGGAGTGGCTGCGGGGCTTCAACGCCCACCTCGACAATCGGCGCCCGATCGACTTGCTGCGCGAGGGCCGCGCGCTCGAGGTGGCCGCGGCCATCGAGCAGGCCGCGGCCGGCAGCTATTCCTGAGGGCGCGCCATCGGGGGTGGAGATCTTCCACACGTTCCCGCGGCGTCGAGGCGCGGGTGTCCACGATCCCGGCGGCGTCCTCCACGTTCCTCGGGACCGGCAGGGGTTCGGGCGGTTCGACGCTCGCGATCGGTACGGCGCCTTCTATTTCTCGCTGCTCGCGGTCTCGGCGGTGGCCGAACAGATCCAGGCGTTTCGTGGCCGCGAGCTGACCGACGCGGCCCTCCGCCGCGCGGATGGCTCCCGTCTCGCGCTCGCCCGGCTCGAGCTGGCCGACGGGACCCGGCTCGTCAACCTCGACGATCCTGCCCAGCTGCTGGCCCGCGCGATGCGTCCCAGCCATGTTGCCACCTCGGATCGGACGCGGACCAGGAGGATCGGCGAGCGACTCTTCGACGAGGGGAGTGACGGGCTCCTGTGGTGGTCGGCGCTCGAGGCGTCCTGGCCGAACGGCGTGGTCTACGCCGAGCGCGCCCTCGATCGCTGCCGGCCAATCGGTGACCCGGAGGTCCTGACCCTCGACCACCTGACCGTGATCGAGGCGGCCGCGGCCCTCGGTATCGGTATCGGTGGTGGCATGGACGCGACCATCGGTCGGTAGCGGCGCGGCAGACTATCATCAGCGGCCCATGGCTTCTGAGCGCCCCGCCTCGCCTCTCGGCTTCGGGTCCGGCACGTCCGTCGACCACCACGATGGTGTCCGATGGGTCGACTACACGAACATCAGCTGGAACCCGGTCTTCTGCAAGCGCTGCGACATCTGCGTCGAGATCTGCCCCAAGAACACCCTCGTCCTGCGCAACGACGCGATCATCGAGGAGCAGGACTGCATCCTGTGTGGCCTGTGCGAGCGGTACTGCCCCGACCTGGCGATCGAGATGCTCCCCGCCGCGGTTGCCGCGCACGAAGTCCGCACCGCCGCCGGAAAGGACACGGCGGCGGCCGACGAGCCGCGCTAGCTCACCGATGCGCAAGCTGACGCAGGGCAACGAGGCGGTCTTTCGCGGGGCGGTGGCTGCCGGCGCACGCTACTACGCGGGATACCCGATCAGCCCGTCGACCGAGATCCTCAACGTTGCGTCCGGCTACGCGGCCGAGCATCCCGAATTCGGCTTCCTTCAGGCCGAGGACGAGATCGCGAGCGCCAACGCGATCATCGGCGCCAGCCTGGCGGGAGCGAAGTCCTTCACGGCCACTTCCGGTCCGGGGTTCACCCTCATGCAGGAAGCGATCGGCTATGCCCAGAAGGTCGGCGTGCCGTGCGTGATCGTGAACGTCCAGCGGGTCGGCCCGGCGACGGGGATGCCGACCATGCCCGGGCAGGGCGACGTCATGCAGGTCAGGTTCGGCTCGACCGGCGACTACACCCCGCTCGCGTTCTACCCGAACGGCGTCGCAGAGGCCTTCCGGGTGACGGTCGACGCCTTCAATGCCGCGGAGGAATCCCTGTCGCCGGTGGTGATCCTGTCCGACACCTTCGTCGCGCACCTCAACGAGGTGGTGGACCTCGACGACATCGGGGCCGGAATCGATGTCGTCCCGCGCAGCATGCCGGCCCTGGCCCAGCACGCGGCGGGCAGCCCGCGCTTCTTCGCCGGGGTGTTGATGTATGAGCAGGGGCCGAACGCGGGTGAGCCCGCGACGGCCGATGCCGATGAGTATCTGCGGCAGTTCTACGCCGCCAAGCGGCGCCACCTGGATGTCGCGTCCCGTTACGCGCGGTTCGAGCACGGCTGGAACGTCGACGCCGAGACGCTGGTGATCTGCTACGGCATCGTCTCGCGCGTCGCGGCGCCCCTGGCTCCCGACTTCGCGCTGTTCAGACCAATCCGCATCCACCCAATCCTCGCCGACGAGCTGCGCGAGATCGCTCCGCGCTACCGCGAGGTGGTGTGCATCGAGGCCAACGACGGGCAGTACGCGGATCTGGCGGAGCTGGCCATCCATCGCGAGGTCAAGCGCGTCCCGCTGCTCGGCGGCCGCATCTCGCTGGAAGCGGTGCGCGACGGCCTCACCCGAGTGTTGGGCGGCGGACCCTCGGAGCCGCCGGTCCCGCCTCCCCCGACCGAGCGCGTGGCGCCGTCACCGCTGGGAATCGGCTGATGCCCGAAGCACCGATTGCGGAGCTCAGCTTCAAGCAGCACCTCAAGCTCGAGCTGTTCCCGACCATCTGGTGCCCGGGGTGCGGGATCGGCACGATCATGATGCAGCTCGCCATGGTCCTCGAGGAGATGGGCCTCGACGAGCGGAACACGGTGATCGTGACCGGCATCGGCTGCACCGGCCGGATGGGGAGCTATCTGAGGCACGAGAGCGTGTACACCCTGCATGGCCGCACACTGCCGGTCGCCGAGGCGATCAAGACCGTCCGCCCCGAGCTGAAGGTGATCATCGTGGCCGGCGACGGCGACACCGCGAGCATCGGCGGCAACCACCTGCTGCATGCCATCCGGCGCAACGCACCGGTCACGGTGCTGTGCAACAACAACGAGATCTACGGGCTGACCGGGGGCCAGACCGGTCCCACTACCCCGACCGGCACCAAGACCCTGTCGAGCCCGGGTGGCAACCCGAACACGCCCATCAACCTTCAGGCCATCGTGCGCAGCTCTGCCCACGCGGTGTACGCCAAGACCACGGTCTACCACCAGCTCCACATGCGCAACGTGATCCGGGAGGCGATCCAGCACGAAGGCTTCAGCCTGGTCGACATCACCAGTCAGTGCATCGAGAACAACGGTCGGCGCATCGGGTTCGCCAGCGCGAACGAGATGCTCGGCTTCTACCGCAAGACCTACAAGCGTGCGCCCAGAGATGCGGACCACCTGAACCCGTTCGAGATCGGGATCCTCTACCCGCAGACCGATGACACCGCCTCCAACGGGAACGGGGCAACATCCGTACCGGCGGCGCTCCCGGCGCAGCCGAAGGCACACATCGCTTCAGCCTCCGATTCGCCCGGCGCGGGCGGCGCGACGGCCAGGGTGCCGGTGGCCGACGACGAGAAGGCGCGACGTCGTGCGGAGTCACAGCGGCGGCTGGCGCTCATGAGCCAGCTGAGCTCCGAGATGAAGATGCGTGTGGCGCGCGGTGAGCTGCAGCTGGCCGACGCGTTGCGCGGCGCCGGGTTGGAGGTGCCGCCCGAGGTTGCCGCCACCGCCCGAACGGGGGCCAGCGCGCCCGAGGGTGCCCCGCAGCCGGCGAGCCGCCTCGAGGTGAGTGCCACCGGAGAAGACCCGCGCACCGAGACCCGCCGCACCGAACTGGACGCGCAACGCGGGGAGCAGGCGGCGGAATCTGCCGGCCCGCCGGCGGATGCGCGGCCTGCCGCGATGCCCGCTGACCCCAAGCAGGGGCGCCGCGAGGAGGCACTTCGGCGAGCGGCGCTGATGGCGCGGCTGCCGCCCGACGTCAAGCTCCGCGTCGCGCGGGGCGAGCTGGATCTCTCCGATGCGCTGCGCGAGGCGGGGATCGACCCCGGCCAGATCGGCCAGTGACGACGCGCATCGCTCTCGACGGAGTCGGGGGTCAGGGGGTGCGGGTGATCGCCGGGGTGCTCGGCGCGCTCCTGGCGCGGATGGGCAAGGAGGTGACGGTGCTGTTCGACTACGACAGCAGCGTCCGCGGCTCCATGTCGGATGCGTTCGTCATCTTCGACGACCGGCCGATCGCCAACCCGGTGGTCGAAGAGGCGGACATCATGCTGAAGCTCGCCGACAAGGGGCACCTGCGGATCACCGGCCGGAAGGTGATCACCGACCTGGGCCTCGGTCGGCCGGGCGACGAGCAGATTCCGTTCGCCTCGCTCGGCAGTGAGCACTTTGGGAAGGAGCTGTTCGGCAACATGATCGCGCTCGGCCGGCTCCTGCGCCTGGCGAGCATCGACTTCAATGAGGCCGCGATCCGCGCCTCTCTGCCGCAACGCTTCGCCGATGAGAACGTCGCCGCCATTCGATTCGGGTACGAGCTGACGTCCGAGGAGATCGGCCGCTTGGCGCGGGCGGCGCCGCCATCGCGCTTCCAGATGAATGCGGCGGCGACTTCCCCATCGCGGTGAGGTCAAGGGGTCTCCTCGTCGTCGCGGGTCTGCTGATCAGTGGCCTGGCTGCGGCCTTCGTGCTCGCGCGGTTCGACATCCGGGGCGCGCGAGACACCCTCGCCGGTGCGCAGCTGCCCCCGATTGGACTGGCGCTCATGCTGCTTGCCGGCGGGCTGGCGCTGCGGTCGGTGCGATGGAGCATCCTGCTCGGCAGCCAACCGGGCGAGCGGCCTACCGCTGGCCGCGTGGCGCCGGTGATGCTGGTCGGGTATCTGGGCAACACGCTCCTCCCCGCACGGCTCGGGGAGCTCCTCCGGGCGTGGCTCATCACCCGGCGCTGCCCGGTGTCCCTGGCGCAGGCCGTGAGCTCGGTCGTCGTCGAGCGCGTGGTCGACACCACGGTCCTGGCCCTGCTCGCGTCCATCGCGGCGATCGGCCTGCGGGCGCCGGCCTGGATAGTCCAGCTCAGTGTCGTGGTGGCGATGGTGGCCGGCGCCGTCCTGGGGCTGCTGGGAGCTGGGGCGGTGGGTGCCGCGGTCCGTGCCCTGCGGCGCGCCGCGGGGCCTGCCCCGCGTCTCAGCGCGGCCCTGCTCCGCCTCTCGATCGCAGTCGAGCCGATCGACGGCTATGGTCCCCTTCGGATGGCGGCCGCCGCGGGGCTCAGCGCGCTGGCCTGGTGCATGGACAGCGCGGTCGTGTGGCTGACCGCGGTGGCCCTCAGCATCGGGATCTCACCGGGCGTGGCGCTCCTGATCACCGCGGTGACGGTGCTCGGCACGGCCGTGCCGGCGGCGCCCGGTTACCTCGGCACCTTCGAGCTCGCGCTGGCGGCGACCGCCGGCGCATTCGGCGTTCCGCCGGCCCAGGGCCTGGCCCTTGGTCTCCTGGCTCATGCCGTCAGCCTGATTCCGATCACGCTCGCGGGTGTCGTCTCGGCAGTCGTGCTCGGCGTGCGACCGCGAGATGTGGGGGAGGCTCAGGGGCTGCGGGCCGGAGATCACGAGGTCCGCGAGGCGTGAGCCTGTCCGAGCGCCGCGTGCGCGGGACACGCAGCCTGCGCTAGGCTTGACCGGTGGTTGACCAGCGCGTGAAGGACACCCCGCTCTCGATCCAGGACCGCGACGCCGCGACCCCAGGGGCGCCGGTCGATGGGCCGGACGCGCCGGGCACGGCCGGGGCCATCGGCGCGCCGCGGATCGGGATCTTCATCGTGGCGTACAACGCGGAGTCGACGCTGGTCGAGGTCATCGAGCGGATTCCGGACGACGTCGTGGCACGCGTGGAGGAGATCTACGTCTTCGACGACTTCAGCACGGACCGAACCTACGAGATCGGGCTGCGGCATCGGCAGGGGGCGGCCGCCGCGAAGCTGGTGATGCATCGCAACGAGCGAAACCTGATGTACGGCGGCAACCAGAAGGCCGGCTATCGGTACGCGCTCGAGCGTGGGTTCGACTTCGTGATCCTGCTGCACGGTGACGGCCAGTACGCGCCCGAGGTGATGGATCGCCTGCTCGCTCCGCTGGAGCGCGGAGAGGCGGACATGGTCATGGGATCGCGGATGATGGAGCCCGGCGCGCTCCAGGGCCACATGCCGCTCTACAAGTACGTCGGGAACAAGATCCTGACCTTCACCCAGAACCTGCTGCTGCGCCAGCGGCTCTCCGAGTACCACTCGGGCTATCGTGCCTATTCGTGTCGGGCGCTGCGCGAGATCGACCTCGAGCGGCTCACCGACAACTGGCATTTCGACACGCAGATCATCCTGGAGTTCATCGCCCGGGGATTCCGCATCCGGGAGGTCCCGATCCCCACCTACTACGGGGATGAGATCTGCCGGGTGAACGGCATCGCCTATGCCTTCAACTGCCTGATGGCAACCGCGAGGTTCGCGGCGGTTCGTCGCGTCGGATCACGACATGAACTACCCGCTGCACCGCGATCGTCGGAGTAGCCATCGAACGATCGCCCGGCTGGTGGCGGCGCTGGGGGTCTCGCCGATCCTCGACGTGGGGGCAGCCGAAGGCTCGCTGGCACGCCTGCTGCGCGGCCGATCGTTGACCCTCGACGCCGTTGAACCCGATGCCGATTGGGCGGCGGCAGCCGCCCCCCTGTATCGGCGCGTCTATGCCGAGGCCGTCGAGACGGCGGCGCTCCCGGCCCGGACGTATCGTGCGGTGGTCTGCGCGGACGTGCTCGAGCATACCGCCGACCCGGTGGGCGTCCTCCGGCAGCTGCGCGAGGCCGCCACCGAGGATGCCCGGTTCGTCATCTCAGTGCCGAACGTCGCGCATGCGGCGGCGCGCGCGCTGCTGCTCATCGGTCAGTTTCCGCAGGCCGAGCGGGGGATCTTCGACCGCACCCACCTGCACTTCTACACCCGCGGCACGGCGCTGGACATGATCCGTGCCGCCGGTCTCGAGCCGGTGGCGATCGAGACTACTCCCGTCCCGCTCGAGCACCTCTGGCCGAGCGCGCTCGGCGGCACGCTGCTCGAGGCGGCGATGCGACTTCAGCAGCTGGCCATCCGGCTGGCGCCGCGGCTCTTCAGCTTCCAGTGGATTGTCGTCGCGGAGGCGCGCGAACCGGGACGTCCTCGAGCTTGAACCCAGACACGCCGGTCCGCAGGCAGGCCGACTCGCCGCCCTCGCACCTGCGGGCCATGATCCTGACGCTGGCCGTGGTGGCGGTCGGCCTCACGCTGCCGCTCATCAGTCAGACCCTCGAGGTGTCGCTGATCGGCGTCGGCCTGCTGCTCACCGCGCTGGTGGTCGTGGTGCCGAGGTGGCCACGCGGCGACATCGGACACCGGCTGATGATCTGGGTCATGCGGATCGCGACCGCCGCCGAGCTGGCGGTGCTCACCTTCTCGCCGCAGGTTCGTCACATGAGCATCGGCCACGGGCCGTCCACCTACGTCTTCTGGGTCGGGATCGTGGTGATCGCGATGCTCGCGCTGGTGCTGATCGATGTGCCGGGCCCGATCGGCCGTGCAGCGTTCCTGGCGCTGGTCGCGAGCTACACGGTCCTCGGCGCGTGGATGATCAGCCAGAACCCGCACCCGATGATCGACGTCTTCGACTTCCAGCAGAAGGGCGCGGCAGCCCTGCTGCACGGCGTGGACCCGTTCAGCCTCCACTACAAGAGCCTGTATCCGCCCGGATCGCCGCTCTACTCACCCGAGGTGCAGGCCAACGGATTCCTGAAGTTCGGCTTCCCGTACCCGCCGCTCAGCCTGCTCGGCATCCTGCCGTCGTATGTGCTCTTCGGCGACCACCGATACGCGCAGCTGGCCGCCGTGGCGCTTTCCGCCCTGCTGATCGGCCACCTGACACCGCGGCTCATCTCGCGTCGGGCCGCAGCGCTGCTGCTGCTCACCCCGGCGAGCTTCTACGTGCTCATCTCGGCCTGGACGGAGCCGCTCGTCGCGCTGGCGCTGAGCGCCATGCTCTTCTGCGCCGTCAGGGCCCCCCGCTACCTGCCGGTCGCGCTCGGCCTACTGCTCGGCATGAAGCAGTACCTCGCGCCGCTCGCCCTGCTGGCGATTCCGCTTCTTCGACGGCAACGACCGCACGGGTGGATGCGAGCGCTGGTGGTCAGCCTGGCGGTCGCGGCACTGGTCGCCGTGCCGTTCGTGCTCTGGGATCCGGGCGGCTTCTGGCAGAGCGTCGTCCGCCTCCAGTTCCTGCAACCCTATCGCGTTGATTCGCGTAGCTTCCTGGCGCTGCTGGTCGGGAAGCACCAGCCCGGTGCCCTGCAGTGGGTCGCGTTCGGGCTGGCCGGGGGCGCCATGCTGCTGGTCCTCATCCGGGGCGTTGCCACGCCGGCCCGCCTCGCGGTGGGTGTGGCGTTCGTATACCTGGCGTTCTTTGCCTTCAGCAAGCAGTCGTTCATGAACTACTACTACTTCTGCATCGCGGCCCTGTGTGCGGCGTTGGCGATCGACGATGCGTCCGAGCCGGCGGACGCCGAACAGCTCAGCCGACCGGTGCCGCGAGGTCCTGGAGCGCAGCATCCAGCTGCCGCTCCTCCTCGGCGCTGAGCGCGCGGAGCGGCCGCCGGACACCGGGCCCCACTGGGACCCCGCGCCGGCCGAGCGCGTACTTGACCGAGGCGATGAACGGTGCGCGTTCGAGCGCCTGCCGCAGGCGGGAGAGGAGCTCCTCGCCGTCCGCATCGGGATGGTCGACCACCCGACGGACGATGTCGGGGAAGGCCGCCGCCATGCCGGAAACGGCACCCACCGCACCCGCCGCCAGGCCCCGCGGGACGAGCGGCTCGGAGCCGATGTAGACCGGCAGCCCCAGCTCCAGGTAGGGCGCCACACGCTCCCATGGCGACTCGGAGACCTTGAGCCCGGCCACGTTCGGCGCCCGCTCGCGGACGCGCTCCACGACCTCCACCGGGAGCGGGTAGCCGCTGCGTGGCGCGAAGGCGTACAGGTAGAACGGCAGCGGGTCGCACGCGCCCGCCGCGGCGACGAAATGCTCCTCGAGCGCGGTGGCGTCCAAGGGAAAGTACGGCGGGGCGATGACCGCCACCGCGTCCGCCCCGATCTCGGCCGCGTGGGCCGCGAGCCGAACGGTGCCGTCGGTCGATTGCGCGCCGCAGTGCACGATCAGGCGGCGACGGCAGGCGGCCCGAAAGACGACCGCCGCGCGCTGGCGCTCCTCCTCGGTGAGCAGCATCCCCTCGCCGGTGGTGCCGAGCGCGAACATGCCGTCCGCTCCGTGCGCGGCGAGGAAGGTGGCCATCGGCCAGATGGCGGTCTCGTCGAGCCGTCGGCCGTCATCGGTGAGGGGAGTCGCCGCGGCGACGATCAGCTCGGCCATGCCACCGGGAAGCCTAGCGACTTGGGACCGGGAGCATCGGTGTAGACTCAACGCCGCCACGGCGGTCAGCCACGAGGACCTGGAAGCGCAATGACCTACGTCATCACCGAGCCCTGCATCGGCGTCAAGGACGCCTCGTGCGTTGACGTCTGCCCGGTCGATTGCATTCACGCCACCGACTCCGACCCGCAGTTCTACATCGATCCGGACGAGTGCATCGACTGCGGCGCGTGCGAGCCGGAGTGCCCGGTGACCGCCATCTTCGCGGAGGATGCCGTCCCCGACCAGTGGGCGAGCTACATCCAGATCAACGCCGACTACTTCGCGAACAAGTAGCGAACGCTCGAGCGTGGCCGCCCGCCTGATTGCCCTCTTTCGCCCGCCCGATGACCCCGCGGCGTTCGACGCGCACTACCGCGACGTGCACGCCCCGATCGTGCGCCGCTACCCCGGGCTCCGGGATCTGCGGGTGACCCGGACCGATGGGGTCGCGGGGCGCCCCGCCGACATCTACCTGCTGGCCGAGATGACGTTCGACTCGCGAGCCGATCTGGATGCCGCCTTGGCGTCGGAGCCGGGCCGAGAGTCCGGCCGCGACCTGCGAACCTTCGCGCAGGCCGGCGTCACGCTGCTGGTGGCAGACGACGAAGCGCCCTTCCTCGAGCGATGAGCGAGCCGGTCGAGCCCCGCGCGGCGGATCCGCCGACGCTCCGCTTCGAGAAGGTGCGCTACGCCAAGTCGGCGACCAGCGGCGTGGCGACGGTGACCATCAACCGCCCCGAGGTGCTGAACTGCTTCGACTTTCAGACGCTCCGCGAGCTCGGCCGCGCCTTCGAGGACGCCGCTTGGGACGATCAGATCGCCGTGGTGGTGGTCACCGGAGCGGGGGAGCGGGCGTTCTGCACGGGCGCGGACCTCGACGAGCAGGCCCGGATGGGTGCCACCAGCGGGCAGTACTGGCGCTGGATGGGCGCCTTCATCGAGATGCACGATCGGCTGCGGCACATCGGCAAGCCGACCATTGCCCGGATCAACGGCATCTGCGTCGGGGGTGGTCAGGAGCTGCAGCTGGCCTGCGACCTGTCGGTGATGGTCGATGACGGTTACATCCGGCACGTCGGCCCGGAGCACGGGTCGGTGCCGGCCGGCGGCGCGACCCAGTGGCTGCCGATCGTGGTCGGCGACCGCCGCGCGCGGGAGATCCTGATGCTCTGCGAGAAGGTGTCGCCCAGCCAGGCGCTGGAGTGGGGCCTGGTCACGCGCGTGGTACCACGCGTGCGGCTGGACGCGACGGTCGGCGAGCTGGTCGAGTCGCTGCGGCGCAAGCTGCCCGAGACGATGCGCTACACCAAGACGCAGCTCAACTGGTGGCGCGACCTGGTCTGGTCGCAGACCGTACCGCATGCGCGCGACTGGCTGGCGGTGCACTCCACCGCCGACGAGACGAAGGAGGCGGTCGCCGCGTTCCACGAGAAGCGGCCGCCGCGCTATGAGGCCCTTCGCCGGGTCGAGGCCGGATCAGGGCGGACGTGCGAGCGCTGCGGCGCCGTCGGGCTGCCCGCGGCGCACCTGTTCTGCGGTGCCTGCGGCGCACCACTGCCCCCCGCCCTGCAGGAGCGGGCGTGACCGAGCAGCGCGACCGCCTGGTCATCGTCGAGCGCCAGGCCGAGCAGCGCACCGCGCTGGTGCGTCTCAACCGTCCGCGCCAGCTGAACGCGCTCAACGGCGAGGTGATGGATGCCCTGTGCGATGCGCTGGAGGAGCTGGACCGCGACGACGCGATCCGCTGCCTGGTGGTCACCGGCAACCAGCGCGCATTCGCCGCGGGCGCCGACATCGGCGAGATGGCCGGTGCGACGGCGGTCGAGATGTTGGCGAGCAACCGGATCGGTCAGTGGGATCGCGTGCGACGGATCGGCAAGCCGGTGATCGCCGCGGTCAACGGCTGGTGCCTGGGAGGCGGGTGCGAGCTGGCGATGACGCTCGACCTGATCGTGGCCGGGGAGTCGGCCCGCTTTGGGCAGCCCGAGATCAATATCGGCGTCATCCCGGGCGCCGGGGGCACGCAGCGGCTGACCCGAGCGATCGGCAAGAGCCGGGCAATGGAGATGATCCTCACCGGCGAGCCGATCAGCGCGGCGGACGCGCTGCGCGCGGGGCTGGCGGCGCAGGTGGTGCCCGACGAGGTGGTCGTGGAGGATGCGCTGACCCTTGCCGCCAGGATCGCCACCAAGTCACCGATCGCGCTCCGCCTCGCCAAGGAATCGGTCAACAACGCGTACGAGATGAGCCTGACCGATGCGCTCGCCCACGAGCGCCGGCTGTTCTACCTGCTCTTCGCCACGGAGGACCAGAAGGAGGGGATGGCCGCCTTCCTGGAGAAGCGCGCCCCCGACTTCACCGGCCGCTGACCGATGCCGCTCGGCAACCCGGACCGCCCGGTCGGCGGGCTCTCCGTGCGATCCCCCGCCGGCGTGGAGATGCGCCCGCTGGGCCGCGACGATTTCTCAGTCGCGCTGGCCCTGATGCGCGAGCTGTACGCGCTTCCCGACACCGATCCCGATCCGCATCGCGCCGCATACGAGGCGCTGGTCGGCTCGGCGGATGCCGCGCCCTTCCTGGCCATCGCCGATGGAGAGGCGGCCGGCCTGGTGATCTTCCGCTTTCGCCGGCGTCTCAATCACGCGACCTTCGAGGGATGGGTCAGCGACCTGGTCGTGTTGCGGCGATTCCGGGGCCGCGGAATCGGCCGCGCTCTGACGCAGGCCTGCATCGCCGAGTGGCGGCTGCGGGAGGGACACCGGCTGGTGCTGGAGACCGGACATGACAACGCCGCGGCGCGGGGTCTGTATGCCGCGCTGGGCTTTGCCGAGGCAGGCGTCCACTTCCAGCTGCGCCCGCTGACCGTCGGGCTGCAGTCCCGCGCCGCGAACGTTGAACTGCGGCCGCCCTCGGCCGACGACTTCGAGGCGGTGACCCTCCTGCTGGCGGAGAGCGGACGGCCGGCGCCTACGGCAGAGCGGCTCGACGCCGTCCGGCGCACCTACCTCGAGTTTCTGCGTTACCCCGACGCCGCCGGCAGCCGACTTGCGACTCAGGGAGACGTGCCGGTCGGCTTCGCGGCAGTTGTGCTGCGCCGCCCGTTCTTCAGCCTCAAGCCGCTTGCCTGGATCGCGGATCTGGCAGTCAGCGAACGGGAGGACCACGAGTTCGTCGGCGCTGACCTGCTCGCGGCCGTGCTCGGCGAGGCCGAGCGGGCCGGCGCCCAGGCGATCGTGGCCGAGTCGGGCGCGCAGCGAGTCGAGGCGCATCGGCGGTACGCGGCTGCCGGCCTCCGCAACGTGGGGAGCTACTTCGTCCTCGACCGCTGATTGGGCGCTGCTCCCACTTGACCAGGCCGCGCGTGATGTGGAGCGCCGCACGGTGAGGGTGAACCGGGCACCGGGCACCGTACCGCCAGCCGTCCGACCCGTAGAATCGCCAGCGATGCCGGACACTGACCAGACGATCATCCGCTCTACGGCCGATGGTGTGGCGACCGTCACCCTCAACCGACCGGAGACGCTCAACGCGCTGAACGCCACATTGCGGCGGGAGCTGCTGGCCGCGTTCAAAGCCCTGGCCCGCGACGATGCGGTGCGCGTGGTCGTCCTGACCGGCGCGGGGCGGGGGTTCTGCAGTGGCGCGGACCTCCGCGGCGGGGAAGGCGAGCGAGACTTCCGGCGCGTCCTGACCGATGAGTACAACCCGCTGGTGGCCGCCATCCGCTCGCTCCCGAAGCCGGTGATCGCCGCCGTCAACGGGGTCGCCGCCGGTGCCGGGGTCAGCCTCGCCCTGGCGGCAGACCTGGTCCTGGCGGCGGACGACGCGCGATTCATCCAGGCGTTCGTCAAGATCGGGCT
Organism: Chloroflexota bacterium; assembly: GCA_003243965.1. Classification (GTDB taxonomy): domain Bacteria; phylum Chloroflexota; class Limnocylindria; order QHBO01; family QHBO01; genus QHBO01. The sequence continues at coordinate 59,737 of QHBO01000011.1, forward strand.
GGTTCCGGACTCCGGCTCGACCCGGACCCTGGTGCGCGCCCTGGGCCGACATCGCGCCGCCCGCCTGATCTTCACCGGCGAGCCGCTCACCGCCCGAGAGGCGGCCGAGGCCGGACTGGTGGCGGCGGTCGCTCCGGCCGCCGAGCTGGCGGAGCTGGCGACCCGCTACGCCGCAGACCTCGCAGCGGCGCCCACGCGGGCCATCGCATACGCCAAACGCGCGATCAACGCCGCGGAGGACGAGGACCTTCCCGCCAGCATGGCCCGCGAGGCAGTCCTCCAGGCACTCGCCGGGCGGACGCAGGACCACGTGGAGGGGATCGCCGCCTTCACCGAGAAGCGGCCAGCCCGCTTCATCGGCCGCTGAGCAGCCGCGTGCGCGAGATCTCGCGGATCGGCGTCCTGGGCGCGGGAACGATGGGCGGCGGAATCGCGCAGGCCGCCGCCGAGGCGGAGTTCTCGGTCCTGCTGCACGACCCCTTTCCCGGGGCGGTAGAAGGTGCCGTGGGGCGGATCGAGGGTTTCCTGGCGCGCAGCGTCGAGAAGGGCCGCCGCTCGGAAGCCGATGCTTCGGCGGCGCTCGGGCGGATCCGGCCGACCGAGCGCCTCGAGGGACTCGCGGAGGCTGACCTGGTGATCGAGGCGATCCCCGAGGAGCTGGACCTCAAGCGCGACGCCTTCGCTCGCCTCGATGCCGCCGCCGCGGACGACGCGATCCTGGCCTCCAACACCAGCTCCCTGCCGATCGCGCGCATCGCGTCCGCAACGACCCGACCGGAACGGGTGATCGGCATGCACTTCTTCAACCCGGTGCCGCTGATGGCCCTGGTCGAGGTCGTCGCCGCACCGCGCACCGATCCCGAGGTGCGTGACGCCGCGGTGGAGATCGCGCGCCGGCTGGGCAAGACCCCGGTCATCGCGGCCGACACCCCCGGCTTCATCGTCAACCGCGTGGCGCGTCCCTTCTACCTCGAGGCGCTGCGCATGCTCGGCGAGGGATCGGCATCGGTCGAGGAGGTGGACGCCGCCGCCCGGGAGGTGGGCTTTCGGATGGGCCCGTTCGAGCTGATCGATGCCATCGGTCTGGACGTCAACCTGGCGGTCAGCGAAAGCGTCTACCAGGCCTTCTTTCACGATCCTCGCTACCGACCCCACCCGCTGCAGCGCGCCCTGGTCGATGCGGGCCGTTTGGGGCGCAAGTCCGGAGGCGGCTTCTACGACTACGGACCGGACGGCACGCGCGGCGGCGTCTGGCAGCCGCTCTCCCGCCCGTACGCGGGTCCCTCGGCCGACCTCCTCCAGCCACCGCTGATCGGGGCGCGGATCATCGCGGCGCTGATCAACGAAGCGGCCAGCGCGGTCGCCGAGCGGGTCGCGGAACCGGAGGCCATCGACACCGCCATGCGGCTTGGCACCAGCTACCCGGAGGGGCCGCTGGCCTGGGGAGAGCGGATCGGGCTCGGCTCGGTGGTTGCCACCCTCGACGGCCTGCACACCGCCGTCCCGGACGGTCGTTACCGCGTCGTTCCGCTGCTTCGGCGCCTCGCGGAGGACGGCCGCTCCTTCTTCGGCCCGTGACGGCGCTCCTGGCGCCGAACCGGTATCGGGCGGTGATCTTCGACATGGACGGCCTGCTGCTCGACACCGAGTTGCTCTGGATGCGTTCCGAGGAGGCGGTCTTCCGCAACCACGGCGACACGTTCACCTACGAGGACAAGCTGGCCGTGGTCGGCACCCCGATCCCGGTCGGCAGCCGCTACATGGCGGAGCGTCTCGGCCTCCCTGAGCAGGAGGCCCAGATCGAGGCGGAACTGCTCGACCTGATGCGCGCCGAGCTGCGTCGCCAGGTCGATGCGCGCCCCGGCGCGCTTGAGCTCGTGGAGCGGCTGCGCGGCCACCTGCCACTGGCGGTGGCCTCGAATTCGTATGCCGACATCGTGCGGCTGGCGCTCGCCGCCGCGGGAATCGCCGATGCCTTTCAGGCGGTGGTCACTGCCGACGACGTGCGGCATCCCAAGCCCGCGCCCGACCTCTACCTGCTCGCCTGCGAGCGCCTCGGCGTCGCTCCGCGCGATGCGCTGGCGCTGGAGGACTCCCCGTCCGGCGTGGCGGCGGCCAAGGCGGCCGGGCTGGCCTGCATCGCGGTCCCCCAGTTCGCGGAGACCGATGTCTCGGCCGCGGATCGGGTGATCGATTCCCTGGAGCAGCTGCTCGCGGAGTTCTGAGCGCCGACGAAGTACGCTTACCGCATGTGCCGAAGCATCAAGACCCTACGCCGGGGCGACGTCACCGCCGACGACGCGGAAGTTCGGGCCGCCGCGCTGCAGTACGTCCGCAAGGTGAGCGGCTACCGGCGGCCCTCGGAGCGCAACGAGGCGGCCTTCAGCGCGGCCGTCGAGGAGGTCGCCAGCGCGTCTCGCCGGCTGCTCGAGGCGGTTGCCGCCACGCACCCCGCGCGCCAGGTGCGCGGCGGATGACGAGGGGACGGGCTGCGGCGGACGCCGACCCGGCCCGCAGGCCGGTGATCGTCGACGGGCTGCGGACCCCGTTCGGGCGCTATGGCGGCGCGCTGCGCAACGTGCGTCCGGACGACCTGGCAGCGCACGTCATCCGGGGCATCGTGGCACGCGCCGGCGTCGATCCGGGCTCGATCGAGGACGTGATGCTGGGTGCCGCCAACCAGGCCGGTGAGGACAACCGGAACGTCGGCCGCATGGCCGTCCTGCTCGCCGGCCTGCCGATCGAGGTCGCGGGGCAGACCGTCAACCGCCTGTGCGGTAGCGGGTTGCAGGCCATCGTCGCGGCCGCGCACGCGGTCGTTGCCGGCGATGGCGACCTCTTCGTGGCCGGGGGCGTGGAGTCGATGACCCGCGCCCCGCTGGTGGTCGCCAAGCCATCCGCGGCCTTTCCGCGCGGCGAGCAGACGATGTACGACACCACGCTCGGTTGGCGCTTCACCAACCCACGGCTCGCGGACGCCTACTACCCCTACTCCATGGGCGAAACGGCGGAGAACGTGGCCGAGCGCTGCGGCGTCACGCGCGAGGAGCAGGACGCCTTCGCCCTCGAGTCGCAGCGGCGGTGGGCCGCCGCGGATGTCGCGGGTCGCTTCAGCGACGAGCTGCTTGCGGTCGATACCCCGGGCGCGCGAGGCGAGACGCATCGCCTCGAGCGCGACGAGCATCCGCGGCCCGAGACCACCGCCGAGCAGCTCGCCGCATTGAGGCCCGCCTTCGCGCGGGACAGCGGCTCGGTCACCGCCGGGAACAGCAGCGGCATCAACGACGGCGCGGCGGCCGTGATCGTCACTTCACAGGCCCGCGCCGCCGAGCTGGGCCTGCGGCCGCTCGCCCGGCTGGTGGCATCGGCGGTCGCCGGCGTCGACCCGGCGACCATGGGCCTCGGCCCCATTCCCGCGTCCCGCAGGGCGCTCGACCGAGCAGGACTCGGAGTCCAGGACCTCGACCTCGTCGAGCTCAACGAGGCCTTCGCCTCACAGGCGCTGGCCTGCATCCGGGAGCTCAAGCTCGACCCCGAGCGGGTCAACGTCAATGGCGGCGCGATCGCGATCGGTCATCCGCTGGGAGCCTCCGGTGCGCGCTTGACGGTCACGCTCCTGCACGAGATGCGGCGCAGGGGCGCCCGATACGGCCTGGCCACGATGTGCATCGGTGTCGGACAGGGGATTGCCGCCGTTTTCGAGGCCGCCGAATAGCGGCCGTCAGTGCGAGCAGGACTCCCGCGACCGGAGCCGTCATCGGCGGGGGATCACGTGGCGATGGCGGCGCCGCGCTGAGCGGGTGAGGGATTGAGCTCGAGCTGCGGGAGGACCCGGCTGCGGTACGCCTCGATGAACTCGACCTGATTGCGTCCCACGTTGTGGATGTGGACCTCGTCAAAGCCCATCCCGATGTACTGCTGGAGATGGGCGGCGTGCTCGTCGAGATCGGCGCTGATCAGGACCCGATTGCGAAAGTGCTCGACGCGGACCATCTTCGCCATGTTCGCGAAGTCCTCGGGATTCTTGATGTCCTGCTTGGGGAACGGCATTCCGCCGTTCGGCCACTCCCGCAGGGCGTTCTGCTCCGCCTGCTCTTGCGAGGGGGCCCACGAGACGTGGATCTGGAGCAGCCGCGCCGCCTGAGCCGGATCCTTTCCGGCCTCGCGGCAGCCCTCGGCGAACTTGTCGAACAGTATCCCGATCTTTTCATCGGGTGCTCCGACGGTGATCATCCCGTCGGCGTGCTGCCCGGTGCGCTTGGCGTTCATCGGTCCGGCGGTCGCCACGTAGATCGGTACCGGCTCGTTCGGCCGCGTGTACAGCCTCGCCGACTCGAGCTGGAAGTGCGACCCGCGGTGCTTGACGTTCTTCCCGGAGAAGAGCTTGCCGATGACCTCGATCGCCTCGAACATCATCGCGCTGCGCACGCCGATCTCTGGCCAGTACGGCCCCACCACGTGCTCGTTGAGCGCCTCGCCCGCGCCGAGCCCGAGCCAGAAGCGGCCCGGGTACATGGCTCCCAGCGTTGCGGCGGCGTGCGCGATCACCGCGGGGTGGTATCGGAAGCCCGGACAGGTCACCGCGCTGCCGAAGCGGAGGCTGGTCCGCTGCCCCAGCGCGCCCATGAAGCTCCAGGCGAACGCTGCGTTCCCCTGCTGCGGAGTCCAAGGATGGAAGTGCTCGCTGACCATGAAGCCGGCCTCGAACCCGGCCGCCTCGGCCTGCGCGCACCAGTCGAGCAGCTCGGTCGGATGAAACTGCTCGAGCATCGCCGCGTAGCCGATCCTGGTCATGCCCTCACTCCCGGTGCTTTATGCCGCCAGCCTAGCCGCTCACCGATCGCGGCATGCAGACACCGGACCCCGCGGCCGGGCGTGGTGAGGGGCCGCCGTACGTGCCGGCGGCCCCTCGGGTCAATCTGGGAGCTCAGTCTGGAGGTCGAGCCGGGCTCAGTTGTCCCCGGGCTTCTCCATTCCCTCGCGCTTCTCGACCCCGAACGTCCCGCTGGCGAGCGCCGCGTTCAGTTGCGCCAGCCGCCGGGTCTCCTGCGCCTTCGTGATCTTCCCGGCTGCCACTGCGGCGTCGAGGTCCTTGGTCGCGGCATCGATCACGGCCTTGGTGACGACTCCGTAGTCGACCGTCTGCGCCGTGGCGATTTGCTTCAGAGACGACCCGGCCTCCAGCTTCTGTCGCAACGTGGCCCGGTCGAGCTTCAGCGACGTGGCCGCCGCGCCCAGCAGATCGGCGTGCAGTCGCGCGCCAGCCCCGAAGCCATGCTTGCCGAAGCCGAAGCGGCCGTTCAGGAGGCCGCAGGCATTGCCGCTGGCGCTCGCGATGGCGGCCTTGATCTTGTCGCCGATCGCCGTGGTCAGGTCGCCGGCGGCGACAGCCGCATCAACCGCCTTGGTGGCCGCGTCCTTGGCTGCGGGAAGCAGCGCCGAGGACTGGACGCCCAGGTTGGTGGCGAATCGGTCCAGGAAGACCTGGCAGTACTTTGCCGCGTTCGCCCTCGCTGCGGGATTGGCCGCTGACCCGCCAGTGCCCCCGGAGATCGACCCGGACGAGCTCGTCGCGGGCGCGGATCCGGCGAAGGCCATGTTGATCAGCGTTCCGCCGATCAGCGCCGCGGCAATCAGCGCCGCGACGGCGCCGAACACCTTCGTGAATTTCATCGGACTGTGATACCTCGACTGTGGGTGCGGATCTGCATGCTGCGCAGGCTGGCCCTCGACCCTGAAAGGCGTATGAGAGCGGTCACCTCGGCGGCGACGAGATCAGCTGGCACCCAGATCCCAGCTGCGGCGCCGGTCCATGCGCTCCCAGTCCTCTCGCACCATGGCCATCAGATGGGAGTCGTGGTGGCGGCCGCGGTGGAAGCGGTCATGGCGCAGCGTGGCCTCCAATCCGAAGCCGGCCTTCTCGTACGACCGACGGGCCCGCGGGTTGTAGTCGAAGACGCGCAGCCAGACGCGCTGCAGGCGCAGCTCTCCGAACGCGAAGTCGACGATGACGTTCATCGCGTCGGTGCCGAGTCCCTGGCCCCAGGCGCCCGGATCGCCGATGGCGATCGACACCTCCGCGCTGCCGTTGACACGGTCGATCGATCGCAGGCCCACGCCGCCGAGCTGCGCGGTCTCGCCCAGGCGGCAGAACACGAACTGGTGGACGGCATCGGACTGGAGGGACTGCCAGAAGCGCTCCTGGTCGACGGAGCTGAACGGAAGCTTGAAGCCGGCGAGGTGGGCGAGCTCGCGGCCCTCCTGCGCGGCGGCGAGGTCCTCCCTCTCCACCGGCCGCAGCCAGACCAGCTCGCCGCGCAGCATCGGTTCTGAGGGTGGTGGAGGCATGGGCGCATGATACCGACGGCCACGGCTACCATTGCCGCCATGACCGATGGACCGCACGCGCTGCTCATCGACGGGGAGCGCCGTCCCAGCTCGGACGGGCGGACGTTCACGACCCACAGCCCCGCCACCGGACAGCCGATCGGCGAGGTGTCGCGGGCCACGACACAGGATGTCGACGCCGCGGTGACCGCGGCACGGGCCGCGCTGGACGGTTCGTGGAGCCGCACCAGCCCGCAGAAGCGAGCCCGCATGCTGGGGCGCCTGGCGTTACTGCTGGAGGCCGATGCGGACCGGCTGGCGGAGCTGGAGACCCGCAACAGCGGCAAGCCGCGCTGGCAGGCGCTGGCGGAGATCAGGCAGGCCGTCGCCGACCTCGACTTCTATGCGGGCGCAGCGCAGCACCTCTACGGACGCTCGTTCGTCGTCAGTCCTGCCGTGCTGTCCTACACGCTCCGCGAGCCGGTCGGCGTGTGCGCGGCGATCGTGCCCTGGAACTACCCGCTGATGATGGCCACCTGGAAGCTTGCGCCCGCGCTGGCCGCGGGCTGCACGATCGTGCTGAAGCCTGCCTCGGCCACACCGCTCACTGCACTGGAGCTCGGCCGCCTGGCCCTGGAGGCCGGCATTCCGCCCGGAGTGGTGAACGTGCTGCCCGGTCCGGGCTCCGAGGTCGGGGAGGCGCTCGTCGCACACCCGGGGATCGACAAGGTCGCATTCACGGGGGAGACCCAGACAGGGCGCCGCATCGCGACCGTGGCGGCCGCGGGCCTGAAACGCGTCTCGCTGGAGCTCGGCGGCAAGTCGCCGAACATCGTGTTCGAGGACGCGGATATGGACGCTGCGGTGCTCGGGTCGTTGTGGGCGATCTACTACGCCGCCGGCCAGTCATGCGAGGCGCGGTCGCGGATCCTGGTCCACGAGGCGGTGTACGAGCGGTTCGCCGAGGCGTTCGTGACCAAGGCCGCCGCCCTGCGCGTGGGGGATCCGTTGGCCGAGGACACCCAGGTCGGAGCCCTGATCAGCCGGACGCAGGCCGAGCGGGTGATGGGCTTCGTCAACGGCGCGGTCGCCGAGGGGGCGGAGTTGCTGACCGGCGGCGCCGTCGACGGACAGATCGGAGATGGCCTGGACGCTGCCGCGTTCGTGCGCCCCACGGTGATCGGGGGAGTGCGCAACGAGATGCGGATCGCGCAGGAAGAGGTCTTTGGTCCGGTCGTGACCCTCACCCGCTTCGCCGATGAGCAGGAGGCGGTCAAGATCGCCAACGACGTGAGGTTCGGGCTGGCGGCCACGGTGTGGACCGGCGATACAGCGCGCGGACACCGGGTCGCGGGACGCATCCGGGCCGGGACGGTGGGCATCAACCAGCCGTACGCCGCGTTCCCGGGCGTCCCCTTCGGCGGCTTCAAGGAATCCGGCTACGGGCGTGAGCTGAGCATCGACGCGCTGGATCTGTACACCGAGATCAAGGCGGTCCTGGTCGGCACCGGAGCGAAGCCACAGAACCCGTTCGGCGCGTAGGCCCACGCCGGGGCTGGGCCGGCACCTCGGCCGCGTGGGGGAGGGTCGGTTGCACCCGGCAGGTGTGCCGCGTACCGTCACCCCACGCATGACCAGCCAGCGGTACGCCCGATTCCCCGAGGGCTGGTGGGGCTACCACTGGGTGCCTCCACGACCGATGTCGGCGGTCGAGATCATGACCACCGGCAGCATCGACGCCCGCCTGATGGCGACCCTCTGGGCGGTGGTCAGCCGCCGACGGAGCGTGATGCTCTCCTCCGAGTCACCGATGGCCGGCAAGACGACCACCCTCTCCGCCCTCGTCGACTTCCTTCCGGCCGGGACCGTGGCAGTCTTCCTGCGCGGCTGGGCGCAGGACTACGGCTGGCTCGACGAGGTCGGCCCGGAACGCGGGTACATGCTCATCAACGAGATGAGCGATCACCTGCCGATCTACGTCTGGGGCCGCAACGCACGGGCCGCGCTGGCGCTTGCCGGGCGCGGCTACGGGTTGGGCGCCACCATGCACGCGGATTCGCTCCCCGAGGCGATCGAGTGCCTGGGAGGCGAGCTGGGGGCCAGCGACGCGGACCTGTCCGGCCTGACCGTCTACCTGCAGTTCTCCGCCTACCGGACGCCGGCGGGCATGTACCGCCGATGCGAGGAGGTCTGGCACCTGCGCCTCGATGCGCGCGGTCGCCTCGCGCCGGTGCGGCTGGCCGCCATCGCGGGCGGCCGGTCGCCCACGATGACCGGGGCGCAGCGGCTGCCCGCCCCGCCGCTGCTGGCCAGCGACGGCGGCCGCCGTCGCCAGCCGTTCATCCACGAGCCGGAGGCGTACGCAGCGCTCGCCGGCAGCCTGGGCCTGGCGCCGGAGGAGCTGGAGGCGGAGCTTGCAGAGCGGGCCGCGTTCCTCACCGCGCTCGAGATGCGTGGCATCTGCGACCCCGCGTCGGTCGCCCATGCGCTCGCCGAGTACCCTGACCTCCCCGACCAGCCTCGCGAAGGAGCCAGCGCATGAACCCCCCATCGATCACGACCCTCGGTCAGCTGCGGGGCGCGGGCTATCGGTCGCGCAGCGTCAAGGAGGAGATGCGGGCGAACCTGCTGGAGCGGATCCGCGACGGCGCGCCGCTCCTTCCGGGGATCCTCGGGTACGACGAGTCTGTGCTGCCCCAGATCGAAAACGCGATCCTGGCCGGGCAGGACCTGATCCTGCTCGGGGAGCGGGGCCAGGCAAAGAGCCGCATCGCGCGCGCGCTCGTGGGCCTGCTGGACGAGTGGATGCCCGCCGTCGCCGGGGCGGAGCTGAACGATGACCCGCTGCGCCCCATCTCTCCGTATGCGCGGGCCTTGGTGGCGGAGCGCGGCGACGACACGCCGATCGCCTGGATCCACCGCGACGAGCGCTACAGCGAGAAGCTGGCGACCCCGGACATCTCGATCGCCGACCTGATCGGCGAGGTCGACCCGGTGAAGGTGGCGGAGGGCCGCTACCTCTCCGATGAGCTGACGATCCACTACGGGATGCTCCCGCGCACGAACAGGGGCATCTTTGCCCTCAACGAGCTTCCGGATCTCGCCGAGCGCATCCAGGTCGGCCTGTTGAACGTGATGGAAGAGCGGGACGTGCAGATCCGCGGCTATCGCATCCGCCTGGACCTCGATGTCTTCGTGGTGGCCAGCGCCAACCCGGAGGACTACACCAGCCGCGGTAGGATCATCACACCGCTGAAGGACCGATTCGGAGCGCAGGTGCGCACGCACTACCCCGAGGACACCGCCACGGAGATCGCGATCGCCAACGCGGAGGGCCGCGCCTTCGGCGATGATGCCTCCCGATCGGTGAACGTCTACCTGCCGCCGTTCATGAGCGAGATCGTCGCCGAGCTTTCCCAGCTTGCCCGCCGCTCCTCGGAGGTCAGCCAGCGCTCCGGCGTGAGCGTCCGGGTCACGATCGCGAACCACGAGACGCTGCTGGCCACCGCGCTCAAGCGCGCCGTGCGGCTGGGTGAAACGACGGCCGCGCCCCGCATCAGCGACCTGCCCGCGCTGGTCGCCTCGACCGCGGGCAAGATCGAGCTCGAGACCCTCGGCGACGAGACGCGCGAGGACCGGGTCATTGACAAGCTCGTGCAGCGGGCGGTGGTCAACGTCTTCAACCGCCACTTCTCGCTCTCGGAGCTCGTGCCGCTCCTCGAGCGCTTCGACACCGGCAGCGCGGCCGAGGTGGGGGAGCTGGTTCCCTCTGCCCGCCACGAGCAGCTGGTCGGCGAGATCCCCGAGCTGCAGCGCGCCATCGGCCGCCTGGAGGTCGGCGAATCGCCGGCGGGCGTGGCCAGCGCGGTGGAATTCATCCTCGAGGGCCTGCACCTGAACCGGCGGCTCAACAAGGAACGGCGCGCGGGCACGATCCGCTACGCGCGGTAGCCCCCCGCAGCGTTGCACGGAGAGCCGCTGCGTTCCGCCGCAGGGCCACCTGGCCGCCTCAGTAGGCGCTCAGCACCGGCTGCCCGCCTCCGGCCGCAACGCCGCGGGTCTGCCGCCCGGGATTAGCGAACCCGACGAACGGCGTCGAGAATCGCCGCCGTTGCGGCATCGGCGTCGCGCTCGGTCGTGGACCAGTTGGAGACCGAGATCCGCATCGCCGCCACTCCCTCCCAGGTCGTGCCGGACAGCCAGATGACTCCATCGTCCTGCACGCGGCTGATGACGCTCCGCGTCAGCGCGTCGCTGGCCGCCGCGCCGCCCTCCGTCTCGAAGCGCAGGAGAACCTGGTTCAGGACCACGTCATTCAGGATGCGGACCCCCGGCTCCTCCGCGACGCCGGCAGCAATCCGGCGCGCGAGCGCGCAGCAGCGCTCGACGAGCTGCTGCACCCCGGCCCGTCCCAGGGTGCGGAGCGCCGCGTAGATCGGGAAGCCTCGTGCCCGGCGTGAGAACTCGGGCACCCAGTGCACCTCGTCGCGCTGCTGTCGCGCCGTGTACTCGAGGTACGGGGCGTGCGGCGGCGACATGGCATTCGCGTGGTCCTCCGCCCGGGCGACAAAGGCGATCCCCGAGTCGTACGGCACGTTCAGCCATTTGTGCGCATCGGTCGCCCACGAGTCGGCGAGCTCCACCCCTTCAAGTAAGTGCCCGAGCGATGGCACCGCGCGTGCCCACAGGCCGAACGCGCCGTCGACGTGAACCCAGGCCCCGGGACGCTCGCGCACCACCGCAATCGCGTCAGCGATCGGGTCGAATGCACCCGAATTCACGTCGCCGGCCTGAAGGCAGACGATGGCCGGTGCGCCGGGCGGGACCGCGGACATGCCCGCCCGCAGCGTCTCGATGCGGATCCGCCCCTGGTCATCGGTCTCCAGGGTGCGGACCCGATCCCGGCCGAGCCCGAGGTATTGCAGCGCAGCGAGCGCCGTCGCGTGCGCATGGGCGCTGACGAGCACGTGGATCTCCGGGGCGCCGAACAGGCCCTGCGCTTCCGCGTCCCAGCCGGCCCCGCGCAGGACCGCGCTGCGCGCCGCCGCGAGGCAGGTGAAATGCGCCATCTGGCAGCCGGTGGTCAGGCCAAAGCTGGTTGCCTCCGGCAGGCCGAAAAGCTCGATCAGCCAACGTCCGACAATCTCCTCGACGACCGATGCCGCCGGAGCGGCGACGTACAGCCCCGCGTTCTGGTCCCAGGCCGATGTCAGCCAGTCCGCGGCCAGCGCGGCCGGCAACGATCCTCCGATCACGAAGCCGAAGAAGCGTGGCCCGGCGCTGCCCACGATCCCGCCTTCGGCGTCTGCTGCCAGGCGGTTGATCACCTCCAGCGACGATGCTCCCGATTCGGGAAGCGGGCCGCCCAGGGAGGCGCGCAGCGCATCGACGGTCAGCGATCCTGGAACCGGCCGCGTCGCGAGCGATCCGAGAAAATCGGCCGCGAGCTCGGCGGTGCGCAGCAGCAGTTCCCGAGTGTCGTCAGCGGCCGTGGCGGCGGTGGTCGGCGATTCTGCGGTCACGGTCTGCATCTCTCCTCGGAACGGCGCGCAACACGCGGAGTATCCCGCATCGGCCGCCGTCGCCGTGTCGTCCGCGTGGTCCTCGGACGCTCCGCCGCGCGCCGTGGACGCGGCTGCATCGGTCTGGCAGTGTTACCGCCGATGACCCTGTACCGCTATTCCCGCTGGGACGGGCTGCAGCATCTGCCGGCCCTCGACGCCGACGACGTCCTCGAGGCGCTGAGCGACGACATTCTGGCCGAGGGAGATATCCGCCGGGCGCTCCAGCGGCTCATGCAGCGGGGGATGCGCGGAACACGCGGCGGCGACATCCCCGGGCTGCGCCGCGTCCTGGAGCAGCTCCGCGAACGGCGCAAGGCTGAGCTCGACCGCTCCAACTTGGGTGGTGTGCTCGACCGCATCGGTGAACGGCTGGAGCAGATCGTCGAACAGGAGCGCGACGGAATCGAGCGACGCCTGAAGGAGGCCGAGCGACGAAGCCTGGATGCGGCACCCGGCACCGAGCAGGACGGGACGCGCACCGCCGAGCAGGTGCTGCGGCGAACCGCGCAGCAGCGCCGCGACCGCCTCGACGCGCTGCCGCCCGACGTGGCGGGCAGGCTCCACGGGCTGGCCGACTACGAGTTCATGGACGCCGACGCGCGCGACGCATTCGCCGCCCTCACCGACGAGCTGCGCGGGCAGGTGCTCGAGAACTACTTCGAGGGGTTGAAGCGCGGCGTGCAGCAGACCACGCCACAGGACCTCGACCGCGTCCGTCAGATGGTCCGCGACCTGAATGCGCTCCTCGAGAAGCATGCGACCGGAGCCGACACGACCGAGGATTTCGCGAAGTTCATGGGCACGCACGGCAGCTTCTTCCCGCCGGGCATCGAGAACGTCGACCAGCTCATCGACCACATGCATCGGCAGGCATCGCGGATGGCCTCGCTGCTGAACAGCATGAGCCCACAGAAGCGCCAGGAGCTGCAGCAGATGATGGATGACCTGCTGCGCGACGATCGGCTGCAATGGGACATGGCACGCCTGGCCGGCAACCTCCAGGCGCTGCGGCCGGACTCCGCCTTCGGCGAGCCGTACGCCTTCGACGGCGATGAGCCGATGGGCCTCCCCGATGCGCTGGCCGCGGTCGACCGCCAGCAGCGGTTCGACACGATGGAGGAGCAGCTCCGTGGTGCGCGCGACCCCGATGCGCTCGACCGTATCGATGCCGATGCCCTGCGCGAGCTGGCCGGCGACGACGCGGAGGAGGACCTGCTGCAGCTCCGAGAGCTGACGCGCCAGCTGGAGGAGGCGGGATACCTCGAGCGCGACGGCGGTCGGCTGGAGCTCACGCCCCGCGCGGCACGGCGACTCGGGATGCGAGCCCTGATGGATATCTTCAGCCGCCTCCGCCGCGAGTCACTCGGCGGCCATCCGCTGCCGCGTGCAGGGAGCGGAGGCGAGCTCACCGACGACACCAAGCCCTTCTCCTTTGGCGACACCTTCGCCGTGGACGTCAACCGCACGCTGTTCAACGCCATGTCGCGCTCCGGTCCGGGCACTCCGGTCGAGATCCATCCCGACGACTTTGAGATCCATCGGTCGGAGGAGAGCACGGTCAGCTCAACGGTGCTGCTGCTCGACATGAGCCGCAGCATGCTGCTCCGCGGATGCTCGACCGCGGCGAAGCGGGTGGCGATGGCGCTCCACACGCTGATCCACACCAAGTACCCCAGGGACCGTCTCTACGTCGTGGGCTTCGCCTACTACGCCCGCCAGATCCGCCCGGAGGCGATCGCGACCCTGTCACCCTACGAGTTCGAATACGGGACCAACCTCCAGCACGCGCTGATCATCGCCAGACAGCTGCTCGGCCGGCGTCACGGCGGCAACAAGGAGATCGTGGTCATCACCGATGGCGAACCGACGGCACATATCGCCAACGGCCAGGTGGAGTTCGCCTACCCGCCGACGATCCGCACCATGCAGTCGACGCTTCGCGAGGTGGGCCGCGCCACTCGGGAGGGGATCGTGATCAATACCTTCATGCTCGAGCGGTCGCGTTACCTCTCCGAGTTCGTCGACCTGATGAGCCGCATAAACAGGGGACGGGCCTTCTACGTCGAGCCGGAGCGCCTGGGCGAGTACGTCCTGGTCGACTACGTCAGCAAGAAAACGAGGCGCGTGGCCTGACCGGGCGCGAGGTGAGCGGAGCGGAGGTGAGCGGCGACGCCGCGAGCATGGCGTCGAGCGCTCCCGCGGCCGAGATGCTGGCGGTCACGAAGCGCTATCGACAGCGGACCGCCCTCGATGGCGTGGACCTGCGGGTCGAGCGCGGCGAGGTCTTTGGCCTGCTCGGCCCGAACGGCGCGGGGAAGACGACCGCGGTCAAGGTCCTGCTGGGGCTGACTCGCCCGAGCGCGGGGCAGGTCCGTCTGCTGGGGGAGCCGGCAGGCGAGCCGCGCGCGCGGCGCCGGGTCGGCTACCTGCCCGAGCTGTTCCGCTACCAGCGCTGGCTGACCGGCCGCGAGGTGCTCCGCCTGCACGCGCAGCTGGAGGGCATTCCGCGCGCCGCGCGCGAGGAGCAGATCGAGGAGGCGCTCGCCGGCTCCGATCTCGCCGGACGTGCCGACGATCGTGTGGCCGGCTATTCCAAGGGAATGCAGCAACGGCTCGGCATGGCGGTGGCGCTGGTCGGGCGGCCGCTGCTGGTGGTGCTCGACGAGCCGACGACGGCGCTCGACCCGCTCGGTCGTCACGAGCTGCGCGGGGTGATCCGCGGCCTGCGTGAGCGCGGCACCACGGTTATCCTGAACTCCCATCAGCTCAGCGAGGTGGAACAGGTCTGCGACCGCGTCGCGATCCTCCAACTCGGGAAGGTGCTCGCCGTCGGCCGGCTCGACATGCTGCTCGCGCGGGCCGGAGTGCGGGTGCGGGTGACCGGCGCAGAGCAACTGCGCTCGGCGCTCGCGGTTTTCGGCGAGGTGAGCGTGGACGATCCGTGGACCGTCGTCCACGGCGCCTCCGAGGCCGAGGTGCCCCGCATCGTCGAGCTGCTGGTCCGCGGCGGCGCCAGGGTGTACGGCGTCGAGGTCGTGCATGCCAGCCTGGAGGAGCGCTTCCGCGACCTGGTCGGCGCGCCGCGATGAGCATCCTGGTCGTCGTCGGCCTCACTCTTCGGGAGGGGATTCGCAGGCGACTGATGCTGGCGCTCTTCGGGCTCTCGCTGGTGGCGGTCGTGATCACCGCGTGGGGCTATTCGCAGCTCAGCCACCTGCCGCCCACGTCCAGCGGGCCGGTCAGCACGGACGATATCCACATCATCACCTCGCTGCTGCTGATCCTGGTGATGTTCATGTTCAGCTTCGTGCTTGCCCTGTCCGCGGTCTTTGCGGCCGCTCCATCGGTCGCGGGCGAGCTGGAGAGCGGCGAGGCACTGGTCATGCTGGCCCGGCCCGTGTCGCGGGCATCGGTGCTGCTCGGCAAGTGGCTCGGGCTGGCGATCGTGATCGTCACCTACGCCGTGGTCGCCAGCCTGCTCGAGTTCGGGGTGGCGTACGCGGCCACCGGCTACTGGCCCCCGCACCCGATCCAGGCAGTCGCCTACCTGGCAGGGGAAGGGCTCGTGCTGCTCTCCCTGGCCCTGCTGCTCAGCACGCGGATGTCGGCGGTGGCAGCCGGCATCGTAGCCATGCTGCTGTTCGGGCTCGCCTGGCTGGCGGGGGTTGTGGGAGGCATCGGCGCCGCGTTCGGCGACGCCACCATCGGCCAGGCCGGAACCGTCGGTCACCTGCTGCTTCCCACCGACGGGCTGTGGCGCGGCGCGATCTACGCCATCGAGCCGACCTCGGTGCTGATCGCCGGCTCGGCCGCCGGGCCCAGGGTCGCCGCCTTTCCGTTCTACGCACCTGGCCCACCCTCGTTCCTCTACCTGGCGTGGTGCGTGGCATGGGTCGCCGGGGTGGTGGCGCTGGCAGTCTTCAGCTTCGCCCGGCGGGACGTGTGAGGTCCGCGCGGTGGCCCGCGAGGCACGGGCCGGGCTCGACCGAGCGGTGAGCGATTGATGCGCCCGCTGAAGGTGGGGATCCAGCTTCCCGAGGTTGAGCGCGAGGTGCGATGGCCCGAGCTGCGCGCGATGGCGCTCGCGGCGGAGGAGATCGGCCTCGATTCGGTGTGGGTCGGCGACCACCTCCTGTACCGAGACCCTCAGCTCGGCGCCCGGGGACCGTGGGAGGCGTGGTCGCTGCTCGCCGCCCTGGCCGCGGCCACCGTCCGGGTCGAGCTCGGGCCGCTGGTGGCCTGCACCGCCTTCCACAACCCCGCGCTGCTCGCCAAGCAGGCGGCAACCGTCGATGAGCTGAGCCAGGGGCGGTTGATCCTCGGGCTGGGCGCGGGCTGGAACCGAGTCGAGTTCGACGCGTTCGGGATCCCCTACGACCATCGCGTCAGCCGCTTCGACGAGGCGCTGACCATCATCAGGCGCCTGCTGGCGGGCGAGGAGGTCAGCTTTGCGGGTGTCTATCACCAGACCGATGCGGCTGTCCTGCTGCCCGCTCCGGCGCGTCCCGGCGGGATCCCGCTCATGATCGGCTCCATCGGGGAGCGGATGCTGCAGCTCGGCCTGCCCCACGCCAGCGCCTGGAACGCCTGGTACACCTGGTTCGGCAACAGCCCCGAGGGCTACCGATCTCTGCGGGCGCGGGTCGACGTGGCGTGCAGGCAGGTGGGCCGCGATCCGGCGACGGTGGAGCGCAGCGTCGCCCTGATGGTCGGCTTCCACGATGCCGTGGGCCGGACGTCGTTCGAGCCCGACAGCCCCCTCAGCGCGCTTCCCGGCGACGATCCCGACGCGACCGCCGCGGCGCTGCGCGCCCTGGCCGCGGAGGGCGTTTCGCATGTCCAGCTGGTCCTCGACCCGATCACCCGCGAGAGCATCGAGCGCCTCTCGCCGGTGCTCCAGCGGCTCGGGTGACGCCTGCTATCCTCGGCCGCATGGAGCTCGAACGGCCGCCGCTTCCGATCGGGCCGGGCGGGCGCCTGGAGGCGGTCCCGCTGACCAACGCCGCGGGCAACCACGCGGTCCTGGTGCGGGAAGCCGACACCCCGCGAGCGCTGCTCACCGCTACGCAGCCGGACCAGGGCCGCCACCGGCTCCTCGTCCTGCCCCTGGACGACGACGTCTCGCTGCACGTCGACGGCGACGCGCTGGCCGTCTGGCTGGCCGAAGGCCCCATCGGTCCGCGCCCGGTCGCGGTGCCCGCCTGGGCGAGCTTCATCGGGCTCGCCGTGCTGCTCCTGCTCCTGGCGCTCACCGTGGTCGGCACCATCACCGTTTTCGGCTGGCTCCTGTCCGCGCTCGGCGTGGGCCGCTGAGACACCGGTGTCCTCCATTCAGCCGCCCCGGACCGGGATCATTGCCGCCCGCATCGGTCTGGAGTACGGCTCGACCGACGATTTCGCACAGGCCCTTGGGGCCGCCGTCGGACGCGGAGGGGGGTCGGGGGCGACGATCGTCGCCATCCTGGACCGCGGCGACCTGACGATCCACATCCCCGGGGAGGATGCGCCGGCCTGGAACGCCGTGCCGCTCCTCCACGTCGACCCCGACGACACCCCGACCGAGGCGGAGTGGAGCGTCGCCAACGCGATCCTCGAGAAGCTCGAGCGCTACCGATGATGAGCGAGGCGGAGCGGCGTCGCCTGCGCGCCATGATGGGGCGCTTTGCGACCGGGGTCGCGGTCGTGGCCGCACGGCACGGGCCGCTGCTGGCCGGCATGACGGCCAACGCGATCGCTTCGATCAGCATCGACCCGCCGCTGATGATGGCCAGCATCAGCGGCAGCTCCGAGACCCATGAGGCGGTGGTCGGCTCCCATTCGTTCGCGGTCAGCATCCTGGCCGCACAGCAGCGCGACCTGGCCGAATGCTTCGCGCAGCCCACCACCGCGGTCAAGCTGCAGCGGTTCTGCGACGCCGCCTGGCACGAGGCGGAGACCGGCTCCCCGGTGCTGGATAGCGCCATCGCCTACTTCGACTGTCGGCTGACCGCGCGGCACCCCGGTGGGGATCACACCATCTTCGTCGGCGAGATCGTGGCCGCCGGCTACGAGGAGGACGCCGAGCCGCTCCTCTGGTACGGCTCGCAGTACCGCCGCCTCGCCGATGAGCCGTCCCTGTGACCGCACGACGCGCCGGCCGCCTTCCGGTCTGGGAGCGGCTGCGGGCGCACGACCGGCGGCCGTTGCAGGTCGAGCCAGTGCAGTCCGTGGCGCTCGACGAGGTCGAGGTGGTGGACGGTGATCTACCGCAGCTCGATGGAGCGACCGTCTTCGACGTGTGGGCCGATGCCGGTGGCTTCCAATTGCGTGCCGCCCTCATCCGCGAGTCGAGGGCCGTCCCGTTCCTGGTGCGCGCGGCCCGCCTGCGAATCGAGGATTCCGACGGCCGCCTGGAGGCGCTGCTGGGCGAGCGACGGCCCGTCGCCACCGTTGGCGAGCTGGAGCGCCAAGCATGTGCCTGCCGGGGGATCAGCGCGGACGCCGTGTATGGGGCGGTCGCGCGCGGCTGCCGGACGGTGGACCAACTGAAGCGGGCGACGCGCGTGGCGTTCGGCGAGTGCCAGGGACGCCGCTGCGTGCCGTGGCTGGCGGAACGCCTGGAGCTCGCCCCGGACGATCCCCGGGCGCAGCTTCGACCTCGCCCACCGCTGGTGCCGGTGCCGGCCTCGATCCTTGCGGCCTTTGCCGGGACCCGACCCTAGCGGTCGCGGGGCCCCTCAGGCCCCGATCGCAGCGAGCGACTCGCCGATGACCTCCACCGCCCGATCCACTTCGTCACCGGTCGTCACCAGAGGCGCAATGACCCGCACCACGTTTCCATAGGTCCCGCACGTCAACAGCAGGAGGCGGCGCTCGAAGGCCGCGGCCAGGAGCCCTCTCGCAAGGTCCGCGCGTGGCAGGAGCGTCCCGCGATCGGCGAGCTCGATGCCGACCATCAGGCCGCGGCCGCGCACTTCGGCCACCGCGGCGTGGCCATCGGTCGCCGCCAGCAGCCCGGCGCGCAGCCGCTCGCCCTGTCGTGCGGCATTGCCGGCGAGATCCTCGTCCTCGATGACGTCCAGCGTGGCGAGCGCCGCCGCGCAGGCCACCGCGTTGCCGCCGTAGGTGCCGCCGTGCGCGCCCGGGCCAAGAGCGGCAAGCAGCTCGCGGCGCGCGAGGAGGCCGGAGAGCGGCAGGCCGGAGGCGATGCCCTTGGCCATCACCACCACGTCCGGCCGCGCCTCGTACCAGTCGGTTGCCCAGAACCGCCCGGTACGGGCGAAACCGGTCTGGATCTCGTCGGCGATGATCAGGATGCCGTGGCGGTCGGCGAGCTCCCGCAGGGCGGGCAGGAAGCCATCGGGCGGCACGACGTAGCCGCCCTCGCCCAGGATCGGCTCGACCACGAAGGCGGCCACGTCATCGGGATAGATGACCGTCGCGAACAGCTCCTCCACTCCGGCGATCGCGAACCCGACCGCGGCCGCGTCGTCGCGCCCCGTCGGGTTGCGCAGCGGGTATGGGTACGGCGCGAAGTGGACGCCTCCCAGGAGCGGCTCGAAGTGGCCGCGGTACTTGACCCCTGAGCTGGTGAGTGCCATGGCGGCGTGGGTTCGGCCGTGGAAGCCACCACGGAAGGCGATGACCGCCGGCCTGCGGGTTGCGTGCTTGGCGAGCTTGATCGCGGCCTCGATCGCCTCGGCGCCGGAGTTCGAGAGGAACAGGCCGGCCTGCTCGCCCGGACGAAGTCCCGGGAAGCGGAGCGGGAGGCGCTCGTGGAGCTCGAGCCCGGGCTTGTGGTAGAGGATGTTCTGCTGGGCGTGGATGATCCGTCCCGCCTGCTCCGCGATCGCGGCGGAGACGCGCGGATGGGCGTGCCCGGTGTTTGTGACCCCGATGCCCGAGGTGTAGTCCAGGTACCGATCACCGTCGATCGTCTCGATCCAGGAGCCTTGGCCGCGCTCAACCACCAGGTCGGTGTAGCGGCCCCAGACGGCCGGTACCCCATCGCGGCGCGCGAGCCAGGTCGCGGCGTCCGCCTCCGGGCGGGGAGGGGTCAGAACGTGGGAGGCGTGTTGATCCACAGCAGGCGGGTCTCCCCGCTGGCGTCGTTCCGCCAGCGATGCGGAAGGGTGGACGGGAACGAGAGAGCGTCGCCCTCGGCCATCGGGTAACTCTCCTCCTCGGCGATCCAGATCGTCACGGCGCCGTCGAGCACGTAGAGGAACTCCTCTCCCTCGTGCGCGTACGCCCCGTCGCTGGTCGCGCCGGGCGCGAGTACGAAGAGCTGCGGCTCGAGCCGCGTCGAGCCGGCGGCGGCGAGCTGCTCGATCCGGACCGCGGAGTTGGCGAGGCGGAGCATGGGCCGCTCTCCGGGACGCACCAGCCGCCGTCCGCGCATTCCAGGCCCAAAGAGCCCGAGGACCGTGGTCCCGTAGGCGCTCGTCAGGCGCTGGAGAGCCGCCACGCTGGCGGTCGTTGCCCCACGCTCGAGGGCGCTGATGAAGCTGACCGAGAGGTCAGAGCGTTCGGCCGCTGCGCGCAGCGACAGACCGCGCTGGGTGCGCAGCTGCCGGAGACGAGCGCCGTCCAGCGACGCCGCCCCCGCGACGCCGGCGGCCAGGATCCGGCGAATGCCGGGTGCGTTGACATGCTCCTCGGCACGCATCCGCCGGATGCGACGCAGTCGTTCGAGATCGTCCTCGCTGTAGAGCCGATAGCGGGCGTCGGTACGCACCGGGCGAATGAGGCCCTGCCGCTCCCAGAGGCGCAGGGCGGAGGTGGAGACGCCGGTGCGCCGCGCCGCTTCAGCGATGCGATAGCGCATCGTCTCAACTCCCGCGCCGGACGCGGCCTGCGCGCCGGGCAGGACCGGTGCAGCGTGCGGGTGGCTGCTACCTGCATTCAGCGTCATGTCGGGCGAGAGCGCGCCGCTGCCGCGCTGCGGCGCTGGAGCCAGACGTTGACCAGGATGAAGAAGCCCGCGACCACGAAGATCAAGGTGCCGAGCACGTTCACCTCCGGCGGGACGCCGATGCGGCTGACCCCAAAGACCCACAGCGGGAACGTGCGCGTGGCGCCCGCCGCGAAGGTGGTGATCACGTAGTCGTCGATCGACAGCGCAAAGGCGAGCAGCGCTGCGGCCAGGATGCCGGGAAAGATGAGCGGGAAGGTGACCTTGCGGAACGTGGTCCACTCCGTCGCGCCCAGGTCCATGGCCGCCTCCTCCAGCGTCCGGTTGAAGCCGGCGATGCGCGCGCGCACGGTGACCACCACATAGCTGATGTTGAACATGACGTGGGCGATGAGGATGGTAAGGAAGCCGCGCTGCACGCCGACCGATACGAACAGCGAGAGCAGCGAGGCGCCGAGGATCACCTCCGGCGAGGCCATCGGCAGGAAGATCAGCGTGCTGGTCAGGCCGCGGCCGCGGAACTCGTAGCGTGTCAGCGCCAGCCCCATCAGCGTACCGAGCGTGGTGGCGAGCACGGTGGACACGAGGGCCACGGCCAAGCTGGTGATCATCGGGCCGGTGATGTCGGGACGGCCCCAGACGCTGAGGTAGTGCTCCACCGTGAAGCCCTGCCAGGTGATGTTCTGGTGGCCCGCGGGATTGTTGAAGCTGAAGGCGATCATGACCGCGATCGGCAGGAACAGGTAGATGACCACCAGCCCGGTGTAGACCGGCAGCACCATGCGCCCGAGCCGTGCGCGCAAGTTCGGCCGATTGAGCGGCGCCGGCCCGCTCGCCGTTCGTGCGCGGGCTTCGATCGGTACGGCGCCGGCGCTCATCCGGTGGTCAGCTTGTCGGAGCCGATGAGGCGGGCGTAGACCAGCACCATGGCCAGAATCGCCGCCATCAGGATGAAGCCCAGCGCCGCGGCCTGCGGATAGTCGTTGTTGCTCAGGAACAGGCGCTCGATGACGTTGCCGATCATGGTCGTGTCCGGGCTGCCGAGGATCTGCGCGTTCACGAAATCGCCGACCGCCGGGATGAAGGTCAGCAGCGACCCGGCGAACAGGCCCGGTAGCGAAAGCGGCAGCGTCACCCGCAGGAAGCCCTGCACGCGGCTGGCGTACAGGTCGTTGGCGGCCTCGATCAGGCGCGGGTCGACCTTCTCGAGGGCCACGTACAGCGGCAGCACCATGAACGGCAGGAAGTTGTACGTCAGGCCGCTGATGACCGCGATCGGCGTGGCGATCAGCCTGAAGCCGCTGTCGAGAAGGCCCCATTCCTTCAGCGTGCCGAGCACGATCCCGTTGTCGGCCAGCAGCAGCTTCCACGACAGGGTGCGGATGATGAAGCTGGTGAAGAACGGCAGGATCACCAGCAGCAGCAGGATGTTCTTGGCCCGGCCGCCCCGGAACGCGATGGTGTAGGCCATCGGGTAACCGATGAGCACGGTCAGCACGGTCACGATCACCGCGTACTCGATTGACCTCAGGAACTGGCTCGACCAGCGGGCGATTGTCTCGGCATAGATCCCGAAGTTGAAGGTCATCGCGTAGCCCTGCGCCAGCGACCCCTGCTGGAGGCTGACCGATGCCATCACGACCATCGGTACCACGAAGAAGGCAAGCAGCCACAGCCCACCCGGGACGAGAAACAGGTAGGGGACCGTCCAGCGGAAGCGGCGCGGCACGGTTACCCCTTCAGCCGCTGATCGCGAGTGGCGGCACGGGGCTGCATCGGCTCAGCCGGTGACCACCGCCTGGAAGAGATCGTTCCACTGGCGCTCCTCGGCCTCGCTGAGGACCTTGTAGGTGTAGACGTTCTTCAGCGCCTCGGGGCTGGGCGTGACCGCGGCCGCCTTGGTCGTCAGCGCGCCGGCGGTCGCCTTGTCGCCCTTCGCGGCCGCGGCCGCGGCGTCCTTCCTGATCAGGTCGGGGACACCCTTGACCGGCGAGAAGTAGCCGATGTACTCGGACAGCGTCTTGGCGTTCACCGGGTCGTACCAGAAGTTGATCATCGCGTGCGCATCGGTCGGATGCTTGGGCGCCTTGGGGATGCACATGTTGTCGACCCAGCGCATACCGCCCGACTGTGGGACGACGAACTGCACGTCCGGGTTGTCCGCCAGCCGCATCTGGGACACGTCACCCGACCAGGCGATGGTCAACGCCAGGTTGCCGTTGGCCAGCTCGTTGTAGTAGTCATTGCCGTAGAAGTTGCGGAACTGCTTGGCCTGGCGGGCCTTCTTCAGCTTGTCGGCCGCCTTCTTGACGTCGTCGACCGTCGCGTTCTCGGGCTTGATGCCCAGCGACAGCAACGCCATGCACATCGTGTCGCGCATCTCGCTGAACATCCCCACCCGTCCCCTGAACGCGGGGTCGAGCAGGTCGTCGAAGGTTGTGATCGGTCGCTTGGTGAGCTTGGGGTTGTAGCCGATGCCGGTGATGCCCGACTGCCATGCGGCACTGAACGTGTTGCCCTTGTCGTACCACGGGTTGACGTACAGCGCGTCCGCGTTGGCGGTGAAGTTCGGCAGCGCGGCGTGGTCGAGCGGCGCCAGGTAGCCGAGCCGCACCATGCGCTCGATCATCCAGTCGGTGAGCACCATCAGATCCCAGACGGTCTGGTTGCCGGCGGCCAGGTCCGGCTGGACCGTCCCGAAGAACTCCTCGTTGTCGTTGACCGCCTCGACGTAGTTGACCTGTATCCCCGTCTCCTTCTTGAACTTCTCGAGGGTCGGGTAGGTCTTCGTCTTGGAGTCGATGTCGATGTACGCCGGCCAGTTCGCGAAGTTCACGATCCCTGCCTTGGTCGGCAGCGGCGTGGGACTGCCGCCGGTGCTCCCGGACGGCGTGCGGCTCCCCGCCGGAGCGATGCCGCAGGCGGCCAGGATGGCGGGCAGCGACAGCGCACCGCCCAAAATCACCCCCCCGCGCCCGGCCTGGGTGATGAACGCGCGGCGAGAGAGTCGCCGGCGGGGCTCGAACGCGCGCTGGATCGCGGCATCGATGGCGTCCGGCTGCCGGGGGTCGTCAGGCATTCAAGGCTCCTTGTGCGGTTGGGTCGTCGGTCTGACCGATGACGAAGGTGTGCTGCGGCTTCCAGGTGAGGCGAACCTGCTGGCCGTCGGCCAGCGCCTCGCCTGCGCCGCTCGTCTCCAGATTCTGGGAGTAGACGGTCAGACGCTGCCCATCGCGCGTCTCGACCAGATACTGGGTGCTGACCCCGATGTACGACGCGTCCAGGATCGTGCCTTCAATCGTGTTCAGGTCCCCGGAGCCGGCCGCCGAGCCGTCGCTGATCGGCACCACGCGGAGCTTCTCGGGGCGGACGCCGACCTGCACCCGGCGGGCGCCGTTGACCGCGGGCCGCGGGGCTCGGAGCAGGGTGCCACCGGTCAGGCGCACGGAGGAGTAGTCGCCGTCCACTTCCGCCACGTCGCCGTCGAGGAGGTTGGAGACGCCCAGGAAGCCGGCAACGAACGCGGTGCCCGGGCGCTCGTAGAGCTCCTCGGGGGCGCCGAGCTGTTCGATGTGCCCGCCGCGCATCACGGCGATCCGATCCGACATCGTCATCGCCTCCTCCTGGTCGTGGGTCACGTAGATGAACGTGATACCAACCTCGGTCTGGATCCGCTTCAGCTCGATCTGCATCTGCTTGCGGAGCTTGAGGTCGAGCGCGCCGAGCGGCTCGTCGAGGAGGAGCACCTGCGGATGGTTGATCAGCGCGCGTGCCAGCGCGACCCGCTGCTGCTGCCCTCCGGAGAGCTGGGACGGCCGGCGCGCCTCGTAGCCGGGAAGCTCGACCAGCTCGAGCATGCTCCCCACCTGGTGGCGGATCTCCCCGGACGCCACTCTGCGCCGCCGCAGGCCGAACGCAACGTTCTCGTACACCGACAGGTGGGGGAACAGCGCGTAGTTCTGGAAGACGGTGTTGACGTTGCGCCGGTAGGGAGGCAGCCCGGTGACATCGGTACCGGCCAGGAAGATCTTCCCGCTGGTCGCCTCCTCGAAGCCACCGATCATCCGCAGCGTAGTGGTCTTGCCGCAGCCCGACGGGCCGAGGAGGGAGAAGAACTCGCCGCGACGCACGTCGAGCGACAGATCGTCGACGGCCACGACATCGTGGAATCGTTTGGTGACTCGATCGAGCCTGACGTCGACCTCTGCCACGTCGCCCTCGTACGGGGTTCGCTCGCCTCGCCGACACGCCAAAGGTTGTCGGATTGCTGCAGCCTTGCGAGCGCGAGTATACGTTCGTGGGCTCGTCCGCTGTCAATCGGGTACTGGCCGGCCAGCGATCTGGGCCAGGCCCGGGGGTCGGCTCACGGGCCGGGCGAAATGGGCGTGGGTCACACAACTGGTGGATAAAGTAGTGGACTGGTGGATAAAGTAGTGGACGACCAGCCTGACGGGGAGTATACCGGTTTGACGGAGGGACCGGCTGCCTTTCGGCTCGAGCCATCCCCACCATGAGGAAGGTGGACGATCGTCCAACCGACGTCATCAGCCACCGCTCTTGAGCCGTGAGGCTTTCGCCATGCGGTCTGTGAGATCCCTCCTCGTAGCCATAGCCTTTGTTGCCTTGTCGTGGAGTCCGGCGACCGGCCATCGCTGCGAGCCCTCCGATTCCCCCCGGCGGTGACACAACCAATCCGGGTATCTTGCCGCTGACCCCTGCCCAGAGAGCCTCCATCGCTCTCAAGACGCAGCAGGAGCAGGTCATCGCGGCGCTGACAAGTGCCTCTCGTCTCTCGGTCGCGTGCCCAACGGCCACCGGGCGTGGAGGACTCACCGTTCCGAAGGTCGTGTGCCCAGGGTCACCTCCATACTCGCTGGTGCTCAACACGAGCCCCAGACAGCAGCTCAAGAGCTACTACTGCGGCCCGGCCACCGTCCAGGTGGTGAGCAACTTCAGTTGGGGGTTGAGCGGTGCTGCCAACCGCTGGAGTCAGGGAGGCATCAGCGATTCGTACACCCACACCGACGCGCATGGCCAAACCTGGTTACAGGACATGGTCAATGGAATGAACGGCACCAGCCGGCTGCCGTCCGGCTTCGTCTTCGCACAGAATGCCAACAGTGGCAACATGATCTGGTGACCGAGGGCGGGTGGGGACCTCTTCGTACCCTCGCGGCGACTGCAATCGGAATCGCGCTCGCCGGCTGCGGTGGGTCGCCGACACAGAGCGTCGCCGGAGGGAGCCCTTCGGCCCAGGTCGGCCTGTCGGGATCGCCGCTCGCCTCGGGAACCACCCTCGGAAGTGGCACGACGCTCCCGCTGCCACAGCTCGTGCCCGGAACGAGCGAGGCACCGCCCAACTATTCAGGGACGAACGGCTCGGTCATCGTCTGGTCGGCGGGCACGATCGGGACGCCGTCGGACGGGCCGTGGCCGGATCTCATGAGCTTCGATCCGAATACGCGGCTGGTGGAGCGGATCTTCGTCAACCGCAACCGCGATTCTCGGCTGATGCCGATCGCCGTCGGCGGCGGCCACGTTGCGTTCACCGAGCTCAACCCGCGGCTGTATGGACCGTCAGGCTGGCGGCTGTGGTACTTGGCCAGTCCCGGTGCGCCAGCGATGCTGCTGGATCGGTCCGATCCTCCAGGGGGAGTGGAGGGTCCAATCCCGTTCGCCGCAGTGGATGGCACGCGTGTGGTGTGGACGACGTTCCACGCCACGCCGGCCGGCCGCCGGGCCGAGATTCGAATGGCGAGCCTGCCGAGCCTGGCTCAACGCGTGCTGCTCAGCGCGGACGAACAGCGCACCGAATACTGGTTCCCCGGGCTGGATGGCGGACGCCTGGTGTTCAGCACGGTCGAGTACAACCCGAACCGCACTGCCGACGCGCGTCACGTGTACGTGCTGGATCTCTCGCAGCCTGCCGGAAGGCCGATGCGTCTCGACTCGACCGGCGACGCCGCGGCGCCTGCCATTCACGGCGACGATGTCGTGTGGAAGCGGTCCAACAACGAACTCAACTGGGGCAGTCTGGTGCTCCATAGCCTGACCACCGGGCGCGACCTTGCTCTCGACTTCGGAGATCAGAGCCAGCTGCTCGGTGAACCCTCAATCGGCAACCGGTACGTCGCGGCCGAGGCGAGCGACTACCACACGCTGCGGCTGTATGACCTGACGACTCGCTCCGCGATCGTCGTGGATACGTGGCCGGAGCGCGGTGCCGAAGGCGCCTTTGGCCCGCATGTTGCGGGTGACCTGCTCGTTTTCGCCCACGGCGTCGCAGAGGTTGGCGGCCGAGGTGAACTCCGCTGGGCCAGGCTGATGCCGCCCTAGCCTCGGGTCGCGATGGATCGGCATTGAACTGAGGAGGGGCCAAGGTCATCGTTGGCGATTCCATCCGCTGGCCGCCTGGGGTGCGCGGTCGGCGGCCTCTTCTTGGTCGACGCCGCGGACCAAGTCAGCCCTCGCAAACCAACTCGGGCTGCGGGCTGCAACTTCTGGGAGGCGTCGCGCGTCTGTTGGGCAATCCATGGCCAAGCTCAAGCACGCCAAGCGCAGTCGCCCCCGCCCGATGCCCACGCGGCGGCATCGGTCGATCGTGGCGCGACAGGTCGAGCGTCGTACTCGGCTCGACCTCGAACGCTGGCGCCGGGACACCAGCCCATCGGCCTAGCCTGGCCCGCTGCTAGACTCCGGCTTCCCGCCAAGCGCCACGGAATCCGCAGCATGCAGGTCGCCGCCGATGGACTTCGCCCCCTCTCCCCAGCACGAGGAGATTCGTCGCACCGTCCGCGACTTCGCGGAGCGCAGGATCGCGCCGGTCGCCGACGAGCTCGAGCGCCAGGGCAGCTTCCCCACCGAGATCATCCGCGAGGCGGCCGCGCTTGGCCTGCTCGGCGTGCCGTACCCCGAAGAGGTCGGTGGCACCGGTCTCGACGCGCTGGCCTACGCGATCACCATCGAGGAGCTGGCGCGGGTGTCCGGAAGCGTGGCGATCATCGTCTCGGCCCACACCAGCCTCGGCTGCAACCCGATCTACCTGGCCGGTACCGATGCGCAGAAGGAGCGCTACCTGCGACCCCTGGCCAGCGGCCAGAAGCTCGGCGCGTATGGGCTCACCGAGCCAGGGGCGGGGAGTGACTCGCGCGGGACGCGAACCACGGCGAAGCGCGACGGCGACTGTTGGATCCTGAACGGCTCGAAGCGGTTCATCACCAATGCCGGCGTGGCAGGGATCTACATCGTCACCGCGGTGACCGAGAAGAGCGCCGCGCAGGGCAAGATCAGCGCCTTCATCGTCGAGGCCGATACGCCCGGATTCTCCATCGGTCGGATGGAGGAGAAGATGGGTCTGCACGCCAGCAACACCGGGGAGTTGCTGTTCAACGACTGCCGGATCCCTGTGGAGAACCTGCTCGGCGAGGAGGGGGAGGGGGACAAGCTGTTCCTGAAGACGCTGGACGGCGGGCGGATCGGGATCGGTGCAATGGCCCTCGGCCTTGCGCAGGCCGCCTACGAGGCAGCCGTCCGCTACAGCCGCGAGCGGGAGCAGTTCGGCCGGCCGATCGGCAGCTTCCAGGGAGTGGCCTTCATGGTCGCTGACATGGCGACCGAGATCGATGCCGCCCGCCTGCTGGTGTACCGCGCCGCGTGGCGCAAAGATCGCGGCCTGGCCTACAGCACCGAAGCGGCGATGGCCAAGCTGTTCGCCAGCGAGGTCTCGCAGCGGGCCACCAACAACGCGGTCCAGATCCACGGCGGCTACGGCTACATCACCGAGTACCAGGTCGAGCGCTACCTGCGCGATGCGAAGCTGACGGAGATCGGGGAGGGGACCAGCCAGATCCAGCGCATGGTGATCGCCCGCAACCTGCTGGGTCTGCGCTCCTTCTGACGCGGCTGAACGGGCTGGGTGGCTAACCCGGCTGAGCGGCTGACCCGCGAGCAGGCCGCAGCGCCGCGCTGGGCCGCTGGACGGCGGCTACCCGGCGGGTTGGGAAGCGTCCGTCAGCGCGCCGGAGGCAGCGAGCGCCACGAACGGGTCGAGCGCGTTGGGGTCGGCCAGGGAGCCGCGGCTGGCGGCCAGCTCGGGCGGCGTCCCGGTCAGGATCCGCTTGACGGGCACCTCCAGCTTCTTGCCGGAGAGGGTGCGCGGGATGGCCGGGACGGCGTGGATCCGGTCCGGCACGTGGCGAGGCGAGAGACCGCGGCGCAGCTCGGCGCTGATCCGAGCCCGCAACTCCTCGTCAAGATTGGCGCCCTCCCGGAGCGCGACGAAGAGGATCAGCAGATCACCGGCCTCGAGGTGGACGACCAACGAATCGGTCACCTCCTCGAACGCCTCGACCGCCGCGTAGAACTCCGCCGTGCCGATTCGGACCCCGCCGCGGTTGAGAGTGGCGTCGGAGCGCCCGCTGATCACGCAGCTGCCGCGATCGGTGATTGTGATCCAGTCGCCGTGCCGCCACACGCCGGGGTAGTCGGAGAAGTACGCCGCCCGGTAGCGCTCGCCATCGGGGTCGTTCCAGAAGCCGACCGGCATGGATGGCATCGGTGCGGTGAGCACCAGCTCGCCCTGGGCCCCGATCAGCGGCTGCCCGTCGGGATCGAACGCCTCGACCCGGCAGCCGAGGTGTCGACAGCTGATCTCGCCCTCCCAGACGGGCACCATCGGGCTGCCGCCGACGAAGGCGGAGCAGACATCGGTCCCACCGGAGACGCTGGCAAGCTGGACATCGGATCCGATCGAGTCGTACACGTACCGAAAGCCTTCGGGGGGGAGCGGTGCGCCGGTCGAGCCCACGCCGCGCAGACGCGACAGATCCAGCTGCGCACCGGGCTGCAGGCCGTGTTTGCGGCAGGCCATGAGGTAGGGAGCGCTGGTGCCGAAGAAGGTGATCCCCGCCTCCTCGGCAAGACGCCAGAGGCGAAGCAGGTCGGGATGCGCCGGGCTCCCGTCGTACAGGACGATGGTGGCGTCGACCAGCAGGCCCGATACGAGGTAGTTCCACATCATCCAGCCGGTGGTACTGAACCAGAAGAAGCGATCCTCCGCGCCGAGATCGTGGTGGAGCGCATGAATCTTGAGGTGCTCCAGCAGGATGCCCCCGTGCCGGTGAACGATCGCCTTGGGCAGCCCCGTGGTGCCAGAGCTGTACAGGACGTAGAGGGGGTGGTCGAACGGCACCGTCTCGTACTCCGGCGCGCCGCCCGCAGCGGTCAGCTCGTGCCACCCGACGGCGTCCGGAAT
This sequence comes from Chloroflexota bacterium, assembly GCA_003243965.1. Lineage (GTDB taxonomy): Bacteria > Chloroflexota > Limnocylindria > QHBO01 > QHBO01 > QHBO01. The sequence continues at coordinate 89,774 of QHBO01000011.1, forward strand.
CCGGCTCGACGTCGGCTCGAGGTACGGCACCGCCACCGTGGCGGCTAGGCTCGGCAGCGCGGCTCGAATGGCGGCGACTTGATCGGTGCGGTCCACCTGTCGGCCGCCATACCGATAGCCGTCGATGGTCAGCAGCACCTTCGGCTCGATCTGGCTGAACCGATCGACGACGCTGCGCGTCCCGAACTCCGGGGCGCACGACGACCAGATCGCCCCCAGGCTCGCGGTGGCGAGCAGCCCGATGGCCGCCTCGGGGATGTTCGGCAGGTAGGCCGCGATCCGGTCACCTGGCCCCACTCCCAGCCGATGGAGGCCATGCCGCGCGCGGCCCACGGCGTCGCGCAGCTCCGCGACGGTGAGCGTCGTCGGTGAGCGGCTCTCAGAGTGGGCGATCACGACCACGTCGTCGGGTCCGCGCTGCGAAAGCCGGAGAGCGTGTTCCGCCCAGTTCAGGCGGCTGCCCGGGAACCAGGCGGTGCCCGGCATCTCGGGGCGCCCGATGGCCGCCGACGGCGGGGAGTGGGAGACAACCCCGAAGTGGTCCCAGATCGATTGCCAGAAGGCCCCAAGGTCAGTCACCGACCATCGCCACAGCTCGTTGTAGTCGGCGAAGCGCAGCCCACGCTCGGCCTCGAGCCAGCGCAGATAGGCGCCGATTCGGGAGCGGTTAGGCGCGTCGCCCGGCGGCGACCACAGGACCGGTGGAACGGGCATGGCCGGATGATGCCAGACCGTTCCGCAGGCGCGTATCCTCACCGATGACCGTGACTCCCGGGCGCCGGACCATTCCGCTCCTTGCCCTCGGCGCCGCGCTGGTGCTCGGCGCCTGGTTCCCCGGCCCGACCCGCGCGGCGCTGTCAGGCGTGAGCGCGATTCCGGACGAGCCCGGCTCCCAGCTCCTCGATGGCGAGGCGGTTGCCGCGGTGGTGGCGGACATCACCGGCGACGGGACGAGGGACCTGGTGCGCGTCGTCCGCCGGGCACAGAATCCCGGACAGCTGGCCGTCGATGCCTGGACGATCGACACCGGCAGGCCGACCCCGCTGGCCCAGGTGCCCCTGATGCGTGGCACGACCCCGGAGGAGAAGCGGGGCTCCCCACGGCCGGCCGATGGAATGCTCCCGGTCCGAGTCGGTGAGCCTGCCCGATTCCTGATCTGGCACGACCATGGACGGGAGCGCCTGCTGCTGGCGACGATCGGGATGCGCCGGGATCAGCGGGCCTGCTGCCTGACCGTCTGGCTGGTGCAGGCCGCGGGCGGCACGGTGCAGCTCAGCCGGATGATCGACAGCGGCGTTGACGCCACGTCGATCGTGGCGCTCGATCTCGATGCGGACGGTACCGATGAGCTGCTTGTCAGCCGCGCGCCGAGTTCCGCTCGGCCCAACGACACCCCGATCGTGCTGTATCGCTGGGACAGGGCCCGATTCGGTGTCCAGCAGTTGTGGGTGCGCGGGGTGAGCAACGTCTCGGTGCCCGTCCTCTCGGTCCTCGGCAACACGGACGGAATCCCGGGCGATGAGGCGGCGCTGGTCATTCGGTGGCAGGTCACCGGCGTCTCTGACGCGACCCAGCTCGTGCGTCTGGCGTGGAGAGCGGGCGCACTCGGCGTGGAGCAGATGTCGGTGCCATTCGACAGCGAGGTGACCTCGGTCGCGGTTGCCGGCGGCCGAGGGGTGGTGGTCAGCTCGTTCGCCGATGGCTTCGTCTGGCGCTGGCCGGCCGGCGGAGCGCCGGAACGCATCGGTGCCATCTCGGCTGGCGCCAACCTGCTGGTCGGAACGCTTGGCGGCGGCAGCGGGAGCGGCAGCGGCGGCGGCAGCGGCAGCGGCAGCGGCAGCGGCGGCGGCCAGGGCAGCGTGCTGCAGGTGGCGAGCGACACGGGCACCCGTCGCCTGCTGCTCATCGACCCGCTCGGAGGCGGCCCGGTGAATGACTATTCACCCAGCGCCGGCGCGGCGTCGTTCGAGGCGGGCGAGCTGGCGCCGTATGTCGGCCCCCTGCCGGGCGGGCTGCCGATCAGCCGCGCCCCGGCCTTCATCTTCTCCGGCCGCCTGCTGACCGACGGTGGCACTCCTCGGACCATCGCCGCGCTGCCGGCGATGATGCCCGTGGGCGTGCTTGGAGGCGCGGACGGCTGGGTGGCGCTCATCCGGGGCGCCGGCTGGGACATCGGCCGCCGCGGCGGCCCGCTGCTGCAGGGTGCGCCTCCGGCGGTCACCACGTTGGCGCACACCGCCGAGCTGTTCACGCCGGAGCAGGCGGGCGGGGCCATGGCGCCCCAGTTGCGCGGCGCCGTTGCGGCGCCCGGTGGGGCGGCCGGATCGATCCTGACCCGCAACGGCTTCGTGGTCCGCATCGGTGCACCGCCCGGGTCTGCCGGCTACGTTGTTCCGCTGGGCCCGCAGTACCCGATCCGCGTGGTACGCACCGCGATCTTTGGATCGAGCGAGGTCCAGCTCGCCGTGGATCCGCCGCCCCCGGACGCGGGCAACACGAGCGACACGGGCGACGCGGGCGCGCAGCTCCGCACCTTTCTGGTCACGCCCGCCGGTCACGGCTATGTCACCACCTGGCACGTGCGCGTGCTGGACAAGCCCCCGGTGCTCAGCGCCCAGGCACCGTTCGCTCCGCTCTCCTTCAGCGTGCCGATCGACGGGCGGGCCTCGGCGGGCGCCAGCGTGATCGTCGACGGCTCGCCCGTCACCGTCCGCGGCAACGGAACGTGGGTCGCCTCGGTCGGCGCGACGCTGCTGCCGCGCGAGGTCTCGATCGTGGCGCACGATCAGCTCGGCAACGTGGCGACCACCCGCGTCAGCGTCGTGGCGGTGCTCGACTACCGGCAGCTGCCCTGGGTGCCGATCACCGTTCTGCTCACCGTGGTCACGGCGGTCGTGCTCTACCTGCGGGCACCCCGGAGCGCCGCTCGTCCTGCGCCGGCCGACGGGCCGCTCGAGGAGATCGAGGAGCTGTAGCGCCCGCGCGCTGACAGGCAACTCACCACATGAGCGACACGATGGCCGGCATCCCAGCCCCCCAGCCCGCCGGCGAAGCGACAGGGGACGCGGCTGCCGGCAACCCCGCGGCCCGCGAGCGCGTCGAGCGGCTCGCCGCCCGCCACGGACTGAATCTGCTCGGGATCGCGCCGGCCGAGCCACTCCTCGAGGCGAGGGACCGGATGCAGCAGTCGGTGCGCGAGGGACGCATGGCGCGCATGGACTGGATGGGCGGTGACCGGCCGGAGATCGCCACCGACCCCCGACGCCTGGACCCCACCGCCCGGTCGGTGATCGTGGTCGCCGCTCCCTACGCCGGCGCGGCCCGCGCGAGCTGGGATGCCGGAGCAGGAACGCTCCCTCCGCTTCTCCGCGAGGCGCTCGCCGGCGAGCCTGCCACGCCGACCGGGCTCATCGCGCGCTACGCGCTCGGCACCGACTACCATCTCGCGCTTCGTGACCGGTTGGACGGTCTGGCGGAGGAGCTGCGCCGGGACGGCATCCCGGCGGGAGCCACCTCCTTCGTGGACGACCGGCCGCTCGCCGAGCGCGCGTTTGCGGCACGCGCCGGGCTGGGCTGGATCGGCAAGAACACGAACCTGCTGACCCATCACCCCGCCGGCAGCTGGGTCTTCCTGGGGGCGATCCTGTCGTCCGCCGAGCTGCCCGTCGACGAGCCGATCCGCTCGTCATGCGGCAGCTGCCGTCGCTGCATCGACGGGTGTCCGACCGGGGCCATCATCGGGCCGCAGACGATCGACGCCAATCGGTGCATCAGCTACCTGACCATCGAGCATCCCGGCGAGCTGGCGACGGATGCGGCGCGGGCGATCGGTGCGTGGATCTTCGGTTGCGACGTCTGCCAGGAGGTGTGCCCGGTGAACGCGGAGGCCGATGATCCCGGTCCGCTCCGCGTCCCGCTGCTGCCACTCGGGGAGCGGCTGCTTCCACTTGGCGCGCGCGCTTTCCAGCGAGCCTTTGGCCAGAGCGCCCTGCGACGCGCGGGGCGCCACCGCCTGCTTCGGAACGTGATCATTGCGCTGTCCAACGCACTCGACGCCGGGGACCTGCCGCCGGGCACGGTAACCGGGGTCGAGCGATTCCTGGAGGCTGCGGCGCGAGACTCGCGCGACGAGGTCCGGGCGCATGCATCCCGTGCCTTGGTCGCCTTGCACGCCGGCACGTAAACTCGACCGATGCCCACCGTGCGGCCCTTCGCAGGGCTTGGCTACGCACTGGATCGCTACGGGACCCCGACCGTCCCGGAACGTGTCCGCCTCCCGAACGAGCCGCCGCGGCACCCCGGTCGCGTCGCCGACCTGACCGATGTCGCCTGCCCGCCGTACGACGTCATCAGCGACGCGCAACGCGACGAGCTGCTGGAGCGCGACGCGCACAACGCGGTCCGGCTCGAGCTGAACCCCGATGCCGAGGATCCGCACGCCGCGGCCGTCGCCGAGTTGCACGCGTGGATCGCGGCGGGAGTTCTCGAGCGGCGGAGCGCTCCATCGGTCTACTACTACTCGTTCGCGGCGCGGCCCGACTCGGATCAGCCGATGGTGCATGGGGTCCTGTCCCGTGTCCTGCTCGAACCGTGGGGCGGCGGCGTGCGTCCCCACGAGCACACCATGCCAGGGCCGAAGGCCGAGCGCCTCGGGCTGTTGCGGGCCACCCGAACCCAGCTGAGCCCGATCCTGGTGCTCTACTTCGACCGCTCGGAGCGATACCGCCACGTCATGTCGCGGCCATGGACCGATGAGTGGCGGGCCTGCGACGCGGATGGGTTGCTGCACCAGGTGGCCGCGGTGGACCCGGACGAGCGGCTCCTCAATTACCTCTCGCGTCAGCGGCTGTTCGTGGCCGACGGCCACCATCGGTACGAGACCGCCCTCGCCTACCAGGCCGACGTGCGGGCCGACACCGCGGTCCGCGACCTGCCGCTCGGCGCGCTGGCCGCCGACTGGGTGATGGCCGTGCTCGTCAACGCGCAGCAGGAGGAGCTCCGGATCCTGCCGACGCATCGGCTGCTGCGTGCCGTCGATCCCGCCCCATTGGCGCGCAGCAGTGAGCTGTTCGACGCGGAGCCGATGCCGCTCGACGAGCTTCCCGCTCGGCTCGAAGCGACGCCGGATGACACCACGCTGTTTGGGCTCGTGCTGCCCGGAGTTCGCGGCTGGCTGCTGGTCGGCAGACCGGACGCCATTACGGAGCGGATGCGGTCGGAGCGGGGGAGCACCGCGTTCCGCCGGCTCGACCTGGCCGTGCTTCACGCCGCGCTGCTGCGCGATGCGCTGGGGATCGACGAGGCCGCGGTCGCCGGAGGGCGCCAGCTTCTCTACACTAGGAGCGCCCCGGACGCCATCGAGCGCGTGCAGCGTGGCGAGGTGAAGGGCGCCGTCCTGGTGCGGCCGACCCGTCTCGAGCAGCTGGCCGCGGTTGCGAACGCTGGCGACGTGATGCCGCACAAGTCGACCTATTTCCATCCCAAGCTGCTGACCGGGATGGTCTTCAACCCCCTGGAGGACTGAGAGCCAAATGGTGCAGGCCATCAAGCGCGACGAGGTCTACATCGAGCCGGAGGGCATTTACGTCGAGACGCACCAACCGGAACGCCGCAGCCGCAAGCCGCCCCTGCTCCTGGTCCACGGCGCCCTCACCGGCTCCTGGCTGTGGTCGAGCTTCGCGGCATTCATGGCGGAGCGCGGCTGGGAGGCGCACGCCATGAACTTCCGTGGTCACTACACCAGCGACCTGGCGGACCTGTCCACCGTCTCCATGGCCGACTACGCGTCCGATATCGGCGTGGCGGTCAGGCAGATAGGGCGCCCGCCGGTGATCGTCGGATGGGGCATTGGCGCCCTGGCCGGGCTGCTGTACGCGGAACGCCACCCTGTCCTGGGCCTCGTTCTGCTGGCTCCCTCGCCGCCCGCGGACGCGCTGCCTCGCCGCCCGGTCGAGCACGAGCTGCGCTCGGTCCCGCCGATTTACGACGCTGAGTGGTGGGGCTGGATCGCACCGGCCGACAAGCTCCGCGAGCTGATGCCGGACATGGACGACGCCGACCTGGGCAAAATGCAGGAGATGCTGCGCGGCGCTCGAGAGAGCGGCAGCGCGCGCCGCGAGCGGATGCGCGGTGTGCAACTCGACGCCTCGCGCATCGGGATCCCGGTGCTGGTGATCGGTGCCGGCCAGGACGATGTCGTGCACCCGTCCGAGGCGCGCCGCACAGCCGACGTGCTGGGCGCCACGTACGAGTACTTCCCCGCGGCGAGCCACTTCGGGCTGGTGATGGGCTCGGAAACCTGGCCTCAGGTGGCGGGCAGCGTGCTCGGCTGGCTCGAGGAGCGGCGCCACGCCATGCTCGCCGCCGCAACCAGCGCGGGGCCCGTGGCCGCGTCCACGGGTTCGGCATCGGCCGCACCGCGAAGTCCCGTCGCCCGGTAACCGGGCTCGTAGGTGCTGGCGTGATGCATCGGTTCACCCAAATCTCCATGCGTCGCCTTGGCGCACATCGGCTCTCGCCCACGGCGATTGCGCTGATCGGGCTGCTGCTCGCGGCATGTCAGAAGGGCAACGGCGGCTCAGGCTACTGAACCGTCCGCGCGCGGCGCGAAAAAACTGCTTGGAGAATGCGGCCCGGGGTGACACAATCCGGACCGAGCCCCGGTGGGCAGCGTGATGGAGCCCTGAACTCTCACTCCCCATCCGGCCGCTTGGAGGAATGTTCCATGCGTCTTCAGCGCCTTCCCCTGTTCGGCGCGCTCGTAAGCCTGCTCGCCTCGCTGGTCCTGGTCGCACCGGCGGCCGCGGCAGCACCCGCCGCGCGCGCAACGTGGCGTGTCTCCGTGCTGGCCTCTGGACTCGACAACCCGCGCGGCATCGCGGTCGACGAGAATGGCCGCGTCTTCGTCGCCGCTGCCGGACGCGGCGGGCCGATGGGCTACGCCCCCACCGGCAAGATCCTGGTCATCGACCGATGGGGCCGTCTCCGCACCTTCGCCGCTGGGCTCCCGTCGGCCAAATCGCCGGAGGGCGAGATCACCGGACCCACGAACATCGCCCTGCCCGAGGACGGCACTCCGGTGGCGATCATCGGCGGTGGCCCGCAGAACGTGGATCCCCGTTTCAACAGCACCGTCCGACTGCGGACCGGTCAGGTGACCGGCAACATCCAGGCCTTCGTCAACGCCCATCCGGATCGTACGGACCTCGACCGCCCGCCGAACCCAACGGACTCGAACCCGTACGGCGCAGCCGGTCTCGATGATGCCGGCGTGCTGGTGACCGATGCGGCCAACAACACGTTGCTGATGGTCGGACCTGCCGGCCGCGTCCAGATGATCGCCAAGTTCCCGAACCAGGTCATCTCGACGTCGCATCTGCCGCCGCAGATGGGCCTGCCGCCGATGCTCCCCGCGGAAGCGGTACCGACCACGGTCGCGGTCGGGCCCGATGGCTACTGGTACGTGGGCGAGCTCAAGGGATTCCCCTTCACCCCGGGCGCCTCCCGCATCTGGCGCGTGGCACCCTGGGCGCGCAACGTGACCTGCAGCCCCACCGCCCGCTCTGGCGCCTGCACGCTGTTCATGGGCGGCTTCACCTCGATCACCGGCCTGGACTTCGGGCCGGATGGCAGCCTGTACGTGGTCGAGATCGTGAAGAGCGGCGTGTTTGGGCTCTTCAGTGGTACCAGCACCACCGGTGCGCTGTATCGGGTCCGTAACGGCGTCCGGACGGAGATCGCTGCCGGGCAGCTGACCGTTCCGGATGACGTGGCGGTGGGCCGCAACGGCACCATCTACGTCACGAACAAGAGCGTGTTCGTGGGTGGAGGAGAGGTTCTCGCCATCCGGCGATAGCCCCGATCCCGCGAGGTAGGTCCTCAACCAAAGTTGGAGGAGGGCCCGAGTCCCCGGGGTTGGCGTCCAAGCCAGCCGCCGCGGACTCGGGCCCTTCGTCCTTTCCGGACGAGGTGCTCAGCTGCGCCGCCGCTCGACCGGAGATTCCGTCCATCTGTAACCGGCCGCGGACCCTAGGTAGGGGCCGAGAGTCGGCGCGCCCGCGTCGATATCGGTAAACGAGGTTGGAGGTTCCGTTCGTGCGAGCCGTGTTTCGTATTCTCCGGCTGATCGCCCTCTCCGGGGCCGTCATCGCGGCGCTGGCGCTGCCGGCCCTGGCGGCCGCGGCCCAGATGTCCTTCGCCGCGAGCCTGAGTGGCAGTGCCGAGACGCCGGCCGGTGCGCCCAACGGCAGTGGGTCGGCGACGGTCAAGCTGGATCCCGCCAGCGGCCAGGTGTGTTTCACCATCAATGTCAGCAACATCGGTGCGGCCACCGGGTCGCACATCCACCAGGCGGCGGCAGGCGCGGCAGGCCCCATCGTCGTACCGCTCACCAAGGCGTTCACCGGCTCGGCGTCGGGTTGCGTGACCGGCGACAAGGCCAAGGTCGCGGCCATTGCCGCCAATCCGGCCGGCTTCTACGTCAACGTCCACACCGCGGCGTTCCCCGGCGGGGCGGTCCGCGGCCAGCTGGCGGTCGTGCCGAACACCGCCATGAACCAGCCGGACCAGCCGAGCGGGCCGTTCGGGAGCTCGGTCCTGAGCCTGCTTGGCGTGTTGGCCCTGCTCGGGGCAGGTCTGCTGCTGGTGCGCGGCCTCTCGGGACGCGCATCGGTCACTCGGTGACCACGGCGAGGGCCGCCAGCGCGGCGGCCCTCGCCCTCTCCCTTCTCATCGGCGGGTGCAGCGCATCGGGGAGCCCGAGCGAGGGGGCGACGCCGTCGCGCACGATCCGGGCGACCGCATCTCCTCCGGCTCCATCGGTGAGTCCAACCGGTTCCGCGGTGGCCTCACCCCGGGCGTCTGTCACCGTGCGGATGGCCAGCTTTGCGTTCGTGCCGAACAGCCTCAGCATCGCGCGTGGGAGCACGGTTCACTTCGAGAACCGGGACCCGGTCGAGCACACGGCCACGGAGGGGCGGGACGGGATCGCCGTGGCGCACCCCATCGTCGATCTGCGGATCGCGATCGGCGCCACCGGGTCATTCACCTTCAGCCGGCCCGGCGTCTATGGGCTGACCTGCCTGATTCACCCGACCATGAACATGACCGTCGTGGTGCGGTGAGGAACCGCCTGGCGCCCGGGACTGAAACCTTTGTGGATGCATTCCCCTCGATGGGGATAGCGGCGCGACCGCTCAGTCGCCCGACCCACAGGGAGAACGCCCACCATGTCCACGCTCGACCGATCACGACCGATTCGCGCGGCCGTCCTGGCGGTGAGCTCCGTGCTCATCCTCGCCGGAGCCGCGTTCGGCGTCAGCCATGGTTCCCCGAACGATGCGGGAGCCAGCACCTCTCCGACCCTCGCCGTCGGCACGCCCGAGGGCAGCGCCGGGTCCGTCCAGGACCTGACCCAGCAGCCCACCGCTTCCCCTCGTGCAAGCATCGGGGCCCGGGCAGGGGCGAGCCAGAGCCAGGCAGAGGCTTCGGCCGGAGCCAGCGACGACCGGATCGCCACGGCCAGCCCGAGCCAGGATGCAGAGTCGCCGCTGGAGCCCAACGAGACCCCGGAGCCGAGCGGCAGCCCCGAGGCAGCCGAAACCCCGGAGCCCAACGAGACCCCGGACGCTGCCGAAACCCCAGAGCCCGTGGAGACTCCAGAGCCCAGCCAGCACGAGCGGGCCTCGACCTCGCCGCAGCCGTCGGCCTCGCCCGACGACCACGGCGGCGGGCATGGGGGTGGACGCGACGACTAGGCTCACCCAATGCACGGTGTACGCGCGGCGGCAGAGGGCGGTCGGCGGGTGGATGATCGCCCGCTGGTTGCCGCCGTGCTGGACGGTGATCGCGATGCCTTCCGGCTCGTGGTGGACCGGGAGGCATCGGTCGTTTACCGCGCCTGCATTCGAATCCTGGGCGACCCTCATGATGCCGAGGACGTGGCACAGGAGAGCTTCTTGATCGCGTACCGGTCGCTCGGGTCCTTTCGCGCCGAGGGCAGCTTTGGCGCCTGGCTGATGCGCATCGCGACCCGGCAGGCATTCCTCCGGCTGCGGAAGCGGTCGCGGATGGACGCGCTGGACCTGGACGGGGATGCGCTTCCATCACGGTCGGCTCCCGACCCGTTGGCCATCGCCCTGGCGGGGGAGCGCCAACGGGCGGTGCGAGATGCGGTGGCGCGCCTGCCGGACCCCTATCGCGAGGTGGTGGCCCTGCGATTCTTCGGTGAGCAGTCGCTGGAGGAGATCGCGCTGACGACCCATCGTCCCCTGAACACGATCAAGACACACCTCCGCCGCGGGCTCGAACGGCTGCGCCTGGGGACCAGCCAGGAGGCGCTCGCGTGACCGATCGGTTCACATCCGATCCGCTCGATCCGGCTGGCACGGACCTGGAGCGCTACGTCCGGGATACCGATGTTCCGGCTCCCGCCGGGCTGGCGGAGCGGGTCATGGCCGCGGTCGCGCAGGAGCCGATACCTCGCCGCGGGCCGCTGGCGGGACTCCTCTCCTTCCTGTTCGGCGGCGCAGCCTCGGGCCCCGCGCGATTCGCCGCGGTGGGCGCCGTCGTCGCGCTGGGCGTCGCGGCGGCACTCATCGTGAGCGACGCCTCGAAGGTGCTCCGCGAGGGAAACGCCGGTACCTCGCCCCCGCCGGCGGTGACGCAGCCTGCCACACCGATGCCGATCACCACGCCGACACCGACACCGATCGCCACTCCGCGGCCGAGCCCGACCTCTTCGCGCTCGCCGGCTAGGCGGACGCCGCCTGCCTCCATCCCGCCCGCGCCGAGCGCCGGGCAGGCGACGCCGATTCCCGGAGTCATCAACGTCACTCCGCAACCGTCCTTGGAGACCAGCGAGACGCCTCACCCGTCGGAGACGCCGGGGCCGAGCGACAGCGGAGGCGGGCGAGGGCACGGCTGATCGTCGCGGCCCTCGGGCGCCCCGGCACCGGCGCCGCGCGCCGGCAGTGCAGCGCGCCAGCGCGGACCGCGTTGGCGCGGTGGCGGCGCACCCGCCAGCCCCGGTTCTCCTTTGCGGCAACCGGTAGCGCGTCAGCCCTGACGCACTACCCGTCAGCCGGCTCGGTTGAGGCTGGCGGAAGGCCGTTGGTATACTCGCGGACCTGCCCGTCTGCCCGCCGCATTCGTCTAGAGGCCTAGGACACCGCCCTCTCAAGGCGGAGATCACCGGTTCGAATCCGGTATGCGGTACCA
>QHBO01000012.1 GCA_003243965.1 Chloroflexota bacterium
AGCAGCAGCGCGTCGCGATCGCTCGCGCGCTGATCAACCGGCCGTCGATCGTTCTCGCCGACGAGCCCACCGGCGAGCTCGACCTGGCGACCAGTGCTTCGCTGCTCGGCGTCCTTGGGCAACTCAACGCGGAGCGAGGCGTGACGATCGCCATCGTGACCCACGATCCGGGCGTGGCCGCCACCACGAACAGGATCGTGCGGCTCTCGGACGGTCGCATGGTGGCCGATGTCCGTCGCGGCGACCGCGGCTGGGAACGGGCACTCGCGGGCGACGGCGGTCTGCTCGCCCCGCCCCATCCCCGCCGCACGCTCTCACGGCTGCTGGGACGGATCCTTCCCGGCCGCTGACCGTGGTCGATCCGTCAACGGTTGGGATACCCTACGCTCACCTGCGGCCCTCGGGAGGCGACGTGAACTGCTCGCAATGCGGAGCGCAGAACCGGCCGGAGCGGAAGTTCTGCCGCTCGTGCGGCGCGACCCTGGCCGCGGCCTGCCCTCGATGCGGAACCGCGAACGACGCGGACGACCGGTTCTGCGGTCAGTGCGGCGAAGCGCTCGCCGGCGATCCTGCAGCCACCTCGGATGGAGCCCGCGAGCCGCGTCCGACGCCCGATGCGCCCACTGCCGAGCGGCGGCTGGTGAGCATCCTGTTCGCGGACCTCGTTGGCTTCACGGCGCTGTCGGAGGATCGTGACCCCGAAGAGACGCGGGAGCTGTTGTCGCGCTATTTCGACGCCGCGCGCGAAATCATCGAGCGCTACGGCGGAACCGTGGAGAAGTTCATCGGCGACGCGGTGATGGCCGTGTGGGGGGCGCCGATCGCGCACGAGGACGACGCTGAGCGGGCGGTGCGCGCCGCGCTCGACCTGACCGCGGACGTGCCGCGCCGGATCTCCAGCGAGGAGGGCGTCCAGCTGCGCGCGGGAGTGCTCAGCGGCGAGGCGGCCGTCACCATGCGCGCCGCCGGCCAGGGGATGGTGGCCGGTGACCTGGTCAACACCGCCTCCCGGCTCCAATCGGCAGCCCAGCCTGGCAGCGTGCTTGTCGGCGAATCGACCTTTCGGGCGGCGAGCCGCTCGATCATGTTCGAGCCGGTCGGCGATCAGGTGCTGAAGGGCAAGGCGCTGCCGATGACTGCCTGGCGGGCGCTGCGCGTCATCGCCGGGCGAGGTGGCAGCGGGCGCACCGAGGGACTCGAGGCGCCCTTCGTCGGCCGCTCGGACGAGTTGCGGATGCTCAAGGAGACGCTCAGCGCCACCGGCCGCGAGGGCCGCAGCCGCCTGGTTTCGCTGGTCGGCATTGCGGGGATCGGCAAGTCCCGCCTCGTCGAGGAGCTGGAACGCTATGTCGACGGGATCGTCGAGACGATCTACTGGCACCGCGGACGCTCCCCGGCGTACGGGGAGGGCATCGCCTTCTGGGCGCTCGCCGAGATGGTGCGCGAGCGGGCCGGTGTCGCGGAATCCGATGAGCCGGCCGAGCGGCGGTCGAAGCTCACCGCGATGCTCAGCGAGTGGGTCACCGACGAGCAGGAGCGAGCATGGCTGGAGCCGCACCTCGCGCACCTGATCGGCCTCGAGGGGGCGGCGGCCGGCGACCGCGACGAGCTGTTCGCCGCCTGGCGGCGCCTCTTCGAGCGGATCGCCGAGCGTGGCACCACGGTCCTGGTGTTCGAGGACCTGCACTGGGCCGATCCCGGCCTGATCGAGTTCGTCGAGGAGCTCTCGTCGAGCCTGCGCACGCGGCCGCTACTGGTCATCGCCCTGGCACGGCCGGAGCTGCTTGACCGGTGGGGCTCGTGGGGTGCCGGTCATCCGAGCTTCACGAGTCTGCGCCTGGAGCCGCTCGCCGATGGCGCAATGCGCGAGCTGCTGCTGGGCACCGTCCCCGGCATCCCCGAGGACGCGGTGCAGCAGATCGTCGACCGCGCGGAGGGGATTCCGCTGTACGCGATCGAGTTCGTGCGGATGCTGGTCGACCGTGGCGCGCTGCGCTACGCCGATGGCCGATTCACGCTCGACGGTGAGCTGCACGAGCTGGCGATCCCCGAGTCGCTGCAGGCGGTGGTGGCGGCGCGCCTCGACAGCCTGGCTGCCGCCGAGCGGCGGCTGGTCCAGGATGCCGCCGTGCTGGGACTGAGCTTCTCCCGCGCCGGGCTCGAAGCCGTCACCGGGCTCGATCGCGCCGAGGCGGAGAGCGCGCTGCGCAGCCTTGTCCGACGCGACTTCTTCCAGCTGAACGAAGATCCGCGGTCGCCGGAACGCGGCCAGTACGCATTCGTGCAGAGCGTGATCCGCGAGGTCGCCTACGGCACGCTGTCGCGCACGGATCGGCGGGACCGCCACCTCGCGGTGGCACGCCACTTCGAGCAGCTCGAGGAGGGCGAGCTGTCGGCGGTCGTCGCGAGCCACTACCTCGACGCGTATCGTCTGTCGCCCGATCATCCACCGGACCTCGCCACTGCGGCGCGGACGCGTCTCGAGGAGGCCGCCGAGCGTGCCGCGTCACTCGGCTCGCCCGGCCGCGCACTGGTGTACCTCGACCAGGCCCAGGAGGTGGCCCAGGACGACGCGGACCGGAATCGGCTCGCCGAGCGGGCCGGCGTGTTCGCGCTGGACGCAGATCGGACGCCGATCGCCGAGGAGCGGTTCCGCGTGGCGGTCGACTGGTACGGGCGGACCGGCGACGCCGTCGGCCTGGCTCGGGCGACGAGCCACCTGGGCACCTCGCTGATGCTCCAGTCCCGGGTGACCGAGGCGATCGACCTGCTCTCCGCCGCGCTGCCCGAGCAGGTCGACCTCGAGCAGCGGCCCGAGCTGATCGACGTCGCGGCCGCGTTGGCACGGGCGCTGATGCTCGCCGACCGCATCGACGACGCGTACCGAGTGCTCGAGCGCGCGGCGCCGGCGGCTGAGGCGCTCGGCCTCGTCGACCTGACGCTGCAGCTGGTGATCACCAAGGGCTGGACTCTCGCCACCCAGGGACGGGTCCAGGAGGGCAGCGCCCTGTTGCGCGGGGCGTTGAGCACGGCGCGCGACCGCGACCTGACCACGGCACGTCAGCGCGCGGCCATGAACTTCTCGGGGATCTACTTCGTTGACGATCCGGTGGCGGCCGGGGCGGTGGCCCGCGAGGTGGCGGAGTGGGGCCTCCAGCGCGGCCTGCTCGCCTCACGGAGCCTTCTCGGCAACGCATGCGACGTGGCGCTGCTGACCGGCGACTGGGACTGGATCCTGGACCGATACGCCGCCCTGCATGACCCGCGGGCATCCCCTCTCTCGCAGGGGGGCATTGGCAGCGCCGCGGCCATCGTGATCGCCATGCGAGGCGACCCGGACCGCGCGCTCGAGATGACGCGGTCGTATGCCGAGGTCATCTCCCACTCGAGCTCCAACCAGGATCGCGAGATGTTGGCCAGCAGCCGGGCCGCGATCCTGCTCGCCGCGGGGGACGCTCCTGGCGCGCTCGAAGCGGTGCGGGATATGCCGAGCTTTGCGAGCGGTGCAACGCTGTATTCGACGCCGGCGCGGGCGGCGCTCTGGGCATGGGACCTCGACGGAATGCGCGGAGTGGTGATCTCCGAGGCGCGCCGACGGGGACGCTACGTGGATGCGGTGCGCCTGCTGCGCGAAGCCTCGCTCGCGGCCCTGGAGGATCGTCGCGACCAGGCGCGCACGCAGTTCCGCGATGCCGCGGCGGCGCTGGATGATCTCGCGCTCCCGGTGGAGGCCGCGCTGGCGCGGCTCGACGCGATCGTGGCCCTGGGCGCCGACGACGAGGAGTCGGCGGCGTGGGCCGAGGCGGCGCGCGCGGTGTTCACTCGGCTGGGTGCCGCGCCGATGCTCACTCGGCTCGAGGCGGCGCTCGGCGCTCAGGTGCATGCCGCCCGGCCGGCAACCGTAGCCGCGGCTACTTCAGCCGAAGCGTCCTGATGTCCCAGGCGCCCATCGGAAGGCGAACCTCGCCCGATGCGACCGGCATGACGCCGACCTCGCGGCCGAGCAGGTCCACCTCGCGCGCCGCGCTGAATCTGCCGCGGATGACCGCCATCTGGGAGTCGGGATCCTCGCATGCGAGTCGCAGCTCGAGCTCCTCTTCGATCCGGCGCAGCGCGGAGACCGTCACGCCGCGTCCATCGACGGAGAGTCCCAATCCGCCGTCCGGGAGCGCGGCCGCGGCATCGGCGGTGCCCGGCGCAGCCAGGAACGGGTGCGCGTAGCGGTCCGCGTCGCGCAGCAGCTCGGCGCTGGCCCAATCACCGGCGTGGGGTCGGATACCGAAGGCGTAGGTCCATGGGCCTCGGCACTGACCACCGGGGATCGCGATCTCGGGCCCCGCCGGATCCTCCCGATACGGGTTCGCATTGCGGCTGATCAGGCCCGTGGCGCGCAGTATGGTGATTGCCAGCTCGCGCTCCTCGAGCAGCTCGTACTCGATGGTGTGCTCGGCCAGGACCGCGACGTTCCCGGCGGAGACGAAGGTGCGAGCCGGATAGGTCGGCAGCGGGACCTCGCCGTGTCCGGCGTCGGGCGTGCCGCGGCGCTCCACGACGGCCAGCTGTCCCTCGGCGAAGGACGTGTCGGCGCGGACCGGCAGCGGGATGTGGAACCGCAGCCGATGGTAGTCGGAGCGGTTCTCGAAGCTCAGCTGGACGCGCGTGAACGGCTCACCGCTGCGCAGCTCGAGCACGGTGCGCACCGGCACCTCGACGCGCGCGTCGGAACGCGCCGTCCCGTCGGCGGAGAGCCCAACCGGCCAATGGAAGGTCCGCGTCACCTCCAGCGCGCCGCGCAGCGGACCCGCGAGCAGGACCCTGCTCGTCACGCTCGACGGCACTTCGACGAGCGCGTCGGTCGGTGGGGGCCCGTAGTTGTAGGAATCGCCCGCGTCGCCGCCGTCCACCAGGCGGCCGATGCCGAGCAGGCTGATTCCGTCGACGGATGCCAGGTCGAACGCGCCGTCCTCGCCCAGGCGGACCTCGAGATGGTCGTTGCGGAGCCGCCGCCCCTCGACGCGGACCGGATCGGCGACCGCGCATTCGGCGTTGACCGGGCGCACCGCGCGATAGCCGAGCGCGGGAAGCAGGAGCTGCATCAGCACTCGGCGCCTCGGGAGCGCCATGACGCGCAGTCGCCAGGCGGCATCAGGGGCGCCCGAGACGGCGGTCTGAATGGCGTGACGCATGGCGTCGAGGTCGAGCCAGCCGTGCTCCGGCTCGACGTCGACCTCCAGCGTGACCATGCGGACGCCCTGGACCTCACCGATGGTGTAGCCGCGAAGGTGGCGGCCGAACAGCTCCGGCCCATGGAGGCGCCGATCGAGCAGCTCCGGGATCTCGCGGCCAGGCAGGTCGCGGGTGTAGATCAACTGTTCGTTGCGCTCCAGCTCCTGCGTTGGGGCACGCTTGCCGTCCGCCGTCTCGAAGCAGATCGCGCCCCAGCCCTCGGGGATCGGCAGCGAGAGCTCCACCAGCCCGTCCCGCGGCTGAAACGACGGGTTCAGCACCGCCACCGCGCCCCGCGGCACTGACCGCGCGACGTGCGCGGCTGCCCGCTCGGCAAGGCCGGCGGCGATCTGCTCCACCTCGGCGTAGCGCACCAGGACCTGGCTCACGACCGCATCGAGGCTGCATCCGCAGATCGAGTCATGCGCGGAGTTCTCCACCATTCGGCGCCATGCGAGCCGGAGATACGCTGCGGGCCAGGCATCGGGCGCGCCCCAGACCGCCTGCAGCGGCTCTGCGTAACGCTCCAGCAGACGCTCCGCGCGCCCGGCGGCCTGCTTCAGGTCGATCCGGGCCGAGTTGACGCCCATCAGCATGTTGGCGCGGGCGCTGGAACGCAGCTCACCGCACCAGTGGGGGAGCGATGCTTCCGGCGACTGGCCGCTCAGGTACTCGGCAAGCGTGTCGACCCTGATCGCGTACTCCTCGTCGGCGGCGTTCACCGCGTCGACCAATTTCATCAGCTCCGGCAGCGGCGCCGCATGGTCTGCACCGTACATCGCCAACAGCGGGTCATCGCCGAAGAACGGACGCATGTGGGCGGCAAAGACCGCCAGCTTCTGGCCCAGTCGCTCCGGAATGGCGAGCAGGTATGCGGCGCTGCCGTACCCCTCGTTCAGGTACTCGGCGGTCACCGTCGAGCCATCCGGCGCGGTCCAGGCGAACCGGTGCCAGTCGACCGCCGCCGGCACGCCCCGCCACAGCATCGCTCGATCGATGCCCGCCCGCCGCAGCAGCTGCGGCATCTGCGCCACGTGCCCGAACATGTCGGGCAGGTAGCCGACCGGCATCGCGCCACCGAGCGCTTCGGCTCGGGCGTGCCCGATCTGCAGGTTGCGGATTGTCGTCTCCGCAGAGACGAGGAACTCGTCCATCAGGATCTGCCAGGGTCCGACTGCCAGCCTGCCGCTCTCCACGAATCGGCGCAGCTCCGCCTCGCGGTCCGGACGGATCTCGAGGTAGTCGTCGACGGTGGCCAGCTGTCCGTCGAGGGTGAACGCGAAGCGTTCGTCCGCCGCGAGCATGTCAAGCACCGAGTCGACCAGCTCGACGAGCTGCATGCGGAACGACTGGAACGGCCGATACCACTCTCGGTCCCAGTGGGTGTGGGGCACGAGGTGGACGAGGCATCGCGACGGCTCGGTCATGACCCCGATTGTCGCGGAGCGCCCGCCCGGCTGCCCGTCGATCGCGGCGCGGGGACCAGGTCCTGGCCGCCGCGGCGACGGAGGTCGGCGGTTACTTCACCGACCCGGCGAGCAGTCCCTGCACGAAGTAGCGCTGGAGGCTGAAGAACACGATCAGCGGCACGAGCATGATGACGAAGGCCGCAGCGGCGAGGATATGCCACTCGGTGCCGTAGGTGCCGAGCAGCCCGGTCACCTGCACGGTCATCGGCTGCCCGCCGCGCGGCGCGAAGATGAGCGCCATCAGCAGATCGTTCCAGACCCACAGGAACTGGAAGATCCCGTAGCTCGCCAGGGCAGGCACGGAGAGCGGAACGACCACCGTGGTGAAGATCTTCCAGCTGCTCGCGCCGTCCATCCGAGCGGCCTCGATCAGGTCGCGCGGCAGGGTGATGAAGAAGTTGCGGAGGAGGAAGATGCCGAACGGCAGCGCGAACGTGGTGTGCGCGATCCACAGCATCAGGAACCCGCGGTTCAGCCCCAGCGCCGCGAACAGGTCGAGGAGGGGGATGAGCGTCATCTGCACCGGGATCATCAGCAGCGCGACGACCACGAGGAAGATCGTGTCGCGAAGGGGGAACTCGAGCCACGCGAAGGCGTAGGCCGCGAGGGCGGAGATTAGCAGCGGCAGAATGGTGGAGGGGATGCTGATCGAGACGCTGTTCAGGAATGCGGTGAGCATCCCCTGGCCGCCCAGCACGCTCTGGTAGTTGTCGGTCGTGAATCTCAGGTTGCCGGTGAAGACCGTCCACCAGCCGTTGGACAGCACGTCCTCGGATGGCCGGAACGAGGTGATCAGCAGGCCGATGGTGGGCAGCAGCCAGACCAGCGCGATCGCGAGCAGCGCGATGTGGATCGGCGTCTTGGCGACGAATCGCGCCATCCGCTGGCTCGTGGTCCGTGCCGGCGGTTCGAGGGCCTGGTCGCCGAAGGCGCCGCTCATTGGACCACCCGCTCGCTGCGGAAGCGCCGGACGTTGAAGATCAGCACCGGGATCAGGATGACGAGCATCATCACCGCCACCGCGGCGCCGTAATCGACCCGGCCAGCGGGGAATGCCTCTTGGTACATCGTGAAGGCGATCACCCGGCTCGAGGAGCCGGGTCCTCCCGCGGTCATGACGTAGATCAGGTCGAAGAGCTTGATGACGTTGATGACCAGCGTCACGGCGACGACGCTGATCGGCAGCGAAAGCATCGGGATGATGATTCGCCGGAAGATCTGGCTCTCCCTCGCACCGTCGACCCGTGCCGCCTCCAGCACCTCGGTGCTGATCCCCTTGAGCGCCGCCGACAGGATGACGGTGGCGAAGCCGACCGAGCCCCAGATGCCGGCGATGATCAGTGCGGTGTTCACCCAGCCGGTGTCCCCGAGGAACGCGATCGGTCCAAGGTGGAAGATCCCGAGCAGCGCGTTGAGCAGGCCGGTGTCGCGATCCGGCGTGTAGACGAAGCGCCAGATGACGCCCAATGCGGTGGCGGCGATCGCCATCGGGAGGAACACGATCGCCTTGATCGCTGGCTCGTAGCGCACGCGCGTGGCGAGCACCGCGATCAGCAGCCCAAAGAAGATGCATCCGGTCGTGTAGAAGACCACCCACAGGACGTTGTTGAACAGCGCGCCGGAGGGCGGGAACGTGCTGAGGTCGAGGAACCTGCGGTCGGCGGTCAGCAGGCGGATGTAGTTACCGAGGCCCCGATCGAAGCTCAGCACGATGGTGCTGATCACCGGGTAGAGCATGAAGACCCCGAGCAACAGCAGCGCCGGAGTGAGGAAGAGGCTCGCCATCCAGTTCCAGCCGCGAATTGGGGAACCGCCGCTGCGCTGGGCTTTCGCCGACGTGACCGCGGTGCTCGTGGCGCTCATGACCGACCTCACCTGCCGAGGATGGAGGGAGGGGAGCGGGGCCGACGGGTCGACCCCGCTCCGTGCTTACGTCAGGTCAGGCCGGCTTCTCGTCGACCCATGCCTGCTTGGCATCCTTGTTGAACTGGTCGAGGATCGTGTCGGCCTTCGTCGGATCCTTCAGGATCGTCTGGAGTGCCGCCCCGAGGTCCGCGCCGGCGGGCATCAGGTCCGATCCATCGAAGCCTGCGAAGGTGGCCTTGGCCACCTGTTCGGCCTCCTTCTTGGTCAGATCATTGGGGTAGACGCTGGAGCTGACGTCCTTCATCGGGCTGATGATGGTGCCCTGCTTGGCCCACGTCTCGCCGGCGTCCTTGGTGAGCATGTACTTTACGAACTTCTTCGTGCAGTCCGTATCGGTGAAGGCGGCCATCACGTCGCCGCCGATCGTGATCTGGCCGGATTCGCTTCCGGCTGACGGGAAGTCGAAGAAGTCGATCGTCTCGCCCGGCTTCGCCGCCTTGTTGATCTGGCCAAGCACGATGCCGCCGGCGAAGCCACCCTCGTAGTACATATCCGCCTTCGGCGTGGTGCCGAAGACCTGGGCTAGCGCATCGAGGAAGGCGGTGCCGGTGGCTGCGTTCATGTCCCCGCCGACGATGTATTCCGGCTTGAGGATGTCGGTCATCGTCTTGACCGCGGTCTTGACGGTTGCATCGGTCCAGACGCCATCAGGGCTGAAGAGCTTGTTGTAGGCGTCCTTGCCGGCCTGGCGCAGGTAGATGCTCTCGAACCAGTCGGTGAGCGTCCACGAGTCCTTGGCGCCGAGCGCCTGCGGAACGTCGCCCTTGCTCTTGATCGTCTGCTCGAGCTTGATGAGCTCGTCGATCGTCTTGGGAGGCTGAACGCCGAGCGTCTTGAACTTGTCCGGCCGGTACCAGAACGTGCTCTTGGAGTTCAGCTTGACCATCACCGCGTAGGCGGTGCCATCCACCGTCCCGGAACTGAGGCCGGTTTCGGACACGCTCGCCGCGTACGCATTCTTCAGGTCGTCATTCGAGACGCCCAGGTCGGAGAGCGTCTTCGGATGGAAGATCGGCCGCGAGTCGCGGACCAGGGTCCGCAGGTAGC
This sequence comes from Chloroflexota bacterium, assembly GCA_003243965.1. GTDB lineage: Bacteria > Chloroflexota > Limnocylindria > QHBO01 > QHBO01 > QHBO01. Next base: position 9,669 of record QHBO01000012.1, read on the forward strand.
CGATGCCGGGGAGGATCGCGACGTCGATCTGGCCCTTCTGCAAGTTGCTGCGCAGGACCGTCGCATAGTCATTCCGCTGCGAGTCGTAGTTGGCCTTGCAGCCGCTGCTCGACGAGAAGGCGTCGAGGACCTTCTTGAAGGCATCCCCCTCTGCGCCGCCCCAGAGGCTCGTCACGGTGACGCTCCCGCCACCGCCTCCGCCGCCTCCGCTGCTGCTGGGACCAGTGCTGGTCTGGTTGCCCGGAGTGTTGTTGGCCGCGCACGCCGACATCGCCACCGTCGAGATGGTGAGGGCGGCGACGAACCGGAGTTTGGTCATGAGTTCCTCCACCTTGTTCCGTGAGCCGGCGGCGCCGCGGCGCCGCCATCGGTCGGGTTGCGAAACGCTTGCGCGTTGCGCCGGATGGTTCGTCGGCGGTCACGCCGTTCAGGCTGTCAAGCTCTTCTCGGTCTCGGGGTCGAAGATGTGCAGCTTGTCGATCGGCAGCGCGAAGTCGATCAGGTCGCCGACCTTCACGCGTCGATCCGAGGAGACGAGCGCCACGATCTCGTTTCCCTGCGCGTCCGCATGCAGCAGCTCCTCGTTGCCGAGGAACTCGACGACGTCGACCTTGGCAGGGATCTTCACAACTCCCGAGTCCTCGCCATTGAGCAGCTCGAGGTGCTCGGGTCGGAAGCCGATCGTCACCTGCGAGCCACGCGGCCGATCCGCCGCGACCTGCGCGGCCTTGGCACTCAGCTCCAGGCGGGCCTCCCCGAGCTTGAGGCCGCCCTCGTCGACCTGGGTGGTCGCGAAGTTCATGGATGGCGAGCCGATGAAGCCGGCCACGAAGATGTTGACCGGGTGCTCATAGAGGTCCTGGGGCGAGCCGACCTGCTGCAGGAGGCCGTCGCGCATGACCGCGATCCGGTCGCCCATGGTCATCGCCTCGACCTGGTCGTGGGTGACGTACACGGTCGTCGTCTCGAGTCGCTGGTGAAGCCGGGCGATGTTCGCTCGGGTCTCGACCCGCAGCTTGGCGTCGAGGTTGGAGAGCGGCTCGTCCATCAGAAACACTTCGGGCTCCCGAACGATGGCGCGGCCCAGTGCCACGCGCTGCCGCTGTCCGCCCGAGAGCGCCTTCGGCTTTCGGTCGAGCAGCCGCTCCAGGCCCAGGATCTTGGCGGCCTCGTCGACGCGCCGCTTGATCTGGTCCTTGGGCGTCTTGCGCAGCTTCAGCCCGAAGGCGAGATTGTCGAAGACGCTCATGTGCGGGTAGAGGGCGTAAGACTGGAAGACCATGGCGATGTCGCGATCCTTTGGCGCGACATCGTTCACGACGCGGTCACCGATCCGGAGCTGTCCGTCGGTGATCTCCTCGAGGCCGGCGACGCAGCGGAGCGCCGTGGTCTTCCCGCATCCGGACGGGCCGACCAGGACGAGGAACTCCCCGTCCTGGATCTCAAGGTTCAGGTCGTTGACCGCGACCACTTCGGGACCATAGCGCTTGGATACGTGATCGAAGGTGACAGTCGCCAACGTCTGCCTCCCCTTGTGGCACGCGAATCGGTCACGAGCGGCCGGCGGCCTGCATCATGCTCGAACGGGCGGACAATACTAGCGCCCGAGTCCAAACGCAAAGCAAGTTTTTGGCCGATGTCGATGCACACCCTTCTTCGCGCGCTTCTCAAGCCCCTCGCCGTGGGTGCGGTGGGGGCTGCGCTCGCACGCCAGCTGCTCGATGCGTACCTCCGACGGCGAGCGGCGAGCCCGCGTGGGCAGCTTCGAGTGCGTCGCCGGCAGGGACTCCCCTCGCTGTACGACCTCCATCCCCAGGCCAGCCAGGCGGCGCGCCGGTCGCGCGGCCTGGAGATCGTGCCGATCGAGAAGATCGTGGGGACCGCTCGGCACCCGTCCCAGAACACCGGCGACTTCCTCCCGCTGCCGGGGCTGCGCGGCATGAACTGGCGGGCCCGTTGGCAGCGCATCAATCGTGCGTTGGATCGGATGGCCGCCTTGCCCCCGGTCGACCTGCTCCAGGTGGGTGACGAGTACTTCGTGTACGACGGGCACAATCGGATCGCCGCGGCCCTGCAGAACGGTGGAGTTGGAGTGGATGCGGATGTCATCGAGCTCATCCTGCCCGGCCAGCCCCTGCCTCCGCCCCCGGCGTCGACGCCCATCTCGCTGCTCGGCAGTCGGGAGCTGCGTCAGGCAGGCGAGGGGCGGCTGTCGCGCACGGTGCAGTCGAGCGCCTCACTCGATGAGCGAAACCGCCAAGAGCTCCTCCGCGATCCGGCGCGGCCCCCATCCACGGCCGATGAGCCAGCCTCGGCGGAGGCGCAGGCGGAGGCTGAGGCGGAGGCGGAAGACAGCCCGGACGCGCAGCCGTGACGGAGCGGATCAGCGTCGAGTGGCCGGACCCGCGGCCCTTTGCCGGCCGCGACGGACGCCCGATCCGGATCCTGGCGGTATCGGACGAGGAGGACCCGGCGCTGAGCTCGGCCGCCACGCGCGAGCGGCTGGCCCCCATCGATCTGATCGTCGGCTGCGGGGACCTGCGACCGGAGTTTCTGGGGTTCCTGGCCGACGCGTTCTGCGTGCCGTTGGTCTACGTGCGCGGCAATCACGACATCGGCGAGGCGTGGAGCCCCAGTGCCCTGCAGCGCCTCGGAGCGCCTCTGCCGATGATCGATGGCGCACTGCACCTCGAGCACGGGCTGCCGATCATCGGGTTCGGCGGTTCGCCCACCTACAGCGGCGGGCCGCAGGAGGTGAGTGACCTCGTGATGTGGGCGCGCGCGCTCAGGGCGTGGTGGTCCGCAGCCGGGCGCGCCACCCTGCTGGTAACTCACGCGGCGCCGAAGGGCATCAACGACGCGCCCGACCTTGCCCATCGCGGCTTTCCGGCGTTCCGCTGGTTGGCCGAGCGGCTGCATCCTCCGCTCTGGCTGCATGGGCACGTCCGCCTGACTCGCCGCGACCGTGCCTCGCGCAGCGCCCACGCGCACGGGACGCTGTTCTACAACACCAGCGGCGCAACACTCGTCGAGCTGGCCCCACCGGCGAGAGTGTCCTGAACGGATGCCGCTGCGTCGCTACGCGCTCGCCGCGCTTCTGGCGCTCGCCGGCCTGGTGGCCGTCATGCTCGTCATCAGACCGCTGATTTTCAGCCTCGCGCCGGCACGCGGCGACGCCAACTATGCGGTGGCCGCCACCGCGGAGGTGTCGCGGCCAATCCGCCGCGACCTGCTGCTCGCCGCCAGTCATGGACTGCGTGGCGAGCGGCCGCAGGGCGGCCACGTTGCGATCAGCATCGTCGTCGCGCCACTCCCGGGCGGAGGCTACTCCGTGGTCAACGCGACCAGCCCCGAGAGCGGGTGCCGGGTCACGCTGGGAGAGGATCGGCTCGTCGACTGTCGCGGCCGAGGGTGGACCTACGACGGCACCCCGGTCGACTCCGGCCAGCCCCCGCTCCAGCGATTCCCGACCGCGGTGCGCTCGGGGGCAGTGATCGTGGACTTCACGCGACCCTTCTCCGCGCCGCCGGCGGCTATGCTGCCCGGGCAATCCGACGGTTCGACTGCAGGAGGAGGGTAGGCATGCCAGAGGGGCTGGGTGTCTTCGGCTGGATCATCATCGGGCTACTGGCAGGAGCGCTCGCCGGCTTCCTGGTGCCCGGCCGGGAACGGAACGGGTGCGTGGGAACGCTCCTGATCGGCATCGCGGGAGGGCTGATCGGCGGCTGGCTGTGGACAGGTCCGCTCAAGCAGTCACCGGCCACCGGGTTCCTGGGAGCGCTGCTGCTCGCGGTGCTGGGCGCGGGACTCGTGCTGCTCGTGCTCCACGCCGCCAATCGGCGGCGCTGAGCCGCCCGCGCCGGGAGCGACCCCAGACCGACCTTGGCGTGCCGCTTGCATCGGGCCTTGTCAACCAGACCTACCCGATCAGCAACACGAGGAGAGCGTTCATGGCGAGCGTCGAGAAGACGATCGAGGTCGACGTCCCGGTCGAGACCGCCTACAACCAGTGGACCCAGTTCGAGACGTTCCCGCAGTTCATGGAGAGCGTGGAGCAGGTCACCCAGGTGACCGATACGCAGCTCCATTGGGTGGCCAAAGTTGCGGGCAAGACCAAGGAATGGGACGCGCAGATCACTGAGCAGGAACCCGACCGGCGCATCGCCTGGTCGAGCACGTCGGGGGCGCAGAACGCGGGGGTCGTGAGCTTCGAGTCGGCAGGACCGGATCGGGCCCGCATCAACCTGCGCCTGGAGGTTGAGCCGGAGGGCCCCGTCGAGAGCAGCGGTGCGGCGCTCGGTTTCCTCGACCGCCGAGTGCAGGGCGACCTGGAGCGCTTCAAGCAGTTCATCGAGGAGCGGGGCACCTCCACCGGCGCATGGCGCGGCGAAGTCCGGGAGGAGAGCGCCCGTTGATCTGACGTTCGCGAGTCGACGCCGGCACGACGCCGGTAACAGGAGGAAGACCATTGGACGCGATATCGCTCCTCAAGAGCGACCACGACAAGGTGAAGAAGATGCTCGCGGAGGGGGAGGCGACGACGGAGCGGGCGACGAAGACACGGTCCGATCTGTTCGCCGCGCTGAAGCGCGAGTTGGAGATCCACGAGCGGATCGAGGAGGAGATCTTCTACCCCGCCCTGAAGCAGCATCCCAAGACCCGCGATCTGGCCCTGGAGGGATACGAGGAGCATCACGTCGTGGACCAGATCCTCGGCGAGCTCGGGCAGACCGATACGGCCGACGAGAGGTGGGCCGCCAAGTTCAGCGTCGCCAAGGAGAACCTCGAGCACCACATCGAGGAGGAGGAGGGCGAGATGTTCCGGGCCGTGCGCCAGGGATTCTCACGCGAGGAGCTCGAGGCGCTGGGGGCGCGCATGGCGGAGCTCAAGCAGCTCGGTGAGCAGGTCGCCTGAGTCCGGAAAGAAGTTCGCGCGGAGCGGGCTGCGCGGGCGGCCTGCCGCTTGCAGATGACGGGTCGCATGACTACGCGTCGCGTGCCGCCGCTGGCTACCGGTGACGATCCGCCGGGATCGACCGGCACGCCGTACACCGTCATCTTCCCGACCGATGGTGGACCGCCGCCGGCGGATCTGGAGCACCCCGCAGCCCTGCCGCGCATCGGGGAAACGGTGGAGTACCTGGACCACGCCGGCCGTTGCCAGCGCTACGTGGTCGTCGACGTGGTCCATACCCTGCAGGTGGCATCGGAGCACCGCCCCGTGGTCGGCGCGGAACCGTCCCTGCCGGCCGGCGTGGCGCGTGAGCAGAGGGCGCCGGACGAGGCTCCATCTGGCGACGGCGCCCTTCGTGCCGGGCTGCCGCGGGTCTTTCTGGCCGAGGCCGAGGCGGATCACCTTGGCTGAGGGGGGCCGACCAAGTACAGAGCCTTCCGAGCCCGAGCGCCGGGTTCTTGAGCACGCGGCCAAGCAAACGCCGGTTGAGGTCACGCTTGCCGGGCTACCGGGGCCACTGGACCGCGAGGGTGCCGGGGGCGGCGCCCTGACCGGTGAAAGTGAGGACCTGACGGCAGGCGGCGGCGAATTCGTACCCGCCGAACGTCGGCACATGGAGGCCTCGGACGTCCCCGTAGGCGAGATGGACCAAGACCTGCCGGAGCGCTAAGCGGCGCGAATTGAGCGCTTTCGGCGCGACGCGGCGGGCGGCTTGGCCGCGTCGCTCGCCTTCGCCGCGTCGCGGGGCTTGCCAGCGCCACGCGGCCGACGAACCGTCGCCTTCCGCTGGTGCATGGCGGCCACGCTCGCCTGGAGCGCGTCCATCAGGTCGACGATCTTCGGTTCCGGTCGGCGTCGGCGCGAATTCCGCTGCTCGCCCTTCATCCTGCGCCGGATGAGCTCCTCCAGCGCGGCGCGGTACTGATCGCGGTACTGTGCGGGGTCGAAGCGACCGGAGAGGTTCTGGACCAGTGCCTCGGCCATCTGCAGCTCCCGCGAGGACGCCTTCTGCTCCGCACCCTGGGGCAGATCCAGTCCGCCGGTCGAGCGAATCTCGTCGGGCCAGAACATCGTCTCGAGCACGAGCGTGCCGTCGTAGGTCCTCAGCGTGGCCAGCCGCTCCCTGGTGCGGATCGTGACCCGCGCCACGGCGATGCGTCCGGTCTCGTCGAGCGCGCGCATGAGCAGGTTGAAGGGCCTGGAGCCCACCGTGGTGGGCTCCAGGAAGTAGCTCTTCTCGAAGTAGATCGGGTCGATCTCGGTCAGCTCCACGAAGTCGCCGATCTCGATGGTGGTGCTGCTCTCCGGCTTGACGGCATCGATCTCCTCCGGCGCGAGGATGACGTATTCGCCCTTGGCCACCTCGTAGCCGCGCACGAGATCGGCCCAGCCGACCTCGACGTTCTCGGCCTCGCAGAAGCGCTTCTCGATGATCCGGGCACCATCGGTCTTGTGCAGGAGGTGGAAGCGGACGTCCTTCGACTCGGTGGCGGTGTACAGCTTGACCGGGATGGTGACCAGTCCAAAGCTGATGGCGCCGTTCCAGATCGCTCGCATGGCCGCCCGACGAGCAGGCGGCATGCCACCCGCGGCGCTCAGCGGCCGGTGGAGCCGGTAGTCGCGATTCCCTCGAGGAAGTTTCCCGCCCGCCAGCTGGCGGAGTGGGCGTCGCGATTTCGCGGCTGGCGTGAGGCAGGGCTCGACGGTGGGCCTATTTCAACAACGACATCGCGGCCATGCGTTCCGGATGCCGCTCGCCTGCGGGACCTTGTCTGAGTGGCCTCCGGCGCCGCGGGCGCGAGGCCCGATCAGGTGCGGGCACGACGGTTGCTTTGCCGGGGCGCCGTGCAAGCCCGCCCTCTCGATCCCGAGTCCTCCTCGCAGCCGGCTGCGGTGACCGGCCCGTCGGCCGCGGCGCTCGTGGAGCTGCGCGACGTGACGCGGCGGTTCGGCGACCAGACCGCCGTCCAGCACCTCTCGTTCGAGGTGGAGGAGGGGATCATCCTCGGCATGATCGGCCCGTCCGGCTCCGGCAAGACGACCACGGTGCGGATGTTGACCGGCATCCTTGAACCAAGCGAGGGGGAGATCCGGGTGCTCGGCGAGGATCCAAAGCGCTTCAGTCGCAGCGCCCGCGAGCGGATCGCCTACATGCCGCAGCTCTTCTCGCTGTACGAGGACCTCACCGCGCGCGAGAACGTGGGATTCGTGGCGGCGCTGTTCGGCATCTTTCCCTGGCAGCGCGGCCGGCTCATCAAGCGCGCGCTGCAGGTCGTCGATCTGTGGGAAGCTCGCAATCGACGGGCGAAGGACCTGTCCGGGGGCATGCAGCGCCGGCTCGAGTTGGCCTGCGCGCTGGTGCACGACCCGCAGGTCATCTTCCTCGACGAGCCGACCGGCGGCATCGACCCGATCCTGCGCCAGGCGATCTGGGATGAGCTGCGCCGCCTTCGGGATGCGGGGCGCACGCTGGTCATCACCACCCAGTACGTGGGCGAGGCGGAGTACTGCGACCGGGTGGCGCTCCTCGCGCAGGGCGAGCTCGTCGCCTTTGACGCGCCAGAACGGCTTCGCCAGGCCGTCTTCGGTGGAGAGCTGCTCCAGGTGGAGACCGATGCGGAGGTCGACCCCGGCGTGCTCGGCGGGATCGAGGGGATCAGCGTGGTGCGCCGCGACGGCGACCGGCGGCTGGTGATCGTGGTCGAGGACGCGGGGCGCGCCACGCCACGCGTGGTCGAGGCGATCCAGGGCGGTGGCGTCGGGGTCGTCGCGCTGAACGAGTACCAGCCCACGTTCGACGAGGTCTTCGCCGATCTCGTCGAACGCCGCCACAGCCAGGGGGCCGAGGCGGAGGCAGCAGGGCAGTCGGCAGCAGGCAGGCAAGACACGCCTGGAGACAGGCGATGATCGTCGGCTTCCTGAAGAGCCTGGTCCGCATCTTCTCGTTCATGGGCAAGGAGATCCGCGAGCTGATACGGCGGCCCGGCGCGATCCTCAGCCTCGTCCTCGGACCGTTCCTGGTGATGCTGATCTTCGGCATCGGATACAAGGGCGTTCGCGATCCATTTGCCACCGAGCTGGTGATCCCGGCCAATGCCGGGCTCCCGCGCGACGCAGCCTTCTACCAGAACCTGACCGAGGGGCGGCTGCAGATCACCCACATCGGCCAGGACGTGGCCGCCGCGGAACGGCGGCTGCAGGATCGGAGCATCGCGTTCCTGGTCATCGCACCGGACAACCCGGCCGCGACGCTGAAGAGCGGCCAGCAGGCGGTGGTGCGTGCCGAGTGGAACCAGGTCGACCCGGTTGGCGACGGCCTGGCCCGGGTCGCCGTCGACGCGCTGGTCAACCGCCTCAACTCGGAGATCATCAAGCAGGCGGCAAAGGTCGGTCTCGGCAGCGTACCGATCGACGGGAAGCAGATCTCGCCCGAGCTCATCGCCCAGCCCGCCCGTGCCGACACCAAGAATGTGGCATCCACGTCGCCGAGCGTCATCGACTTCTTCGGCCCGGCGGTCTTCGCCCTCGTGCTCCAGCATCTGGCGATCACCCTGACCGCCCTGTCGATGGTGCGAGAGCGGCTCGGCGGGCAGATGGATCTGTTCCGGGTGTCGCCGGTGAACTCGATGGAGCTGCTGATCGGCAAGTACGTGGCGTACGCCATCTTCTCCGGAGCGATCTCCGCCATCGTCGCGGCGCTGCTGGTCAGGGTGCTCAACGTGCCGCTGCTGGGCGGCGTGCTGCCCTTCGTCGGGATCGTGGCACTCCTCACCTTCGCGTCGCTGGGGGTCGGCCTCCTGATCTCGCTGATCGCCGACTCGCAGCGCCAGGCGGTGCAGCTCAGCATGCTGGTGCTGCTCGCATCGGTCTTCTTCAGCGGATTCGTGCTGCCGGTCGAGGAGTTCCGGACCGGGGTCCGCTACGTCGCGTACGCACTGCCGGTGACGCACGGCATCGAGCTCCTCCAGGACTCGATGCTGCGCGGCTGGGTCCGGAACGTGTGGATGCTGTGGGCGCTGGCCGGAATCGGCGTCGGGCTGTTCCTCGTGTCCCTCATGCGCCTGCGGCGGATCATTCACAGCGCCGGCTGAGGCCGCCCGTGGCGGTCAGCCGACGAGTGGGTCCGGTCGCCGCAACAGCGACACACCGATGGCGATGGCGGCACCCGACTGCACGCCGACCCAGAGAAGGAAGCCCGCCAACAACAGCCCGATCGGCGGCGCTCCCGACCCCGAGCCGGCGCCCGCGCTCGAGCGGCCGCGAAATTCGTCAAGGCGGTCGGCGAGCACCCGCAGGTCGGACTCGATGGTGTTCAGGTCGGTCCGGTTCGATCCCAGCGACCCGCCGATGCGATCCAGGTCCGATGCCAATGTCCCGAGCTGCTCCGCGGCGCGCCGGAAGTCGCCACCCATGGGGGCGAGCGGTTGGCTGCCGAGGATGTTGACCGACATGGAGGAGGCGAGGTTGCTCATCGTCACCGACGTGTCGCGTGAAACCGCCGCCGCCTGAGATGCAGCCGCCTGCGCCTCGCCGGCGCTGCGGCCGAAGCCGGTGAAGCCGTCAGCGGCGTGGCGCACGGCGATAGCGGCGGCGCCCACCGAGGCGTCGGCGTCTCCGAGCAGGCGCTCCACGCGATCGGCGGCCCCGAAGCCAAGGACCGCTCCGAGCAGCAGCACCACCAGCCCGATCGCTCCGTAGGCGACAAGCACGCTACCGATCAGCCGCGATCGTCCCCCGAGCCGCGCAATCAACCCCGTACGGCGGGACGCCCGGCCGTTCCCGTCCATTGCGCGGTCAGCGTCGGAACCGCGTGCCCGGAGCTCCAAAGCGGGCCGGCTCCCCACCGGAGGCGCAGTCTTGCGCCAGAGCCGCCCCGCGCCTCGGCCTCGCCGGTCAGGTTGCCCACCGGCCGGGCAACCGTCGGACGCGGGCGCTCCACCGAGGCTTTGGGCGGTCGGATGCTCATTCCACGGGCATTGGCGCCGGCACCCTGTCCGGGGGCAGTTGCGCGACCTGCTGGCTCCAGCTCAACCAACGACGAGCGGCGCGCTGAAGAGAGTGAGAAGCATGGGTCCACGGGGCGCGTGCAGGAATCGGGCCCGATCCCGCGCTGGCCGGTCGCGGCCGTCCGCTTCGTCGGGCTCTCAGCCATGCCGGCGCGCGATCCAGACCTCCTCGGACGGCCACTTCCGCCCCCACTCCGGCGTGACATAGCCAAACTCCGTGGTGGCGCCCGGCGGAGCCTGCAGCTCGATGAGGTCGAGCGGCTCCAATCCGCTGCGTCGCAGCAGCCGCAGCATCTCGCCGTGCGGCAGATGGAACTCCACGCTGGGGTCGCCCGGCCAATCGAACCGATGCATCCCGAAGTAGGGTCGCACCAATGTCTCCCCGGCCGGAACGTCGTCGTCGTCCGGCGCAAAGAGCATGAAGATCGGGCTGCCGGTCAGAAACGACAGCTGGCCGCCGGGGCGCAGGAGGCGCGCCGCCTCTGGGATCCACCGATACGGATCGCACCACACACTGGCGCCGTGCTCGCTGATCGCGAAGTCGAAGCTGGCGTCGGCGAAGGGCGTGGCCTCCGCGTTGCAGAGGTGCAGCGGAAAGTGAAGGCCGTGTCGCTGCTGAAAGGACCGCGCGGTCTCGAGCTGCCGGCTGGAGCTGTCGATTCCCGCAGGCTGCGCTCCGCGCCGGGCGAGCCAGGCACTCACGTAGCCGGTGCCGCAACCGAGCTCGATCGTGTCGCAACCCTCGAGCCGGTCGGGGAACATCCCCACCTCAGACTCGGGAATGCCCCAGATGCCCCACGTCGGTTCCGACGCGGCCCACTGCAGCGCGCCCCGGGCGATCCAGCTCGCCGCCATGCCGTCCCAATAGGCGCGGTTACGGGCGACGTGCTCCGGCAGGGCGTCATCCACCATCGGACATCCTCTGATCCTGCTCCGCATCTGCGCGCAACCCCGGTTGACCGAGGGGCGAGCATCGGTGACGATACGCTGCCGGTGGCGCGTCCGCGCCACGATGGTGGCCTTAGCTCAATCGGCAGAGCATCGGATTGTGGCTCCGAAGGTTACGGGTTCGAGACCCGTAGGCCACCCCATCCAGCCTCACGGAAAACCGCCGCCGCGCCGTTGTGAGCCGCTGGGCCGGGTTCCCGCCCGGCCTCGCAACTCGCGGTCCGGCGCGCGATCTCAGCCCTGGGAGGGGAGGGTCCCGAGCGTGACCGAAAGGTCCAGGCTCTGAGCCCCGCGCACCACGCGCAGGGTGATGGCGTCTCCCGGGTTGTGGGGCACGATCAGGCTCGACAGGTCGTGGCGCTCGTCGACCGCAACGCCGTCGACCGACACGATCACGTCGCCATCCTTCAGGCCAGCGCTCGAGGCGGGCGATCCGGAGACCACCGCCGAGCTGGCACCGTTCGCCGGCGCCTGGATCCACGCGCCGTGGTCGACGGACAGCTTGTTCTGGGCCGCGATCGCCTTCGTCACCGGCTGGTAGTAGACGCCGATCCAAGGCCGCGTCAGCGGTTTGCCGGCCAGTGCCTGGCGCATGATCGGCTTGGCGATGTCAACCGGGATGGCAAAGCCGATGCCCTGAGCGCTACTGGCGACCGCAGTATTGATGCCGATCACCTGTCCGGAGCTGTTGAGCAGCGGGCCGCCGGAGTTGCCGGGGTTGATGGCCGCATCGGTCTGGATCAGGTTGTTCAGCTGCTCGGAGCTCGACTGGGTGGTGTCACCGGCGCGGATCTGACGGCCGAGCCCTGAGACCACGCCGGTGGTGATGGTGTTCGCATAGCTGCCCAGCGGGTCACCGATGGCGATCGCCAGCTGTCCGGGAACGAGGTTGGCGCTGGCGCCGAGGGGCGCCGCCGGAAGACCAGTGGCGTCGATCTTGACGATCGCCAGGTCGGTCAGCGGATCGGTTCCGTACACCTTCCCGGTGAAGGTCCGCGTGTCGTTGAGAACGACGCGGATCGAGGTCGCCCCGCTGACGACGTGCTTGTTGGTGAGGATCCAACCGTTTGGATCGAAGATGAAGCCGGAGCCGACGCCGGATCCCGATGCCCCGCTGGACTGGATGACGACCACCGCCGGCGACACCCTCTGGGCCGCCGCGGTGACCGCCGAGGACTCGTCGATCCGGACATCGCTGACGACCGCCCCCGAGCTGGTGCCGATGGTGGCGACCGCACCGTTCCGCGGCGCGAGAAGGTTGGTGACGGCGATCGCGCTCAGTGCGCCAGAGAGCAGGCCGACCAGCAGGGCGATGGTGACGATCGCCGCCCAGCTGCGGGGCGCGCGGGCACCGCGGGCCACCTGGGCGCCGGCGGTCGGCGAGTCGGCCCGGTCGGGGACCGTGGAGTAATCGGGGGAGGGTCCGGCCATGGGTGGAACGATGTCTCCGGCTTCTTATCTGATTCTGAGAACGCACCCGCCCCCTGCGAACGCCGAGCTTCCGACAGGCGACGCGGGCTCCGACGCGCATTGTGCCCCCTATTCTCGTGCGCTGCCGTCCGGCCAACCGACCCCATGGTCACCCCCACGCAGGAGGACCTCCCGGCTACTGACCGTGCCCGGGCCGGCGCCTAGGGTTGATCGGTATCCAGCGCAGGAGACCGATCACCATGCTGCACCGTCCCAGTCCCGCCCGTCCACGCAACGCCCTGGCGCGTGCCGCCGCGCTGGGGGGCAGCGCGCTGGTGGCCGCCGCGATGATCGCCATCACCGCTGCCCCGGCGACCGGCTGGAACCAGTCGTCCGCCGAGGCGACCCTCTGGCAGCTGATGAACGGCGACCGCGCGAACAACGGGCGCCAGCTGGTGCAGCAGCAGTCGACGCTCATCGGGCTGGCCCGCTGGCGCAGCCGCGACATGGTCCAACGCAACTACTTCGACCACACCGTGGCGGGCACCGGCTACCAGGTCTACCACTGGTACGACATGAACGGCCTCTCGTACGTGTGGGGTGGAGAGAACATCGGCTGGAATTCCGGGTACGCCGATGGCGATTCTCCGGTCGCCATCAACCAGGGATTCATGAACTCGGCGAGCCACCGCGCGAACATCCTGCAGCCGACCTGGACGCACGCGGGCATCGGAGCCTTCGCCGCCGACAACGTCAGCTTCCTGGGCGCAACCCGCAGCCCGCGGATGTACACGCAGCTCTTCATGCAGGCGCGCAACGCCGCCCCGCCGCCGCCCCCGGTTCCGTCTCCCCAGCCTGTCCCCCCACCGGCTCCGCCCGCGCCGCCGGCAGCCAACGTCCCCGCTCCGCCGGCACCGGCCGTCGCGCCGCCGGCATCGGTCCGCGCGCCGGCCGCCGCGGCCGCCAGGAAGAGCCCTGCGCGACTCACGGTCGCCCGTCCGGTTCGCCCCAGCGCCGGGCATCGGATCGAAGGTGACGGCCTGCTGGTCAGCGCTGCGCTGAGTCCGCTGCGCGATGGCCGCGTGCTGCAGTACGACACGCGCTGGATGACCGCGGCTGCCGTACCCGGCCAGTTCGCCTTCCGAGTCGATCCGCCGCCGCCGGCCGACGGAGGGATGATCGACATGATCCTCGGGTCCCTGCTCACCTTCGTGCTGGGCTGAGGTTGGGGCACGGTCGGCAGCCATCGGCCACCCGGCAGCGGCTATCCTTCGACCGGTGACCGTCATCCTCGAGGCCCGCGACCTCGTCAAGCGCTACCCGGTTGGCGAGCGGTCGGTGGAAGCGCTGCGGGGCGTCTCGCTCTCCGTCGCTCAGGGCGAATTCGTTGCGATCATGGGGGCGTCCGGATCGGGGAAGTCCACGATGCTGCAGCTGCTCGGGGGCCTTGACCGGCCAACGAGCGGCCAGGTGGTGATCGACGGGATCAACGTCAGCCAGCTCGATGATGAGGCAGCAACGCTGACGCGCCGCCGCAAGACCGGGTTCGTCTTCCAGTTCTTCAACCTCATTCCACTCCTGTCGGTGCGGGAGAACGTCGCGCTGCCGTTCATGATCGCCGGCGACGCCGCCACCGCCCACCGCGGGCGGGTCGACGAGCTCCTGCAGACCGTCGGGCTCGCCGGCAAGGGTGACCAGCGCCCCGACCAGCTCTCGGCCGGCGAGCAGCAGCGAGTGGCCCTCGCCCGCGCGCTCGCCACCAACCCCGCGATCCTGCTCGCCGACGAGCCGACCGGGAACCTCGACTTCATGACCGGCACCGAGATCCTGAAGCTGCTGTGGGACTCCTGCGACCGCCTGGGCCAGACGATCGTGCTCGTGACTCACGAAGCGCGCGCGGCGGCCTACGCGGATCGGGTGCTCGTCGTCCGTGACGGTGAGATTCGTGACGAGGTGGTGCTCGGGCGGCGGCGCGACCACGATCCCGGCACGCTCATCGCGCGCCTTGCAGGGCTGGGCCTCTAGGCGGTGCGGTTCGGCGACCTCGCGTGGCGGGACCTGCGGGCCCGGCCGCTGCGGACGGCGCTCACGACGCTCGGCATCGTCCTCGGCGTCGCGGTCATCACTGCCAGCCTGATCGCCAATCAGGCGGCATCCGAGGCGGTGAGGCGCGCGGCGGGGGAGCTCTTCGGCACCGCGCAGCTGCGGGTGCGCGCGTTCTCCACGGTTGGTCTCACCCCGCGCGCGCTGAGCGACATCCGTCAGCTGCCGGGCGTCGTGCACGCGGCCGCAGTCAGCGAGCGGCGCCTATCGGTGAGCACCGCCCCCGGACCGAACGAGCAGGTCTTCAGCCTCCTGGCAATCGGGGTCGACCCCACCGACGAGTCCGCCATCCGGACCTATCACCTTGCGGCCGGGCGGATGCCGTCGGCGTCCGGTGACGTGCTGGTCAATGCCGGCTGGGCCGCCGATCATGGTCTGGGCATTGGCGATGCGCTGATCCTGTCCGGCAGTCGGCCCGGCACCCCCAGGCTGCAGATCAGCGGTCTGCTCGACGACGTCGGCTTTGGCGCGCTGGCCCATGGCGCGGTGGCGGTCATGCATCGCAGCCTGCTGAGCGACGCATTCGAGCTCCCCGCACCGATCAGCTACGTCGACGTGCAGGCGGCCGCCGGCCAGGAGGGAGTGGTGCAGCGCGGCCTCGACCAGCAGCTGAACGAGCCGTTCGTGGTGGAGACGCCGGCCGATACGGCGCTCCAGCTCGGCAGGGCGCAGGCCAGCTTCGCGGCGATCGCGTTCCTCTTCGCCCTGATCGCGTTGGTGATCGGCGCGTTCCTGGTGGCGAACACCCTGGCCATGACCGTCAGCGAGCGGACCCGCGGGCTGGGGCTGCTGCGAGCGGCAGGCACCACCTCACGGCAGGTGGTGGGCATCTTCGTTCGGGAGGGGCTGGCGCTCGGCGTCGGCGGAAGCGTGCTCGGCATCCTGGCCGGGATCGGGCTCGCCGCCGCGGCGATTGCATTCCTGCGCAGCACGCGCACCCTGCTGATCGACGGGCTGCCGCTCAACCCCGTCGCCCTCGCGCTGGCCGCAGTGGTGGGGATCGTCGTCACCCTCGGCGGCGCGGCGGCACCGGCGATCCAGGCCGCGCGAGTCGCGCCGCTCGATGCCCTGCGTCCGTCGCGGCAGCCGGGTCGCACGTTGTGGGCGCGGATCCGCTGGCTGCTGCTCGTGGAGCTGGCGGTGGTCGGAATCGGCGTGCTGCTGTATCCATTCGATCGGGGCGGCGCACCGGCGCTGGTGGCGCTTCTGTCCCTGGGCGTGCTGGTCGGCAGCGCGCTGGGTGCGGCATTCGTCGTCGAGCCCCTCGGCCAAGTCATCGGACGTCCATTCGAGTGGTTCTTCGGCGCCGAGGGGCTGTTGGGCCGGGCGAACCTGGGCAGGGATCGGGCTCGGACCGGGCTGACGGTCGGCGCGCTGATGATCGCGCTGGCAGCGCTCGTGGCGCTCGGGACGGTCAGCCAGAGCGCGCGCGCCACCGCGGACCGATGGGTCGACTCCATCCTTCCCGGCGGCTACGCCATCCGCCTGCCGACCGCACAGCCGATCGACTCCCTCAGACCCACCTTCGAAGCCGCGAGCGGGACGCGGGTCGCCAGCCCGATCTCACAGTTCCCGGGCGTGCTGCGCGCCGGAGGGAGCCAGCGGGCGGTCGACCTGGCGGGGATCGACCCCGTGGTGTTCCGCGACGCCGGCGCGCTGCTGTTCGTGGCCGGCGATCGTGGGGCAGGGCTCCGGGCGCTCCAGTCGGGCGGGGCCGTGCTCGTCCCGGAGGGACTCGCGCGTCGACAGCGGCTCGGGCTCGGAGCACGGATCGCGCTCGCAACCCCCGGCCACCCGAGCCAGGCGTTCACGGTTCGGGGCGTGATTGCCTACAGCCTGCCCGGCCAGAGCGTAGACGGGGCCATCCTGATGAGCCTTGCGGATGCCCGTCAGCAGTTCAGCGCCACCGACGCCGCGGTGTGGGCCATGATCCGCCAGCCGAGCGTCACCGAGTCCGCCTTCCGCGCCTCGGTGGCAGACACCGCGCGATCACTCGCCGCCGAGCCGATCAGCGCGCGTGACCTGTCGGCCGACCTGAGCCGCTCGCTGGATCGGCTGATCGGCCTCTTCAACGTGCTGTCGCTGGTCGCCGTCCTGGTCGCGGCGGCAGGCATCGTCAACGCGCTCAGCCTCGGGGTCGTGGAGCGTGCCCGGGAGATCGCCATCCTGCGAGCGCATGGCATGACGACGTCGCAAGTGCAGGCCATGGTCGTCAGCGAGGCAGCCATCATGGGCATGCTGAGCGGCCTCCTGGCCATCGGCGCCGGCCTGCTGGTCGCGTGGGTGGTGGTCAGTGCCGGCCTGGGGGGGGACGGCGTGCTGCTGGCCGTCTCGTGGCCGCTGCTGATCACCGTGGTGCTGCTGGGGACTGGCGTTGCGGCCCTGGCGGGAATCTACCCGGCCAGACTCGCCGCGCGCCAGCCGATCGTCCGCAGCATCATGCACTTCGAGTGACGCGCCACCCCCGGCACCGTCGCAGCCGAAGGCCTTGGCGACCCATTGGCCAATCGCCGGCCAGGGGTCCGGGGTAGCGATCAGCCGAACGGGCCATTCCCCGGGCGAGGCGTGACGCCATAGATTTCCGGGCGCGCCGCCGGCCTCTGCCCGCCGGCGGTCGTTCACACACCGAGGACCGATATGCGTCCCGTGCTCTCGCTTCTGGTCGGTTTCGCGATCTCCGTCGTGGGTCTGATCGTGGTACTGGGTTCCGCGCTCGATATGGTCGGAGTGCTGCTCATCGCTGCGGGCGTCATCGTGGCGCTGTTCGGCGTACGCACCAGCCCGGAGTCGCGCAGCCGCTGACGGCGCGCCGAATCGGCTGCCGCTAGGGCTCCTTCTGCGCGCTGCCGAACACGGTCAGCACGAAGAACGCCTGCGCCAGCGCAAAGATGACCAGCAGGACCAATGCGCGGCGCCCTCGCAGACGGGCCGCGAGCTCCGGGAACGCCGAGATCCCGAGCAGCGCGAAGCGAGGCGCCGAATACACGGTGCCGGCGAGCATGGTCATCGCCACCTCGGCGAAGGAGTAACTGCCCAGCTCGAGATCGCGGAGCGCGGACAGTGCGGCCGCGCACAGGATCAGCACCGCGAACGCGAGTCGTGTGATCTTCACCGCATCGGGATGACGGATCACCAGGGCGACGGCCGCGAATCCACGGTCCGGCGACCATCCCACCGACTCGTGCAGCCAGCTCAGCGGGTCACCGGTCAGCTGCCAGACGAAGAGCGACCAGGCGCCCAGGCCGGCGGCCACGCCGAGCCCCAGGCCGACGGCGCGCCGCGGCCGTCCGCGCCACAGCTCCACGGCGGCGGGCGCCAGCAGCGCGAGCCCCGCTGAGCGCGTGAACGTGGCTGCCGCGGCCAGGATCGGCCTCCCCAGCGGCGCCCGACAGGCGAAGAGCAGGGCCACGAGCAGCAGGAACAGCGACTCGGAGTAGGCCATCGAGAAGACGTACGCCGCGGGACTGAAGGCGAGGAGCGTCACGCCGAGCAGCGCGGCCCCGTGATACCGGGCGGCGAAGACCCGATAAAGGACCACGATCGCCACCACGAACAGGATGTTGGCGAGCACCGCCGCCACAACGGGCATCGGGATGAATCCGAACGACCCGAGCCGGATCGTCATCGGCCAGCCCGGGAAGAACGCGAAGTCATGCTGCGGCCCGTTCGTGCCGTAGCCAATCGGGCGCGCGTGGTAGCCGAGCTGTGCGACCCCCAGGTACCAGCCGCCGTCCCAGGTCACGAATCGCTTCAGGACGGGCGTGGCGGACGGGAGGAGGGCGATCAGGCCGATCGAGTACACGCGCGAGAGGACGCCGACCGCGAGCGGCAAGATCCACCATCTGGTCATCGTTCCCCTCGAGCTGCGCCCGTCGTTCAGCCGCTAACCATAGCGGGGGTCCCCTGCGCGCCGGCCCAGCCCGCGAGGCGACGTCGATGCCAGGGCTCTCGGGGCGTCAGGGTTCTCGTTGCGCGCCCCCAAAGACGGTCAGTATGAAGAACGCCTGTGCCACCGCGAAGATGACCAGCAGGATCACGGCGCGACGTCCCCTCAGGCGCAGCGCCAGCTCCGGGAAGGCCGACACGCCCGCCAGCGCGAACCGAGGGATCGAATAGATGGTTCCCGCGAGCATGGTGACCGCCACCTCGGCCAGCGAGTAGCTCCCCAGCTCCAGGTCGCGGAGGACCGACAGCGCGGCCGCCCCCAGGATCAGCATCGCGAACGCCAGCCAGGTGACATGCACCGCGTCGGGCTGCTGGATGACCACCGCCAGGGCTCCAACGCCGCGGTTCGGTGACCACCCCGCCGACTCGTACAACCAGTCCAGCGGGTTCCCGGTCAGCTGCCAGACGAAGAGCGACCATGCGCCCAGTCCAGCGACGACGCCGAGACTCAGGCCGATGGCGCGCCGCGGCCGACCGCGCCACAGGTCCACGGCCGCGGGGGCAAGCAGGAAGATCCCCGTCGCGCGAGTGACGGCCGCTCCCGCGGCCAGCAGGGACCGTCCAACTGGGGCGCGCCAGGCGAAGACGAGCGCCACGAGGAGGATGAAGAGGGACTCGGAGTAGGCCATCGAGAAGACGTATGCGGGCGGGCTGAAGGCGAGCAGCGCGACGCCCAACCCGGCTGCGCCGGTCCCGAACCGCGTGGCGAAGACTCGGTACAGGACCACCGCTGCGGCCAGGAAGAGCAGGTTGGCCAGCACCACGCCGACAACCTCGACGGGCAGGAATCCCAGGGTCCCGAGTCGAATCATCATCGGCCAGGCGGGAAAGAAGGCGTAGTCGTGCTGTCCGCCGTTCGGGCCCTGCGCGGCAGCCGCGACGTGGTAGCCAGATCGGGCGATGCGGAGGTACCAGGTCGCATCCCAGGCGACGAACCGGTTCCAGGTCGGCGTGGTGGACGGCAGGAGCGCAATCAGGCCGATCGAGTACAGCCGGGAGGCGATGGCGATGAGCACGGGAAGCAGGGGATAGCTCAGCGGACGGCGCATCTGACTTCGGACCATTCCAATCGGGGTGCGGAGCTTCCGAGTGTGGGGCGTACAGCGAATCAGGTCGAGTGCCTTGGGCTGCCTTGTGGGTCTGGGGTGCCGCAGGTGCACCAGCCCCGAGCGACGGCCACGCTCGAGGGTCCCTGCCGCCGCCGACGACCTTGGAATCGCGGGCGGTCCTAGCCGTGGTCGGCCTCGTCGGACGTGCCGCGCTGCTTCATCCACTTGGCGACCGCGCGTGGACCTGCGCGTGACAGCCACGCGCCCTCGACGAAACCAGCCAACTCGTCCCGGCTAAGCTCGCCAATCCGCGAACCACGGACCAGCACTGACGGGTGGCCGTCGAAGTGCGGCGTGGTGAAGAAGGGCAACGACACATCGGCCAGAATGGCTTCCTTCTCGAGCTCCGAGTCCACCCAGAACACGATGACGTCGGTGTATCGCTCGCCGGTGTCAGGGTCGACTGCGTCCGGACGCGGGTTGCGGAAGAAGAGGAAGCTGCGGCGGCTGACCTGGTAGACCGTCGGCCCACCCTCGGCCAGGCTCACGCCCGGCAGCGAGCGCGCGATCTCGCGAATGTGGTCCACGGTCGCCGGACGCCAGCCGTCGGCCGCAGCCGATAGGGGTCGGTCCATGCCCCGATGCTACCAACCGACAGCGGGCGCCACGCCTCGTACGCGCTGCGTGCGTCGGTTGGCATGCTGGCCTCGGTCAGAAAGCGCGCCAGCAGGGTGAGCGCGTCGATGTGGGCGCGCTGGGTGGCGCGCTGTGCTTCCAAACGTGGGCGGGGGAGCGAATCGGGTCGAGTTATCTGCTCTCTTTGCGCACGAGATCAGCGCATCCAGCTTATGGCTGGCGACGGCGTGGGGCAGCTCTGCTCGGCTGGGCTGACTGGGTTGGGGCATCAAGCTCCCACTCGAAGTTGTCGAGCAGCGCCACGACTTCTGGTGCCTCCCACGCGCGGTTGCGGCGGCGACCGATGAAGATCGGCTTCAGGACGTCGGCGTCCTCCAACGCAAGGACAGCCAACCGCGCGGCTTCATAACTGACGTCCGCAATCTCAGCAGCGACCTTGGCGTCGAGAATAGGTCGGCCGGGCAGGGTCTGGATCAACTTCTCGGCAGCCGAGTCTCGCCGCGGGCGCCCCGCCGCCGTCCGCCACGACTCCTGCAGCTCCGTCAAGCGCCCGCTGAGCGAAGCAGCGTGGTTGGCGGCGGTTCGGAGGGCGGCGGTGAAGAGTCGGCACCACTCGATCGGATTGTCGTTGCGGAAGTCGGTCAGTCCTGCGACATACACCTTGGCATTCGTGGCCAGCACGATGCTGATGGGTGGCACAAACATCGGAGCCAGCCCGCGGCGGCGGAGGAGAACGTGGATCAAGGCCCGTCCCACGCGTCCATTGCCGTCGACGAACGGGTGAATGGTTTCGAACTGCGCGTGTGCGACCGCCGCTTGAACAATGGCCGGCAGGTCATCCCGGTTCGCAAACTCGCACAGGTCCGCGAGCAATCCTGGAACCTCGTCCTCCGGGGGAGGGATGAACTCGGCGTTCCGCGGACTGGTGGAGTCGCCGCCGATCCAGTTCTGTTCCTCGCGGATACGACCGCCATACGCGCGATCACTGGTGGCCTCCATCAACGTCCGGTGGATGGCAAGGATATCGGCCGTCGAGATACGTCTCGATGCTTCCCCCAGGCGGATTGCCGCCTCCATCGCACGGATGTTGCCGATCACCGATCGAGCAGTCGTGTCCGCAGCGTCCGGGTCGAACATTGCCTTCGCCAGGCGGCGCTGGGACAATTCGAGGCCCTCGATCCGGGACGACGCGATGCTCTCCGACCGGAGGAGTTGTCGACTCAGCGCCTCGAGGCCAGCCAGGTTCGATGATGCGTGCAGTTCCCCCAGCGCAGCTGTGGCTTCGGCCATGAGCTCCACGAGGCTCGCCGGAAATGCGATGTCGAACTCGGCGACAGGATCCGGAACAAAGGCCTGATAGATGAAGCCGGCCCGCTGCTTCCATCCACCGTAGGCAGATGGATGTGGCGACCAGCGACGTTCGACGAGGCTTGGCATCTCAGGATCCTTGTGTCCGTGACTTGCTTACGCAAGGGTAGCACCCGAACCTTGCGGACATGGACTCATTGCCGAAGGAGATTTGCGGCCAGGATCGCAGCCCTTCATGCTCCCGGTGTGGACATGCATGCCAATCAGCTGACTGTTTCCGCTGAGACGGTGCGCGAATTGGTGGATGAGCAGTTCCCCGAGTGGCGGGCCTTGCCGATCAGGGGGATCCGTTCGCAGGGGACAGTCAACGCCATATTTCGCGTTGGCGATCAGCTCGCTGCCCGGCTCCCGCTACAACCTCAAGACGTCGAAGCGACGCGACAGTGGCTCGCGGCCGAGGCGAAAGCTGCGCGCGAGCTGCTGGGTCGCACGCGGTTCTCGACGCCCGAGCCCGTCGCGCTGGGCGAACCCGGCGCGGGCTACCCGCTTCCGTGGTCGATCCAAACCTGGTTGCCCGGAGTTGTGGCCACGGACGAAGACCCAGGCGACTCCGTCGCGTTCGCGCACGACTTGGCCGAGTTCGTCTTGAACGTACGCGCCATCGACCCTCGCGGCAGGGTGTTCAATGGGAACGGTAGGGGAGGCGACCTGCGGTCCCACGATGGGTGGATGGAGACCTGCTTCGAGCAGAGTGAAGGGCTGCTGGACGTGCCCCGTCTGCGCAAGATGTGGGATGCGTTGCGGAAACTTCCGCGCGGCGGAGCCAGCGACGTGATGACCCACGGTGACCTGATCCCTGGCAACGTGCTCGTCGCCGACGGGCGCCTGGCCGCGGTGCTGGACGTAGGTGGCCTGGGACCGGCTGACCCTGCCTTGGATGTCGTGGGTGCTTGGCATCTCCTCGAACCCGTCCCTCGGCAAGTGCTCCGTGATGACCTGGGGTGCGGCGATCTCGAGTGGGCGCGCGGCAAGGCGTGGGCCTTCCAGCAGGCGATGGGGGCCGTCTGGTACTACGTCGACAGCAATCCGGCCATGGTCTGATGGGCCGCCGCACGCTGGAACGCATTACGGCGGACGACTCGCGAAACTGAGTCTCGCGCCGCGTGGCTCATCGTACGCAGCCACCGTCGGGGGACTCAGACAAATTCGGTACTGGGTCAGGTCTTCAAAGAAGTTCTGCTCGGACACGTGAGGCCGCGTTGGCGGCTGTTTCGTCGTCACACGCCCACGGGCGGTCTTCAGACCCCATCTGACGAGAATGCTCGGCCCAGCCGGCGGCATGTTTGGATAGCGAGGCAGGAAGTAGAAATGAACGTGCTTGACGACCTCGCCGAAGGAGCACACGTAGACACGATCTGGGTCCAGCGCCTTCATCATCGCTCTCGACACCTTCTCAATCAGCGGACCCAATGCTCGAGCCTCGCGCTCGTTCAGGGCTGCAAGGTGCTCGACGTGCCGCTCCGGCTTCAGAATGAGCCAGCCCTTCAGAAGCACTGGACTTATCGCGTGCTCCAATAGCCGGCCACCTTCCTGGTGAATCGTCCCACCAGGCGGCACGGTGCGGCCAGCTGTCACGTCACATGCGAGGCATCCCTCTTTCATGTCATCTCCCTAAAAGGTGCTTGCGATGCGGCCGATCGCGATCTGCCCACGCGTCTTCAAGGGCACGACGACATGGTCGCCTTGCTGCATCGACTGGCCGAATGTCCCAAAGCTGGCCAGCCTGGACGGCGACGTTGCCCTCACCGCTCCCTGGGAAGGCGACGCGATACGCCGACTTCAGCGATTCACGGTCTTGATACTTGGAGAGGTCGGAGAGTTCCTCCCAGCCGATCCCGATGACCGACCGATCGAGGAAGCGGTCTTCGCGCTCACCGGCGCGGCCGCCTTCACCACCCAAAGCGTCATCGGCTCGCCTCCCTGCGTGCGTGAATCTTGGCATGCGCGGTCGCGGTGCTGAGAGCCGATTCGGGCACTGGGATCTGGTGGACGCTTGGTACCCTCAGCAGGCTTTGACCGCCCGACCTGAAGCTCGAGCCCGCGAGAAGATCGACCGCCAGCTGACCGATGCCGGCTGGATCGTGCAGGACCGCGCTGCCGCCAACCTGAGCGCTGGCCAAGGCGTCGCCGTCCGCGAGTTCCCGCTGAAGGGCGGCCCGGTCGATTACCTGCTGTACGTCGACGGCGCCGCAGCCGGAGCGGTCGAGGCCAAGAAGGAGGGCTGGACGCTGTCCGGCGTCGAGGCTCAGTCAAGGCGCTACAGCGAAGGCCTGCCCGACGCGCTGCCCGCGTACCGCCGGCCGCTGCCATTCCTGTACGAGTCGACCGGCAAGGAGACGCAGTTCACGAACCTGCTCGACCCGGATCCGCGCAGCCGCGAGGTCTTTACCTTCCACCGCCCCGAAACGCACAGAGAATGGCTACAGCAGGCCGGATACGAGCAGAGCAGACGCGCCCTCCCCGGCGTGGCCGAGTCGCCCGCGCCCTACGCCGAAGGCGACACCCTCCGAGCCAGGCTCAAGACCCTGCCGCCGCTCATGACCACCGGCCTCTGGCCGCCGCAGATTACGGCTATCGGAAACCTCGAGGAATCACTCGCACGGAACAAACCCAGAGCCCTGATCCAGATGGCAACCGGCTCGGGCAAGACGTTCACCGCCGCCAACTTCACCTATCGGTTGGCGAAGTTCGGCAAGGCCAAGCGGATCCTGTTCCTGGTCGACCGCGGCAACCTCTGCCGCCAGGCGCGGAAGGAATTCGAGCAGTTCGTCACGCCAGATGACGGGCGCAAGTTCAGCGAGCTGTACGTCGTGCAACACCTGAGCTCGAACGTGCTGGACCCGACTGCGAAGGTCGTGATCGGCACCATCCAACGCATGTACTCCATGCTCCAGGGTCAGGAGGACCTGCCGGAGGAGGCCGACGAGGTCTCGAGCTTCGAGGCGGCCCCAACAATGGCCAAAGAGCCCCTCCCAGTCGCCTACAACCCGAAGATTCCGATCGAGACGTTCGACGTGATCATCACGGACGAAGCACATCGGTCCATCTACAACCTGTGGCGCCAGGTGCTCGAGTACTTCGACGCCTTCGTCATCGGTCTGACGGCCACCCCGTCGAAGCAGACGCTCGGCTTCTTCAACCAGAACCTGGTGATGGAGTACGACCACGAGCGGGCGGTGGCCGACGGCGTCAACGTCGACTTCGACGTGTTCGAGATCCGCACCGAGATCACGCAGGCCGGCGCGAAGGTGGACGCCGGGCTGGTGGTCGACAAGCGCGACCGTCAGACGCGGCAGCGGCGCTGGGAGCAGCTCGACGAGGACTTCACCTACGACGCCGGCCAGCTCGACCGCGCGGTGGTCGCCCAGGACCAGTTGCGGACCGTGATCCGCACCTTCCGCGACAAGCTGCCGGAGATCTTCCCGGGCCGCACCGAGGTGCCCAAGACGCTGATCTTCGCCAAGGACGACAGCCACGCCGAGGACATCGTGCGGGTGGTGCGCGAGGAGTTCGGAAAGGGCAACGACTTCTGCGTCAAGATCACCTACAAGACCACCGGCGCCAAGCCCGAGGACCTGCTTGCCAGCTTCCGCAACAGCTACAACCCGCGCATCGCGGTAACCGTTGACATGATCGCCACCGGCACCGACGTGCGACCCATCGAGATCGTGTTCTTCATGCGCAGCGTGCGCAGCCGCACCTTCTTCGAGCAGATGAAGGGCCGCGGCGTGCGGGTCATCAGCGACACCGACCTCCAGGCGGTGACTCCCGACGCTCGGGCCAAGACGCGCTTCGTGATCGTCGACGCGGTCGGCATCAGCCAATTGGACCTGACCGATACCGTCTCGCTCGAGAAGAAGCCCTCGGTCTCGTTCGAGAAGCTGCTCGAGCAAATTGCCTTTGGCAACCGCGAGACCGATGTGCTGTCGTCGCTGGCGAGCCGCCTGGCGCGCCTGGACCGCCAGCTCAGCTCGGCCGATCGCCAGCTCCTGACCGATGCCGCCGGCGGGCACTCCATCCGCGAGCTCGCCGCCGCGCTGGTCGACGCGCTCGATCCCGACGTCCAGGTCGAGGCGGCTCGCATGGCGACGGGGGAGACCGATCCAACGGCGTCGGCCGTCGAGGAGGCCGCGGCGCGCCTCCTTGGTAAGGCTGCGCAGCCGATAGCCGCGAACCCGCAGCTGCGCGTCAAGCTGGTCGAGCTCAAGCAGTCATATGAGCAGACGATCGACACCACCAGCGTCGACACCGTCCTGAAAGCCGGCTACTCGGAGGAGGCGACCGAGGCGGCGCGCGGCATCGTCCGCGACTTCGAGGCATTCATCGCCGAGCACCGCGACGAGATCGATGCGCTCCAGGTCCTGTTCAGTCGTCCGTTTCGACGGCGGCTCACCTTCGAGCAGGTGCGCGAGCTGGCCGAGGCGATCAAACGTCCGCCGCGGCAGTGGACGCCCGAGGTGCTGTGGGAGGCCTACGAGCGACTGGACCGATCGAAGGTCCGCGGCTCCGGCGAGCGCACGCTGGCCGACCTCGTGTCGCTCGTCCGCTTCGCCGTCCGCCAGCAGGACGAGTTGGTGCCGTATGCCGAGCAGGTCCGCCAGCGGTTCGACAACTGGATTGCACAGCAGGAGTCGGCCGGTCGGACGTTCACCCCCGAACAGGCGCGCTGGCTGGGAATGATCCGCGACCAGGTGGCGACCAGCCTGGGCATCGAGCTGAGCGACTTCGACTACGTGCCGTTCAACCAGGAAGGTGGAGTGGGCAGAGCGTCCGAGCTCTTCGGCTCTGACTTGCACAGGCTGCTCGAAGAGCTGAATGAGGAACTTTCGGGTTGATCGGCGACGGTGAGATGCCTGCTGGCTGGCGATGGGCGACCATGGGCGAGGTCGCCACGGTTGTCGGTGGATCCACGCCCAAGACGGGCGAGGCTTCCTATTGGGGCGGAGACATCCCGTGGATCACGCCGGACGACCTCTCCGGATTCACTGATAAATACATCGAGGGCGGGCGCCGTAGCATTACAAAGCAGGGCTACGAATCCTGCTCAGTTCAGATGGTACCCACGGGAACCGTGCTCTTTACGTCCCGAGCGCCCATCGGTTACATGGCCATCGCTCGCAATCCCGTTTGCACAAGCCAAGGCTTTAAGAGCTTCGTGTGCGGCCCAGATGTCGATCCGGAGTACGTCTACTGGTACCTACATGTGTCTCTGAACCTCGCGCGCAGTCTTGCAAGTGGAACAACCTTTCCGGAGCTGTCGGGTAAGGCTGCGGCTCGCATACCCATTCCACTGCCTCTCCTGAAGGACCAAAGGCGGATCGTCGGTGTGATTGAGGAGCGCTTGGCGATACTGGATGCTTCTAGAGCCGCGCTGATCAAGGCCCAGGCTAAGTTGGACGTCTACATACGGCGAAGGACGGAGATAGCCTTTGCTGAACCGAATGGCATTCCGTGGCCGAAGCTTCCCCTCGGCGAACTCGCATCGGTCGGGACTGGATCAACGCCTCTCCGCAGTCAAAGCGAATACTGGCTCGGCGGTACGGTCCCATGGGTTACCAGTGGACAAGTGAACGATGACTTCGTGACTCTCCCTGCGGCACGTGTGACCGACGTTGCAGTGGCGGCGTCGCGTCTGAAGCTGTGGCCGCGCCATACGCTGCTAGTCGCTATGTACGGTGAGGGCCGTACCCGCGGGAAGTGCTCCGAACTGCTAATCGAGGCGACTATCAATCAAGCATGCGCCGCCATCGTTCTGAATCCGGACGCGCCGATAAGGCGCGAGTTCTTGAAGCTCTTTCTTCAGTCCCGGTACGAGAGTCATCGAAAGATGGCCTCCGGCGGCGTTCAGCCGAACCTGAATCTCGGCATTGTCCGTGGATGGCACATTCCGCTCCCGCCTGTCGATGTGCAAGATGAGATCGCGCAGAACGTCGCGGCATCATCATCCGTGCTCGAAGCCGTCCAAGAGACTGTAAAGGGATCGATCATCCGAGCCTCTGTGCTGCGTCGTCGTGTGATCTCCGCCGAGATCTCACAGAGGGCGGCGAGCTGACGTGACATCCAACGCCTCCCTGGCGCCGGGAGCAGCCATCGTCAACAAGCTCTGGAATTACGCCAACGTCCTGCGCGACGATGGGCTGTCATACGGCGACTACGTCGAGCAGCTGACCTACCTGCTCTTCCTCAAGATGGCGCACGAGCAGACGCAGCCGCCACTCAATCGGCCATCGGGTATTCCAGCTGACTACGCCTGGCCGGAGCTGCTCAAGCGCGACGGCGACGAGCTGGAGGTCCAATACCGCCACACCCTCGAGGCGCTCGGGCGCGAGAAGGGGATGCTGGGCGTCATCTTCCGCAAGGCGCAGAACAAGATCCAGGACCCGGCCAAGCTGCGCCGGCTGATCGCCGACCTGATCGACCGCGAGCAATGGACCAGCCTGGACACCGATGTCAAGGGAGACGCCTACGAGGGCCTGCTGGCCAAGAACGCGGAGGACGTCAAGACCGGCGCCGGCCAGTACTTCACGCCGCGGTCGCTGATCCGGGCCATCGTCGAGGTCATGCAGCCCGAGCCGGGGATGACGATCTGCGATCCGGCCTGCGGCACCGGCGGCTTCCTGCTGGCGGCGCACGATTACATCGCCGATACCCATCAGCTCGACCGCGACCAACAGCGCCACCTGAAGTTCGAGGCGCTCCACGGCTGGGAGATCGTGGACGGCACCGCCCGGCTGTGCGTGATGAACATGTTCCTGCACGGGATCGGCGGCGATGAGTCACCGATTCGCGTCGCCGACAGCCTGGCGGCCGATCCGGGCGATCGGTTCGACATGGTCCTCACCAATCCGCCGTTCGGCAAGAAGTCGAGCTTCATGGTCGTCAACGCCGAGGGCGAGTCCGAGCGCGAGAACCACGTCGTGGTCCGCGACGACTTCTGGGCCTCGACCTCCAACAAGCAGCTCAACTTCGTGCAGCACATCAAGACCCTGCTGCGGATCAACGGCCGCGCCGCGGTGGTGGTGCCCGACAACGTGCTGTTCGAGGGCGGCGCCGGCGAGACGGTGCGCCGCAAGCTGCTCGACGAGTGCGATGTCCACACCCTGCTGCGCCTGCCGACCGGCGTCTTCTACGCCCAGGGCGTCAAGGCCAACGTGCTCTTCTTCGATCGGCGTGCCGGCGGTGAGCGGGCCGCAACCGAGAAGCTGTGGATCTACGACTTCCGGACGAACCAGCACTTCACCCTGAAGACGAACACGCTGCGCCGAGACAACCTCGACGACTTCGTGGTCTCCTACAACCCGGCCAACCGCCACGCCCGCGTCGAGTCGGAGCGCTTCCACGCCTTCAGCTACGACGAGCTCATGAAACGCGACAAGGCGTCGCTCGACATCTTCTGGCTCCGGGACGAGAGTCTCGAGGACTCGGAGAACCTGCCGGCTCCAGAGGTCATCGCCGCCGAGATCGTGGAGGACCTCCAGGCGGCGCTGGATCAGTTCGCGCAGATCGCGGCGGATCTTGGCGGGGGATCAGAGGAACGTCCCGTGTGACCGCCCAGTGCGGCAAGGAACGGTTCGTCGAGGATGTAGCCGACGATGGCGGCCATCTTGCCGCAGGTGTTCGGTAAGGTCCGGGCGCAGCTTCTCCGCCAGGCTGCGGCGAAGATCCTCGTCCGTCTGGGTCATTTCACTTCTCATCTGGCTTGGGCAGCTTGCTGACGACCGCCTCGTGAACGGTTCGCAGTCCGTCGCGACGACGCGGATCGAGCCAGCGGCGATCGTCTCGCAGCTCCCCGCCCGTCATGAGCGCGATGATCGCCTCGGCGAGACGAATCTTCTCCGGCTTGCGATAGCGGTATCCTCGACACCAAGTCGCGAGCGCGGCCAGTCTCCCTGATTCCGGGATGTCAGCGGCCGTGAGCTTCTGCGAGACGATGTAGTCGTCGTTAGCGATCTCGGCGATCACCTCGTTGCAGGCAGCGGCGAAAAGTCCGGGTTCGACGAGGTCCTCGAGGACGAACCCAGCTTCGAGCTTGACGATTCGTTCCTCGGGAACGTTCTGACTGGTCAGGAACTTCTTCCACTTCGACGCCTGGGCATCGCCGTCGTAGACGTAGACGACCTGTGGCGCTGAACGGTCGAGTTCCTCGATATTGGCGCGGCTGACGTGCGAGGCGCCGGAGACAATCAGATAGTCAAGCGACTCGGCGTCGATCGCTTCGCGGAGCAGCGAGGGCAGTAGAAGCGCATCGCTCGGCCCCTCACCGAACACGAGCGGCCGAGAGGGCTGAAGCGGCAAGGTGGCTGCGCCCATGGCAGCCATCAGCGGCTTGATGCCGTGCTGACCGCGGATCCAGAGGTTATTGATGGTGCTGACGCCGCTCTCCATCTCGGCGACGACGACACGGACGCCGCGACCGAGGTCCTGGGGCAGACAGCCGATGGAGTGCGTGCTGTAGACGATCTGGGCGACGTCCTCGCGCCGGTCGAACATCGCGACGATGTCGGCCTGGGCCTCGTAATGGAGGTGACGTTCGAGCTCGTCGACGAGCAGGATCGGCCGCGGCCGCTGTCCTTGCTTGGCGAGGAATGCGCAGAGCGCCAGGAACATGCGCATCCCGTCGCTACGGTCGTCGAAGTCGAACTGCTTGCCGTCCTTGCCGGCCACCGTGATCCTGATCTCGAGATCGCGATCATCCAGATCGACCGTCAGATCTGACTGATTCCAATCGTCCTTGAGACGCTGGTTGATCCGCTGCACCGCGTCGTTGAGCAAAGTCTTCTTGCGACCCGGCGCATCCTCGGTGATGGCCCGGCGCAGGGCCTCGACATTCAGGCCGCCCAGGTCGGCGAGGTTTTGGAAGGCCTGGCTGTAGGTGTTCTCATTCGTGATGTCATGACGGAACTCGAGTGTGCGGTTCTCGTCATCGAACATGTGGCACGGTGGTCGCCTGCCACCAAGCTGAGCGGCGATCTCCTGCGTGGACGGCAGGCGCTCCACTCCTAGGGCGACCTGCAGTTTGGCAAGAAGGGCGGCGATGGCCCTCTGGCTCGTGGCTGAATAGCTCGATTTGTCGAGGTCCGTCAGTCGCGTAATCGCGGCTTCCAGTCGCTCAACGACAGCCAGGCTAAATGTTTGCGCGGTGTTCGATAGCTCGTCGGCAAGATCCGAGAGAACCCCGGTCAGAGGATCTTCCTCATCATCGTCCTCCGAGGCCTCCAGCTGACGGAACCAGGGGCTATCGGTTGCCTGCGCCACTGCTTTCTCGGCCGCCTGCCGGGCTTGGAGAGGTCGTGAAATCTCCGGCTCCAAGGAGAAGGAGAGAGTTCCGCCAACCTGCTTGCTGACGCGCAGCCAGAGGCCCTGGGTATCTGGGACTTCGTATGGGAACTCCGCTCGCTCGTCGGCGCTCAGCCGGAAGACGAGCTCGCCGATTACCGTGCTGTCATTGACGCTTACGTCGCGATGGATGGCGGCAGACGGCACTCGGTTCTGGTCGTTGAAGAGCTCGAGGGCATCGAGTAGCGAGGACTTGCCGGACTCGTTCGGCCCGAGGACGGCGACCATCTTTGCATCCAGGTTGATCGTGGCCTCCACAAATCGTCGGTAGCCGAAGAGCCCCATCTGATACAGGCGCATCCCCACCTCCTCCTTGCAGAGAGTAGCGAACCGTTGGCTCATCTCGCGGGCATCGAGGCTCCTTCTTGACTCGGCGCGCCGGCTCGCCGAATTTAGGACACGAAAGGGAGATCGGTCTTGACCACCCCCTACGCCTATGACCGCCGCGGGGCATGGGAAGGCGATCCCGATCCGAGACCGCCGAGCCAGCCGGCCAGGTTCATCGCCACTAGCTGGACGCCCCCCAATGGAAAAGTGGATGGATCGGTTCGCTGCTGTGAGATATAGTGGATGCATTAGCAGGGCCATCATATGGCTCGAATGCTGATCCCGGTGTATCATACAACGAACGAACGAAAAGCGCCGCCTGGAGGGCGTAAGTGAGAAACGACTATAGCTCCGTGAGCGGTGGGATATCGGCTGCGAATCGGCGGCTGCTGGAGGCTGTGCATCGAGAGTCGGCGGGCGTGGTGACCGTTCCCGACGCGGCCCGGATCTGGGATGTCGACAAGGCACGCGCGAGTCGCCTGCTGCGCTCATTGGCCGACCGCGGCTGGCTGACGCGGCCAAAGCGGGGGCTGTACGTCCCCGTGCCCCTGGAAGCCGCCGAGTCCGGGCAGTGGCGTGAGGACTCCTGGCTGATCGCCGTCAAGCTGTTTCCGGACGGCTACATCGGCGGCTGGTCCGCGTGCGAGCACTGGGAGCTGACCGATCAGCTATTTCGGACCGTGTTGGTATACACCACCAAACGGGTCAATCGACGCGATATCGATCTTGCGGGCATGGACCTGCGAGTCAAGGTGATCCGTCGCGAACGGCTGTTCGGGACGCGCACCGTGTGGCGTGGACGCGTCCCCGTTCAGGTCTCCGATCCGGCGCGCACCATCATCGATATCCTCGACGACCCGGAGCTTGGCGGCGGCATTCGCCAGGTGGCGGAGATGGTCGAGGAGTTCATCGCGGGCGAGCACCGCGATGACGAGCTTCTCATCGAGTACGGCGACCGTCTCGGCAACCGCACCGTGTTCAAGCGACTCGGCTACCTGCTCGAGGCTCGCGACGTCTCAGCCCCGGCGCTGGTCGCGGCGGCACGCGATCGCGTCAGCGCAGGAATTACGACCCTTGACCCGAGCGCGCCACCGGGTGGCCGCATCCTGACCCGCTGGAACCTGCGGCTCAACGTGGCCATCGGCGGCGGCGCGTGATCGGTCGCCCCGAGATCGTCCAGCGCAGCCTCGAGTGGGGACTGCGCGAGGACGTCGTCGAGAAGGATTACGTCCTCGGCTGGGTGCTGTGGGGCATCGGTTCCGATCCCGTTCTCGGCAACGGTTGGGTCTTCAAGGGCGGGACCTGTCTTAAGAAGTGCTACGTCGAAACGTACCGCTTCTCCGAGGATCTGGACTTCACGGTGCTGCCGGGAGCTCCAGGCACAGAAGCGGAGGTGGCTGCTGCCCTCGGTCCGATGCTGGCCAGGATCCAGGAGGCATCGGGCATCGACTTTGGAGTCCGAGACCTCCGCATCCGGGTCCGGACCGACGGCGCCTCGATGGAGGGCCGGCTCTACTACCGCGGACCCCGTCGCAACCCGGAGGCCGCCAGCATCAAGTTCGACCTCTCCATGCGCGAGGAGGTCGTCCGCCCGCCCGTGCTGCGGCCGATCAGCCACGCCTACCCCGACGCGCTGCCGGGGCCGGCAACCGTGCGCTGCTACTCCTTCGAAGAGGTGTTCGCCGAGAAGCTGCGGGCGATGGGGGAGCGTGGGCGGCCACGTGACCTGTACGACATCGTCAACCTCTACCGCCGCCGCGACTTGCGCCTGCACCCTGATGTGATCCGACTGGCCCTCGTCGAGAAGTGCGAGACCAAGGGCGTGGCCGTGCCGACCTTCGATGCCGTCGAGCGAGCCGCCAGCCGCGCCGAGCTCGAGACCGAGTGGGGCAACATGCTCGGTCACCAACTGCCGGCGCTGCCGCCGTTCGATCAGTTCTGGGGTGAGCTACCGGACCTGTTCACGTGGCTGGCAGGCGAGGCGGTCCTCGAAGAGGCGCAGCCGATCGCTGGCCGAGGCGATGAGGATCCCGGCTGGACGCCGCCAGCGACCGCGTGGGTCTGGGGCGGCGGGTCGGCGATCGAGACAATCCGCTTTGCGGCCGTCAACCGGCTGTGCGTCGATCTCGGGTACGGAGGCACCCGCCGAGTCATCGAGCCGTACTCGCTGCGTCGCAGTCGAGCCGGCGCCCTGCTGCTCCACGCGCTGCGTGCCGGAACGCGCGAGCATCGCTCCTACCGAGCCGATCTCATTCAGAGCGCGCGCGTCACGACCCGACCGTTCCGACCGGTGTACGCGGTCGAATTCGGCGCAACGGGACCAATCCCGGCACCAGTTACCGTCCGGCGAGGCACCGGCCTTCGCCGGTCGCGACGGCCCGTCGGGGGAAGTGGGCCTGTCTACGTGATCGAGTGCCCGTCGTGCGAGCGCCGATTCCGCCGCACCACCAGGTCCACCGCGCTGCGCGCGCACAAGGATGCGTATGGCGACCGCTGCTACGGCCGACGAGGATTCCTGGTCGACACCCTCTAGGTGGTGGCGCTGTTCTTGTTGCCGCGCCGCCTCACAGCCGGTCGCCGACGTTGACGCGCCGCGCAGCGGCGATGGCTCGCTCGCTCGCTCTCGGCACTCTTGGCGTAGCGGGACAGCATCTCGCGGCTGCGCCAGCCGGCCAGGGCCATGACCTCGCCCTCCTGCATACCGGCCGACAGCGCTTCGTGGGCGTAGGTGTGGCGGAACAGGTGCGGATGCAGGCGATCCACGCCAGCGGCGCGGCCGCGGCGGCGCAGGACCTGGGTGATGCCCGAGTTGGCCAAGTGACCCTTCTGTCCCAGCCAGAAGTGGGGGAGCGCAGCGAAGCGATGCCGGGCGCGCAGGCGCAGGTAGCGATCGAGCGCCTTGACCGCCTTGGGCGACAGGAAGGCGATCCGCTCGCGGCGGCCCTTGCCCATGACCCGCACGATGCCGGCGTCGAGGTCGAGGTCGTTCGTCTCCGGCACCTCCGGCGTCCAGCGCAGGTTGGCGACCTCGGACAACCGGGCGCCGGTCGACAGGAAGATGCGCACCAGGGCGGCATCGCAGCGGTCGTCGAAGGACAGGCCCTCGCAAGCGCGCAGGACGGCACTGAGCTCCGCATCGGTCAGGATCGGCGGCGCGTGCTCGGACAGCTTGGGTTTGCGCATGCGCGCCATCGGCGACGCCCTGAGCTCGCCCTCCTCGACCAGCCAGTTGAAGATCGGACGGACCGATGGGTAGCGGTTGGCGGCCGAGGCCGGCGCCAGGCGCGCGAGCTGATCGGTGAGGAAGGCCTCGACGTGCTCGCGGCGGACGGCGGCCACGTCGGTTGGCATGCCGGCCTCGGTCAGGAAGCGCGCCAGCAGGGTCAGCCCGTCGAGCTAGGCGCGCTGGGTGGCCGGTGTCAGGTTGGCGGCGCGCAGGTGGCGGGCGTAGCTCGCGGCGTCGGCGGCTAGGCCGCCGTCGGTTACGATACCCGGCGGGATGCGGCAGTGACCTCAACTCGAGAGCTCCGGATCGACCGATCAGCGCCTGTGTCTGAGCGTGTCCATTCGGTCGAGTTTTTCGTTTGCGCTCTGGTCAATGCCGAATCGATTCCTGTGCTCTCTTGAGCACGAATGTGCGCTCGTAGCTCAGCGGATAGAGCATCTGACTTCGGATCAGAAGGTCGGGGGTTCGAATCCCTCCGGGCGCGCCATCCTCCTCCCAGACGACAACATGGTGTGGGAGCGGCCTGCCCGGCTGGTAACGCAGCGCTAGACGGTCGAGCGTCTGTTTCCGGTGGCGGTGAGCACCACGCGCACCGCGCTCACCACCAGCAGCGCCGCCAGACCGATGCCGAGCACGGCGATCGGCGTAACGAGCGGATCGAGGGTGCGCAGCGCCGGCTCCATGAACCCAGCCAGGATGCCGACCGTGCCCAGCAGCGCCACGACCGCGGCCGCGGCGATGCCGATCCAGCCGCGCCGACCGGCGACCCAGGCCAGCACGATGATGACCGCCACGAAGACGAGCGGCGCCGAGATGCCCGTGCCGTGCAGGAAGGCGTCGGCGGCCACGCTGTCCGGATCGCCGGTGCCGCCGAACTGGTACGGCAGGTGTCGTGCGATTCCGACGACGCTGGCTACGAGGGTGAAGGCGCCGAAGGCCAGGGCGATGACCGAGAGCCTGGGCATTGGGATCTCCCGAGCTGGAGTCAGTCTTCCTAGGCTACTCCGTTGAATCCGGACAAGGTTGTTCGCACGCGGCTTGACGAGAGCTCCCGGACGGCACTTGCGCGCTACATACTCGGTATGTATCATCCTCCCAGTCGCTCACAGCTGAGGGAGGCCGTTCGGTGTCAGTGCGGTACGGGTTGCTGGCGCTTCTGGCCGAGGCGCCGACCCACGGATACCGGCTCAAGACCGACTTCGAGCATCGAACGGCGAATCAGTGGGCGCTCAACATCGGCCAGGTGTACACGACGCTCCAGCGCCTGGAGCGTGACGGCCTGGTCGAGGCGATCGAGCCGGCCGATGAGCGGCACGAGTACCGCATCACCGACGCCGGCCGCCGTCAGCTCGACGAGTGGTTTGCGACCCCGGTCGGACCGGAGGGACCGCCGCGCGACGAGCTGACCATCAAGGTCCTGGTGGCGGTGGCGGCCGGCGACATCGATGTTACCGACGTCCTCCAGCGGCAGCGCACCGCATCGGTTGAGCAGCTCCAGGCCTACACCCGACGCAAGGCACAAGCCGATCCGGAGCGCGACATCGCGTTCATGATCATGCTCGACGCGCTCATCTTCCGAACCGAGGCGGAGATCCGCTGGCTGGACGCCTGCGAGGCGCGGATCCGACACATTGCGCGACCGGGAAATGAGGGAGAGTCATGACCACCCTGGTGCAGCTCGACGGCGCAGCACGCTGGTTCGGCAGTGGGCACACCGAGGTGGTGGCCCTCCATCCCACGGACCTCCAGGTCGCCGCTGGTGAGCTGCTGGCCGTCATGGGACCCAGCGGATCGGGCAAGACCACCCTCCTCTCGCTGGTGGGTGGCCTCGACCGGCCGAGCCGGGGGCGGGTCCTCGTCGACGGGCAAGACATCGGTGCTCTGAACGCCAATGGCCTGGCAGTTCTCAGGCGCCGGACGGTCGGCTACGTCTTCCAGGACCTCAACCTCATTGCCGGGCTGACCGCGCGGGAGAATGTGGCGATCCCGCTCGAGCTGGATGGGCGTCGGCCGCGCGAGTCCCGTCGAGCGGCCCACGCGGCGCTCGCCTCCGTTGGGCTCGCGAGCCTGGCCGACCGCTTCCCGGACGATCTGTCCGGCGGCGAGCAGCAGCGCGTGGCGATCGCCCGGGCACTGGTCGGCGGGCGGCGCATCCTCCTCGCCGACGAGCCCACCGGGGCCCTCGACTCGATCGCCGGCGAATCGGTGATGCGCCTGCTGCGCACTCACTGCAACGAGGGCGGCACCGGCATCCTGGTCACCCACGACGCCGCGCATGCCGCCTGGGCCGACCGAGTCGTGTTCCTTCGTGACGGCCGGATCGTGGACGAGGCTCGCTCAACCGCGCGACACGACGCGGCATGAACAACGCTGGAACTCGCGCGATCCTGCGCATCGCGCGACGAGGCATTGGGCGGAGCCGATGGCGGAGCGCCCTGGTTGCGGTGCTCATCCTGCTGCCAGTGGCCGCCATGGTCGGCGCGACCGCCGTGCTGGTGGCCATAACCCCCACGGCGGAGCAGAGCGCCACCCAGCAGATGGGCCGCGCCGACATGATCGTCAATCCCAGCGCAGAGGGTGCGACCACGGCCGCGCTCCGCAAGGTCCTGCCGGCCGGCAGCCGGATCGAGCCGTTCCTCTACACCGGCGATCAGCTGGTCCTGACTGGCATCGAGGCATCGGTCACCCTGCGCTCGCTGGATCCGGCCGGCCTGGCGCGCGGGATGGTCACAGTGGTCAGTGGCCGGGCGCCAACGAACCCCGAGGAGGTGGCGGTCAGTCGGTCAGTCGCCGGGCTTGCCGGTGTCGGCATCGGCGACCGAATCACCCTCAAGGGACTCGGGAGGCTCACGGTGGTGGGCCTGGTGGAAGACCGCTTTGCCCTGACCTCGCGCTTCGTCCTGCAGGATGGGTCCGTCGCGCGGGCCGCTCCGGACGGCGCCGTCTCCTGGCTCGTCGGCCTTCCGAGCGGCACCGACCCGGCGAGCCTCGACTGGTCGCGCGCGTCGGGGCCGAAGGGCTCGCTCTTCTCGGTCACAACCCGAGGTGAGCGGGTCTCGTCCGCTGACCAGGCGAGCCCCACCATCGTTGTGCTCGGCGGGCTGGCGATGGTCGAGGCCGCGCTGGTCGCCTCCGCCGCCTTTGCGGTGAGCGTCAGGCGCCGCCAGCGCGAGCTTGGACTCCTGGCCGCCGCCGGCGCCGCGCCGCGTCACCTCGCGGGAACGGTGCTGGCCGAGGGGCTCCTGCTCGGGATGCTCGGCTCGCTGGCCGGGATCCTGGTCGGCTTGGCCGGCGCAGAGGGCATCTCGCCATGGCTCGACCAGCTCACGGATCGTCGGACGGCGCCGATTGGCCTCTCGCCGACCTGGATCGGGGTCGCGGTCGGCCTCGGCGTCCTCGCCAGCCTCCTGGCAGCCCTCGTGCCCGCCTGGACCGCGGCCCGTGTCCCGGTCATCACTGCGCTGTCCGGACGGCGGCCGCCATCGGCGCCCGCGCACCGAACGCTCGCCCTCGGAATCGCGCTGATCGGCATCGCCTTCGGGCTTACGCTCGGTGGTGCCGCCCTGCGCTTGAAGGACAACCAGGGCGCGCTCAGCATCCTGATGCTCCTGGGTGGCGCGGTCGGCGGCACCCTGGGCTTCGGCGCATGCAGTCCATGGCTGCTGGAGCGGCTCGAGCGGCCGGCGCGCCACCTGCCCCTTGCCAGCCGCATCGCGCTGCGCGACACGGCACGTGCGCGCTCAAGGAATGGAGCGATCGTCACCGCCATCCTGGCCAGCTTCGCCGCCACCGTGGCGCTGGCTGCCTTCATGGTCAGCGCCCAGGCATCGGCGCTGGCCCACTGGCAGCCGTACATGCAGTCGGACCAGATCTACCTGCAGGGCAACGTCAATCAGGCCGGGCCGGACGTCGCCCGGGCGCTGGGCGCGGTGGCTGCGGCCCCGATACCCGGTCTCGGCGGCGCCGATCAGTTCCCGCGCCTCACGACTGGCAGCGCCGCCGCCCGCCAAGAGTTCAACAACGTCACCGCGGGCGATGCCGAGCTGCTGAAGGCGCTGCATGCGGAGGGCGCCGCGGCCGACCTGCAGAGGGGGTCGGTGGTCCTGTTGCCGGAGAAGCCGCTCGACGTCTCGAGCGCCACGTTCGAAGTGACGGACGCGCAGGGCACTGTGATGGACACCACCGGACTCCGCGCCCGCGTGGTGGCCACCGGCCTGGCGACCGTGGGCCTGCCCCAAGCCGTGGTGTCGGCCGATACGGCTCGCCGGCTCGGCCTCGGCGTTCCCGAGAACCATCGGTACCTCGTGCGTCTCTCACGCGACGTCACCGACGCCGACCTGGCCAAGGCGGGCGCGATCGCGGGCAGCTACCCGGACACCCTTGCCGACGCTGCGATCCCCCCGCACCTAGCCGGCGAAGGATTCCGAATCGTGATACTGGTCGCAAGCCTGCTGCTCGCCCTGAGCGTGACCGGTGTGGCCGTGGCACTTGGCGAGGCAGAATCACGGCCTGAGCAGCGTTCACTGCTCGCTCTGGGCGCCCCACCGCAATTGCGGCGCCGGGTTGCCGCGGCCCGCGCGGCATGCATCGCATTCCTCGCCGGGGCGTTGGCTATCCCAGCTGGATTGCTGCCAGTGTGGGGACTGCTTGCAAGCCGCCAGGCACCGGTCGTGGTGCCAGTACCCGAGGTGCTCGCGGCCTTGGTGCTGCTGCCGCTGCTGGCCACGGTGGGTGCACTCGTGCTGAGTCGCCCGATCCCAACCTGGTCCGCGTTCCGCGATCTGGCTTCCTAGTCGCGGACATACTCGGCTCTGACTTCGGTGCCGCCGCGGCCGAGCGAATGATCGCCGAGGCGCTCGCACTGTGTCCTGCCACCAAGCTGCTGGCCGCCTCCGATGGCCACTCCTACCCAGAGATGCACTGGCGCGGGATGCGCCTGTGGCGCGAGGCGCTGGCAGCGGTGCTGGCCGGAGAGGTCAGCGCGGATCGCCTGGACGACTCCGAGCTCGAGCCGCTGGCCGCGTCGATCTTGGCCGGCAACGCGGCGCGGATTTACGGACTGCCGCGGGAAGCGCCAAAGCCGAGGAGGACGTGATGTTCGCGACGCTGATCGTGCCCACTTGGCTCGGCGGAGAGGAGACTCAGAGCCCGGTGCCTGCGATAGCATCGGCCAATGCGGTACGCCTGCTCCCAGAACAAGCTGATGGGCGGGATTGCATCGGTAGCGATCCGTGGCTGAGTTCGAGTGGGCGGTCGGGATCGAGGACACCTTCATCGGCCAACCGGCAGGCAGGCGCGGCAGGGTTCTGGACGAGTACGAACTCATCGACCACTACCGGCAGTGGCGTTCCGACCTTGACCTGATCGCCTCGCTGGGCGTGCGCAGCATGCGTTATGGCGTGCCGTGGTACCTCATCAACCCCGCGCCCGGCGTCTGGGACTGGTCGTGGACCGATCGCGTTTTCGCGCACCTCGAGCGGGTTGGCATCCGACCGATCGTCGACCTCGTCCACTACGGCACGCCGCTCTGGCTGCCTGACTCGTTCGTGAGCCCGGACTACCCATGCCGGGTGGCCGAGTATGCCGCCGCGATGGTGACGCGCTACGGTCCCCAGGCCGGAGGCTGGACGCCCCTGAACGAGCCGGTGGTGAATGCCGACTTCTGCGGCCGACGGGGCGTGTGGCCGCCGCACCTGCGCGGGATCCGCGGCTATGACCGTGTGCTGGTGGGGATTGCCGACGGGATCGTGCGCACGATCGCCGCCATCCGCGAGGTCCAGGCCGATGCGCGGATCGTGGCCGTCGAGCCATGCGACCTGGTGACCTCCGACGAGCCGCAGCTGGCCGACCGCGTGTTGCAGTGCTGGCAGGAGGTGGTTCTGCCCCTCGACCTCGTCCTCGGCCGCGTGGACGAGGGGCATCCGCTGTGGGTTCGGCTCGTCGCCTCGGGCGTGGATCCGCGGCGGCTCGAGGGGCTCGCCGCCACTCCGTCCCGGATTGATGTGCTGGGCGTGAACTTCTACCCGAACATCTCGCGGGCGCGCCTGGCCACCGGTCGCGGCGGTGTGCGTCGCCGGCCGCAGTACGGCGAGGCTGCCGATCTCGTCACGGTCTTAACCGCCTTCCACGCACACACCGGCTTGCCGCTGATGATCACCGAGACGAGCGATAACGCGCCGATTGAGCTCCGGACGGACTGGCTGAATGCCTCGGTGGCCGCGGTGGCGGCGGCGCGCGCGGACGGTCTGCCGGTCGTCGGCTACACCTGGTTTCCGGTCTTCAGCCACGTCGACTGGCGCTGGCGGCGCGGGCCATATGAGCGCGCGGCGTACTGGTGCCACATGGGCCTGTGGGATCTCGACGAACAACTTCATCGCAACCGGACGCCGCTCGCTGATCGGTACGCGGCGCTGGCCTCGGCCGGGCCACCGAGGGTCGACGCGGCCGCAACTACGAAGCGGCGCTTCGACTGACGATCGAGCCGTGCGTGGACGCTCGGTCGCGCTCACCAGGCCAGCCGACGGCGCCCCACGGGCGGCCAACCGCGTGCGACTGCCAACCTCCTGACCGTGCGCGCCGACCGGCGGCTGCCGTCGCGCCACTCGTAGAGGTAGGGGACGTCCATCCCCAACTGCTGCCGAGCCAGTTAACCACCCGCTGGGCGCCGGGTCGGTAATCCCGGCGACGCCTCGCCGCTGCGTGATTCCACCCACGATCATTGGAAGCGCTGCGCAGCTTGCGTGTCACGTTCGGCCAGGGATACCTGCTCGGCCGTCCCGCTCGTCTGGTGAGCAATCTCGATGCGCGGGAGGTGCAGGCAGTCACTGGCTCGCTGGCGTCCGCCGACCACGGCGCGCCACACTCTCCCCAGGGCGCGGCACCGACGCAGGTGGAGCCCCACCGGCTCCCGACCGGTCACGGGCAGGGCTCAACGGAGGTCCGTCCGCCGCAGCCGGTTGCCGATGCGCGGCAGAGGAGAGCCGATCGCCCTCCGCGGAGCGGGCGCCACCGGTCAAGATGGCGATTCCGACCAGTCCGGCCGCGATGACCCCGAAGTAGCCGGCGATCACCAGCACGAGCATGTGCATCTGACTCCCTCCCACGATTGGAGGGCAACCATGCGTGGAGTCGTCTCGCTTTGCCATGGGACGGAAGTCCCGATCAGGTCGGCCGCGCCCGGCGGACGCCGCCATCACCCGCCGCTCGGACTCGGAACCGCCCCAGCGTTGAAGAATTCGGAGAGCGTGTTGGCCTTGCACGCCTGTCCGAGGCAGGGCACGCCGAGCAGTTGCTCGACGGTGTGCAGCAGCGAGTAGTGCGTGTGCGCCACGCCGGACCGATAACCCGGCGTCACGCTCTTGGCGATGACGAGGGTCGCCACCTTGTTGTCGCCGGTCTGCTTGCCCTCGTCCCAGGTGATGAACAGCGGGGAGCCGGACTGCCACGCCGAGCTGGCCAGGATGCGCGGAACGAACTGGCGCAGGAACGTATCTCCCTGGGCGGTGGTCCCGTTGTGCATGTCGTTCTGGAGGTTCGGGACGATCAGCTCGAAGTTGGCGGCGGTCGGATCGAACGCCGAGAAATCGGTGATGCGGCTGCATCGGGCGGGGTTGTGCGCGATGTCGGCGAAGCTGATCGCCGGTTCGTGCTTGCGCGCGTACGTTCCGGAGCCGTCGGGGC
Source organism: Chloroflexota bacterium (assembly GCA_003243965.1). GTDB lineage: Bacteria > Chloroflexota > Limnocylindria > QHBO01 > QHBO01 > QHBO01. The sequence goes on from QHBO01000012.1 coordinate 51,657, forward strand.
CGCCGGTCGCGGTGGCACCCGCGAAGCAGTTCGGGGGCACGTTCTGGGCATAGACGCGCCACGTGAGCCCCGCGGCGTCGAGCTGGTCGGCGAGGTTGCGGGCGCTCAGCGAAACGATCTCGTTGCCCTTCACCCCCTGCAGACCACCGGAGAAGAGCGCAACGTAGTTGGGCTGCGAGCCGTGCACCAGGGCGTGGTAGTTCGTGGCGAGGCCGTACTGAGCGATGAGGCTGTTCAGGTACGGCGCATTCTTGCGACCGATGATGGACGTGTCGGCGCGGTTCTCCATCACGATCACCCACACATGGCGCGCGGCCGGCTGCGGGTCGGGCGATGCCATCAGGCGCGGGACGGCGATGAGCAGGCCGACCGGAACCACGACCAGCGCGATAAGGCCTGCGATGCGGCGCCAGCTGGTGGAGAGCCGGTGCTGGATGGTCAAGCGATGTCCTCGAGGGCCGGGAACGGGCACGGTCGGGGCCAGCCGGCGTTGATCCGAGACGCTATGGCTGCGGCACTAACGCCGCGTGAACCGGCCGACAACTTCCCTTCACCAAGTCGCCGGCTCGCGCTCGAGCGGTGCATCGCCGCACCGGCAGCGGAGCCGCCGTGGGTGCGATCCTGCTGAGAACCACAGCCACCCGGGCATCGGTCGCTTCGCGGAGGTCATCGGCTCGTGAGGAACTCGGCACGCACCGATCTCGGCCCACGCGGAGGGCATGACGCACCGGCAGCGCCAGTCGCCCTGGCGGTCGCCGTCGCATGCCTCCTGGCCTTCGGTCTCCTGCTGGGGGCGGTCGTCTCCCGCGTCACTCTCGGCGCCGACCGATCCGTCATCGCCGCGGTCGCCAGCCTCTCCGGCTCGCTGGCGCCGCTGCGCCTCATCACCGAAGCTGGCAGCACGCTGGTCGTGACCGTGCTGACCCTTCTGCTGGGGGTCGCGCTGCTCGCCAGGCGGCACATTGCGCTTGCGCTGCTGGCAGTGGGCACGGTGGGGGCGTCCGCCCTGCTCGCCAGCGGCCTGATCAAGAACATCGTGGCCCGGGCGCGGCCGGATGTGATCCATGCGCTGGCGGCAGTGCGCGGGTTCAGCTTCCCGTCAGGGCACGCCACGCTCAGCGCCACGCTGTACGGCGTCGTCGCGGTGCTCATCTGGCGTACGAGATGGCCGCTGCGCCTGCGAGTGGCGGCGATCACGGCCCTCGGCGTGCTCGTGGTGCTGGTCGGCCTCTCGCGGATCTACCTTGGAGTGCACTACCCGTCCGATGTGCTCGCCGGGTGGCTGCTGGGGACCGCGATGGTCAGCCTGTTCACCGCAGCCTCGGCGCGCCTCCGGCGAGGACGCGAGACGCTGCGCAGCTAGCCCTCGCGGGGGGGGGCCTAGCTGCCGTCGTCAGGCCACTAGCGGAGCAGGTCGGTCATCGGTGTCGCGGCGGCGTCGTTGGCGGTCAGCGTCGGCAGACCGAGCAGCCCCTCGACCGTGCGCAGCTGGCTGAAGTGGTCGTATCGGGTGCCGGAGGTGACGCCCTGCTTCGCGAGGCTGCCGGCCAGGACGGTAAGGATGTGGTTGCCCTGGCTCCCGTTGTCCTCGTCCCAGGTCAGCACCACCAGGCACTGGTCGATGGTGCATGCTGGCGAGCCGAGGATGGCGGGCACGTTGTTCTTGAGCCACGTGTCGCCGGTTGCGATCGAGCAGTCGTGCGTGCCGTTGCACAGGTTCGGGGTGATCATCGCGTAGTTCGGCGTGCTCGACGCGCTCGTGAGGTCCGCGGCGAGGTTCGTGTAGTTCACCACGTGCGCCTGACAGCGCGCGGGGTCGAGCCGCAGGGAGTCGTAGTACACCGCCGGGTTGTGGCGTGGCACGTAACCACCCGAGCCGGTGAGCTGGCATGGCCTGCTCATCGATTCCTCGTAGCTCTTCCAGGTCAGACCGGCAGCCTCGATGTTGTCAGCGATGCTGCGCAGGTTCAGGCTGCAGCTCGCGGAGGGGGAGCAGTTGGTGGTGATCGACCCATGGCTGCCGCCGAACATGTCGAGGTAATTCGGCAGCGACGGGTGCATGGTCGCGAAGAAGTTGGTCGCCGTGGCCCAGCTTCGCGCCAGCGAGGTGGTGTACGGCGTGCTCGGGGTGTTCCAGACCTGGGTGTAGCCCTTGTTCTCCATGGTGATCACGAACACGTGGCGACGTGACGCACCGGCGGGTGTGGCGGTTGGAGTCGGAGTGGGAGTGGGGGTCGCGCTTGGCGTGGCGACCTTGGTCGGCGTCGGAGTGGGCGTCGCGGTCGGCGTGACGATCACCGTCGGTGTGGCGGTTGGAGTCGGACTCGCCGTCGCCGTGACGGTCGGGCTGGGCGACGGGCTGCGCGACGGCGTCGAGCCGCCGCAGCTCGGGGCGCGGAGGGCGTCGAGATAGGCACCCTTGCCCGATGTGCTGCTCCACTCCACGGCGGACTCCACCGCGGTCCCTTCGAACCACTGGTTGAAGGTGGTGATCAGCTGCCACTGCGCGCCGGAGGCCACCATCTGGCAGATGGCCGTGTTCCACGCGCCGAGGTCGCGCGGGAGCCGGGGGGCGGCATCGGTCGGCCTCCAGTAGCCGGGGCTGATCGAGGCGCTGAATGTTCCCTGGCGGTCGATGCGGGTCCCCGGGGAGTACTGGTGCCAGCTGTCGGGCTGGTTGGCGCAGGTGCGGTAGCCGGCGAAGACCTGCATCACCACGTAGAAGTCCGTCCGATTCGGCGCGGCGGCCCACCTGCTCAGCGTGGCGCAGCCGTCACTTCCGCCGATGTGCACGAACAGCACCGGCTTGCCGTTGACGCGAAGCCAGGTGGGGTCGTCGGTGTAGTTGTCCTCGAGATAGGCGAGGTCCGAACCGATCTGGGACGCAGTGGGGTCGGACTGTCCTTCGCGCTCGTAGTACGCCGTCCAGCTGAAGCCCTTTCCCTGTGCCGCGGAGAGGAGGGCGGGGAAGCGGGAGTCGGTCTTGGTCCCCGGACCCCACCACGAGGCGATTCCGGCCTGGATGCCGCCCCACCGCATGGCCGCGATCTGGTTGGCGAGAACGGAGGGGCTCGAGGAGTCGTACCGGCCCGCTGACGGCGTGTAGCGCGACCCGTCGGCCCAGCCTTCGGGGTACCACTCGTACACGAACGCGGCGCGCACCGGTGCCACCGCGGCAGCCGCAGGAGCGGCACCCGCGGCGGGGCGGCCGACATCGGCCCGCACGACCGAGAAGGCGGCGAGGGTGGTGGTGACTGCCACGGCAACCAGGGCGCTGACCAGCGAGGAGCGCCGATCCTTCACCGAGCGCCGGACGCCGGACTGGGCGGGGCCGCGGCGTCCATGGTCCGCGGGCATGTGTGTTGGGGCCCGCATATCGCGTGCCGGGCTGGTCATCGAGGGTGTGATTGGCGAGCCGGAGAGGCTCATCGGGGTGCGCATCGACGTCTCCCACATGTGCGTCGTTCAATTGCGTCGTCACCCGAGTCTGGAGGTCGGGTACCGCGCCAACCAGCCGTACATATCGGTGCCCGCGTAGTAACCGGACCGGAAAGTACCGGGGCCGCCGCTCACTCGCAGGCATCGGTCCTATGCGCGCCCGGGCATTCCGTGGTTGACTTCGCGTCGTGGACAGCCGTCTCAGGATCGCCCTGCTCGCGCCGCTGATGGTCCCGGTCCCGCCACAGGCGTACGCCGGCACAGAGCGCGTGATCGCGACCCTCGCGAGCTGCCTCCACGAGCGGGGTCACAACGTCACGCTCTTCGCCAGCGGCGACTCCCAGGTCGACTGCGAGCTCGTGCCGGTGATTCCGCGCGCCGCGTGGAAAGACGGTTTCGTGGGGGATCCGTCACCCCTGATGGAGCTGGTGATGGCCACCGCCTGGCGGCAGCATGGTCGCTTCGACCTCATCCACTCCCACCTCGAGACCGATGCATTCCTGTTCGCGCGCCACTGTCCGACGCCGGTGGTCAGCACCCTCCACGGCCGCCTGGACGAGCCGGGGATTCCGCTCCTGCTGCGAGAGTTCCGCGACATTCCGCTGGTCGCCATCAGCGACAGCCAGGGACGCTGGGCACCGGATGCGAACTGGATGGCGACCATTCATCACGGCCTGCCGCTGGCCGAGATGGTTCACAGCACCTCTACCGGCGACTACCTGGTCGTGGTCGGCCGCGCGACGCCGGAGAAGGGAATCGCCGAGGCGATCGAGTTCGCGCGCCGCACCAAGCTGCCGCTCAAGGTCGCGGCCAAGGTCAACAATCCCGCCGAGCAGGCATTCTTCGATGAGGTGATCGCGCCGGCGATCGAGGAGGGAACGGTCGAGTTCCTGGGGGAGATCGGCGAGAGCGAGCGGGACCCGCTACTGGCCGGGGCGCGAGCGACCCTGATGCTCGGTGCCTGGCCTGAGCCGTTCGGCCTGGTCGCGATCGAATCGATGGCGACCGGCACGCCGGTCATCGCGCGCCGCGCCGGCGCGCTGCCGGAGATCGTCGAGCATCTGCACACCGGTTTCCTGATCGATGACCTGAGGGAGGCTGACCTCGCGCTCGATCTGGCGGCACGCGTCGACCGGGCGGAGGTGCGCCGCCGGACGATCGAGCGGTTCTCGCCAGAGCGGATGACCGATGAGTACGAGAAGGTCTACTGGCGCGTGCTGGACGGGGCCGCGCGGGGGCGCTGACCGCGGCGCGTCGTCCCGCCAGGTCCCGTCAGGAGGCGCACGCGGCAGTGAGGCGTGGACCGCTACTCGGTCGGAGCGCCGGGGATGTGGTAGGGCATGTCGGCCACGATGGTGTTGGGCCGTCGGAAGAGGCGCAGCTTGAGGCGCAACGACGTCTGGTTATGGAGCAGGTTTTCCCACCAGTGGCGCGGCACGACCTCGGACAGCACGACCAGGATCGGCCGCGTCGGGTCCTGCTTCTGGAGCGCGTCCATGTAGGCCAGCAGCGGACCGAGCAGGGCTCGATACGGCGACTCGACCACCACCAGCTCGGTGGTGCCCGCCCAACTCGGCCAGCGCTCGCGCATCTCGGCCGCCTGCTGCGGATCGTTGGTGATGTGGACGGCCGTCGCCTGGCGCGAGATGGAGTTCGCGAATGCGATGGCCTGGCGGGCGGGCCGGTCCAGACGTGCGACGGGGACGATGACGATCGGCTCGGCGGCGACCTCGCGCCCCTCGGGGATGCGCTCGAGCGCCAGGGCGCGATCGATCGATCGGTAGTGGTTCCGAACGGCCAGCATCAGCAGGATCAGGGCGGGTGCCATGACGATCACCAGCCAGGCGCCGGAGACGAACTTGGTGAGCGCCACGATGATGGCGATCACCGCGGTGGTGATCGCGCCGAGGCCGTTGATCGGCAGCCCCAGGTGCCATCCCGGTTCCCGTCGGCGCCACCAGCGGACCACCATCCCCGACTGCGAGAGGGTGAAGGCCACGAAGACGCCGAGGGTGTAGAGCGGGATGAGGGCCGTGACGCTGGCCTGGAAGGCGATCAGCAGGATCGATGCGAGCAGCGACAGGGCGATGATCCCGGTGGTGAATGCCAGGCGCTCCCCGCGGAAGGCGAACTGGCGCGGCATGAAGCCATCGCGGGCCAAAAACCACGACAGGCGCGGAAAATCGGCGAAGCTGGTGTTGGCGGCCAGGGCCAAGATCAGCGCGGTCGCGATCTGGACCAGCACCAGGAACCACCCGCTCCCGGTGATCTGGCGGGTGATGATCGACAGCACGGTCTGGCTCTCGTTCGGATCGGGCACCACGCCCATCACCGATGCGAAGTAGCTGATGCCCAGGAACAGGACGCCAAAGATGGTCGCCTGCCAGAAGAGGGTGGTGCGCGCGTTCTTCCATTCTGGCTTCTTGAAGGCCGGCACGCCGTCGGAGACCGCCTCGACACCGGTCAGGCCCGCCGCGCCAGAGCTGAATGCCCGCAGGATCAGGAACAGGGAAAGGGCCCCTGCGGCGCCGGCAGTCTCGGAGCGAATCCACGCCGGTGGTGGGGTGAAGTGCGCGACGCCTCCGCCGACGAACTGTTGGAAGAGGCCGATCAGCAGCACGCTGCCGACGGCCGCGACGTACAGGTAGGTGGGCGTCATGAAAATCGTCCCCGATTCGCGGATGCCCCGCAGGTTGCCCAGCATCAGCAGCGCGACGATGGCCACCGCGATCTCCACCCGCTCCGGGCGGAGGCCCGGGACGATGGAGGTGATGGCCGCCACGCTGGCCGACACCGAGACGGCGACCGTGAGCGTGTAATCGATCAGCAGCGCCGCGGCCGCGACGAGGCCGGCCAACCTGCCCAGGTTGTCGCTGGCCACGATGTAGCTCGAGGCGCCATCGGGATAGGCCTTGATCGTCTGGCGGTAGCTGGTCGCCACGATGGCCAGGATGACCACGATGGTGATGGTGATCGGCATCGTCAGGCTGAAGGCGCCCAGCCCGGCGATGACCAGGATCCGCATCATCTCCTCGGTCGCATAGGCCGATGAGCTGATGTTGTCGGAGCTGAAGATGGCGAGCGCCTTGAGCTTGGTCAGCCGCTCGTGCTGCTCGCGCTGCGAACTGATCGGACGCCCGATCAGGAGCGTGCGCAGCGCTCGCAGCCGGGCGCTCCAGCCGGTCGCGTCGAGGAGTGTCCGCTCCATGGCCACCAGGCGGCCCTGCTCCCCGCGCTCGAACTCCTCCTCGAAGGGACGAACGATCCGCACGTAGGCGTCGCCCGGACGGCGGCCGCGCCGGCGCTCGCGAACCTCGAGGTGCGGATCGACGCGCGGCCGATCTGGGTTGTCCGGCCGGTCGCCAGGTCGTCGGGTCATCGGCGGGTATTAGAACAGCATTCGAACGCGTGCGGAGGCAACTTCACAGCTGGATCACGAGCCCTTCCAGCGGCTCGAGGCGGAGGACGGCGAGCTGAACGCGCCCGCGGCGTCCTCCGGTGGCGAGCAGCACCTCGCCGCGATCGCCGAGCGGCGGGAGGCGAAGCCGCTCGGTCCGGGTGCCCATGTTGGCGACCACCAGCACTCGGTCGCCATCCAGCTCCCGGGTCCAGGCCAGGACCTGCTCGCCGACGCCGAAGAGGGACCGATGCAGCCCGGCCCTGAGTGCCGGGCTGGCGTGCCGAAGCGCGATCAGGGAGCGATACAGCGACAGCAGCGACGATGGATCAGCCTGCTGGGCGACAACGCTCACGCGCTGCGGGTCGGTGAGCGGCAGCCACGGCTGGCCGCTGGTGAAGCCGCCTCCCGGCTCGGCGGTCCACTGCATCGGCGTCCGCTGGGCATCGCGCCCCGCCCGATCGTGGGGCGGCCCCGGCAGCGCGGTGGCATCGGTCATCCCGATCTCCTCGCCGGCGTACAGCACCGCAACGCCACGCAGGGTGAGGAGGATGAAGGCGGCGAGCGCGGCGCGTTCCGCACCGTAGCGTGTCGCGTGTCGCGGGTTGTCGTGGTTGCTGAGCGCGTAGGTGGGCCACGTCCCTTCGGGGTGGAGCGCCTCCGCACGCTCGATTGCGAGCCGAAAGTCGGCGATTTGCCACGGGGCGAGCAGCAGCTCGAAGTCGAAGGCGAGCTGGAACTCGTCGCCGGCACCGCGGCCCAGGTAACCGGCCAGATTCTCGACCGACGTGTAGATCTCGCCGACCAGCAGTCGGTCCGGGTAGGCGTCGGCGACGCGCCGCAGGCCGCGCACGACGTCGTGCACCTCGGGGCGGTTCACGTTCCACAGCCGCTCCTGGCCGCTGGGGTCCTCACCAAAGAGCGTGCGATGCGGGCCTGCCGGCGGATTATCGCGAAGGTGCGTGTCCTTGATGGCGTGCGCGATGGCGTCAACCCGGAAGCCATCGATTCCACGATCCAGCCAGAAACGCATGGCGTCGTGGAGCGCATCGGCGACCGCGGGGTTGCGCCAGTTGAGATCCGGCTGCTCGGGATAGAACGAGTGGAGATAGTACTGGCCGGTCGCCGGGTCCCACGTCCAGGACGAGCCCCCGAAGTTCGCCACCCAGTTGTTCGGCGGCCCGCCATCCGGGGCCGGATCCTGCCAGGTGAACCAGTCGCGACGCGCGTTGTGCCTCGACGAGCGGGCCTCGATGAACCATGGGTGTTCGACGGAGGTGTGGCACGGCACCAGGTCGAGCAGGATCCGCAGGCCGCGCTGATGGGCGGCGGCGACCAGCGCGTCGAGGTCCTCCAGGGTCCCGAACTCCGCGGCCACGCCGGTGTAGTCGCTGATGTCGTAGCCGAAGTCGTGGAGCGGGCTGGGGAAGATCGGGGAGAGCCAGATCGCGTCGACGCCGAGCGCGCCGGGCGCGCCACGGAGGTGGTCGAGGCGCTCGACGATGCCTGCCAGGTCCCCGATCCCGTCGCGATTGGCGTCGCGGAAGCTGCGCGGGTAGACCTGGTAGATGACGGCGCCTTCCCACCAGCGCAGTGGCCTGCGCGCCTCATCGTGCATCGGCGGTCGATTGTAGGTGACCTGCAGGACCGCCGGCGCCTCCCCCGCAGCCGCGGGGGAACAGCGCCATCGCCGCGGAAGGGCAATACTGATCGCCCGTCGAACCGCAGGAGGTCCGTCACGCCCGCCGCCACACCACCACCCGACCGTGCCAATCGCCCGGCGCATTCCGATCAGCTGTGGCCCAGCGGATCGTCGCGCAGGGGCGCGGCCGACGGGCCCGGCCGCGTCGTGCCGCCGCAGGCGGGAGTGATTGCCAGCATCCGCAATGCGGCCAGGGGCCTGTATCTCAACTCGTTTCGGCTGGTGCCTGCCAACCTCGCCTGGGGCGTGACGCTGATCCTGGTCCTGTATCTCGTCCGATTCAGCCCCTTAGCAGCGCTGCTCTGGCTGCTGATGATCCCGCTCAGCGCCGGGCTGGGACGGATGACCGCACGCCTGGTGCGGGACGATCGGGCGACATTCGCCGATTGGCGGCAGGGATTCACCCGGGAACCGGGCCGAATCCTGGGCATCGGGTTCGTGCAGCTGGCGCTGATGGCGGTCGGTGTCCTGGACATCACCGTCGGCTCCCAGCTTCCGCCGCCGCTTGGGCCGTTCCTGGCCGTCGCCTCGTTCTACCTGCTGCTGGCCACCTGGGTCGTGGCGTTCGTCGTCTGGCCGGTTGTCCTGGATCCCCTGCGGGCCGACGAGCCCATCCTGTCACGCGTGCGACTGGGGATCCGCACCTTCTTTGCGCGGCCGGTGGCGATCGGTCTGCTTGCGCTCCTCGGACTGGTGCTGCTCTTCCTGGGGGTCCTCCTTCCGGCGGCCCTGGTCACGTTCGTGGTCGCGCTGGTCTGGCTCGTGTCGGCGACGATCGTGCTTCCCACCGCTGATCGGCTGGAGGGCCGCGCGACGCTGGAGGTCGACGAGGACTAGGGGCTCTGCAGGTCGATCCGTTGCCCGGCGAGGCGCACCTTTCGGAGGCGAACCGACGGGGCGCCGGGCAACGGCTGGCTCGGCCCCGGATCGCCGGGCGAGAAGCCGAGCAGCGTCTGCGCCGCAAGCACGATGGCGCCGGTCGCCCAGGCCTGCGGCGCGCAGGCCGTCGGGTAGGCCACCAGGTCCGGCGTGGAGTGGCGGTCGAATCCGGCGTACAGCTCCGGCAGGCGGTGGTGCGGATTACGGTCCGCCGCGTCGAGGAGCGCGTCCACGACTCGCCATGCCGCCTGCCCGTGACCGTAGCGCGCCAGCCCGGCCGCGATCAGCGAGTTGTCATGCGGCCACACCGTGCCGTTGTGGTAGCTGATCGGGTTGTAGCCTCGCATCCGCGTCGACATCGTCCGGACACCCCAGCCAGAGAACATATCGGGCGCCATCAGGCGCTCGGCCACGGCGGCCGCTCGTGGGGTCGTCAGCGCCCCGCACCACAGCAGGTGGCCGGGGTTGCTCGTGACGCTGTCGATGTGTGCCCCCTCGCGGTCGATGCCCATCGCGTACATCCCGTCGGCCGCCATCCAGAAGCGTTCGTCGATGGCGGCCGCGAGTGCCTCGGCCTGGCGGTGCAGGCGCGCCGCCTCATCGGTTCGTCCCAGGCGCAGGTAGACGTCGGCAAGCCCGCGTTTGGCCGCCACCACGTAGCCCTGCACCTCGATTGCGGCGATCGGCGGCTCGGCGATCCGTCCGTCGGCGAACCGATAGCTGTCCCAGGAGTCCTTCCACACCTGGTTGCGGATCCCGCTCGGGCTGCGCTGCTCGTACCAGACCAGGCCGTCGACGCCCGTGCCGAAGCGGTCGATCCACTCGATCGCGCGCTCGACGGCCGGGAGGACCGCGCGCAGGCGAGTGGGAAGCGACCTTCGGGCATGCTCGCCCGGCTCCGGCGCCGCGTCTGCGGAGAGCCACCCGCTCCACCGACACGCCTCCACGAAGAGCATCACATACAGCGGCGTCGCGTCCACCGACCCGTAGTAGCGCCCATGCGGGACCTGGGCAAGCGCCGATAGCTCCCCGTGCCGGACCTCGTGGGGAATCTTCCCCGGCTCTTCGTCGCGGAAGGGGTCCAGCGTGTCGCCCTGGTAGGCGGCCAGCTGCCGCAGCGTGCCGACCGCCAGCTCGCTGCCGAGCAGCAGGGTCTGCATCGTGGCGATGCAGGCGTCGCGGCCGAAGACTGCGAGGTACCACGGGACGCCGGCGGCCGGGATGAAGCCGCCCTGGGGCACGGTGAGCAGCAGCGAGGCCATGTCGAACGTGGCCTGTCGCCACGCCGAGGCAAGGCGCGCGTCGCCGGTCTCCAGAAGCGGGATGCGGCTGGCCCATCGGTTGACGCCTTCCGGATCGCTGCTGATGGCCGACGGCAGCGGATGCGGCCCGTCGTCCTGGGACTCCTCGCCCGCGACCTCGACATGCAGCTCCCAGGGCACGCCGCGCTCGAGCCTGACCGTCAGGCTGCAGGACCCGGCATCTTCCCAGCGGACATCGCGGTCGAGCGTGACGGTGGTCGAGCGACGATACCCGGCGCGGTCATAGCGATAGTAGAGCCGTCTGCCTTCCTGCTCCCGGCGGACGCTACGCCGCAGCTTCTTGCGTCCGCGCACCTCGAAGATGTCGGCGAAGTCCGCATCGAACGCGAGCCTGAGCTCCAACTCGAGCGGCTGTTCCGCGTAGCTGATCAGCCGGATCCGCTCCCGCAGGCTGTCGCGGATCTCGCGGTCGCGGATCGCCGCCAGCGCATTCGGGCCGACGGGGAAGTCGGCGGGATTGGTCAGGTAGAAGCTTGCCTGCCGGTGGCCGTGGAGCAGGGAGGAGAGGCGTTCCAACGGTCGTCCGTCGATGGACACCTCGAAGCGCGACAGGAAGCGCGTATCGGTCCGGAAGAAGCCGTGGTAGCTGCCGGGCGCGATGTCGCCCAGCGGATCGGAGACGCAGAAGTTGGCGTGCTCGATGACGGTGACCGCATCGGCGTTGGTGGACGGCTCCATCCCGGTCAAGGAGCCTCACGTTACACGCCCCCGGCGATCAATGCTGGCCGAGCGTCCCCTTGACCCGCATGCGGTGCTCGGTGCGGCCGAACACCCAGCGCCCGAGCAGCAGCGTGCCCAGCGCCAAGAGGACGAGCAGGATCCATTCGAGAGCGGGGCTCAGCAGGGGGCGGGTGCCGAGGGCATGCACCCGGAGCAGGTCGAGTGCGTAGGTGGTCGGCAGCAAGTAGGCGACCCAGCGCACGGCGACCGGCAGGACGACCACCGGAAACATCACGCCCGAGACGATGGCGAAGAGGAAGTTCGTGGCGTCCACGAAGAAGCTCGGCTCCCGGAGCAGGAGCACCATCGAGGCGACCAGGTAGCCGATGCCGATCATGCTGGCCGCGGCCAGCAGCAGCGCCGGCAGCGCGAGCCAGATGCCCGGTGAGAACGACGCGCCAAAGACGAACAGGCCGATGCCGAGCAGCACCAGGCTCGCGGCGCCCGAGATGACCAGCCCCGAGATCGCGCGCCCGATGACGAGCGTCTCGGGCGAGGTGGGGGTCAGCCATGCCGGCTCCAGCGTGCCCGCGTCCATCTCGCGCTTGAAGCTGAAGGCGATCTCCCAGAAGGCCGTCCCGACCAGGCCGCCGACGATCATCCCCAGGAACAGGAAGCCGGCGAGGTCCGAGGTGCCCGCGGATGCCTCGAGCCCGATGGCGCGGCCGCCCACCAGGAAGGTGGCGCCCAGGAGCAGGCTGGGCAGCAGGAACTGGTAGAGCGGCTGCAGCACCTCGTTGACCGCGTTGAGGGGATACCGGACGGCGATGCGCAGCTCCTTGCGGGCAATCGCCAGCGCCGCTCGCGCCTCCGCCTTCAGTGCGGACCGGCCGGGCACCTCAGTACGAGGCCAGCGAGCCGCCGCGCCGCGCGTAGCGCTCGGTACGGAGGAAGGCGATCACGGCCAGCACCGAGATCGCCGCGCCAAGGCCCAGCAGGATCGCGAGGTCGGGCAGCACGCCGACCAGGGCGCTGCTGCCCAGCAGCACGCTGCGCAGGTCGCCGATCAGGTATGTGGGCGGCAGCGCCAGCGCCACCGCGTGCGCCCAGCCGGGGAGGAGGACGATTGGGAAGCTCATCCCACAGAACACGGTGAACACGCCGCGCACCCCCTGGACCAGGGCGTGCACCTCGCCGAAGCGGAGCACGACCGCGGCGAACAGCGCGCCGAGGCCGTACAGAGCCGGAACGGCGACCACGATCACGCCGAGCGCCCGCAGCGCCTCGAGCGGAGCGATCGCGACGCCGAAGAAGACGACCAGTACCGTTCCGACGATGGCGAACATCCAGACTGCCCAGGCCACCTGCGAGACCAGCGGGCCGAAGAGGATCACGAGCCGGGAGACGGGAGTCATGAACAGCGCCTCCAGCGAGCCGCGCACCTGCTCGGTGCGCAGGGCGGTCCCCGGTCCCCACAGGATCATGCTGATCCACATGTACGCTGCCCAGCCGAGGAACAGGAAGCCGGCGACTTGTGACGTGCCGGTCCGCGCCGCGAAGGCGTCCAGCGCAGCGGTGCTGTCACCGGCATAGCCCCGCGCCTGGAGCACGTAGGCGACCGGCAGCACGATCGGCCAGAACAGGAAGCCGAACATCAGGCTCGGGTAGCGGCGCAGCAGACGCCACTCCTTCATACCGGCGGCACCGAATGCGCGCAGGTCGGCTGCCGCCGAGCCAAGTCGACCTGAGCGAGGGTTGCTCATTCGCGCAGCGCCCGACCGGTGAGCGACAGGAACACGTCCTCGAGCGTGACCGGCACAACCTCGACGTGGTTGATCGTGGCGCCCGTTGCCCGGGCGGCGTCGAAGGCAGCGGGAACGAAATCCCGCGCGCTGCGACAGTGGATGGTGACGTTCAGCGCGCCGTTCTCGCGAGCCGAGTGAGCGATCGACCCGCCTCGGGCCAGCCGGTCGAGGACGGCGCTCTCCGGCTCGCCCCCCGAGAGTTCCAGGCGCACCACCTCGGTCGCGGCGATCGTCCGCTTCAACCCGGTCGGGGTGTCGAGCGCCACCACTCGGCCGTGGTCGACGATCGCGATCCGGTCGCAGAGCTGGTCTGCCTCCTCCATGTAGTGCGTCGTCAAGAGCACGGTGCGTCCCTCGCCGCGCAGCTCGACGACCCGCTCGCGAAGGTCCCGCGCGGACTGCGGGTCGAGGCCGACGGTGGGCTCGTCGAGAAGGAGGATCTCCGGGTCGGGAAGCAGCGCGCGCGCCAGGACCAGCCGCTGGCGCATTCCGGTGCTGAAGCGTTCGACGTAGTCATCGGCGCGGTCGGTCAGGCGCACGGTCTCAAGCGCTCGCGTGACTCGGGCGCGCGACTCGGCGGCGGGGACGTGATAGAGGGCGGCGAAGTACTCGAGATTCTCCCGGGCGGTCAGTTTCCAGTACACGCTCCGGCCGTCGGAGAGCACCGCGCCCATTCGGCGCCGGACCTCTCGCGGCTCGGCGACGACATCGATACCCAGCACCCGCGCGCTGCCTGCGGTCGGCTCCAGCAGCGTGGCCAGCATCCGCATCGTGGTCGTCTTGCCGGCGCCGTTCGGGCCGAGCATACCGAAGATCTCGCCACGCTCGACTCGCAGGTCGACCCCGTCCACCGCGCGGAAACGCTCGCGCTGGTCCGCCTCACCGCGGATGCGCTGCCAGATCGTTCGACGCCCGCGCTCGAACTCCTTGACCAGCCCGACCGCCTCGATGGCCGGCCCCCGTGTCGGCCCGCTCGCCCGCCGGCCAGTCCGCCCAACCGGCTCCATCGGGTGTCCGCTCATCTCGCGCTCCATCATTCGACGCTGATCAGCACGCCGTCGCCGTCCTCATCCTCGACATCCAGGATGGGGCCGATCAGGCCGCCGCTGACCGCCTGGCGGATGCGGTCACTCTGTTCTGTGGAGAGGCCTGGGACCATGCGCGCCGCCATGTCGGCAAAGGCAAGCGGAATGCGCAGGTTCACGACCTGTCGTCCTCGCTCGGAAACTCGAATCCGGACCTGTCGCGGACCGGCGGCGGCCCCATCTCCCCGAGCCGCATCACCCGCTTCGCCGGGGCGTGATCGTGCACCGGCACTCCCGAGCGCGTCGATCAGTGTCGCAGCTTGGCCGGGGGAGAGCCGGCCATCGGCCACCAGCTGCAGGACCAGCCTCAGCTCATCGGCCACGGTCAGCTCCGCCGAGCCGTCGGGCAGCTTCGTCGACGTCGATCTCGCCGCGTTCCAGCGCCTGCAGGACGTCGAGGTCCCGCAGCGCATCGGATGCCACCTCGCCGCCGGCCGCCGGCGTGGTTGGCGCGGACGGAAGGCGCCGCGGCGCGCGCAGCAAGAGGTCGCCGGACATCGACGAAAAGGCGATCCGCGCCGCGCCGTCGCCGACCGTCACCCGTCTTCGATCGGCTCGCCCCTCCAGCCGATGCGGGAGGCTGGAGTGGATCTCCGTTGAGAGGCCGCGGACGTCGACCGTCGCGCCGCCGACCAGCCCGATGGCCACGTCCCCGCTGACCGTCTCGAGGCGATGGGGTCCGGCGGCGTCGAGCGCGCCCTCGACCTCCAGGTCGCCACTCACCGACGCGGCCCGCAGTGTGGAGAAGCGCTGCGTGACGACCGACAGGTCGCCGCTCACCGACCGGGAGTCCAGGTCGAGCGCCGCGTCGGCGCGGATCGTCGTGTCGCCCGATACGGTATTGACCGCGAGCGTACCGGACGCCGGAGTCAGCAGCAGGTCGCCGGAGATGGTGACGTACGACTGGACGCCCGCGAAGCCGTCGGCGGTCACGTCGCCGCTCACTGTCTCCACGTGCAGCTCGCATTCGGCAGGCACCTCGAGGTCCACGTCAAGCTCGACGGATCCGGCGCCGTAGAAGAGCCGGCTGACCGTTCCGAGCCGCGAGCCCGGGTGCCTGGTGCGTTCCTCGACCGCGAGCCGTCCCGTGCTCCGCGAGACCTGCAGCTGCACCTCGTCCATCACCCGATCCGCCTCGGCATCCGAGGAGGCGCTGAGGCTGAAGGTGGCACGCACGCGTGCCAGCGAGCCTCCCGCGGCGCGTACCCGCACGTCTGCATCGGTGACCTTGACCAGCACGCTGCCGCGGGCTCCGACCTCGTGCTCGATTGACTGCGTGCGGACGAAGTTCGCCATCTACGCCTCTCGGGCTTGCACCCGCAGGGCCGCGGCGGCCTCGTCGGCGGTGATCTCGCGGCGTGCAAGGCGCTCAAGGATCTCGCGGCGACCCGTCGCCGGCGCGTCGTCGGATGGGAGCTCCTCGGCGGCGCCCGGCGGCACGTCAGCATCGGGGGCAGCGGCGGCGGTCTCGCCGAGTCCGAGCGCACGGACCAGCGCGTCGACTCGACCGCGCACTGTCGGGTAGGAGATTCCGAGCTCTCGCTCCATCTCCTTCAGGTTGCCGCGCGAACGCAGGAAGCTCTCGAGAAGGGAAAGCTGCTCGCGGCCGAGGCGCCCGAAACGCCCGACGCTGAACTCGCCCTCGAGCGCGGTGCCGCAGGTGCGGCAGTGGAGTCGGGTGATGGCCAGCTCCGCCTCGCACACCGGGCAGGTGGAGATCACGTCGCGAGCCATCTAGCGCCGCTCCGCCGAGCGTCCGCCGCGCGGCGCGCGTGCAAGCCGATAGACCCGTCGAACGGTTCCGCGAAGCGCCGCCCGCTGGCGAGCGGTCTCCTCGAGCCGGTCCTCGGTGGCCATCCGAGCGTAGTGGAGCCGGTAATCCAGCATCTTGCGAGTCCTCCTCGGAATCGTTCAATCTGATGAGCGTGAATGTGCGCTGACGGGCACAAAGATAACTTTGCACCTTCACGATGTCAAGTTGATAGTCGCAATAACGAAAAGGGCATCCCAAAAGATCGCGCCGGAGCACCGTTCTGAATCTCCGGCTCGGGTGCGTCCGCGACCGGCACACTCTGCACCGGGTCCGCTACCATCGGTGCAGCCCGATGCAGCCGCGCCTCTATCCCTACTCCCCGGACCGCGACGTCTACCGACTTCTGCAGGTCCAGCCCGGCGCCTCCACCGCCGAGGTCGTCGAGGCCTGTCGCCGGTTGGCGCGCACGTTCCACCCCGATCGGAACGGCTCACCGCGCGCCACCGAGGAGATGCAGGTGGTCAACGCCGTTCGCGGCCTGCTGACCGATCCCGCCGCCCGCGCCGCTTACGACCATGCGCGCCGACGCTGGTGGGCCACCGCGCACCAGCAACCGGACCGCTATGGCCGACCCCCGCAGGCATCAACCGCCGTGGCCAGGCCGTTAGGCGGGCGGAGGCGCACGCTGCGCGCGTTGCTGATCGCGCTGCGCGCCACCCTGGCCGCATTGGCGCCGATCCGCTGCGAGGCGTGTCGGGCGGCGGTCGGGACGAACGACGCGGCATGCGCCGCCTGCGGCCGTCGTCTGCTTGCGGGCGGGTCGCCCGATCTGCGGGCCGGCAGCGTCAGCTAGGCCAGGAGCGGGTCGGTCCGGTCGGGGTCGATCCCCAGCTCGCCGATCGCGCGCACCAGCTCTTCCCGGCTCGCCTCGCCGGTGAGACACAGGCCGTGGAGGGCAGCGTAGGCGATATGCTCCGGGGAGACCTCGAAGTGCGTGCGGAGCGCCTCGCGCGTGTCGCTGCGGCCGAAGCCATCGGTGCCGAGCACTTCATACGGGCCCGTGATCCAGCGCCCGACCATGTCGGGAACCTGCTTCATGTAATCGGTCGCGGCGACCGTCGGGCCCGGGGCTGCGGCCAGCTGCCGGACCAGGTACGCCACGCGAGGCTCGGCGTCGGGGTGCAGCCGGTTCCAGCGCTCGATCGCGAGCGCGTCGTTGCGCAGGAGCTGGAAGCTGGTCACGCTCCACACGTCGGCCGCGACACCGTGCCGCTCGGCAAGGATCTGCTGGGCGCGAACCGCCTGGTGCAGGATCGAGCCGGAGGCGAGGAGCTGGACGCGACGGCCGGCGCTCTCTGCCGCTCGATACCGGTAGATCCCCCGCAGGATGCCTTCCTCGACGGCGTCGGGGAGCGCTGGCATCGGCCAGTTCTCGTTGTAGAGCGTCACGTAGTAGAAGACATCCTCCCCGTCCACGTACATGCGGCGGATGCCGTCACGCACGATGACCGCCAGCTCGTAGGCGACCGCCGGATCGTAGGCGCGGATGTTCGGGATGGTGCTGGCCAGGACGTGGCTGTGCCCGTCATCGTGCTGCAGGCCCTCGCCGGTCAGGGTGGTGCGCCCCGCCGTGGCCCCCATCATGAAGCCGCGGCCGCGTGAGTCGCCAAAGGCCCACACCAGGTCCCCGGTGCGCTGCATGCCGAACATCGAGTAGAAGATGTAGAACGGGATCATCGGTTCCGCATGGACCGAGTAGCTCGTGCCCGCGGCGGTGAAGTCGGCCATCGCGCCCGCCTCGGTGATCCCCTCCTCGAGGATCTGGCCGTCGGTCTTCTCGAGGTAGCTGAGCAGGAGCTCCTTGTCGACCGGCGTGTAGCGCTGCCCCAGCGGGTTGTAGATGCCAACCTCCTTGAACAGCGGGTCCATGCCGAAGGTGCGCGCCTCGTCCGGGATGATCGGGACGATGCGGCGCCCGATGTGCGGGTCGCGGACCAGGTTGCGGACGAGCCGGCTGAAGGCCATCGTCGTCGAGGCGGGCCGCTCCGAACCGGCGAACAGCTCCGAGAACGCGGCGTCGCCGACCGGCGGCAGGGGACCCGCGGGTGCGGGCCGGCGGGGCAGCGAGCCTCCGAGCGCCCGACGCCGCTCCTGCATGTACTCGATCAGCGGCGAGCCCGGTCCGGGGTGGTAATACGGCGCGTCTTTGAGCTGTGCATCCGGGATCGGCAGCTCCAGCCGGTCGCGGAAGATCTTCAGTTCGTCCAGGGTCAGCTTCTTGGCCTGGTGGGTGACGTTGCGTGCCTCGATCCCGGGGCCGAGCGTCCAGCCCTTGACCGTCTTGGCCAGGATCGCGACCGGCGCCCCGGTGTGGGCCACCGCGGCCGCATAGGCGGCGTACACCTTTCGATAGTCGTGACCGCCCCGGCGCAGCTTGGTGAGCTCCTCGTCGGACAGGTGCTCGACGAGCGCCCTGAGGCGAGGGTCCGGGCCGAAGAAGTGCTCGCGGATGAACGCGCCGTCCGCCACGCTCAGTCGCTGGAAGTCGCCATCGAGCGTGTCGCTCATCTTGTTGAGGAGTACGCCGTCCTTGTCCCGCGCGAGCAGGTCATCCCACTCTCGGGCCCAGATGACCTTGATCACATGCCAGCCGGCGCCCCGGAAGATGGCCTCCAGCTCCTGGATGATCTTGCCGTTGCCGCGCACCGGGCCGTCAAGCCGCTGCAGGTTGCAGTTGACGACGAAGGTCAGGTTGTCGAGCCCTTCGCGGGCAGCCAGCGACAGGGCGCCGACCGACTCCGGCTCGTCCATCTCGCCGTCGCCCAGGAAGGCCCAGACGCGCTGACGGGCAGTGTCGGCGATGCCACGCGCGGCGAGGTAGCGGTTGAAGCGGGCCTGATAGATGGCGCTGATCGGCCCCAGGCCCATGCTGACCGTCGGGAATTGCCAGAAGTCGGGCATCAGCCGCGGGTGGGGATACGAGGACAGGCCGCCCGGCCACAGCGCCTCGCGGCGGAAGTGGTCGAGCTGCTCCTCGGTCAGGCGGCCCTCCAGGAACGCGCGGGCATAGATCCCCGGGGCAGCGTGACCCTGGAAGTAGACCAGGTCTCCCGGGCCGTCGTCGTGACCGCGAAAGAAGTGGTTGAACCCGACCTCGTACAGGCTGGCGGCGGAGGCGTAGGTCGACAGGTGGCCGCCGATGCCCTCGAATCGGGTGTTCGCCCGCAGGACCATGGCCAGCGCGTTCCAGCGGATGATGCGGCGGATGCGCAGCTCGATCGCCTCGTCGCCGGGGAAGTAGGGCTCCTGCTCGGGGGAGATGGTGTTGATGTAGCGCGTCTGCACCAGGGGTGGGAGGCCGACCTGGCGCTGGCGAGCCCGCTTGAGCAGCTTGTAGACCAGGAACCGCGCCCGCTCCGGCCCCGCCTGGTCGACGACCGCGTCGAGCGAGTCGATCCACTCCTGGGTCTCGGTCGGATCGATGTCCGGCAGCTGCTGCTTGAACTGGTCGAAGATCTCGTGCATCGGCCTCCTATGGTACAGACCGATGCCGCCGGTTGCCCCCGGGAGCGGCTAGACTCACCGACCGATGTCCCGCGCCGAACGACGCGCCTATGAGCGCATGACGAAGAACCAGGACCGCTACGCCCTGCCGGTCTCGCCGGCGGGCAAGCGGCGGGCCGAGAAGGTCGCCCAGCAACGCGCCGCCCGTCCGGCACGGCCGGCCGGAGAGTTCAGCTCGCGCTACCTGCTGGTCGTGCTGCTCGGCGCGGGGATCGCGGGCCTCCTGGCGCTCTCCGTCGCGTGGCCGAGCGGGATGCCCTTCGCGCTGTATGTCGGAATCGCCGCAGCGACGACCTGGGTCGCGCTGACCGTGGGACTCCGCCTCCTCCAGCGCCGAGTCGCTGCCCGGCGGTAGTTGCGACCGGCGCCCGCGTCAGACTGTGCGCGGGGCTTGACAACCGGCCCATCGGGCGGGAAGTTGCCATCGCACACCGGCGCGCCCGCTCGGTTCGACGCGCTGCGTCGAGCGTCCGCTGTGAAGTGGGGGAAGGAGGCCGCCTTCGCCGATCGCGATGCTCCCCCACCCGCGCCGGCGCGGGCGTTCTCTAGGATCTGGCCAGCCTCGACATGGAGATCCTCATGAAGCGAACGACGTTGACCCAAGAGCTGCTCGCAGAGTTCCTCGGCACCTTCACACTGATCGTGTTCGGCGTGGGGGTCGTGGCCCAGGTGGTGCTTACCGGCAAGGGGGATTTCCTGTCCATCAACATCGCCTGGGGCCTGGCGGTGGTGATGGGCGTCTACGTCGCCGGCGGCGTGAGTGGCGCTCACATCAACCCGGCGGTGACCCTCGCCCTGGCCGCCCGACGCGGCTTCAGCTGGAACAAGGTGATTCCCTTCTGGGTCGCCCAGACCGCGGGCGCGTTCGTCGCTGCGGCCCTGGTCTACCTCGTCTACAAGGAGTCGTTCGACGCCATCGGTTACGGCGTGCCGAACATCGACAAGACCGGGGCCACGGCCGGCGTGTTCTCCACGTACGCCGGCCTGGCGGGCAATGCGACGCAGAATGCCGGACACTCCATCGGCCTGCTGACCGGGCTCATCGACCAGGTCGTGGGCACCATGCTGCTGGTGATGGCCATCGTCGCGATCACCGATACGCGCAACACGGCCCCCGGGGCCAACCTGGCGCCGTTCATCATCGGGCTGCTGGTGGTCGTCATCGGCGCAACCTTCGGCGCGAACTACGGGTACGCGATCAATCCTGCCCGTGACTTCGGTCCGCGCCTGTTCAGCTTCTTCACACACGGCGCGAACGTCTTCAACGCCACCGGACCGAACTTCTTCTGGATCCCGATCATCGGTCCCCTGATCGGCGGCGTGCTGGGCGCATACGTGTATGACTGGTTCGTCGGCAACGGGCTGCCGGCGGTCAGCGAGGAGCCCGGTCGCGTTCCGGAGGACCCGGACATGGGGACCGCCGTCCGCGAGGGCGAAACGGCATGAAGAAGCTCATCAACGCACCGGACAGCCTCGTCGACGAGGCATTGGCCGGGATGGCCGCCGCCCATCTCGACCTGATCCGGGTCATCGAGCCCAACGTCATCGTCCGGGCCGATGCACCCCGCAAGGGCAAGGTTGGTGTCGTCTCCGGAGGAGGCTCCGGCCATGAGCCGATGCACGGTGGCTTCGTGGGACTCGGCATGTTGGATGCCGCGTGCCCGGGGGCCGTCTTCACCTCCCCGGTGCCCGACCAGATGCTGGCCGCAACCAAGGCGGTGGATGGCGGCGCCGGCGTGCTCCACATCGTGAAGAACTACACCGGCGACATCATGAACTTCGAGCTGGCCGCCGAGCTGGCGCAGGGCGAGGGGATCGAGGTCGCCAGCGTGGTGATCGCGGACGACGTCGCGGTCCAGGACTCCCTCTACACGGCCGGGCGCCGCGGGGTGGGCGGCACGGTCCTGGCGGAGAAGATCGTGGGCGCCGCGGCCGAAGAGGGACAGGACCTCGCGACGGTGAAGGCGCTCTGCGAGCGGGTGCAGGCCAACGTGCGGTCGATGGGCATGGCGCTCACCAGCTGCACCGTGCCGGCCGCAGGGAAGCCGACCTTCGAGATCGGGGACGACGAGCTGGAGATCGGCATCGGCATCCACGGCGAGCCCGGACGGGAGCGGCGCGCGATGGCGACGGCAGACGAGGTCACCGAAATGCTCCTGACCCCGATCCTGGACGACCTGCCGTTCAGCTCGGGTGATCGCGTCCTGGCCTTCGTCAACGGGATGGGTGGAACGCCGCTGATCGAGCTGTACGTCGTCTACCGCAAGGTCGTCCAGATGTGCGCGGACCGCGGGGTGCGCATCGAGCGCAACCTGATCGGCAGCTACATCACCTCGCTCGAGATGGCGGGCTGCTCGATCACCCTGCTCAAGCTCGACGACGAGATGACCCGCCTGTGGGATGCCCCGGTTCACACCGCGGCGCTCCGCTGGCAGTAGGAGCGCTGTGACCGAGATCGGCGCGGCCGAGCTGATCCGCGGCGTGGAGCTCTTCGCAGAGCGTCTGCGGGAGCGAAAGGCGGAACTCACCGATCTCGACTCGAAGATCGGTGACGCAGACCACGGCATCAACATGGATCGCGGCTTCACGGCGGTTGCCGCGAAGCTCCCAGAGCTGTCGGAGGCCGACCTGGGCACGATCGGCAAGGCGGTGGGGATGACGCTCATCTCCACCGTCGGCGGCGCCAGCGGCCCGCTGTACGGAACCTTCTTCCTGCGCCTCGGGACCGCCCTCGGCGATCGGCGAACGGTCAGCGGACAGGAGTTCGGGGCGGCATTGCGCGCCGGGCTCGAGGGGGTCAAACAGCGCGGCCGGGCGGAGCCTGACGACAAGACGATGGTCGATGCCATGGCGCCGGCAGTCGACGCTTACGACTCCCGCATCGGCGAGGCCGACCCCGCCGATGCGCTGCGCGCCGCCGCCGCGGCCGCGGCTGAGGGACGCGATCGGGTCACCCCGCTCGTCGCCCGCAAGGGGAGGGCAAGCTACCTGGGGGAGCGCTCGGCGCACCATGCGGACCCGGGCGCCACCTCAACCACGATCCTGTTCGAGTCGCTGCGCGATGCCATCGCGGGCGCCTGACGGGATCCTCGCTGACTGAAAAGGAGCGTTGATCGACATGGCGAAGTACGTCCTGGCTCTCGACCAGGGCACGACATCGAGCCGCGCAATTCTGTTCACGCCGCAGGGCACGATTCACAAGGTGGCAAACCAGGAGTTTCCCCAGATCTATCCGTCGCCGGGCCACGTGGAGCACGATCCAGAGGCAATCTGGGATTCGCAGCTGGCGGTCGCCAAGAAGGTGATTGCGGACGCCGGCGCCTCGACGGAGGACATCGCCGCGATCGGCATCACCAATCAGCGGGAGACGACCCTGGTCTGGGACAAGAACACCGGGAAGCCGGTGCAGAACGCCATCGTGTGGCAGAGCCGGATCACCGCCGGCTACTGCGACTCGCTCAAGGCCAAGGGCCTCGAGGACACGGTCCGAGAGAAGACCGGGCTGCCGATCGATGCGTACTTCTCCGGAACGAAAATCAGGCACATCCTGGAGAACAACCCCGGGGCGCGCGAGAAGGCGGAGCGGGGTGAGCTGCTGTTCGGCAACGTCGACAGCTTCCTGATCTGGCGCCTGACCGGCGGCAAGGTGCACGTCACCGACTACAGCAATGCCAGCCGGACGATGGTCTTCAACATCCACACCCTCGACTGGGACGACGAGCTCCTGGGCGAGATGGGGATCCCGCGCTCGATGATGCCGCAGCCCCGTCCTTCCTCGGAGGTGTATGGCGAGACCGATCCGGAGTTCTTCGGCGCGCCGCTGCGGATCGCGGGCGTCGCGGGCGACCAGCAGGCAGCCACCTTCGGCCAGGCCTGCTTCGAGCCGGGGCTCGCCAAGCAGACATATGGCACCGGTTGCTTCATGCTGATGAACACCGGCGAGGAGGCCGTCCCTTCCAAGAACGGGCTGCTGACCACCGTCGGCTGGGGCTACGACAACAAGGTCACCTACTGCCTCGAAGGCGCGATCTTCATCGGTGGGGCCGCCGTGCAGTGGGTCCGTGACGGCCTGCGGGCGATCACCGAATCGGCGGACATCGAGAAGCTCGCCGCCAAGGTTGAAGACACCGGAGGTGTCTACCTGGTGCCGGCATTCGTGGGCCTCGGGGCGCCGTACTGGGACCAGTACGCCCGAGGCGCGATCGTGGGGCTGACGCGCGGATCGACCATCGAGCACATCGCCAAGGCCACCGTCGACTCGATGGCCTACCAGACCCGCGAGGTGCTGGAGGCGATGCAGATCGACTCCGGCGTCACCCTCAAGGAGCTGAAGGTCGATGGCGGTGCGGTCGTCAACGATGCGCTCATGCAGTTCCAGGCCGATATCCTGGGCGTGCCGGTCGAGCGACCCAAGGTGGCCGAGACGACGGCGCTCGGCGCCGCGTATCTCGCCGGGCTGGCGGTCGGCTTCTGGAAGGACACCGGTGACGTGACGGCCAACTGGGCCCTCGACCGGCGGTTCGAGCCGGCGATGGACGACGAGCGCCGGGAGAAACTGTATCGCGGCTGGAAGAAGGCGGTGCAGCGCTCGCTCGACTGGGAGGAGCACTAGTCCCAACCCGCTGACGGGGGCCGGACACCCGGCCCCCGTACTCCCAGCGCTCAGCACGACCAACCGGAGGCGCAGCTGATGACCGATTCCGCACCACCCGGCGCGGTCGGAGTGGTCGTCGTTTCCCACTCCGGGCCACTGGCCGAGGCGGTCACCCAACTCGTGGCGCGGCTCGCCAACCTGCAGGTCGACGGCCCCTCGCTCGCCGCCGCCGGCGGCCTCGACGACGGGAGCCTGGGGACCGATGCGGTCCGCATTGCGGACGCCGTGCGCGCCGCAGACCGGGGAGCCGGCGTGGTGGTCGTCGCCGATCTCGGCTCGGCGATTCTCTCCGCGCGCACCGCCCTGGAAGAGCTTGTCGAGCCGGAACTCGCCTCCCGCGTGAGGATCAGCGGCGGGCCCCTGGTCGAGGGCGCCTTCGTAGCGGCCGTCCAGGCAGCGGCCGGGGATGACCTGGACGGCGTCGTGGCCGCGGCGGACGAGGCGTGTCGAATGGAGAAGCTGGAGTCCGGCCGATGACCGGCCTGGCCGCTGCCGCCGCACTCGGCTACCTCCTGGGAGCGATTCCCTTCGGCGTGGTGGTCGGCAGGGTGACCCGTGGCGTCGACATTCGGGACTACGGCTCGCACCGCACCGGTGCGACCAATGCCCTGCGCACGCTCGGGACGCGCGCCGCGGCGCTCGTCTTCGGTCTCGACTTCGGGAAGGGAGCGATGGCGGTGCTGGTCGCTTGGCTGCTACCGGCGAGCTGGTCCGGAAACCTTGCCGAGTGGGCGCCCGCGCTGGCGGGCGTGGCGGCAATCATCGGGCACAACCGGTCGGTGTTCATCGGCTTCACCGGCGGCCGCGGTGTGGCGACCTCCACCGGCGCGCTCGTCGCGCTCGCGCCGTGGGCCATCGCGGTCCTGGGCCCGGTGGTGGTCGTGCTGGTGTGGCGCACTCGTTACGTGTCACTCGGTTCGGTCATCGGCGCACTCCTGGCACCGTTCGTGGTCGGGGTGCTGCATCTGGCCGGCCTCGCCTCCCTTGCCGCCCTGTTCTACGCGCTGGGGGCGGCGGTGCTGGTGACTGGATCCCATGCCGACAACATTGGTCGCCTGCGGGCCGGAACGGAGCGCAAGCTCGGGCAGAAGGAGGAGGTGCGCCACGCCTGAGATCGAGCTCGAGATCCGCAACCCATCGGGCCTCCACGCCCGCCCGGCGGCGACGTTCGTCAAGGCGGCGGCCGCCTTCGGATCGGACATCCGCCTCGTCAATCTGTCGCGAGACCCCGCGCGGCAGGTGAATGCGAAGAGCGTGCTCGGCCTCCTGGCCGCGGGGGTGGCGCACGGCCAGCGGGTTCGGGTCAGCGCGGAGGGGCCGGACGCATCGGAGGCGCTACGGGCGCTTGCCGAGCTCGTGGAGAGCGGCGTCGGCGAGCAGGTCGAGCCGCCAGCCGGCAGCGCACCGCCTGCGCCGGCATCGTGAGCACCACCCTGCGCGGCATCGCCGCGGCGCCCGGAATCGCCGTCGCCCCGGCATGGCGCTACGAGGCCCAGCCTGCCGACCGCGGCCGCGACGAGCTGGGACTCGACGATGCGATCGCGGCGGCGACCGCCCAGCTGAATGGTCTCGTCGACCGACTCACCGCGGCCGGACGTCCGGCCGAAGCCGGGATTCTCGAGGCGCAGATCATGATGGCAAACGATCCGGAGCTGGTCGCCGAGGCACGCCGGCGGATGAGCGCCGGGGAGCCGACCAGCACCGCGGTCTCGCGCGCGGGAGCGGCCGCCGCCGCGCAGCTCGCCGCGCTCGACGACGAGCTCCTCTCCGCCCGGGCTGCCGACGTCCGCGACGTCGTGGCGCGGGTGGCACGCAGCGCGCGCGGCGAGGTCGGTCCCCAGTTGGCCCGCCGCTCCATCGTTGTGGCCGAGGACCTGCCGCCCTCGGTGACCGCGGAGCTCGATTCGGCGCTGCTGGCCGGAGTGGTGCTGGGCGGTGGGTCGCGGACCGCGCACGCCGCCATCCTGAGCCGAGCGCTGGGCATTCCGGCGGTCGTCGGCGTGGAGGGCGTCCCCGCCGCGGTGCCCGACGGCGTCGCACTGGCCATCGACGGCGACCGCGGCGAGGTTCTGCTCGAGCCGGACGCATCCGAGCTGGTCGCGCTGGAGCGGCGGCGGCATGCCTCGGAGGCGCGGTCGATCGCCGATCGGGAGCTGTCCGGGCAGCCGCTGTGCACCCGCGACGGCCACCGGATCACGCTGGCGGCGAACATCGGGCATCCGGAGGAGGCGGCGGCGGCACTCGCAGCCGGCGCCGAGGCGATCGGCCTGTTCCGCACCGAGTTTCTGTTCATGGGCCGTCCGTCGGCGCCGGGAGAAGTGGTGCAGGCCGCAGCCTACGCCTCGGTCCTGGAGCTGATGGGCGAGCGACCGGTGGTGATCCGCCTTCTGGACGTGGGAGGCGACAAGGCGATCGGCTACCTCGACCTGCCCGCGGAGGCGAATCCCTTTCTCGGCATGCGCGCCATGCGCCTGGCGCGGCGCAACCCGGAGCTGGTCCTCGCCCAGCTGCGCGCCATCCTGCGCGCCGGGGAGCGGACCGGCCGCCAACCATGGATCATGGCGCCGATGATCGGCGACCTGCAGGATGTCGCGCTCTTCCGCGAGCTGGCGAGCCGTGCCGCGGAGCAATCCCCCCGCGCTCCGCACCCTCGGCTGGGGGTGATGATCGAGATCCCATCCGCGGCCCTGCTCGCCGAGTCGATCGCGCGCGAGGTGGACTTCTTCAGCATCGGCACCAACGATCTGACCCAGTACGCGCTCGCGGTCGACCGTACCAATCCCGAGCTCGGGCCGTGGCAGGACCCGCTGCATCCCGGCGTGACGCGCCTGATCCAGCTCGCCGCGACGGCCGCGGCGGCCGCCGGCATCCCGGTCGCGGCCTGCGGCGAGATGGCAGGCGACCCGGCGGGCGCAGCGGTGCTCATCGGTCTCGGCGTCGATGAGCTGTCGATGGGAGCTGCGTCGTTCGCTGCGGTCAAGCGCGCCCTCGGCGCCGTCGACCATGAGCGCCTGCGGCAGCTGGCACGCGACTGCCTCGCCGCGCCGAGCGCACGACGGGCTCGCGACGCGGCCGATTCTGTGCTGCGGGACGGGCGCGCCGCATGACGGATGTCTCAATTGCCGGTCCGCGGTTGACGTCGCTTGCCAACCTGCTGGGCATCGCCCGCATCGCGCTCACGCCGGTGGTCATCGCCCTGCTGCTCCTGCCATTTCCGGGCGGCGGCCTCCTCGCGTTCTTCGTGTTCGTCGTCGCCGCCGCCACGGATTACCTCGATGGGCGGGTGGCCCGCGCCCGCGGCCAGGTGAGTCCGCTCGGTGTCTTCATGGACCTGACCGCTGACAAGGTGCTGGTTGCCGGGGTGCTGATCGCGATGGTCGAGGTCCGCCTGCTGCCGACCTGGATGGTGGCGACCATCCTGATCCGGGAGTTCGTGATCCAGGGCGTCCGCCAGCTGGCGGCGGCGGCGGACGTGGTGATCCCGGCGCGAGCGCTCGGCAAGGCCAAGACGCTGGCGACGCTCGCCGGCATGGCGCTGCTGCTGCTCGCTCACGACGCTCGCACCGGTGGACCGACCCACGCGCTTCTCCCGGAGATCTCGATCGGCGTCGCGGGCTTCTGGCTGATGGTGGTCGCCACCGGGCTCACCGTCGTGTCCGCGGTCGACTACGTTATCGGTGCGTTTCCGCTGCTGATGGGCCGCGGCGATGCCTGACGTCGACGTGGTGGTCATCGGCGGCGGTGCGACCGGGGCCGGCGTGCTGCGCGACCTCGCCATGCGCGGGCTGCGCGCCGTCCTGGTGGAGCGTGCCGACTTCGGCTCCGGGACCAGCGGTCGGTACCACGGCCTGCTGCACTCGGGTGCCCGATATGTCGTCCACGACCCCGAGTCGGCGCGTGACTGCGCCCGCGAGAACGCGGTCATCCGCCGCATCGCCCCCGCCTGCCTGGAGCTGACCGGCGGCTACTTCGTGGCCACCCCCGACGATCCGCTGGACTACGCGGAGCGCTTCGTCCCCGCCTGCGCGGCCGCGGGGGTCGAGGTCGACGAAGTCTCGCCCGCGGCGCTGCTCGACGCCGAGCCGCTGCTGAACAGGCGCATCTGGCGTGCCTTCTCGGTGGCGGATGCCTCGCTCGAACCGTGGGAGCTGATCGATGCGAACCTCGCCTCGGCGAGGGCGCATGGTGCGGAGGCGTGGCGATATACCAGGCTGACCCGGATCGTGACCGGCGAGGACGGGGCGGTGGCCGGCGTCGAGCTGGAGGCGGGTCGCACGGGCGAGCGTCGCACGATCGCCTGCAGCGCGGTCGTCAATGCCGCCGGCGCCTGGGCTGGCCAAGTCGCGGCGCTCGCCGGCGCGCGGCTCGGCATGCGGCCGGGAAAGGGCGCCATGCTGGTCATGAACCGGCGCCTCACAAGCGCGGTGGTCAACCGGCTGGCGCCGGCGGGGGACGGCGATATCCTCGTGCCGGTTCACACCGTCAGCATTCTCGGCACCACGGACGTCGAGGTCGCCGATCCCGATGACGTGCGGGTCACCGATGAGGAAGTGCGCGCCCTGCTCGCCGATGGCGATCGCCTCGTCCCCGGGCTGTCCGGATCGCGCGTGGTCCGGGCCTATGCGGGCTGTCGACCCCTGTACGACGAGGCGGATGTCGATGCCGCCCACGAATCGCGCGAGATCAGCAGGGCGCACCACGTCGTGGACCACGGCCAGCGCGACGGCATCCGTGGCCTGTGGAGCATCGTCGGTGGGAAGCTGACCACCTATCGGTTGATGGCCGAGCAGACGGTCGACGCGGTCGCGGGGGCGCTGGGCGTCGCGGCTGCCTGCCGGACCGCGGATGAGGTGCTCCCCGGGTCCGAGGAGGGACGCTCGTACTGGCTGGGGGAGCGGCTCGCCGCGCTCGAGGCTGAAGGCGGCGGTGACGCGGACCTGGTGTGTGAGTGCGAGATCATCACCAGCGGCCAGCTGCAGGCCGAGCTGGACGCGCATCCCGACTCCACGCTCGACGACCTGCGACGAGCCACGCGTCTCGGGATGGGTCCCTGCCAGGGGGCGTTCTGCACCTGCCGGGCAGCCGCGCTGCTCTCCGACCGTCAAGGGATGGGCCTCAATGGTTCCGCAACGCCGGATCCAAACGCTGCTCTGCTCGCCTTCCTCGCGGAGCGCGTCCGCGGGACCCGGGCCATCGCCTGGGGGGACCAGCTGGCCGAGCTGTGGCTGGAGGCCGGTGTCTACCGCGGCACGCTCGCAGTCGACACCATCGGCGCCGCCGGAAACGGCAGCCAGGACGGAGCGCCGTCGCATGCCGAGCCATGATGCGGTGGTGGTCGGCGGTGGTCTCTCGGGATTGACCGCCGGCCTGGCACTGGCGGAGTCCGGTGCCGATGTGGCCCTGCTGGCCAAGGGAATGGCGGCCAGTCATTGGGTGCATGGGGGGATCGACATCGCGGACAGCGGCCAGGCGTCGTCGTCCGCGGCAGCGGCAGCCGCGCTGGCGTCCCTGCCCGGACACCCCTATGCGGTGCTGGCCGATGACCTGCCGGCCGCGGTGGCGGAGGCCCTGCGTCGGCTGGCCGATGCGGGGCTTCCCTACCGGGGCGGCCTGGATGCACCCCTGGAGTGGATCCCGACCGCCATCGGTGGCCTGCGACGTGCCGCGATCCTGCCCGATGGCCAAGCGACGGTCCTCGATCCCTGGGAGGCCGATGAAGGACTCCTGCTGGTCGGCGTCGAGCGTTACCGTGACTTCTGGGCCGGATACGCTGCGCGCAACCTGGCGGCCGCCGAGTGGCCGGGCGGCCCGGCCCGCGTGCACGCGGCGGTGGTCGAGCTGCCCGGGCTGGCGCGCCTTCGCAACCTGACCCCGCTGGTCATCGCACGCCTGTTCGACGACCCGGTGTGGCGACGCTCGGCATGGCCGCTGATCAGGCAGGCGGTGCCCGCGGGGCGTTGGCGAATCGGCGTCCCCGCCGTGCTCGGTCTCGACCGCCACGCGGAGGTGCTTGCCGAGGCGGTGCGGGAGCTGGGGCCGGTCTTCGAGATGCCGAGCCTCCCACCCAGCGTGCCGGGGATCCGACTCCACGACGCGCTTCGCCGCCGGTTCGAGGCGAGCGGCGGCAGACTCGAGATCGGGTTTGGGGTCACGGGTGTCGAACGCAGCGCGGGCGCCGTTGCCGCCCTGGAAACCGCCGCGGCGGGGCGGCCGCGACGGGTGGCCGCCGGTGTGTTCGTGCTGGCGACCGGCGGACTCGCCGGTGGGGGCCTTCGCGGCCTGCCGGGCGGAAAGCTGGAGGAGACCGTCTTTGGCCTTCCGGTCTCGTCGCCCTCTGCCGATCGCTGGTTCTCGGGAGAGCCGCTCGGCGACGGCGTGGAGCTCGAGCGGGCCGGGATCCGAGTCAATGCCGACCTCCGGCCGCTCGACACGGCCGGGCGCGTGGTGCTGGACAATGTGTTGGTGGTGGGAAGCGAGCTGTCGGGCATGCGCTACCTCTCGGAGCGCTGTGGTGACGGGGTGGCGCTGGCCAGCGGACACCGGGCGGGGCGGTTGATCGGCGTCGGTCAGCGCGCGACGGCCACCACCACCACCACCACCACCACAAGGCGCACGGCGTCGTGAGCCGACCATGACCTTCACCGACGCCGCGGACCGGCACTACCCCGCCTTCTCCACCGACGCGTGCATCAAGTGCAACGTCTGCAACACCGTCTGCCCGGTGGCACGGGTGACCGACCTGTTCCCGGGCCCTAAGTACGTCGGCCCGCAGGCGCAGCGGTTCCGTGAAGCGCCGCGCTCCGCGGACCACAGCGTCGATCTGTGCAGCGGCTGTGGCTTCTGCACGCGGGCCTGTCCGCAGGGGGTCCGGATCGCCGAGACGAACAGCCGCGCCCGTGCCGAGATGGTCGAGGAGCGAGGCTCGAGCCTGCGCAACCGTGTGATCGCCGATACCGACCTGCTGATTCGCCTCGGCGTGCCGTTCGCCCCACTCGCCAACTTCGCGCTCCGCAGCCGCATCCTGCGCTGGATAGGGGAGCGGGTGGTCGGCGTCCACCGCTCCGCGGCGCTTCACCCCTTCGCACGCCGCACGTTCCAGGCCGCCGTCGCCCGTCGCCGGGTCAGTGACGACCGAGGACCCGACCGCACGCTGATCTACTTCCACGGCTGCGCGGTGAACGGCTTCGAGACGAGCCTCGGCCGCGACGCGATCAGCGTCCTCGAGCGCAACGGGTTCAGTGTCATCGTTCCGCCCCAGAGCTGCTGCGCGCTGCCGATGATCAGCAACGGCCTCTACCCGCAGGCGCGCGCCAAGGCGCGGCGCAATCTGACCGTGCTGGGCGACTACGCGCGGCGCGGCTACCGGATCGTGACCACCTCGACCTCGTGCGGGTACACGCTCAAGGCCGAGTACGCGGAGATGCTCGACCTCGATGATCCGGATGCGCGGGCGGTGGCACGCCAGACATGGGACATCTGCGAGCTGCTCGGTGATCTCCATGAGCGCAGCAAGCTCGACACGCGGCTCGCGCCGCTGGACCGCGAGCTGCCGTACCACCCGCCCTGCCAGCTCAAGGCGCACGGCATCGGGACTCCGGCGATGGATCTGTTCGCCCTGATTCCCGGCCTGCGGGCCTGGAATTCCGAGCATGACTGCTGTGGGGCGGCGGGAACGTACGGGCTGAAGCGGGAGCGCTGGCAGATCGCCCAGGACGTCGGCCGCGGCCTGTTTGCGCGGCTGCGCGAGCGTCCGGCTCCGGACATGGCATGCGACAGCGAGACGTGTCGATGGCAGATCACCGCTTCGACCTCCATCCCCGCGCGGCACCCCGTCGAGTACATCGCTGAGTCCTACCGACGCTGGGACGCGGCGCACATCGGCGAGGTGGCGCGCGCCGAGGCCGGGACGCAGCTCGGCGCTACTTGATCAGCTTGCGCTCCATCTGCCGCGTCGCGAGCCACATGAAGACGACGAAGAACGCGGCAAGGTAGGCGAAGTCCCACGCCTGTCCCCAGCCGAGGATCCCGGTCATCAGCCCGCGAATCAGGTTGACCGCGTGATAGAGCGGGGTGAGATGCATGAAGACCTGGATCGGAAGCGGGTAGGCGGTGATCGGAAAGAACGTTCCGCTGAACAGGAACATCGGCTGGACGATCAACCCCATCGGGATGTCGAAGTCCTGGACCGTGCGCAGGTACGAGGTGCCCGCCAGCCCTGCGGCGCTGAACGCGGCGGAGATGAACAGCGCGGCGGGCAGCGCCAGGATCGCCAGCGGTGACAGGATCAGGCCCATGGCGGCCATGATCACCAGCATCGCGACGGCGTACAGCGCGGCGCGCATCAGGGCCCACAGCATCTCGCCCAGCGCGATCTCGGTGATGCCCATCGGCGTGGCGAGGATGCCCTCGTAGGTCTTGGCGTAGTTGAGCTTGAAGAACACGTTGAAGATGGTCTCGAACACGGCGCCGTTCATCGCCGCGCTGGCGAGCAGGGCAGGCCCCACGTAGGCCGCGTACGAAACGAACCGGCCGTCCGCGAGCTGGACACCGCCCACCAATCCACCGATGCCGAGCCCGATGCCGAACAGGTACAGCACCGGCTCGACGACGCCCGAGGCGATCACGATCCATTGGTGTCGATAGACCATCACGTTCCGCTCCACCAGCCGGCGTGAGCGCCACAGCGGCGCCCAGGTCCTGGCCAGCACCCCTGGACGCGATGGCGGCAGCGAGAGGGCGGCCACGCTCAGGCGCGCATTCGGCGCGCGAGGTTCCGGTCCGCCAGCGCGACACCGACGGCGGCGAAGACGACGAGGTACAGGAGGTGGAGGGGCGCCGTCGCCGGATCGAGGCGGTTGAGGATCAAGCCGCGGATCAGCTCTGCAGCGTGGAACAACGGGGTCGCCCAGGCGGCGACTTGGAGCGGTGCCGGGAGCTGGGTGAGGGGAAAGAACGTTCCGCTGAACAGGAAGAGCGGGTTGATCACGAATCGGAAGATCCAGCTGAAGCCCAGGTCGTTGCGCTGGGTGGCGGTGAAGGCGATCAGGCTGGCCGAGAAGCCCCAGCCGGTGAGCACGGTGACCGGCACGGCCAGCAGCGCGATCGGGGTGGCCGTGATCCGGAAGATGGTCAGCACCACGAGGAAGATGGCGGCCACGGTCGCCAGCCGGAACCCGATCCAGCCAAGCTCGCCGAGGACGATGTGCCGCGTTCCGAGCGGCGTGGAGAGCATCGCCTCGTAGTTCCGGCCCCACATGATCTTGTTCATGATCGGGTAGGTCGATTCGAAGGTGGCGACCTGCATCGCGGTGGCGGCCAGCAGCCCCGGCCCCAGGAAGTGGATGTAGTCGAGGCCGCCGAATGCGGCGCGGCTGGCGACGAGCAGGCCGCCCAGCCCGACGCCCATCGCGGTCAGGAACATGAAGGGCTGCAGGAAGCCGAAGAACAGGCTCCGATACCAGATCCGCCGGTACACGAGCCAGTTGCGCAGGAAGACACGCGCCGCGGGGGCCAGGCTCCCCGAGCGCTGCATCGCGGACGGAGCGCTCACGCCGTCATTCGACCAGGGTGCGCCCGGTCAGGCGCAGGAACACGTCCTCCAGCGAGGATCGGCGCACGAGCGCGCTCTCGACCGGGATCTGGCGGGCATGGACGGCGTCGAGGGCTCTCTCACCGTCATCGGTATACAAGAGCGTTCGGTCGGGGAGCTCCTCGATTCGGTCGGCGAGGCCATCCAGCTGTCCGTTGCGCCGGCCGCGGTCCGCATCCGGCAGGCGCAGCTCGAGCACCTCGCGCGTGCTGTACTGATCGATCAGCTGCCGCGGCGACCCTTCGGCCACGATCCGCGCTTTGTCCATCACCACCAGCCGATCGCAGAGCTGCTCGGCCTCATCCATGTAGTGGGTGGTGATGATCAGCGTCGCGCCGCGCCGCTTCAGCTGATACAGCCGCTCCCAGAGGAGGTGCCGCGCCTGGGGGTCCAGGCCGGTGGTCGGCTCATCGAGGATGACGAGTTCCGGCTCGTTGATCAGGGCGCGGGCGATCGTCAGCCGCCGTTTCATGCCCCCGGACAGCGGTTCGACCTGGTCCTTCGCGCGTTCGGCGAGCTGGACAAACTCCAGGAGCTCCGAGGCCCGCTGCCGCGCCACCGCCGCCGGGATGTCGAAGTAGCGCGCGTACATCTCCAGGTTCTCGCGGACCGTGAGCTCCTGGTCGAGGTTGTCGATCTGCGGCACGACGCCCAGGCGCGCCTTGATCTCGCGTGCATCGGTGCGCGGATCCATGCCGATCACCCGCAGCTCGCCGCTGGTGACCGGGGAGGCACAGGCGATCATCCGCATCGTCGACGTCTTGCCCGCCCCGTTGGGACCGAGGAACCCGAATGACCCTCCGGCGGGCACCTCGAAGTCGATGCCGTCCACGGCGGTGAACGCGTTGAAGCGCTTCGTCAGGGAGCGGGCGCGGACCAGCGCATCGGAGGCGGCGGGCATGGGCCGGGATTGTACCCAGACGGCCGCCGGCCGGTCAGGCTTCCCAGGTCTCGCCGGGCTGGAGTGCCACCACCTGCGCCCGGGTCGCCGCCTGCAGCTCCTCGGGCGTGCCGCTCAATGCCTCGAACGTGGCGTAGTGGACCGGGATCACGGTCTGCACGGCGGTCATCTCCGCGGCTCTCGCGGCATCCCGCGGGCCCATCGTGAAGTGGCCGCCGATCGGCAGCACGGCGATCGTCGGCGCCCAGCGATCCGCGATCAGCTGCATGTCGCCGAACAGGTCGGTATCGCCCGAGTGATAGACGGTCGTTCCGTCCTCGAAGCGGATGACCCAGCCCCAGCAGCCGACTTCGCGCGTCTGAGCGTGCGCTCCGCCGGTGAGCGTCACGCCACCGCTGTGCTCGGCGTGGACCATGGTCAGCTGGATGCCTGCGGCGTCGACGGTGCCGCCCTTGTTCATGCCGATCGCCTCAACCCCGCGTTCGGTGAGATAGACCGCCATCTCGTGGCTGCAGATCACCTGTCCACCCGCCGCGGCGAGCTCGACCACGTCCTCGCAGTCGTTCCCGACGTGGTCGAAGTGACCATGGGTCGGCGCGACGAGATCGACGCGTTCAGGATGCCGGTAGGCGTGCGCATAGGTCGGCGCCCCGGTCCATCGGTCGACCCACAGCCAGCGATCCGCGGGCGACCGATACAGGATGCCACCATGGCCCAGGCCGGTGATCCTCAGGCTTGACATCTCCCCTCCTCAGCTGCCCAGCCGGCCGCTGCCGACCACGCGTCGCATCCAGTTCAGCTCATCCTCAACCGTCGTCTCCGGCCCGTGGCCGGGCAGGACGCGTACTTCAGCCGGAAGCTCCCGCGCGAGACGTGCCAGCGAGGCGAGCATCTGGTCGGCGTCACCGCCCTCCAGGTCCGTTCGCCCCCAGGCGCCGCGGAAGAGCGTATCGCCCGACAGCAACAGGCGATGCTGCTCCGCGTACAGGCACACGCTGCCCGCCGTGTGGCCGGGAGTGTGAAGCACGTCGAGCACCAGGTCGCCGATCCGCAGCTGCGTCCCCTCGGTGAGATGCTCGTCCGCAACAGTCGGCTCGATTCGGAAGCCGTATGGATTCACCCCCTGCAGCCGATCCTCGTCCGCGGCGTGGATGGCGAGCGGCGCACCGGATGCGCGCTTGAGCGCTGCGTTGTCGAAGATGTGGTCGATGTGACCGTGTGAATTGGCGATCACCTGCAGGCGCAGGCCGTTCATCGCGGCGCGCTCCATCAGCGCCGCGGCGGCGCCCATCCCCGGGTCGAGGACCAGCGCCTCGGCGGAGCGGCCGTCCCAGACGAGGTACGCATTCGTCTGCCAGGGCCCAAAGCTGCCGGTCTCGATGCGCGCCGCGTGCTCCGGCTCCGCGGCGCCGTGTCCGCGCTCGACCACCGTATCGCCGCTCACTGCTCGCGCCCGCCGGCTGGTCCGACGATGCCCGGCAGCGCACCTTCGAGCCGAAGTCCGAGGGCCGCCGCCAGCTCGGCGGCCAGCCGGTCCGCGACGTCGTCGGTCGCCACCGGCTTCCCGAGCTCGCGGACGAGCGACGTGACCTCCCGGTCGGGAATGCCGCAGGGGATCATCTCCTCGTACCAGCGGAGGTCGGTGGCCACGTTGAGGGCCAGGCCGTGGGTGGTGACCGCGCGCCGGACACGGACCCCGATGGCGGCGATCTTGCGCCGCCCCTCGACCCACACGCCCGGCAGCTCGTCGATGCGCTCGGCAGCGACGCCGAAGGCCCCGAGGGTGGCCATCACCGCGACTTCCAGCGCCCGGACGTACCGCCGCAGATCGAGGGGATCCCGCAGCTCGACGATCGGATAGGCGACGATCTGCCCGGGGCCGTGGAACGTGACGTCGCCACCACGGTCGATGCGGTAGAAGGCGGCACCCAGCTGCCGAAGGCGCTCGGGGCTGGCGAGCAGGTTCGCCTGGTTGCCGCCACGACCGATGGTGTACACCGGAAAGTGCTCGAGCAGCAGCAGTCGGTCGCCGATGCGTCGCTCGCGCCGCTGCTGGGCCAGCTCGTCCTGGAGCTCCCACGCCGGTTCGTAGGCAACGGTCCCGAGATGCTGCACCGTGAGCTCCCCGCCATGCGCGGCGAGGAGCGGGTGCGCGTCGCTCGGCGGTGTGGACCGGTCGGGGCCGGCCCGCCGGCCGGCCTGCCGGCGGACGGAGGTTCCGCGGTCGGACCCGGTCGCCGGCGCGGTGCTGATGTCGCGCATCACGGACCGGCGGCTCCTAGACCGCCGCGGCGATCGCCGGTTCCGGCACCTGCTCGGCGGCGTGATAGCTGGAGCGCACCAGCGGCCCCGACTGGACGTGCCGGAAGCCGATCTGCAGCCCGATCCGTCGCAGGGCCATGAACTCGGCCGGGGTGTAGTACCGCCGCAGGGGCAGGTGCTGGCGGGACGGTCTCAGGTATTGACCGATGGTCAGCACCTCGATGTGCGCCGCACGCAGCAGCTCCATCGCCTCGAGGATCTCGTCCCACGTCTCGCCGAGGCCGAGCATCAGGCCGGTCTTGGTGACCATGCCATCGAACCCGATCTCCGTGGCGATCCGACGCCCGGTGGCGAGCACCGATACGCTGCGATCCCAGCGCGCCCTGCGTCGGACCGCTCGTTGCAGCCGTGGCACGGTCTCCACGTTGTGGTTCAGGATCTCCGGCTGCGCCTGGACCACGGTCCGGATGTCGCCCTCGCGGCCGTTGAGGTCGCTGATCAGCACCTCGATGCTGGTCTGCGGGTTGGTGACACGGATCTGGCGGATCGTCTCGGCGACCAGCCCGGCGCCCCCATCAGGAAGGTCGTCGCGGGCGACCATGGTCACCACCACGTGCTTCAGCGCCATCCGGCTGACTGCCTGCGCCACCCGCCGTGGCTCATCCGGATCGGTGACCGGCGGTCGGCCGGTCTGGATTGCGCAGAAGCCGCAGTTGCGCGTGCAGACGCTGCCGAGGACCATGAAGGTCGCGGTGCCCAGGGTCCAGCACTCACCGATGTTCGGGCAGCGCGCCTCCTCGCAGACGGTGTGCAGCTCCTCGGCCCGCATCAGCCGATGCAGATTGGCGTAGGTCTGGCCCGCGCCGACGCGCACCTTCAGCCACTCGGGCCGCCGTCCGTTGGGTCCTGCGTTCTCCGGAAGCGGATCGCCCGGCGCCAGGAGGCCGCCGTCGACCTCGGGGCCACCGGGATACATCACCTCGCTGGACCCGTGGTGAGCCGGTGCGATGTCGACGACGTCGAGCTCGCCGAGCGCCGAGTAGTCGAGCTGTGGCTGGGGCCGGTCGAGGGACATCGGCGAGAGTCTAGCCCAGCGCGCGCCGCGCGTGAGATCGCCTCTCGGGCGCCGGTCGGACCGATGCCCGCCAGCACGTCCCGGCGGAGCGGCCGCGAGCGCCGGACCATCACTCTCCAAGCCGCGCGGCCTCGGCGCGCTCCTGAGCGTGGCGCTACCCTCCGGATCGGGGGGCTCACTGGATCTCGGTACCCTCAGCTTCGGAGCGTCGCTCGGGCTGTGGTCCGTGCCGGCCGCCGCGATCGGAGGCCCGGGGCTGCTGGTGGTGCTGTGGGTCGCGCTGCAGACCGCCGGCGGCATGGCGTGGCTGCCCGGGAGACGCTGGATGCTCGGCGAGGAGCGACGCAGGGGACCGCGACCCGGCTGACGCGGTGTCCCGGCAGAGGGTCGGCGCCACGCGGCTAGGCGCTGCGGGTCGTCCCCTCTGCCGAGGCGAGGAAGCTCATGACCGTAGCGGCGAACCGGTCAGGCTCCTCGAGGTTGATCATGTGCGCCGTGGGAAAGGTCTCCAGCCGCGCGCCGGTGATCTCGCCCGCGAGCCGCCGACACGAGTCATTGGTGGCGGGGTCGTCAAGCTCGCCGAGCAGCACCAGGGTGGGCACCTCAAGTTCGGCGAGCCGGCCCACCGCCGGCGGTTCGAGCTGAATGGGGATGCCCTCTTCCTTCTCGGCGCGGTAGGTCGACAGGATCCAGTCGTGGACCCGCTCTCGCAGCGCGGCATCGACGCGGTCCGGCGGCTGTTCCGGGCCATCGACCCACCACCTCGTCTCGAAGTCCGAGAGGCGCTCCCAGTCGTGTGCCTTCCACATCCGCTCCGCCTCGTCCCAGATCGACTGCCGCTCGGTGGCGGCCGGGGGCCGATAGCCACTGATCCCGCCAGCGGCCACGATCAGCGCGTCGACGCGTCGGGGATACTCGAGGGCGAAGTCGAGAGCGATGCCGCCGCCCCGCGACGCGCCGAGGACGAAGGCCGATGCTGCCAGGCAATGATCCATGATGGCGGCGAGATCGGCGCGGTTCGAGAACTCGACGTGCTCGGACTCGGTGCGGCCATAGCCGCGCGTGTCGTAGCGGATGACCCGATGGCGCTCGGCGAAGCGGTCGACCTGGAAATCCCACATGCGCAGGTTGGCGACGCCGGCGTGCAGGAGCACGAGCGGATGCCCGGCGCCCTGCGACTCGAAGTAAATGGAGCCCCCGGGGACGGCGACGAAGCCACTCTCGCTCGTGCCCCGGCCATCGCCGCGGCGAGGATCAGCCAAGCGGGGTGTCCACGTGCCACTCCTCGAGGCGCTTGCGCACATCGGCCAGGAAAAAGCCGACCTGAGCTCCGTCGAGCACTCGGTGGTCGAAGGAGCAGGTCATGTTCATGATCGGGCGGATGGCGATCATGTCCGCGCCATCGACCTCGATCACGGTGGGGCGCTTGACGATCGCCTCCATGGACAGGATCGCCACCTCCGGAGCGTTGATGATCGGCATCGACGCGACCGAGCCGAACCAGCCGGTGTTATTGACCGTGAAGGTACCGCCCTGGATCTCGTCGAGCTTCAGGCGATTGCTTCGGGCCCGCGCCGCGAGGTCCTGCACGCGGCGGTTCACACCGTTGATCGAGAGCTGGTCCGCATCGTGGATCACCGGCACGATCAGTCCGTTGTCGACGGCGACCGCGATACCGATGTTCATGCGCTGCTTGAGGATGACCCGATCCTCGGCGAACTGGCTGTTGAGCGTCGGGTGCTGGCGGAGCGTCTCGGTCACCGCCTTGACCACCACCGCCACGTAGCTGATGCCGATCCCCTCGCGCGTCTTGTAGGCGGCCTGGTTCGCTTCCCGCCAGCGGACGACGCCGCCCATGTCGACCTCGACCACGGTGTACGCGTGCGGCACCGTCTGCTTGACCTTGGTCATCTTGGCGGCGATGGCCTTGCGCATCTGGCTCATCGGCAGCTCGGAATCGCCGCCGCTCGGGGCCGCGACGGCGGCCGGCGGCTGGTAGGCGGGAGTTGTGGTGCCGCCAGCCGATGCGGTCGGTGCGGCGGGCGGCTCCGAACCGGGGCTAGCCGCAGCGGGAGGCGCCGGCGTAGGCGTTGCCGGGGCGTCCGCCTCCGACGGGACGCGGTTCACGAAGGCGAGGACGTCATCGCGCGTCACTCGGCCGCCCGCGCCGCTGCCGCGCAGCTGCGCGACGTCGATTCCATGTTCGCGCACCAGGCGCCGTACCGCCGGCGTCATGCGGGCCGTGGCATCGGTCGGGGGAGCACCACCCGGCGAGGGGGGACCGGCCTGCGGGGCCGCCGAGCCGGCATCTCCCTGGCCATCGGTCGGAGTGGCGGCCTCCTGTGCGGCAGGCCGCGAAAGGTCGGGGTCGGGTCCCGCGGATTGCGCCGTCGGGGTCTCGGCCTGCGGCTCCGGCACCCCCTCCCCGGGTGCGGCCGCTGCAGCAGCCGGCCCAGCCTCCTGCGGCGCCGGTGCGCTTGCCGCGGTGTCGGTCGGCTGCGGCGCGACGCCGTTGCCCGCGGCGTCGATCTCGGCCAGCGGCGTGCCGACCTTCACCGTCTCACCATCGCGGACCATGATCCGGGTGACGGTGCCCGCGACCTCCGCGGGCACCTCGGCGTTGACCTTGTCGGTGACGACCTCGAAGAGCGGGTCGTACTGCTCGACCCGGTCGCCTTCCTTGACCAGCCAGCGCTCGATGGTCCCTTCCGTGACCGACTCGCCGAGCTGCGGCATCTTGATGGTGGTCGCCATGTGGCTCCTCGTTCTCAGGCTCGCGCGCCGCTCGCCGGCACGCTTGCAGTGATGATGTTGCGCTCACGGTACAGGTCGCGAAGGACGCCGATCTCGCCCCCATGGTGCAGGTCGTGGTCGATCAATGTCCACAGGACGCGCCAGGTCGGCCACTCCTCGCCCCAGTTGGTCATGCGCGGAGCGTCCAGATCGCTGTCGGCGAGGCCGGCGAGTGCGCTGGCCAGGAGCTGCTGCCCGCGCTCCAACATCGCGATCGCGTCCGCCGCGGTGTGCGCCGAGTCGATCTCCGGCCAGGTGAGAGGCCGGGGGCGAACGGGCCCGCAGTCGGGGACCGGCTGCCAGAAGAACTCTTCGTCGGTCAGCCCGTCGACACGCTCGCGCACGCCGCGGTAGGCCTCGTCGAGCTGGTCGGCCAGGAGCTGCGTGGCGGTCGGCATCGGTCAGTAGGCGGCCAGCGCCCGCGCGGCGTCCACGATCTTGGAGGGGTTGATCATGAACCAATCCTCCAGGGCGTGGTGGAAGGGGACGGCCGGAACCTCCGGTCCCGCGAGGCGGGTGACCGGACCGTCGAGGTGCTCGAAGCCGTCCTGCGCGATGACCGCCGCGACTTCCGCGCCGTATCCCCCGAACTGGTTCGCCTCGTGGACCACCAGCGCCTTGCCGGTGCGTTCCACCGAGCCGAGAACGGTTGCGACATCGAGCGGACGCAGCGTCCGCAGATCGACCACCTCGGCCTCGAGCCCGTCCTCGCGGGCCAGGACCTCCGCCGCCTCGAGCGCGCAGAACCGCATGTAGCCGTAGCAGAAGATGGACAGGTCCTTCCCGGCACGGGCGATGGAGGCGCGGCCGATCGGCAGCACCTCGTCGCCGTCGGGAACTTCCGCCTTGAACAGCCGGTAGGTCTTCTTGTGCTCGAAGAACATGACCGGATCGGGGTCGCGGATGGCCGCTTTGAGCAGGCCCTTCGCATCCGCGGGCGTGCCGGGGGCGACGACCTTCAGACCGACGGTCGAGGTGAAGTAGGACTCATTCGACTGCGAATGGTAGAGCGCCCCGTGGACCCCGCCGCCGTACGGCATCCTGATCACCATCGGCAGGCCGAACGCGCCGTTCGACCGATACCGCATCCGGCTGATCTCGCTCACGATCTGGTTGAACGCGGGATACACGAAATCTGCGAACTGCATCTCGGCGACCGGTCGCAGTCCATAGAGCGCCGCGCCCGCCGCCGCGCCGGCGATGAGGCCTTCGCTGAGCGGCGTGTCGAGCACCCGCTTGTCGCCGTACTTGGCCCACAGCCCCTCCGTCGCGCCGAAGACGCCACCCTTCTTGCCGACGTCCTCGCCGAGGACCATCACCCGCTCGTCCCGCTCCAGCTCCTCGTCCATCGCCTGCCGGATCGCCTCGAGGATATTCAGCTCGGCCATCAGCGGGTCTCCGCGGCGTACACGCCGCCGGCCGCTGTCTCCGGCTCCGGATCAGGTCGCGCCTCGGCGCGGCGGGATGCCTCGTTGACCTCCGCCTTGACCTCCGCCCTGAGCCGCTCCTCGATCGGGTCGGTCAGGATCCCGAGCTGGCGGAGCTGATCCGCGAAGCGGGGTAGCGGATCGTGCTCCTTGAGCCCCTCCACCTCGGAGGGGTCGCGGTACCGGCGCTGGTCGTCGTCGCTGGAATGGCTGGTGAGCCGGACCACCTTGGCCTCGATCAGGGTCGGCCCCTCGCCGGCCCGAGCTCGCGCGTGCGCCTCGCGGGCAGCCCCGAAGCAGGCCAGCACATCGGATCCGTCGACCGTCACACCGGGCATGCCGTAGCCCACCGCGCGCGCAGCCACCGACAGACCGCCGACCTGCTTGGCCAGCGGGACGCTGATCGCATACCCGTTGTTCTCACACACGAAGATGACGGGCAGCTTGTGGACACCGGCGAAGTTCATCGCTTCGTGGATCTCGCCCTGGTTGCTCGTGCCCTCGCCGTAGAACGTGATCGCCACCACGTCGTCGCCCCGCACCCAGGCAGCCATCGCAATGCCCACCGCGTGGAGCACCTGGGTGCCCACCGGAGAGCTGACGCTGACGATGTT
Organism: Chloroflexota bacterium; assembly: GCA_003243965.1. Lineage (GTDB taxonomy): Bacteria > Chloroflexota > Limnocylindria > QHBO01 > QHBO01 > QHBO01. The sequence goes on from QHBO01000012.1 coordinate 94,577, forward strand.
GTACGGCGCCCCGCCGTAGTGGCCGGGCATCTGGCGACCGCCGGAGCTGACGTCGTCGCCCTTTGCCAGGTGAGCGGTGATGATGTCCTCCGCGCTCATGCCAAAGGTCATGGTGGCGGCGATCGATCGGTAGAAGGGCGCCATCCAGTCCTGGCCTCGGCGCATTGCCCACGAGGTGCCGACCTGCGCCCCCTCATGGCCCTGTCCGCTGATGATGAACGCGATCTTCCCGGCCCGCTGCATGAGCCACATCCGCTCGTCGACCGCTCGGGCGAGCAGCATCGCGCGGTACATGGCCAGGACCTCATCGTCGCTGAGTCCCAGCTCGCGGTGACGGGTCGTCGCGGCGGCTTTGGTGGTGGCCACGCGTCCCTCCTTCCTCAGACGTGGATGGCTGTGCCGTCGACCGCCAGGGCGGCCTCGGCGAGCACTTCGGTCAGCGTCGGATGCGCGTGCACCGACATCGCGATCTCGCCCGTGGTGGCCTCCACCAGTCGGGCGAGGGTCGGCTCCGCGAGCAGGTCGCCCGCGTGCGGACCGATGATGTGCGTGCCGAGCAGCTCCCCGGTCTCGGCGTGCGCGACCATCTTCGCGAACCCGTCCGTTTCGCCGACGATGGTGGCCTTGCCGAGAGCCCGGAACGGGAAGGACCCGGTCCGGACCGGCAACCCTCGGTCCCGCGCCTCCTGCTCGGTGAGCCCCACGCTGCCGATCTGTGGCCGGCAGAACGTGACGCGCGGCATGAGGTCCATCCGCACCGGGTCGGGCTTGTGGCCGGCAATCGTCTCGACCGCCACCACCGCCTCGTGGCTGGCCACGTGCGCCAGCTGGAAACCGGGCACGATGTCGCCGATGGCGTACAAGTGTGGCACGCCGGTCCGCATCCATTCGTCCACGGTCACGTATCCCCGCTCGAGCCTGAGCCCTGCGATTGCCTCGAGCCCGATGCCGTCGGTCAGTGGGCGCCGGCCGACCGCCACCAGCAGCAGCTCCGACTCGACCTCGGTTCGCGTGCTGCCCTCGTTGGCCGCGATCGCGAACCGGAGCCCGGACGCCGTGCGCTCGATCGAGGCACCGTCAACGGTCGCCGCGGGAAACAGCCTGATCCCGCGGCGCTTGAAGAGCCGCGTCAGCTCCTTGCCGATCTCGGGATCCTCGAGCGGGACGATCCGGTCCATGAACTCGACGAGGTTCACCTCGGTGCCGAAGTCGCGGTACATGCTCGCCCACTCGACTCCGATCGCCCCCGCGCCGATGATCGTCACGCTTCCCGGCGCTCGGTCCCGGGTGAGTGCCTCGTCGCTGGTGACGATCCGCTCGCCGTCCACCTCGATGCCTTGCAGCGGTCGCGGCGCGGAGCCGGTGGCCAGGATCAGGTCTGTGGCACTCGCCGTCAGCGCTCCCGCCTCTCCGTCGGAGATTCGGACGCTCGTCGGCGAGGTCAGCGCACCGCTCCCGCGCAGGACCGTCACTCCGTTCTTCTTCAGCAGGAACTCGACGCCGCGGACATGCTTGTCGACGATCGCGTCACGCCGCTTGGCCAGCGCACCGTAGTCCAGCGTGACGCCGCTGCCGCCGGCGAGTCCCAGCTCGGCTCCCTGCTGCGTGACACGGTGGAGCAGGTCGGCGGTCTCGAGCAGCGTCTTGGACGGGATGCAGCCGCGGTTCAGACAGGTGCCGCCGAGCCGGTCGCGCTCGACGACCCCCACGCTCATACCCAGCTGGGCGGCGCGGATGGCGCCGACGTAGCTCATGCCACCGCCCAGGATCAGCAGGTCGAACTGTCGGCCCTCGCTCATCGGGCGTCCCGCGGGCGATCCAGCGCTCGGCCCTCGTATGCCGCCAGCGAGCCGCGCCAGGCTGCCTGTATCGGCTCCGGCCGGCCCCCGGCGTAGTCATAGCAGACCAGCACCGATGAGGCCTCGGCCGCGGAGCGGCTCGCCTCGCCGGCGACCACCCGATGGCTCATCCCGAACGAGCTGCGGCCGATCCAGTCGACGCGGGTGGCAACCTCGACCGGCTCTCCGAACAGGATCGGCGAGCGGAAATCGCAGCTGATATGGGCAAGGATCATCGGTAGCCCGCGGATCGCATCGATGGCAAGCACGTCGCGCAGGTACCGGACGCGCGCCTGCTCGACATAGCTGATGAACACGGCGTTGTTCACATGACGCAGCGCGTCGATGTCGCCGAAGCGCACCTCAACGCGCGTGTGATGGCGAAACTCGTCAGTCACGGGGGGCCGATTCTACAGGGCCTCGCCCGCGTCGGCGATCAGCGCGGCGAGCAGCGCCGTGCGGGGCACGATGCTCGCCAGGTCGAGCCACTCGTCGTCGGAGTGGTCGTCGCCACCGATCGGGCCGAGCCCATCCAGCGTCGGCAGCCCGAGTGCCGCGGTCGTGTTCGCGTCGCTCGCCCCGCCGGTTGCCGCATCGTGCACCGCAAACCCGAGCTCCGCGGCGAGCCGTTGCGCGAGTCGGACGAGTCGTTCGGCTCCGGGTCCCCTCTCCATGACCGGGTGCCGAGCGAGCTGTTGCAGGCGCGTCAGCACGCCGGGGATCACGGGTCTGGCCGCCACCTCGTCCAGCGCCGCACACGCCTCGTCGAATTCCCCGGTCGACGCGGCTCGCAGATCGACCTCCAGCCGGCAGGCATCGGCCACCACGTTGGGGCGTGTGCCGCCGGCGATGACGCCGACGTTGGCGGTGACCGACGGCCAGCGCCCGTTCAGGGCGTCGATCGCGATCGCCTGGTGTGCGGCGGCCAGGACCGCGCTGCGCCCCTTCTCCGGCTCGATTCCGGCGTGTGCGGCGCGCCCGCGCAGCTCGATCCTGAACTCGGCCACCCCCTTGCGCGCGCTGACGATGTCGCCGTTGGCCCGCGCGCACTCGAGGACGAGTGCGATGTCGTGGTCCGCTGCCAGGGAGCGGATGATCGGTGTGCTGACCGGCGAGCCGATCTCCTCGTCCGGGTTGGCGACAAGGGTGACCGATCGCCGCACGCCGGATTCCGCCAGCGCAGCGAGCGCATGCAGCCCTGCCAGCAGGCCGGCCTTCATGTCCGTCACGCCCGGCCCGGTGGCCCGCGCGCCATCGATGCGGAACGGCCGGTTTGCCGCAGTTCCAGGATCGAAGACGGTGTCCATGTGACCGATCAGCAGCAGGCGCGGACCGCTTCCGGCCAGGTGGCCGACGACCACATCGCCCAGCCGACCGTCTTCGTGTGCACCAGAGTCGGGGATCCGCTCGACGTCGGCGCCGATCGCGCGCAGCGCAGACTCCACAGCGTCGGCCACGCGGTTGACGCCCTCCGGGGTGTACGAACCACAGTCGATGTTGACCAGCGCCTCGAGCTCGGCGAGGTAACGGGGCAGGCGCCGCGTGACGATCTCCTGGAGGGCACGCGGAGAGGAGCTGGCCGACATCGACCGGAGTCTAGTCGGTGGCCGTGCCTATACTCGGCCGCATGCCGCGGAGGGGAACGCCCAGGCCGGTCGAGCTGGTGGAGATTCGGATCCTGGATGGACCAAACCGATTCTTCACCCGCCCCGCGGTGAAGCTCGAGTTCCGCGCGGAGCAGGCCGGCGTCGCCGCCGAGGTGGCCGCCGACGCGGGAGAGGCGGTGCGGCGCCTCCACGTCGCGCTCGATCTCCCGCCACCGCGGCTGACCGTCAGGGAATCCGTGGATCGCCTTCGCGCCGCGGTCGCCTATCCCTGGCGGCGGCGGACCATCTCGCAGTCGATCGGGATTGCGGCGGCTCGCATCGCGCGCGGGGTCAGCACGCACCGCCGCGAGCAGGCGGCGCTGCGATCGGTGGCGCTCGGCCCGCTACCGACCCACGCTCGCGCCAACACCCCGATCGTGGCCATCACCGGCACGAACGGCAAGAGCACCACCACCCGCCTCATCGCGCACATCGGGACCGAAGCGGGCATGCGCGTGGGCATGACGAACTCCGACGGCATCTACGTCGCCGGCGAGCTGGTCGAAGCGGGGGACTGGACCGGCTTCGGCGGTGCGGCCCGGATCCTGTCGGAGCCGCAGCTCGACCTGGCGGTCCTCGAGACGGCGCGGGGCGGCATCCTGCTGCGCGGGCTTGGCTACGCTGCCAGCGACATCTCGGTGGTCACCAACGTCAGCGCCGACCATCTCGGGCTGCAGGGGATCGACACGCTCGACGAGCTGGCTGAGGTGAAGGCCACCGTCGTCCGCGTCGCGCGCCGCGGTGGCTGGGCGGTCCTCAACGCCGACGACCCACGGGTGTGGGCGATGCGGCGAGAGACCCGGGCGCGGTGGTACCCGTTCAGCCTGGATCCGGCGGCCGAGGGGCTCAGGCTGGCCCTCGAGCGCGGTGACCGGGGCGCGGTCCTCGATGACGGCTGGCTCGTGCTCCTGGACGCCGGCCATCGCACCCGTCTCGTGCCGGCGGCCGATCTGCCGGTGACGCTTGCCGGCCTGTCGCGCTACAATATCGCCAACGCGCTGGCCGCGGCGGCCGCCGCTGACGCGCTCGGCATCGGGCTGGAGCTGATTCGCTCGGCCCTGCAGACCTTTGCGCAGGACACCGCCGCCAATCCGGGCCGGCTGAACCTGTTCGAGCGAGAGGGTGTGATCGTCGCGGTTGACTTTGCGCACAACGTCGCGGGTCTGCAAGGGCTGCTTGAGGTCGGTCGCGCGCTCGCGGGAGCGCGGCGGCTGCGGCTCGGCCTGGGCACCGCCGGCGACCGCACCGATGAGGTGCTGTATGAGCTCGGCCGCCTCGCCGGCCGGGCCGCCGACGACGTGCTGATCGCCGAGAAGCGCCATTACCTGCGCGGACGCGATCTGGATGAGATGAATGCCGTCTTCAGGCGTGGAATCGCCGCCGGCGGCTTCGAGGGCGAGGTGACCGCCGCTCCAGACGAGGTCGAGGCGGTCCGCGCGCTCGTCGAGCGCTGCGCGCCCGGGGACGTGGCAGCGGTGATGGCCCATGCCGATCGGCCGCAGGTCTTCGCCTGGCTGGCAGACAACGGCTTCGCTCCCGTCGACGCGGCGAGCGTGCTGTCCGCTCGCGCGGCGGACGCGGCGGGCTAGAAGACCTCCGCGGCGAACGGTTCCTCCAGCTCTGCGAGCTCCCCGAGCTCGGTGACGGCCCGCGGCCCCCCCTCATCGCCAGCTCCGTCGTCGCCGCTGGGTCCGCCGTTGCCGCCGCCGCCGTGCTGGCGGCGCTGAAGCTCGAGCCACACGTCGTTGGCGTGATCGACGCAGACGACCACGATGTCGCCGTCGTCGGCGAGGTCGAGGGCGTGGCGCGCCGCATCGATCTCCTCGAGGCGAGTCTCGACCGTCTTGCACCGCGCGCCATCGCGCATCGCCCCGCGCACGCCCTCCTCGATCAGACCCGCCGTTTCGCCCGGCCGGCGGCCACGCGGATTGGCATCCTCGCGGATGACGATCGTGTCGAAGTGGCCAGCGGCGACGCGGCCGAGCTCGCGGACGTCCTCATCGCGGCGATCCCCGGCAGTGGCGATGACGGCGATCCGGTGTCCGGTCACCAGGCCGCGCCGGCCGCCGGGTGCCGGCTCGGACAGGCGCTCGACGAACTCGCCAAGGGCGGCGAGGGCCGGGGGGTTGTGGGCATAGTCGATCACCACCCGGTAGCCGTCGACCTCGAACATGTTCAGGCGGCCCGGGGCCATGAAGTAGCTGGTCGAGAAGGTCCGCAGCCCCTGGCGGATGTCGTGCAGGTGCGCTCCTGCCGCCCAGGCGGCGGCGGCCGCGGCGAGCGCGTTCTGGACGTTCATTCGGGCGCGCCCCTCGAAGGTGCTCGGGAGCAGGTGCGTCCAGACCAGCGGCATGCTCTTGCGTCCCTGGCGGAGCACGATCATCTCGCCGTTGCCGCCCTGCTCCAGGGTCACCGCGCGGCGGCCGCGTGCGGCGGCCCGCTTGACGTGCTCGTTGTCGGGATCCATGGAGAAGTAGATCACCGATCCAGAGCTGGCGCGGGCCATGCCGGCCACCAGCGGCTCATCGGCATTCAGCACGGCCGTGCCGTAGCGCGGCACCGCCTCGACCACCACCTGCTTGACGCCCGCCAGCTGGCGGATCGAATGGATCCCGCCGAGGCCGAGATGGTCGCCGGTCACGTTGAGCACCACCGCGACGTCATTGCGCTGGTAGCCGAGGCCCTCGCGCAGAATGCCACCCCTGGCGACCTCGAACACCGCAACGTCGACCGATGGGTTCTGGAGGACCATCGACGCCGAGCGCGGGCCGCTCATGTCGCCGCGGCGGACGGTCCGGCCGTCCACGAAGATGCCGTCGGTCGAGGTCATGCCGACCTTGTGACCCATGCCCTTGAGCACGTGGGCGATCATGCGTGCCGTCGTCGTCTTGCCGTTCGAGCCGGTGACGGCCACGATCGGGATCCGCGACGGCGTGCCCGGCGGGAAGAGCATGTCGATCACCGGTTTGGCGACGTACTGGGGCTCGCCCTCGGTCGGGTGCGTATGCATCCGGAACCCCGGCGCCGCATTGACCTCCACGATCCCGCCGCCGGTCTCGCGGACCGGACGTGACACATCGGGACAGATCAGGTCGATGCCCGCGATGTCGAGCCCGACCACGCGCGCCGCCAGCTCGGCGATCTCGGCGTTGTCGGGATGGATCTCCTCCGTTCGGTCGATGCTGATCCCGCCGGTGCTCATGTTGCCGGTCCGCCTCAGGAAGACCCGCGCTCTGCGGGGAGGCACGTCGTCCAGCCCGAATCCCTGCTCCGCGGCGTACGCCATCGCCCCCTCGTCGAGGGTGATCCGGGTCAGGACCTTCTCATGACCGATTCCGCGCCGGGGATCCGTGTTGGTGATCGCCACCAGCTCGCGCAGGGTGTGCTGGCCGTCGGCCTTGACGTGGGCCGGGACGCGCTGCGCAACTGCCCGCAGGGCGCCGTCGATCACCAGGCATCGGTAGTCGTTCCCGATGAGGTACCTCTCCACCACCACCGCACCGCGTCGTGACTCACGGCGGGCCGATCGATAGGCGGCCCGCACGGCGGCATCGTCGGCTAGGTTGAGGGCCACGCCGCGACCGTGGTTGCCGTCGAGCGGCTTCACCGCCACCGGGAAGCCGATCACGTTGGCGACCTTGACCGCCTCCTCCTCGCCGCGCGCGATCTCGGAGCGGGGGACCGGGATGCCGGTCGCGGCCAGCAGCCGGTTGGTGAGCTTCTTGTCGGATGCGATATCGACCCCCAGCGAGCTGGTCTGGGACGTCATCGTGGCCCGGATTCGCTTCTGATGGCGGCCATGCCCGAGCTGGATGAGCGACTGCTCGTTGAGCCGGATGTAGGGGATGTCGCGAAGCGTCGCCTCGTCGAGGATCGCCTGCGTCGAAGGGCCGAAGGCGGAGCGCTCCGCGAGCCGGATGAGGTCTTCGAGCTCGGCGAGGAAGTCGAAGGCGGTGTCCGCCTCGACCAGGTGGTTGACCAGCCGGACGGCAAGCCGTCCGGCGGCGAGGCCGACGCTCTCTTCCGCGTAGGAGTAGACCACGTGGTAGCGACCCGGCTCCCCGGTGCTCCGGGTCTTGCCACGACCCACCTCCGTGCCGGCCTCGCGCTGCAGCTGCAGGGCGATGTGCTCCGCGACGTGCCCCAGCCAGGTGCCCTGTCTGAGCCGCTTCTCGAATCCGCCCGGCTTGCCGGTCGAGCAGCTGTGCTCCGCCACTCCGGGCAGCAGCGACAGGAGGCCATCCACGAAACCCGGGATCCGATTCGAGGGGAAGTCCTCGAGCACGCCGAGATCGACGACGAGCTTGATTGCCGGGTCGTAACTCCAGTAGTTCGGTCCGCGGTAGACGCGCGTGTCAACGATGCGCAGCGTCGGCTGCGGGGCCGTCGCGACCCCCTGCGCGCGCCTCCGCCTCCTCGGAAGACGGTCGGTGCGCCGATCTCCGCGGCGCCCGTCGTCGCTCACTCGCTCGCCTCCTCGACCCGCCGCGCGCGCACCGCCCGACGACGACGAGCCCGCTCGACCACACGGTCGTCGGCACCCTCCGCGGCGACCCGGCGAATGAGCGCGCGCGCCCGTTTGCCGGCCGTCTCCATGGCGGCCAACTCGCGTTCGCTGGTGCTCAGCGCGCGGAGCGGCGCCAGCAGCCGCCGCCTTCGGAGGTCGAACCGGTATCCCGCCGGCAGCGAGTGGAGCAGAACGCCGCTGGCCATCATCGGTCGATGGCGCTTGACCTCGTACGCATCGGTCTGAAGCTTCGCCGGGTCGAGGATGGTGACCGACCCTTTGCCGATCACCTCCATCACTCCGTTGGGGCTCACCAGGGCCGCCGTGTCCTCGTCGATGCCCATCCCCAGCAGGGCCGGAGACTGGGCGATGAGCGCCAACAGGCGTCCGATCCGGTTGCGCTGCTCAAAATGCTGATCGATGAGGACGCCGGGGAGCAGCCCGAGTCCCGCGCTCATCTGCGTCATCCGCTGCTTGGGCGTGGCGCCGCTGGTGCCGAAGGCGACCATGTGCGTGCTCATCGCGGAGGCTCCGGCGCTGGTCCCCGCGACGATTGCTCCTGCCCGCTGACGTTCGAGCAGCGCGCGGCCAAGCAGCGTGCCGCCGATGACGCTCGCCAGCCGCAGCTGGTTGCCGCCGGTCATGAAGATGGCCGTCGCGTCATCGAGCAGGGCGGCGATGCGAGGATCGTTGGCGTCCTCCCGCGTGAGGGGGCGGATGCCGCGCACGTCGGCGACGTTCAGGGCGTGGAAGAGCGAGCGGTACAGGTCGGTCGCCTCGTCCCCGAGCGACGAGGCGGTCGAGATGACCACGATCCGGGCCTCGCTCGCACCCGCCAGCGCGATGAAGCGTGCGAGGATCTGCCGCTGGCGCAGCTTGTCCTCCGCTCCACCGATGATCAGCAGGTGACCACCCCGGGATGCCGGGCGCGGGGCAGGGAGCATGCGCGGCAGCATAGCCGAACTCGGTCGCCGAACCTGGGCGAGCGGAGGCGCGCTCGGTAGACTTCACCAGATGTCGTTTCGCAGCGAGGCACGCGACTACTACGCCATCCTTGGCGCCGAGCCATCGGCGTCTGCGGCGGAGCTTCGCGGCGCGTTCCGCGAGGCGGTCCTCCGCCACCATCCGGACCGCACCGCCGCTTCCGAGATTGCGACGCGCCGCACCTCGATGCTCAACCGTGCCTGGGCAGAGCTCCGCGACCCGGTGCGCCGCCTGCACTACGACCGTGACCTCGAGCGCGGTCGCGCCGCCCTCGTGGAGTGGCCGCTCGAGGACGGCGAGGTTTCGCGCCGGCGTCAGCGCGGCCGGGTCGAGCCGCTTCCGCGCAGCCGCTGGCACCAGCCGGAATGGCGTACCGCCCGCGGCTTTCGCGTTCCGGCCGAGGTGTTCGTCCGCGGACCGGCGGCCCAGGATCGCTGGATCGTGGAGCACCACATCGCGGTTGACGACTGGAGAGCGCATTCCGAGCGCTACTGGCTCCGGTACGCCGCCGAGCACTACCGCGAGCGCGGCCGAGTCGACGACTGGCTTGGCTCCCTCGAGCGCCTGCTCGACGTCGACCAGAGCTATGACACGCTGGTGCAGTCCGGACTGCGTGAGGCCTACCTGGCGACCACCTCGTTCCTGAGGGGCGCCGCGCGCTTCGAGCGGATCGCGGTGCGCTACCCCGCAGGGACGCCGCAGCGCGCCTGGGTCGACCGCGAGGTCCGCGCCCTGCTCGGCGCCTTCCGGGATGCGCGCGTCCGGCGCGGCGCCGCGGCTGCGCGCGCCGAGAACGGCGAGATGCTGATGAACTACCTCGAGGTGCTCGGCATGACCCCCACCTTCGCGGATCTGCGCGCGGCCATCGTCGCGCATCGGCGGGCCGGCAACCTGGCGCGCGCCTCGGAGCTCGTGAGCCGCGCGGCGAACGAAGCGGTCACCGATCCAGCGCGCTGGTTCTCACTGGTGCAGCTGCTCACCGAGTCCGGGCAGCTGGAGCGTGCGTCGGCCCTCCTGGCGGAGGTGGCGCGCGGCGAGCACCCCGAGGCGCTCGAGCGGAAGGCGATCGGAGGCGACCCCGGTCGGCGGATCGCGGCCGCGCGCCGGCGCCTGCGTGTGGCTCGTGGCCGGGCCGCAACCGCCCACGCGGGATGAACCTGCTGCGACCGAACGGTCGAGCGCTGGCCGGAGCGCTGGCGGGGGGCGGCAGCGCAGTGGTCGCGGCGCTGCTTGCGAACGTCGCCGGCCGCGAGACGCCGTTCACCGCGCTGATGGTGCTGGTGGTCGCGCTGGTCGGCCTCGGCCTGGGGGCTGCCGCGGCGGTGTACGCCTATGCCGCGGCCGGCTTCGGGCTCTTTGCGTTGTCCGCCGTGGTGTACCGGGTCCCGACCAGCACGCCGGCCGACGTCCTGCGCTACGGCGCGTTCATCGTCGGGACACCGTTCGTCATCCTGCTCGCGCTGCGCGCGGAGCGGGAACGGCACGCGACCCTGGCGGCTCGGGACGTGACCGAGGCCGCAATTGCACGGGTCGAGGCCGAGCGGACCGAGACGGATCGCGCGCGGCGCCAGGTCGACGACGCGCTGCGTGACGCGCAGCGTGAGCGTGCGCGGTTGGAGGAGGTGGCAGAGTCCATTCCCGAGCCGTTGATCGTCTACGACGCTGCATCCCAGGGCACCTACGGCAACCGCGCGGCTCTGCGCCTGTTCGGGCGCAGCTTCTTCGAGCGACCACTCGACGAATGGGGTCGCGCCGCTCGTCCCCGCGACGAGGCCGGGGACCCGCTGCCACCGGGCGAATGGCCCCAGGTCGCGGCCCAGCGATCCCCGATTCGTCGGCGGGTCATCGTCCGGCTGCCGATGTCGGGCCGCGACCTGATCGTTGACGTGGAGGGAACCCCGATCCCGGGCGGAGGCTGCGTCCTGCTGCTGCGGGACGTTGGGAAGGAGGAGGATGAACGGCGGCGTCTGTCGCAGTTCGCCAGCTTCGTGGCCCACGAGCTGCGCAATCCGCTCGCGGTCGCAAAGGCTCGCGCGGAGCTGACCCTTCGGGAGGCCGGCCTTTCCGACCGGTCGCGAGTCCACACGGAGCGGTCGCTCGAGTCGGTAGATGCCGCCATCGGGATCCTCGAGCGACTCGAGCTCTACTCGCGGGCGGACGCCGGCCACATCGAGGCCCGACTCGAGCCGTTCCAGCTGGGCGCGGCGGTCGAGGCAGCCCTCGAGCGGCTCCGCGCCCGGGGGAGCGAGCGCGAGGTCATGGTCCGCGGTCCGATCGACACCCAGGCGCTCGGGGACCGCCACCTGGCCGAGCAGGCGATCACCAACGTGCTCACCAACGCGGACCGCTATTCGGAGCCGAACGCGCCTATCGAGATTGAGATCCAAGGCGGCGATCCGGTGGCGGTGCGGGTCAGCGACGCCGGCCCGGGGATCAGCGACGAGGTTGCGGGGCGGCTGTTTCGAGATCGGGTGGCCGGCGGCCGGGGCCTCGGCCTGGGGCTCTACCTGGTGGCCGCCACGATGAGCGCCCAGGGCGGATCGGTCCAGCTCGAGCAGCGCCGTCCGGCCGCCATCTTCGTCCTGCGCTGGCGGCGCGCATCGATCTCAGTCGGCGTCGAGGAACCGCCCGCGGTCACTCCCCGCTGACGACTGAGAGCGGCCCGAAGTCGGCCGCTTCGAGCTCCCCGCGGACGCGCGAGGAGTCGCCGGTGAGGAGAATCACGAGCTGCTCGGGCCGGATCAGCTCCCGCGCGGCGGCGTGCACCTCCTCGGGTCCAACTGCCTGTATCCGATCGCGGTACGTATCCCACCAGTCGTCCGGCAGTCCGTAGACGGCCAACGGCTCGATCGCGGCCGCAACGCCGCCGGTGCTCTCGAAGCGCAGCGGGAAGACGCCGACCAGGAAGTTCTTGACCTCGGCCAGCTCGTCGGGTTCCGGAGGCGTCCCACGCATCCGGTCGAGCTGCGCAAGCAGCTCTTCGATCGCACGGGCGGTCACCTCGGTGTGCACCGCCGCATTCGCGACGAACGGTCCGGCCGAGCGTCGCGGATCGAACCCGGCGCGCGCCCCGTACGTGAACCCCAGCTCCTCGCGCAGGCGGAGGTTGAGGCGGCTCCCGAACACACCGCCGAGGAGGGCGGCCATGACCATCGCCGGAAAGTAGCGGTCGTCATAGCGGTCGATTCCAACGTGGCCGACGCGCAGCTCGCTCTGGACCGATCCGGGACGGTCGACGAGCACGACGCCGCGTCCGCGGGCGGATTCCGCCACGATCACCCGGTGACCGGGTCCCTGTCCCCGCCAGTCGCCGAAGACCGACTCGACGGTCGCCATCGCCGCCGTCGGATCGAACGCTCCGGACACGACCAGGTGCGCCAGGGCCGGCGTGCAGTGGGCCGCATGAAAGCCGCGGCAGTCGTCGACGGCGAGCGTGCCCACGGTCTCGGGCAGCCCGCCCGACGGGCGGCCGTACGGCGACCCGGCCGCGTAGGCGTGGCGCAGGAACATCTCATCGGCAAGGCGACCCGGGTCGGCGCGCGACTGGAGGATGTCGGCCAGCCGCTCTGCCTTCAGGCGCTGGAACTCTGCCTCGTCCATGCGCGGCTCGCGGACCATCTCGGCCAGCAGCGCAAGCCCATCGTCGAGGTGCTTCGGCAGCGCGTGGAACGCGGCGCGCGCCGAGTCCCACGACGACTCGCTGCTGACGTCGATCCCCAGCCGCTCGGTGGCCTCTGCAAAGGCAGCCGCATCCAGACGCCGGGTGCCGGTCACCAGTAGCTGCGCGGTGAGCGCCGCGACGCCGGCCTGCTCCTCGGTCTCGGCCGCGGCACCGGCGTCGAACAGGAGGTGGATGCTGACCAGGTCACGATCGGGCAGCGGGACCAGCCAGACGCAGAGTCCGTTCGCCAGGCGCTGCCGCTCGAAGCTGGGGAATCGGTACGGGCGAGGAGGCCCGGCGACCGGGCGGAGCGGGTTCAGGGTCCGGGTCATGCGCCCACCTCGGGCTCGGGCCGTTCCTCGGCGGCTGCCTGCGTTCCGGCCGCAGCGTCCGCCTCCGCGCCGACCTCTGCCCCTTCGGCGGGGACGTAGGTCAGCACCACCCGGTTGTCGGCACCCACGTACGCCCTCAGGGTGTCGCGCACGCGAGCCGCATCGACCGCGCGGTAGCGCTCGACCTCGCTGTTGACCAGCTCCGGCCGATCGAAGAGGCAGGCATACATCGACAGGCGATCGGCGCGCTCGCCGACGCGCTCCAGGCTCGCTTCGACCGCCGCGCCATGGAGGTTGCGGACGCGCTCCAGTTCCTCGTCGCCCGGTCCGTCGGCGCTAAGGCGGTCGATCTCCGCGAAGAGCGCCCCCTCGAGCACATCGGTCGCGACGCCCGGGCTGGCAGTGACCCACAGGACCAGCATCGCCGCCCCGCCCACGAAGGGCAGGGCCGAGACGGTCACGTCCTGGGCCAGGCGTGTCTCGCGGACGAGGACCCGGTAGAGTCGCGATGCACGGCCGGAGGCCAGCAGATCCGCGGCCACCTCGATCGACTCGAACCCCTCGCTCCCGAAGGGTGGCACGCGGAAGCCGGCATAGATCCGCGGCAGCGGGACGCGATCGGGAACGATCTCGCGTTTCTCGGAGCCGAGCCGCGGGTCCAACCGAACGTCGGGTGGGTCCGGGAGGTCGGCGTTGGCCCGGATCGGCCCGAAATGGCGCTCCGCGGCAGCGAGCGCTGCGGCAGGCTCCAGGTCGCCCGCGATGGTGAGCACTGCATTGTTCGGGGCGTAGTAGGTCGCGAAGAAGTCCCGCACGTCATCCAGCGACGCGGCCGACAGATCCTCCATCGAGCCGATGGTCGGGTGGTGATAGGGGTGGCTCGGCGGGTAGAGCAGCTCGCCAAGCTTCTCGTCCCAGGTCCCATACGGCTGGTTGTCGACGGACCATCGGCGCTCGTTCTTTACCACCTCGCGCTGGTTGTCGAGCTTCTCCTGGTCCATCGCCGGCAACAGGTGCGCCATCCGATCCGACTCGAGCCACAGGGCCAGCTCCAACTCGTGGCTTGGCAGGGTCTCGAAGTAGTTGGTGCGATCGAACCAGGTGCTGGCGTTCAGCGTGCCCCCAGCGGCCTGGATGAGGCTGAAGTGCTCCCCCTTGGCGACGTGCTCCGATCCCTGGAACATCATGTGCTCGAAGAGATGGGCGAAGCCGGTCTTGCTCGGCTTCTCGTGCTTGCTGCCGACGTCGTACCACAGGTTGATGGCCACGATCGGTGCCTGTCGGTCCGGAGCCAGGATGACGCGAAGGCCGTTCTCCAGCCGATGGCGCTCGATTGCAACCTGGGCCATGCGCGCTCCTGCGGTGGGACTGACCGATGGGGCCGCGTGCCACGGCGCGGTGCCCCAAAAGTGGCTGGTGAGCGGCCAGGGATTCGAACCCTGAACCTAGTGATTAAGAGTCACTTGCTCTGCCGTTGAGCTAGCCGCCCGGATGCATGATGCCGTAGCCCGCCGCGGCCGCGCAAGCGAGCCGGCTCACTGCCGAGCCGGCGGTCCGGGGCCAGCCGCCGGCTCCGGGCCCTGGTCGTAGTGGGCATCCACGAACTTCCGAATGGCATCGGTGCTCGGCTGATCGAGGTAGAGGAGCCAGTCCCACGCGGTGACCGCGATCGCGTGGCGGAAATCCTTGCCGCTCCACGGCGAGAGAATGACTTTGTAGCGCTCGGTGGTGACCTGCTGGCGCACGTAGTCGGTGAGCGCCTTGACGTCGGCCGGGCCGAGCTTGGCCGGTTGGTACCAGACCACGATCCCGCCGTGCTCCAGGTTGTGGACCGCGGCCGGCTCCAGGACCGGCGTGGTGTACACACCCCAGTTCATCGGGGCCAGACCTGCCTCGTTCCAGTGCGGGCCGGACGTGGCCGGGACCGATCGGTAGCTCGGAATCTGGCCCGTCTGGACGTGGGTTCGGCCCTCGTCCGGTTGACGAGTGCCGCAGTACTTGTCGCAGCCGCCTCCGCCGATCAGCAGCGCCACCGCCACCGCCAAGGCGCCGATGGCCAGGAACGCGCCGAAGCCGAGCAGCACGAGGTTGGGAGCGCGGCGGCCCGAGGAGCCGAGACGCTGATTGAGCGCCGCCTCGCTGGCTCGGGTGCGCCGCACGGACTCGCCCCGTCCGGGCTCCACCGTGCGGCGCTGTGGCGCGGAGGTGCGTCGCTTGGCCATCGGCGGGGAGGATACCCGAGGCGTCCCCGCCGCGCCGCTGTGGCACCCGACCTGCAGATTGTTAGAATCGGTGGCCCCCCGAACCCCCGGCATGGAGGCGCGATGACGAACCCCGACGCGCGGCGCACGACGAGCATCATCGGTCTGGCGCGTGAGCTCGTCGGCGGCACGGTTGGCCTGATCCGGACCGAGATCGCGAGTGCGCGACAGGAGGCCGGCGAGGGGGCCGGTCGCCTCAAAGGCGCGGCGATCGTGCTCGCCATCGCGCTGGTTCTGGTATTCCTGACGCTGATGGCACTCGTCGTCGTGCTGGTCGCGGTGCTGGACATCTTTCTTCCGCTGTGGGCCAGTGCGCTGATCGTGTTCGTGGTCCTCGTGGTCCTCGCGGTCCTGATCGGCTACCTCGGCGTCCGGCGGCTGAGCGCGGCCCGCACGGCGGTCACCATTCCCCAGACGCGCGCATCGATTCAGGAGGACATCGCGTGGGCGAAACGCTTGCTGAAACGCGACTAGAAGTCGAGACCCGTCGCGCGGATCTGGAGCGCAACGCCGACGAGCTGAAGGCGCGCCTTCGCCGGGCGGTGGATGTGCGAGCCAAGTTCCGCGAGAACCCCGCGCTGTTCATCGGTCTCGGGGCGGCAGCGGTCTTCCTGGTGCTGGGCGGACCGATCCGGGTCGCCCGCTTCGCCCGCCGCCGCCTGCGGCCGACAAACCCGGAGAAGGCCTACGACGTGCTGCCCAAGCCACTGCAGTCATGGGTCGACAGCATGGTCGATAAGCTGGGGCCGCGGGCGGAGGAGGCCCGGCATGCGATGGCCGCCGAGCTGATCCGCTGGCGCCACGATCCAGTCGGCAACAAGAAGGCGCGCAAGGAGCTCGCGAAGCAGCTCGCCGAGGGGCCGCCCGGACCCGGTCGGGCGAGCTGGAAGGCGCTCGAGGCGGCCGGGGCGGTGCTGTCCGCAGCCCTGGCGCGCAAGGCGGTCGAGCGCTTCCTGTCCGGCGACGCTCCGTCCGGCATCGGCCCGCTCGACGCCGCCGACACGATCGGCGGCGCGGCCAAGCCGGACGCGGCGCCCAAAGGCTCGGCTGCCGACGAGGCGGCGACGCGGTCGGCGTACGCAGGCATCTCCTCTCGCCAGCGCTGATCCAGCGCGCCGCCGGTGGAACGCCGGCCGCCATGCACACGCCGGCCCTTTGCTAGACTCGCGGCTCATCCGCCGTCGTAGCCCGGGGCGAGTGGCGGAACGGCAGACGCGCCAGCTTTAGGAGCTGGTGTCGCAAGACGTGCGAGTTCGAATCTCGCCTCGCCCACCACCTCGCAGGAGCACACCGCCCCGTGGTCACCGTCTCCACCCGCCCCGAGCCCGGATCGAAGGTGGTTCTCGAGATCGGCGTCGAGCCGGCCGAGGTCAACCGGCACTTTGCGGCCGCCTATCGGCACGTTGCCGAGCGGACCAGGGTGCCCGGCTTCCGCCCGGGCAAGGCGCCGCGGCACGTGATCGATCGGTTCGTGGGCCACGCCTCGGTGCTGACCGAGGCAATCGATCATCTGATCAGCGACAGCTACGACCGGGCGCTGGACCAGATCGACCTGATACCGATCGACCAGCCCCAGGTCGACATCGACCCAGCGGACATCCGCGAGGGGTCGCCCGCGCGATTCACGGCAACCGTCTCGGTGCGCCCTGAGGTCCAGCTCGGAGCGTACACCGGCTACCCGTTTGGCCTCGAGATCCCGTCGGTCGACGATGGGCAGGTGGACGAGGTGCTCAACGACCTTCGCGCGCAGCAGGCCACGCTGCGGCCGATCGATGAACGCCCAGCCCAGATGGGCGACGTCGCCGCGGTCCGGTACACCGGCACCATCGACGGCGAGCCGTTCGAGGGCGGTTCCTCCGATCGCATGCCGCTGGTTCTCGGCGAGGATCGCATGATCCCCGGGTTCGAGGAGCAGGTCGCCGGGATGCGGATCGGAGAAGAGAAGGGCTTCGAGGTCAGCTTTCCCGACGACTACCGGGTCGAGCGCCTGCGCGGGAAACGGGCGCACTTCCAGGTCACGCTGGTCGACCTGCGTGAGCGGATCGTCCCCGAGCTCGATGCGGCGTTCGTGAAGTCGGTCTCGGAAGTGGACACGGTCGAGGCGCTCGGTGCGGAGATCGCGGACGCGCTGCGCCGCCGGGCACAGGAAGAGGCGCGGCACCAGTTTGCCGATCGGATCATCGAGTTCGCCGCCGCCAACGCGACCGTCGAGCTGCCCGAGGTGATGGTCGCCAACGAGATCGAGATCATGCGCGACGAGCTCGCAAACCGGCTCGCACAGCAGCAGATCGGCATGCCGCAGTACCTGGAGCTCATGAAACAGACGCCCGAGGAGCTGGCCACCGAGCTGCGCGAGCCGGCCTCGCGGCGGGTGAAGACGCTCCTGGTGCTGTCGGCGATTGCCGAGCGCGAGGGGATCGACGCCACCGAAGCCCAGATCGCAGACGAGACCGAACGCCAGCTCGCGCGCTACGGCGATCAAGCGCGGCTCCGCGAGTACCTGACCTCGCGACGCGGGCGCTCCTACCTGCGCATGACGCTTCGCAACCGTACACTCGTCGAGACGCTGATCGACCGAGCGCTGGGGACCGCCGCTCCATCGGCCGAGCCGCCCGACCCGGAGCCCACTGTCGCCACTGCCCCTCCAACGGAGTAAGCCATGCTCGTCCCAATGGTGATCGAGAGCAGCGCTCGCGGCGAGCGCGCCTTCGACATCTACTCCCGGCTCCTCAAGGAGCGGATCATCTTCCTCGGCGACGCGATCGAGGACCACGTAGCGAACCTGGTCATCGCCCAGCTGCTGTTCCTCGAGAGCGAGGACCAGGAGAAGGACATCAGCCTCTACATCAACTCGCCCGGCGGCGTGGTGACCGCTGGGCTGGCGATCTACGACACGATGCAGTACCTCAAGGCCCCGGTGAGCACGATCTGCATCGGGCAGGCTGCGAGCATGGGCGCGGTCCTGCTGGCAGCCGGCACCAAGGGAAAGCGCTTCGCCCTGCCGAACAGCCGGATCATGATCCATCAGGGCTCGGGCGGCTTCCGCGGCAACACCCCCGACGTCGAGATCCAGGTGCGCGAGATGCTGCACCTCACCGACCGGCTGATGCACATCCTCGCCGACCACTGCGGCCAGGAGTACGAGAAGGTACGGCGCGACTCGGAGCGGGACTACTTCATGAGCGCCGACGACGCGAAGGCCTACGGCCTGATCGACGACGTCTTCGCCGGGACCACCGAGTCGCTGATCAGCTTGGCCCAGGCCGCCGGCGGCAACGTGCCGACCGCGTCCGAGGCCGCCGCCGCGGACACCCCGGGGCTCAAGCCCGCCAAGAAATAGGGCGGGCCGCGCCGGAGTCGCCCCGCCCAGCCGATCCACCGCGTTCCGCGACCGCACGGACGGGGGCCATCGGGCGCCGATGACGGTCCGGGCGGAGCCGCAAATGGCCCGTGGTATCCTCGCCGAGCAGCCATCGGCCCAGCAGCAGGAGTCGGCCCGAACCGATGACCCAGAAGACCAAGGTCCCATACCGCTGCTCGTTCTGCGGGAAGAGCCAGGAGCAGGTGCGGAAGCTGATCGCCGGGCAGGGCGTCTACATCTGCGACGAATGCATCAACCTCTGCCAGGAGATCATCGAGGAGGAGATGCTCGAGACGCCGCGTGCCAAGAGCGCACCGGCGCCGCTGCCCAGCCCGCGGAAGATCAAGGAAGCGCTCGACCAGTACGTCATCAGCCAGGAGCCGGCCAAGAAGGTCCTGTCGGTTGCCGTCTACAACCACTACAAGCGGGTCAACGCCGGCCACAACGTGGACGATGTCGAGCTCGGCAAGAGCAACGTCCTGCTCGTCGGCCCCACCGGCTCCGGGAAGACGCTGCTGGCCCAGACGCTGGCCAAGATCCTGGATGTGCCGTTCTGCATCGCCGACGCGACCAGTCTCACCGAGGCCGGATATGTCGGCGAGGATGTCGAGAACATCCTCCTGCGGCTCATCCAGGCCGCCGATTTCGACGTGCAGCGCGCTCAGCGCGGGATCATCTACATCGACGAGATCGACAAGATCGCCCGCAAGACGGACAACCCGTCGATCACGCGTGACGTGTCGGGTGAGGGGGTGCAGCAGGCCCTGCTCAAGATCCTGGAGGGGACGGTTGCCAACGTCCCACCGCAGGGCGGACGCAAGCATCCCCACCAGGACTTCATCCAGATCGATACCACCAACATCCTGTTCATCTGTGGCGGCGCCTTCGAGGGGCTCGAAAAGCTCGTCGAGGAGCGCGTCGGGAAGCGCGGGATCGGGTTCGGCTCGCAGGCGCAACGGCCGCGCGAGGAGCGCCGGCGGGCGCTGATGGAGCAGATGATGCCCGAGGACCTGCTCAAGTACGGGCTGATTCCCGAGTTCGTCGGCCGCCTGCCGGTGGTGGTCAGCCTCGCCGCACTGGCCGAGTCTGACCTCGTCCGGGTGCTCACCGAGCCCAAGAACGCGGTCACCCGCCAGTTCAGCAAGTTCCTGTCGCTCGACAAGGTGGAGCTTGTCTTCACGCCCGATGCGCTGGACGCCACCGCCCGTCTGGCGCTCGACCGCAAGACCGGCGCTCGCGCGCTGCGGACGATCGTGGAGGAGGCGCTGCTGGAGGTGATGTACGACATCCCCGAGCGCACGGACGTGAAAAAGGTGGTCATCACTGCCGAGACGATCGAGCACGGACAGCCGCCGATGCTCTTGACCGAGACCGAGGATGCCGAGCCGCGCCGCGGACGGGGCAAGGAGCGTCCGACCGAAATCGAGGCCGAGTCCGCCTGAGCGCGGCGCTGCCGGCGCCGCTAGATTTCGTCTGTCCGGGGTGCAGCCGGATCCCCGGCATGCGGTTCGCGCGCCGCGTCATCTTCCTCGCCGCCCGCCGCATCACCGGGCTCGACGTCGGGCTCGAGGCGCAGCGGATAGCCGGCCGCGCGCTCCGGGAATGCCGCAAGGATCCGCTTGCGGAGCTCGCCGGTCACGCTCCACTGCTCGCCGGCTCGCACCCGGCCGACGATCTTGATCGTGACCCCCGAATCGGCGAGCGCGTCGACCCGGAGCACCGACGGCCCGTCGATGATCCGGGTCTCCCAGTCCGGATCGGCGGCGAGATCGCGACAGGTGGCGTCAAGGAGCGCGCTCACCTCGTCGAGGTCCGTGCCGTAGGCGACCTGGACGTCCAGATTCACGCGCGCGAACAGGCGGGTCATGTTGGAGGCGACCGTGATCTGACCGTTGGGCACCGAGTGCACGGTCCCGTCGAGATCGCGGAGGACCGTCCTTCGCAGGCTCAGCTCCTCCACGACGCCGCTCACGCCGGCGACCCGGATCACGTCGCCCCGGCTGAATTGGTTCTCGGCGAGGATGAACACGCCCGCCAGCCAGTCTCGGACCAGCGTCTGCGCGCCCAGACCGATGGCGATGCCCGCCACCCCAAGACCGGCGATCGCAGGCCCGATGTTGATGTTGAAAGTGTCGAGCGCCATCAGCGCCACGATGACCACGATCACCACCCCCGCGACACGGACGCTCAGCGCCTGGAGAGTGCGGATCCGCTTCGCTCGCTCCGCGGCGGCGATGTCGAGGCTGCCGTCATCGGTCGGCCTGGCAAGGAGGCGCCCGGCGGCGACCCGGGCGGCCTGTCGGACGCCGAGGTAGGCGGCCAGGCCGCCGAGAGCCACGAGCAGGAGCGCGATGAAGGTCTCGGTCGAGGCGAGCGGCAACGCCAGCAGCATCGGGGCGCATGGTAGCAACCGGCGGTCGGTACCACCGGTGCACCGCAACGGGGTACTTCCGGCCAATGAGCCTTGGGGTGCGCTGCGGTCTAGCATGGTGCGGCTACGCACGCAGCGACTGCGCCCAATGAGCATTACGAGAGCGAGGAGACGATGACGTCGAGCCAGCGACGACCGGGGTTCCGACTTCCGTGGTCGGGCGACTCGGAGGCCGATGAGGGCCACGCGCACGACGCGCCGCCGAGGTCGTCGACCGACGCCGGGATGATCGCGGACGCGCCCGCAGCCGAGGCCGCGCCCGCGACGACGGCGACACGAGATGTCGACGCGCCTGCAGTCGAGGCCGTCGCCGAGGCGATCGAGCGGCCGAGCGAGCCACCCAACGAGTTCCTCAAGAGCCTGGTGTCGGCAATGCGTGGTGTCGCCGAGGAGTCCCGGGAGTCGAGCGTTCACGAGTTGCAGTCGACGATCGATACGCGCGTCGAGGAGATGCGCACCCGCTCTGCCGAAGAGGCAGAGGACCTCGGCCGCCGCGCGGAGGTCGACACGGAGGCGATCGCCGAATGGTCGCGGACCGAGATGGAGCGGATTCGCCAGGAGACCGATCGCAAGACGGAAACGCGCCGCAAGCAGCTGGACCGACAGCTGAGTGAGCATCAGCAGCGCACCGAGCGCGCGATCGAGTCGATGCAGTCGCGGGTCGAGGAGTACGAGCGCCAGCTCGGTGCCTTCTTCGCGCAGCTCGCGCAGATCGAGGACCCGGCAGAGTTCGTTGCCGCCGCCAAGCGGATACCGAGCTCGCCGGTCGCGGAGATCGGCGCCGAGTCGTCCGCGACGATCCCGACCGCCGCCTCGCTCGACGCGCGCCTGGCCCAGCTCAGTGGCCCGGAGACGAAGGCGGGAACCGGCGCCGAGGCGGGCAAGAACGGGAGCGGCGCAGCGTCCCGCAGCGCGACCGACAAGGCTGCAGAGCAGCCCGATGGGGCGCCGGCTGACGACTCGGAATCGACGACACCGGTGGTGGTCAAGGGCCTGGGGAGCTTCGGTGCGATCACCACCTTCAAGCAGGCCCTGGAGCAGGTCGACGGCGTGGGCAGCGTGGCACTCAGCCTCGGCCCGACCGGGGAGTTCGTGTACCGCGCCACACACCAGCCCGCATTCGACCTCGTCGCGGCCATCACCCGGGTCGAGCCATCCGCGTCGGTCGACGCGCAGGCCGACGGAACGCTGCGGGTGACGGTCACCCGCGGCCGTTGAGGATCGCTGCTGCCCGCCCGATGCTAGACTCGCCGCCGCGGCGGTGACCGTGAGGAGTACCCCTCCATCGGCTTTCCAGAGACGACGGGCCAGCGGCTGAGAGCCCGTCCGGGTGCGAGAGGGCGAAGGTCGCACGTGAGCCGCGCGGGATCCGCCCGATAGCGCGGAAATGAGGGCGACGGCCGGACTCCGGGGTCGCCGAACGAAGGTGGTACCACGGCCCGTTCGTCCTTCGACGAGCGGGTCGTCTGTGTATGCGAAAGAGGTGGCGGGATTGTCGGCAGGCGTCGAGCAGCTCGCGCCCCGGTACGACGCGGCGGCGGTCGAGGGTCGGATCTACGCGCGCTGGCTTGGGAGCGGGGCATTTGCGCCGCCCCTCGAACCGGCGGCAGGCGCGCGCCGCTTCGTGATCACCATGCCGCCACCGAATGTGACCGGCGCCCTGCACATCGGTCATGCGCTGACCTTCACGGTCGAGGACATTCTGGTCCGCTACCACCGCATGCGGGGCGACGACACGCTCTGGGTGCCGGGCGTCGACCACGCGAGCATCGGCGCGCAGTTCGTGCTCGACCGCATCCTCGCCGAGGAGGGAGAGACGCGTGCCTCCCTGGGTCGCGAGCGATACCTGGCGCGCATGTGGCGCTTCATGGACGAGACGCGCGACGTCATCGGTCAGCAGCTTCAGCGGCTGGGCGCTTCCGCCGACTGGTCACGCAACCGCTTCACGATGGACCCCGTGAGTGCCCGCGCCGTGCGCACCGCATTCCGGCGGCTGTGGGATGCCGGGCTCGCGTACCGGGGCGAAGCGCTCGTCAACTGGTGCCCCCGCTGTCGTACCACGGTGAGCGACCTCGAGAATGTCCACCGTGAGGAGGCCGGTACGCTGTGGACCATCCGCTACCACCTTGCCGGTCCGGACGCCGGACCGGACCCCGAGCGCTGGATCAGCATCGCCACCACGCGGCCGGAGACGCTGCTCGGCGACACCGCCATCGCCGTCCATCCCGACGACGACCGCCACCGAGCGCTGATCGGCCAGCAGGTGCTGCTCCCGTTCCTCGGGAAGCGGCTGCCGATCATCGCCGACGCGGCGGTCGATCCGGCGTTCGGCACCGGGGCGGTGAAGATTACGCCGGCTCATGACCCGAACGACTACGCGACCGGCAGGCGACATGGCCTCGAGATGGTCAGCGTTTTCGATGAGGAGGCCCGGGTCAACGATGCGGGTGGCCCGTTCGCGGGCCTGGACCGCTACGAAGCCCGGCGTCGGATTCTCGACGCGCTCCGTCAGGCGGGGGACCTCGAGGCAGAGCGGCCGCACGAGATGGTGGTCGGCCACTGCGAGCGCTGCGGCACGGTGATCGAGCCTCGACTCAGCGTGCAGTGGTTTGTGCGGACACGACCTCTGGCAGAGCGGGCGCTCGCGTCGGTGCGCGAGGGGCGGACCCGCATCGTGCCAGCGCGGTTCGAAAAGGTGTACCGCCACTGGATGGAGAACATCCTCGACTGGGCGGTGGGCCGCCAGCTGTGGTGGGGTCACCGAATCCCGGCCTGGTACTGCCCCGACGGCCACATCACGGTCTCTGATGACGAGGCCGGACCGAGCGCCTGTGCCGAGTGCCGGCTGCCGGCGACCGAGCTTCGCCAGGAGAGGGACATCTTTGACACCTGGTTCAGCAGCGCGCTGTGGCCGTTCAGCACGCTCGGATGGCCGGAATCGACGCCGGATCTGGCCCGCTTCTACCCCACCACCCTGATGGAGACCGGCTACGACATCCTTTTCTTCTGGGTGGCCCGGATGATGATGATGGGCCTGTTCTGCACCGATGCCGAGCCCTTCTCGACGGTGTACCTGCATGGGCTGGTCCGCGCTGGCGGCGGCGTGAAGATGAGCAAGACGAAGGGCAACGCGCTCGACCCGCTGGAGGTGATCGACGAGATCGGCGCCGATGCGCTCCGCCTCGCGCTGATCATCGGTACCTCGCCGGGGAGCGACCAGCGCCTGACCCAGGCCAAGCTCGACGGCGGACGCAACTTCGCGAACAAGCTGTGGAACGTCGCCCGATTCGTACTCGGTGCGCGTCCCGAGGCGCTGGAGCTCGGCGGAGCGGCCCCCACGCTCGCCGAACGGTGGATCCGGTCCCGGCTGGCGGACGTCACGGAGCGCGCCACTCGGCAGTTCGAGGAGCTGGACCTGGCCGGATATGCGGCCACCATCCAGGAGTTCGCATGGAGCGACTACTGCGACTGGTTCGTCGAGATGGCCAAGGTTGACCTGCGGGGCGGCGGGTCCGCGGCGGATCGCGCCCGCGCATGGGTCGCGTTGGCCGATGTGCTCGCCGACCTGCTTCACCTCCTGCATCCGCTGATGCCGTTCATCACTGAGGCGATCTGGGAGGCGCTCGGCACCGCGCGCGACGATCCGGGGAGATCGAGCCTGCTGATGAGCGCTGCCTGGCCGACCGCCGGGGAGCGCGACCGTGCGGCGGAGGCCGAATACGCGGCGTCAGCCGAGCTGGTGCGCGCGATCCGGAACCTGCGCACTGAACTCGGCGCGCCTGCAGGAGCATGGCTGCCGCTCGAGGTCGTGCCGGCCGGAGCTGACGACCGCGAGCGGATCGTGCGCTCGCTGCGCTACATCGAGCCGCTGGCGCGCGTGCGGCCAATCCGGGTCGCCGAGCCAGACGACGCGCACGCGCGCCCGGCCGCGCTCGCCGCCACCCCCGGCGCGACCGCCTGGTTCGCAGAGGTGGCGGGCGGCGAGGAGACGCTCGCCGGGCGCGATCGGCAGCGATCGGAGCTGGATACGGCCATCAGCAGGGTCGCGAACCTGCTCGCCAACGAGGACTTCCGCAGCCGGGCCCCGGCGGCGGTCGTGGCTCGTGAGGAGGCCCGCCTCGCTGACCTGCAGCATCGGCGACGGCAGCTGGCGCCATCCGACGAGGCCCAATCGGGCTATGGCGCACCCGCCCGAGGGGATCTATGAATCCTTCGCTCATCGAATCGAGGGATTGGCATGGTGTTCCTCAGGCGCCGCCGGCGAACCGACGCGTCTGGCCCTCCTCCGCCGCAGGCCGTGCAGGAAGAGGTGACGGCGCAGCAGTTCGCGCTGAAGCTGACCTATCTGGCGAGGACCAGCAACGGGCTTCGGCTGCGGGCTGATTCCCGGCTCCTGGCGCTGCTGCCGGGGATCGTCGCCCCGTTGAGCCATACGCCGGTCGAGGCGCTGCCTCCGCTGCCGGTCGAGCAGAGCGACGCATCGCCGCGGATCGAGCGCTTCGAGGAGCTGCAGCGCTGGGTGGCAGCGCGTTCCACGGTGGGCGCCATCGGCCGCCACGCGCTGTTGGTGCTGGAGCTCACCGACGCCATCGACATGACCGTCGACTCGCTCGCCTGCGGCCTCCTGCACGGC
Source organism: Chloroflexota bacterium (assembly GCA_003243965.1). GTDB lineage: Bacteria > Chloroflexota > Limnocylindria > QHBO01 > QHBO01 > QHBO01. The sequence continues at coordinate 120,231 of QHBO01000012.1, forward strand.
GACACCGACACCACCGGATACCCCGAGTACAACGCCATCGTTGGCGGGCTCGCCAGCCACTGGGATGAGCTGTCGGGCGAGCCGATCGTGCGCTCCGTTGTGGCGTGGGGCGGCAAGGGGGTGCGTGGTGACACGGAGCGTATCGGCCAGCGGATGCTGTCCGCGCTCTACCAACAGGTGCTGGCCAGCGGGTACACGATCGGGACCTCTGACGGCGTGCGCCTGGGTGCCGGTTCCAGACGCGGTGACGGCCTGGCCTGCACGCACTGTGGCTTCGAGACGGGGAGCGCAGCCGCCTTCTACTGTCCGAAATGCGGGATGCGGATGGCGCGCGGCGCATGACGGGGTGGGCCGACCGTCGAGGGGTACCTTCGCCGGGGCCTCCCAGGCCGGAGTCCCATTGTCGTCAGGGTGGGTCTGGCGAACACTGGTGCGGTCCGCGACCGTAGAAGCACCAGAAGGAAGCAATGGCACGACCGATCGTCCTGCTGGCGTTCTTTCCCGATGTCTCCGGGTATCGGGAGGCCCTGGAACTCGCCGGCTTTGAAGCGCTCACCGATCCTTCGGAGGCCGTGCAGCGGATGGAAGCCGGGCGCGGTCCTGACCTCGCCGTGCTTGACACCGACGGCGCGGCCGAAGGCCTCGCGGCGACGTACGCGCGACTGCACGCCAATCCGACGGTGCCGACGCTTCTCCTGTTCAGTGTCGACCCGCCGATGTTCGAGGGCACGGCCGAAACCGCGGCAAGCGACGAGTACATCCTCAAGCCGGTGCCGCCCACCGCGCTCGTCTACCGACTCCAGGCCTCACTGATCCGCACCGGCCACGCGCTGCCCGGCGAGTCCGGGTCGTGGGCGGATGCAGAGTCGCTCGCCCAGGCGCCCGTAGCCGGCGAGGGTCATGTGATCAGCGTCTTCGCTCCCAAGGGCGGGGTGGGAAAGACCACCATCTCGGTCAATGTCGCCGTGGCGCTCCGGGAGCAGACGCGATCGTCGGTGCTCCTCCTCGACGCCGACGTGGGTGTCGGGAATGTCACCTCGGTCCTGCAGGTCCCATTTCGGATCGGACTCGCGGACCTCGCGGACTCGCCGCCATCGGATTGGACCGACGCCGCGTTCGAGCACGTGGTCTGCACGCACCCTGAGAGCGGCCTCCGAGTGCTGACCTGGGGAAACGACCCGGGAGACTCGGAGCGGGTGAATGTCGATCTGCTGCTTGCCGCGCTCAGGTGGGCGCGTCGGCAGCACGCATACGTGGTGGTGGACAACCATCCGGGCTACGACGACCGCACCATGGCAATGCTCACCGTCGCATCCGAGATCCTTCTGGTCGTCACGCCGGAGGTCGGGCCACTGAAGAACAGCGCTCAGTTCGTCGAGCTCGCTCGGCAGGTCGGCCTCGCCGACCACATCCGGGTCGTGGCCAATCGGGCCAACCATGGCGTCAAGGTTGCCCAGATGTCGGAGACGCTCGGCCTGCCGGTGCTTGCCACCGTGATCTCGAACGGACCGAAGGCGGTGATGGCCGCCAATGAAGGCCGCCCGCTCATCACCAAGTTCCCCAGGGAGAAGATCAGCACGGACCTGCACAACGTGGCGCGGCTGATCACGCGGCAGACGGTGACGACGACCGGTCCGGCAGGGCGACGCTGGTGGCTGCCGTTCGCGTCCCGCACGTCCCAGGCCTGAGACCCGCGCGGCCCTTCCCGCTACAAGCGCATGCCGCATCATCCGGATGCAGTGCGCGCGGCAGTCGTTGCGCGGGCCGCCATCCACTGCCATCATGCGCCGGGCCGTTCCGACGCAACGCTTCTCGTCCTGCCGCCGCCGGCTCCCACTGACCGATGAGATGCCGACCTACGATTACCGCTGCCGATCGTGCGGGCATACGATCGAAGTCATCCACTCCATGCTCGACAAGGGCCCCAGCTCCTGCGGGGTATGCGGTGGCGAGCTGAAGCGCGTCTTCTACCCGACCGGAATCATCTTCAAGGGAAGCGGCTTCTACAAGACCGATTCACGGCGAGCGGACCGACGGCCGTCGACCGCCGACGGATCGTCCTCGGGATCGCCCGCCTCGAGCGGCGACGGATCGTCGGCGACGGCCGGTTCCGGCTCCGGTGGCTCAAGCTCAAGCTCCGGCTCCAGCTCAAGCTCGGGCTCCGGCGGCTCAAGCTCGGGCTCGGGCGGCTCCGGCTCCAGGGAGGGGGGCCACGGCGCCAACTCCACCGAAGGGGGCAGCACGAGCCCATCGGCACCGCCACGCAAGGCTTCGTCGGGCTCCGAAGGCGACTGATCGGCGCGTGCCGCTCGGCGCCACGCGCCGATCAGGCCGAACGGGTCTGAGGTGACCCGCAGCGACGGCAGAAGCGCGCCGATGCCGAAAGAGAGAGGCCGCAGCTGTCGCAGCTCTGGATGGCGACCGCGCTGATGCCCTCGGCCACTTGGCGAGCCGACGCGTCCCAGATGGTCTCGGCTTCACCGCCGCGGCCGCGAGCTTCTCGCTCGGACCGATGCGGACCCGCACCGGACGAGCGGTAGGGGAGGCTCACCGGCTGCGCGGGCGCGACCGTCCCGCGGCCCGGATCTTCGAGCCCGAGAAGGTCGAACTGCGCCTTGCGACCGGCGAGCGACGGACCATCCGCCTCCGCCGCGAGGCGGTCGCCGGTAGGGGCGATCGATCGACCGCGGACGAGGGTCGCGCCGATGGGGGTGATCGGACCGCGGGCCGGCATCGCCTCGACCTTGGGCTCGACATGCTCCCCCTCGGGCTCCGTGGCGGCATGGGGTGGACTCGCCGGCCGGGTGCCGGTGGGCGCACGGATCGCCGCGTCCGGGTCGAGCTCGTTCTGGGACGACTCGGGGAGCTCAGCGGCGACGTCCTGCTCGACGCTCGTCTCGACGAGCAGGGGCGACGGCGGCGCCATGGGCCGCTCGATCGCCTCGTTGGCGGCAAGATCCTTCGAGACCGCCGCCTCGGCAACGACGTCCGGCATCACCTCGCTGTCGGCGACCTCCGGCTCCGAGACCGCCGCCGCCTCGGCAACGACGTCCGGCATCACGGCGTCCTCGGATACGGCGGGCGCGGGTTCCGCGGCGGCGCCCTGAATCGTGGCGGGCGGTTCCAGTCGCTGGGCCCCGTCGCTGACGGACGTGATCGGCTCGGCCGGCGCCGGCTCGAGCTCGAACGCAACGTCCTGCTCCCAGCTGACCGGCACGGGGGGAGGCGCCGATTCGGTTTCGGGGCCCGCGGCGACCGCCTCGTGCGCCAGTTCGGCGAGCGTCGGCTGCGGCACAGCGTCCGCCTCGTGGATTCCCTCCTCCAGGATCACCGGAGGAGGGTCACTCGGCGCCGCCGACGGTGCAGATTCACGCACGGTCGGCGCGATCTCAGCTGCGGGAGACTGCTCCTCTGCGGTGGGCGCCTCCGATCGAGCCGCTGCCGCCACCGGCGTCTCGAGATCGATGACTCGATCTGTCAGACCTTGCGGGTCGAAGCTGCCGACTCGATCCGCGAGGTCGCTGTGCGGCCAGGTGTCAACACGCCCCTCGCCGTCCTCTTCCACGCGCGCACCCGGGCCGGGGTCCGGCGCCGGTGGAGTGGCGAGTGCGGCGGGGACGGCCACCCCGGGCGTCGACGATGGAATGCCGGTCGGTTCGTTCCCCTCCTCCGTAGGAGCGCAGGTCCGGCAGCACCACATCGCGTCGTTCCAGCAGGCCACGCACGTGTACTGGCGGCACGTCATGCAGAAGTTGAACGACTCTCCGAACGCGTCGAGCTGGCGCGCCGCCAGGTGATCATGCTCGGTGCGGATGGCTCTACCGATCGCGTCGCCCAACGCATCCTGGCTCATGAGGTAGTTCTTCAGCCCCGCGACCACGCCCCGGGTCCTGCGCAGCGGGTTGAGCCGGGTGGGGGAGGCGATCCGGTAGCGCGTGCCGCAGCGTTCGCAGAAGGATTCGGTGAGGGCTTGCGACATCGGGTCTTCGACATCCTTCGGGAGTGGCGGCTCGGGAGCCGAAGAATACGAGCCGCCACCTGCTCTCCCAAGGACGCATTGGTACCCGTCGGGAAGCCGTTCGTACCGTGCGTGCTAGCATCGGCCCGATGGGGATGCTGTCCCGGGTCGAGACGTTCCTCGAGCGCCTTTTCGAGGCTCCCGCAGGGCGCATGGGGGCGACCCTTCAACCGGTCTCGATCGCGCGCCGCCTCGAGCGGGCGATGGACAGCAACAAGTCGTTCCAGGACGACGGCGTGGTGGTGCCCAACCAGTACGAGGTGCACCTCAGCCCGCCGGACTACCAGCGCTTCGCCCCCCGCCGAGGGTCGCTCGAAGACGACCTAGCGCATGGGCTGCTGGCGCGGACCCGGCACGAGCGGTACATCCTCGTCGCGCGGCCCCGCGTCCAGATCGTGTCGGACCCGGCTGTGCGCCGCGGCGACGCGCGGATCGCGGCCAATGTCGTCGACGAGGAGGGAGGGCGGCTGCGAGCCGACGTGCCGATGCCCGGGATGAGCGACACGATGATCTTCGCCCCCGTTCGGGGCGACGAGCAGCCTCCCGACTCGGCGATGCGAGCGTATCTGCTGGTGCGGACCGATGGCGGCTCGCCGGTCCAGTTCGATCTTGGCGGCCCGCTGATCACCATCGGGCGGGCCAGCGATAACGATGTCATCGTCGACGACGTGCAGGTCAGCCGGCACCATTGCCAGCTGAAGCTCCAGCACGGCGCCTACAGTTTTGCCGATCTCGGCAGCCGGAATGGCTCGCTGGTCAATGGCCAGCCGGTGAGCGAGATCGCGCTGGGACCGGGAGACGTGATCCGCATCGGAGGGACGGTGATCGACTTCCAGGTGCGCGGATGACCGGGGATGCGCTCCGGATTCTGCTGCTCGGCGCCCAGCTCGGTTTCCTGCTTCTCCTGTACCTGATCCTCTTTGGTTTCGCTCGCTCGCTGGTGCGCGACCTGCGCAGCGCCGAGCATGCACAGCTCGCCTCGCGCACGGGGATCGGCCGCCTCGCCGTGCTGGAGTCGCCGGAGGACGAGCCGCCCCAAGGGCGGACCATCTCCCTCGGCCCGATCAACTCCATCGGCCGCAACGTGAACAACACGATCTACGTGGAGGACGAGTTCGCGAGCGCGAACCACGCGATGCTGACCTTTCGCGGTCGCTCGTGGTTCGTCGAGGACCAGGGAAGCACCAACGGGACCCTGGTCAACGGTCACCGCATCGACCGACCGGTCGCGCTGTCGTATGGCGACGAGATCTCAGTCGGCCGGGTCCGCATGCGGCTGGAGCGCTAGCCGACCGATGCGCCTGGCCTGGCGGGGGACCGAGCTCTGGCTGCTGCTGCCCCTGCTGCTGCTGGTGCCGCTCGGGTTTGTGATCACCCATGTCGCCGAGTCGCAGGTGCTCGAGCCAGGGCCGCTGGGCCTGGCCACGGCCTACGTCGCACTCGTGCTCGCAGCGCATCTGGTGTTGGTGCTCTCCGGCCACCGCGGCGATCAGCTGTTGCTGCCGCTGGTCGCCACCATCGGCGCGATCGGGATCGTGATGCTCAACCGTCTGCCGGGCGGCACCTCGCTGCTCGGGCTGAACATTGGTCTGGCGGTGACCCAGGTGGCGTGGTTCGGGATCGGGCTGATCGCCATGCTGGCGGTCGCCATCGGCTTCCGCGATGACGGCCTGCTGCGCCACTACAAGTACACCTGGGCCGCGGGCGGAGTGGCGCTGCTGGTGTTCACCATCCTGTTCGGCACGGAGATCAATGGGGCGCGGCTGTGGATCTACATCGGGCCGATCGGCTTTCAGCCGGGCGAGTTCATCAAGATCGTACTGGTCATCTTCATCGCCGGCTACCTCGCGGAGAATCGCGCGCTCCTCGCCGGGGCGAGCTACCGGATCGGCCCGATCTCGGTGCCGCCGCTGCCCTACCTGCTCCCGATGCTCGCCATCTTCTTCGGCGTGATGCTGGTCGTGGCAGTCAGCAACGACCTGGGAACGGCGCTGCTGTTCTTCGGCATCTTCCTGACGATGCTCTTCGTCGCCACCGGCCGGCGGAGCTACGTGCTGATCGGCCTGCTCCTGTTCGTCACCGGCTCGTACGTGGCATATCGGCTCTTCGCTCACGTGCGGCTCCGCGTCGACGTGTGGCTCGACCCGTTCGCCGATCCAAGCGGCGCGGGCTACCAGATCGTCCACGCGCTGTATGCGTTCGGCCGCGGAGGACTCTTCGGTGACGGGCTGGGGCGCGGCCTGCTGCCGACCGTGCCGGGCTTCTTCGCGATCCAGACTGACTTCATCTTCACCGCGATCGCCGAAGAGCTCGGGCTGGTCGGGGCGTTCGCGCTGCTGGCGTTCGCGGTGTTCCTGGTGTTCCGTGGTCTACGGGTCGCGGTGCTCGCCCGGGACGAGTTCAGCAGCCTGCTCGCCGTCGGGCTGACCACCAGCATCGGGCTGCAGACCCTGATCATCGTGGCGGGCAACGCCAAGCTGATTCCGCTCACCGGCATCACGTTTCCGTTCCTGTCGTACGGTGGCTCGAGCATCCTGGCCAGCTTCCTGATCATCGGTCTGTTGCTCTCGATCAGCCACCGCGCGGCCGCTGAAGGCGACCAGGTGCCGCGGTGATCGTCACCAACGCGCGCCGGCTCGGCCTCTACCTCCTGCTCAGCTTTGCCCTTGTCTCGGGCGGCCTTGCGTACTGGCAGGTGGTCGATGCGCAGCAGCTCGCCAGCCGGCCGGACAACCCAGAGGTCATCGCGGCGCGCAGAAGCGCTCCTCGCGGCTCGATCTTCGATGCCACCGGAAAGCTGCTGGCATCGACGGCCATCAGCGCCGGCCTCGCGCGTCGGACCTACACCGACGCCGCGTTCACCCACCTCCTCGGCTACGCCAGCCTACGCTTCGGGGCGACCGGATTGGAGCAGGCATTCGACGACGTGCTGAGCGGACGCAGCGACCCGAACCCGCTGCGCGACATCCTCGACAAGGCGCTGTCCCGCCCGCCGGAGCCCAAGGACCTGAGCCTCACCCTTGACCAGAGGCTCCAGGACTTCGTCGCCAAGCAGCTCGGAGCCTCGGTCGGTGCGATCGTGGCGCTCGACCCGAGGACCGGTGCCCTCCTGGCCATGACCTCGACACCGACGTTCGACGCGACACCGATCTCGGGGGACCCAAACAGCGCCGGCGGCGCGATGACACGCCTCCAGTCCGCGGCGGACAGGCCACTGATCGACCGCGCCCGGCAGGGCTCCTACACGCCGGGGTCGGTGATGAAGGTCTTCACCGCTGCCGCGGCGCTCGACGCCGGAGCCATCACGCCGGAGACGACCTTCCCCGACCAGCCGAAAGAGGAGACCCAGGGCTTCACGGTGCAGGGCTTTCGGATCACCGAGCACGACCTCGGGCAGGGAGTGCAGCCTGCGCTTTGGCCGCTTTCGCCCGCAATGCAGGTGAGCAGCAACATCTTCTTTGCCCATGTCGGCCTGAAGCTGGGTGCCGAGCGTTTCCTGGAGTACGCGCGCCGCTTCGGGTTCTGCGCGCCGCTCCAGATCGGTGATTCGCCCAACGCGCTTCCGGTTGGAACGTCCTACGTCACCGCGCGAGCCTCCGGCGGGGGCTGCACGCCCTTCGCCGATGACGTCGAGCTGGCCTCGGCGTCGTTCGGACAGGCGCAGGTACATGTGACGCCGCTGCAGATGGCGCTCGTGGCGGCCACCATCGCCAACGGCGGTGTGATGCCGCACCCGTACGCGGTGGCCGATGTGCGGGCCCATGCCGCCGGTGCCCAGCGCAGCGATGCGGTCGTCCAGCGCTACAGCGGCGGTGGAGGCAGCCAGCTGGTCGGCGGACAGGTCGCCGACGAGGTTCGGAAGGCGATGGTCGACGCGGTGCAGGCGCCGCTCGGGAGCCTGTATGCGGGCGCCGCAGCGGTTCGCCTGTACGGGGTCAGCGGGGTCGACACCGCGGGGAAGACCGGTACCGCGCAGCGTGGCGGCAACCTCGCGCCCCACTCGTGGTTCATCGGCTTCGCCCCCGCGCAGGGCGGCGGCACGCCGTCGATCGCCGTCGCGGTCCTGATCGAGGGAGGCGGGCCAGGCTCGGGCAATGCCGCGCCGATCGGCGGGAGGGTGATGGCGGAGTGGCTGCGACTGCAGAGCGCGTCGGGCGGTTGATGTGGTCTTAAGTGGCGCGCGAACCGTCTGTAACGTGGTGGGGTATTGTCCATAGACGAATCGGCGCGTCGGCTGCCGCCCAACCCCGAGCACTGACCTTGAGGAAGTTCCGACCGTGAAGAACGTCCAGGAATCGGCGGAGCGCGTCGTCGCGAACGTCGAGCGCGTGATCGTCGGCAAGCACGCCGAAGTCCGAACGGCGCTCGTGGCGCTGCTGTGTGAGGGGCACATCCTGATCGAGGACGTCCCCGGCGTCGGCAAGACAATGCTCGCCAAGGCCCTCAGTCGCAGTATCGGCTGCACGTTCCGCCGCATCCAGTTCACGCCCGACCTGCTGCCGTCGGACGTCACCGGCCTCTCGATCTTCAATCAGAAGGTCCAGGAGTTCGAGTTCCGGCCCGGGCCGATCATGGCCCAGGTGGTACTCGCCGACGAGATCAATCGCGCGACGCCTAAGACGCAGAGCGCGCTGCTCGAATGCATGGAGGAGCGCCAGGCCACGATCGACGGGGTGAGCTACGCGATGCCGAGCCCCTTCCTGGTGATCGCCACCCAGAACCCGATTGAGTACGAGGGCACCTTTGCCCTCCCGGAGGCGCAGCTCGATCGGTTCATGCTTCGCCTGCGCCTGGGCTACCCCAAGCCGATGGAGGAGCTGGTCATCCTGGACGAGCAGAAGCGCCTGCACCCGATCGACAGCATCGCCCAGGTGCTCGGTGTCGAGGAGCTTCGGCTGATGCAGACCGCCGTCAAGGAGGTCTATGTCGACCAGGCAGTCGCGGAGTACATCGTCCGGCTGGTGACGGCCACGCGGGAGCATCCCGACGTCTACCTCGGGGCCTCGCCCCGCGGCTCGATCAACCTGTACCGCGCCTCTCAGGCGCTGGCCGCCCTCGATGGTCGCGACTACGTCATTCCCGACGACGTCAAGACACTGGCGGTCGCCGTCCTGGCGCACCGGCTGATCGTCAAGAGCCAGGCGTCGCTGCGGGAGATTGATCCGGACGCCATCGTGCGCGAGGTGCTGGCCGGAGTGCCGGTCCTCGAGCCCGCCGCTGCCAGACCATCGGCCTGATCGCCACCAGAGCGAACGCGCAGTGCTCGCACTTCTCCGCCAACTCCGCTTCGTCTTCCTCGGCACCGTGCTGGTGGTGGCGGCCTTCAGCACCGGCATCAGCTTCCTGTTCTTCCTCGTCTACCTCCTCGCGGCGCTGGTCCTCGGATCCTGGCTCTACGCCCGCCGCGGCCTGCGCGGCCTGCGCGCCGGGTACCACATCCTCAACCCGCGGGCCCAGGTCGGCGACGTGCTGGAAGGGGTCTATCGCATCGACAACGCGACCCGCTGGGCCAAGCCGTGGGTCGAGCTCTGGAACGAGTCGACACTTCCGGCGCCGCTGCCCGGACGGGCGATCGGCGTGCGCCCCCTGGGGAGTCGCCAGTGGCTGGCGAAGGTGGGTCTCACCCGGCGCGGCACGTACCGGCTCGGGCCGCTGCGCGTCCGCACCGGCGATCCGTTCGGGCTGTTCACGTCGGAGATGGTGGTCGGTCAGCCGACCGGGGTGGTGGTCTTTCCCAAGGTCCACCCGCTGCCGCACTGGCGCCTCCCGCCTTCCCCGGTCGACGGGACGATGCAGAGCCGTCGGCGCTTCGACGCCTCGTCGCCGCTGGTCAGCACCATCCGTCCCTACGTCCACGGCGACGCGATCAACAAGATTCACTGGCTGTCGAGCGTTCGCCACAACGAGCTGCATGTGAAGGAGTTCGACCTCGAGCAGACGGCCGACCTGTGGATCACCCTCGATCTCGAGCGTGGCAGCCATGCCGGTGCAGGAGATCGCGCCTCGGTCGAGGCAGCCGTCAGCGCCGCCGCCTCGATCGCGGTCCACACGCTCGGGGAGAATCGCGCGGTGGGCCTCACCGCGTCGTCTCGGCGTATGCAGGTGCTGACGCCCGACCGCGGTCACCGGGTTGAGCAGAAGATCCTGCACCTGATGGCCAACGTGCAGGCCGATGGCTCGCAGCCGCTCGCCGAGGTGGTGGTCGGGACCCTCCCACAGCTCCGGCGGGGAATGACCCTGTGCCTGATCACCGGCTCGACCGAGCGGGACTGGGTCCGGGCTCTCGCCTCCCTGCGCCGGCGGGGAATCGGCACCGTGGTGGTTCTGGTCGATCGCGCCTCGTTCGTGGAGCGCGAGGACGAGGACAGTCGTGCCGAGCTGGCGGCGGTGCGCCACGCACTTGCCGAATACGACATTGCTCACCACGTGGTTGCCGCGGGCGACGACCTCGGCGAAGCGCTGGGCGGAAGGCAGGCCGTGCGTGTCTAGCGTCCGCGAGCGCTTCCTGCAGCCGCGAGAGGGCCTGCTGAGCCTCGGCCTGTTGGCGGTCATGCTGGTCTCCCTGACCTGGGCCGTCCAGTCCGCGGGGTGGCTGGAGAAGCTCGACTTCCTGCTCCCGGTAGCGCTGGTCGGGGCGCTGCTGGGTGCGATCCTGGGCCTCTCAACGCTGCGGGTGGTGCTGACGCTGCCGATCGGGGCGGTCGCTGGCGCGACCCTGGTGATCTGGACCGTCGGCGGTGAGTACCTCGCCAACCAGAGCCAGCTCAGCCGGCTGGTCGGGCTCCACGAGGACCTGGTCACCTGGCTGGCGGTCGTCGCGCGCCGCGGGTATCCGACCCAGCTCAGTCCCTACGCACTCGGGCTCGGCGTGGTGATGTTCGCCATCGCCTTCATGGCCGCATACGCCCTGTATCGGCACCACCGGGCACTCGATGCGATCCTGCTGGTGGGCGCGGCGCTGATCGCCAACATGTCGGCCACCTTCGCCGATCTGTTCGGCTACCTGGTGATCTTCGTGCTTGCCGCCCTGCTGCTCTGGCTGCGTGCCGCGCTGATCACGCGCCAGGAGGGCTGGACCTCGCGCCGGGTGAACGAGAACCAGGAGGTGCCCGCCTCGATCATGCGCAGCGGCGTGATGTTCATCGGGGTCAGCATCATCCTCGCCTGGGTGCTGACCAGTGTCGCGGTGGCAGCTCCGCTGACCGTCGTGTGGCGCAACCTCGACACCGTCTGGTCCGATGTCCGAGATCGGTTCGATGGGGTCTTCGGCAATCTCACCAATCCAAAGTCACGGATCAGCGGGACATCGTTCGGGTCGAAGTTCACCGTTTCGGGGACCTGGTTCAGCAACAACGACCCGGTGATGACGGTGGGCTCGACGCGCGCGTACTACCTCCGGACAGTGACCTACGACGTCTATACCGGCCACGGTTGGGACAGCACGCCGGGGCGAGAGCGGCAGGTCGACAGCGCGCGTCCGGTCTTCCCCGGCGTGTCGCCCGAGCGACCGGTGGTGGGGCAGGCCTTCGACCTCGAGACGATCACCGTGCGCTTCGACCATGCCATCGGACCGAACCTGTACACGCCGGGTTTCCCGACCAAGTTCTTCGCGCCCGTGCTCGTCACCGAGCCCGGCGGTCGCCCGATGCTCGGTCGGGTGAAGGCTGCCAATGGGCTCGGCGACGGCGAGGGGTACTCGGTCACCGCGGCGATCTCGAAGGCGACGGAGGCACAGCTGGCGCACGCCGGGCAGGCCTATCCGGCGGACATCCAACGGCTGTACCTGGACACCGAGGGTGTCACCGATCGGACCCGCCGCCTCGCGCGCCAGATCGCGGACCTCGCCGGCGCGACCGATGCGTACCATCAGGCGAGGGCGCTTGCGACCTTCCTGAGCAGTGACCCGAGCTTCCGGTACGCCACCTCGGTGCCCAGCCCGGACCCGAGCCGAGACCTGGTCGACCAATTCCTGTTCGACCCCAACATCGGTCGCGAAGGCTATTGCCAGTACTACGCGTCCGCGATGGTGATGATGGCGCGCTCGCTCGGGCTGCCGGCCAGAATGGCGGTCGGCTTCGCCCCAGGTGAGCGTCTGAGGGAGAACCAGTACCAGTACCGTGAGTCGAATGCGCACGCCTGGGCCGAGATCTACTTCCCCGGCTACGGGTGGCAGATCTTCGAGGCGACGAAGTCGATCAACCCGCAGTTCGCGCGGCTCACCGGCGACGCCACCAGGCTGCCGCCTCCGGTCAACGGCACCGAAGACCGCAAAGGTCCGTTCGACGCGAACATCGACTCGCCGTCCAAGCTCTCGACGCTGCCCTCGATGCGACCGATTCCGGGCGGTATCCAGCCTGGGCAGCAGGATTCCGGCACAGCCGGCGATCCCCGCACCGGAAACGGCTGGATCTTCCTCATCGTGCTGGCGGTCGGGGCGCTGGTGGTGGTCTGGCGACTCGGCCGCGCTGGACGCCGCATCGGCGTCATGCCACCGGTCGATCGACACTGGGCACGACTGCGACTCGCCGCCAGCCGGGCGGGCGTCGCGCAGCGCCCTTCGGAGACGTATTACGAGTACGCCGGATGGCTCGAGGAGCAGATCCCGTCACGCGCGCCCGAGATCCGGACCATCGCGGCCGCCAAGGTCTGGAAGAGCTATTCGGGGAGGTCCATCGGCGACGAGGCCCTCGCCGGCATCGAACGCGCATGGCGCCGGCTGCGGCTGCCGCTCGTCTGGCTTGCCGCCCGGCGGCGTGCCCAGCGGCTCGCGCGACGCGATATCCGGCCCTGACCCGCCGGCCCTGACCCGCCGGCCCTGACCCGCCGGCACCGGGGCTCGGTCACAGGGCGAGCGGCTCGCCCTCGCGCTCGTCGATGTGCAGGGGCTGCCTGCGCAGCAGATGCGCCATGTCATTCCACGTCCGCAGGCCCCAGCCCTCCTGGAGCCGCTCGAGAACCGAAAGCGAGGCGTTGTCCAGATCCAGGCCCCAGGCTTGGCGCAGTTGGAGGCCGAGCAGCTCGCGGGCGAGCAGGCGGAGCGTGCCGCCGTGTGACACAAGGCAGATCGGACCGCCGTCGAGCCCGGGTTCCAGCTCGGCGAGGCAGGCCAGGGCTCGTTCGCGGACGGCCTGCAGAGGCTCAGCCCCGGGGGGTTGATGGCCATCGGCCCGCGAGCGCCATGCGGCGTAGCGCTCGGCATCGTCGCGCTCGAGCTCGGCGTGCGTCCGTCCCTCCCAGTCCCCCTGTCCGATCTCCATCAGTCGCGGGTCGGTCGATAGCCGACCGCCGGTCAGTCCGCGGGCCAGGATCTCGGCGGTCTGGCGCGCCCGCGCGAGCGAGGAGCTGACGATGCGGGTTGGGCGCAGCGGGTCCCGGGCCAGGCGAGCGGCCAGAAGCGCGGCTTGGCGGCGTCCCTGTGCGTCGAGTGGCGGATCCGCGTGGCCCTGGAACCGGCCCTGCCGGTTCCAGTCGGTGATCCCGTGCCGCACCAGCAGCAGGAGACGGCTCACCCCTGAGCGGCGACGGGCGTCGCGACGCCGCCGTCGAAATGCTCCTCGAAGCCTCTGCGCGCTGCCGACGCCACGCGTTCGGGCGACGCGGCGTGCCCGAAGTGGGCGAGGGCATCGGAGAGGATCTCCAGCGCGTCGGTCATCTCCGCGATGCCGACGTCGCCCATGTGCCCCAAGCGCAGGATCTTCCCCGTCCACTTGCCCTGCCCGCCGGCGATGATCGTTCCCTGGGCGCGCATGCGGGCGTTGAGCGGTCCCCACTCGAGCCCATCGGGGAGCCAGGCTGCGGTCACCGTGGCGGATCGATGCGGCGCGCTGGCCACGAGCTGAAGGCCGACTGCCTCGAGGCCGGCCTGCACCCCGGCAGCCACGGCGGCGTGACGCGCCCAGGTGGCCTCTCGGCCCTCGGCCAGCAGGCGGGCGACTCCGACCCGCAGCCCAAAGAGGACGCTCACCGCGGGCGTCCACGGCGTCTGGCCCTTCTGCGCCCAGCTGCGGGCCTCGCGGAAGTCCCAATAGAAGCGGGGCATCTGCGCGGTCTCGATCGCGTCCCACGCCCGCGAGCCGAGCGCCGCGATCGCGATCCCCGGTGACGCCATCCAGGCCTTCTGGGAGGCGCTGACCACCGCGTCGACGCCCCAGTCGTCCATGTCGAACGGCATCGCGCCGAGGCCACTGATGCCGTCGACCAGCAGCAGAGGCGCGCCGTGGGCGGCGTGGACGACCGCGGCCAGCTCACGCAGCGGATTCGCCACCCCGGTGGAGGTCTCGTTGTGGGTCAGCAGCACGGCGCGGAACGGTGCCCGGTCGGCCAGCCGTGAAGCGAGCTGACCGGGATCCACCGCTGAGCCCCATTCGACCTCGAGCCGCTCGACCGATGCGCCGAACTGCTCGGCGATGCTCGCGAACCGATCGCCGAATGCGCCGATGCTGACGGCAAGCACGCGGTCGCCCGGTGAGAGGGTGTTGACCACGACCGCCTCCAGCCCCCCGGTCCCCGAGCCGGTGAGCAGAAGCACCTCCCCCCGAGTCCCGATCAGGGTGGCGAGACCGCTGGTCGTCTCGCGCAACAGCTCCGCGAACTCCGTTCCGCGATGATCGATCATCTGGGCCGCCTGGGCCGCCCGCACCGCATCGGGGAGAGGCGTCGGACCGGGGACGCGAAGGTTGTATTGCATGGCAGGCATCATAATCGGCCGATGCCCGCTCGTAGGCCCGCGCCCCAGGTCACCGAACCGCTCTTCGACGCCGATGTCACCGCCGCGGATGCGCCGCTCGCGGCTCGCATGCGGCCACGAACGCTCGACGAGTTCGTGGGCCAGGAGGCGTTGGTCGGGCCCGAGGGCGCGCTCAGTCGCGTGGTGCGCCCCGGCTTCCTGCCCAGCATGGTCCTCTGGGGGCCGCCCGGCAGCGGCAAGACGACGCTCGCCCGACTGCTCGCTGAGCGTGCCGGCGGGAGCTGGCGGCCACTCAGCGCGGTCACCAGCGGCGTGGCCGATGTCCGGCAGCTGGTGGCCGAGGCCAAGGCGCGACGTCAGGCGGGCGGTCGGACGGTGGCCTTCATCGATGAGCTCCATCGGTTCAACAAGGGCCAGCAGGACGCGCTGCTGCCGCATGTCGAGGACGGCACCATCGCCCTGATCGGTGCCACCACCGAGAATCCGTACTACGAGATCAACTCGCCCCTCCTGTCGCGACTTCGCGTCTACCGCCTGGAGCCCCTCGGCGAAGAGGAGCTGGGGCGTATCGTCGAACGGGCCCTGGGATCGCCGGATGGAATGGCGGGACGCGTCCGCCTGTCGGCGGAGGGCCGCGCCGCCCTGCTGCAGCTCTCCGGCGGTGACGCGCGCCAGGCGCTGAACATCCTCGAATCGGCCGCGGCGGTGGCCGAAGAGGGGAGCGAGCTGACGGAAGAGCAGATCGCCGAAGCCGCGCAGGAACGGCTGTTGGCCTACGACCGCGTCGGCGATCAGCACTATGAGGCTGCCTCCGCGCTCATCAAGAGTATGCGCGGCAACGACCCTGACGCCGCCCTCTACTGGTGCGCCAGCATGGTGGCGGCCGGCGAAGATCCAACCTTCATCGCGCGGCGGGTCGTCATCGCGGCCAGCGAGGACGTCGGCAACGCCGATCCCCGGGCACTCCAGGTCGCCGTTGCGGCCATGCAGGCGGTCGAGATGATCGGCCTGCCGGAAGCGCAGTACGCCCTCGCCCAGGCGGTTGCCTACGTCGCCAGCGCTCCGAAGTCGAACCGAGCCGGCGCCGGCTACTTCGCGGCGCTCGCCGACGTGCAGGAGCACGGCCGGCTACCGGTGCCGCTCCACCTGCGTCCGAGCGCCCACCGCCGGCTCGCTCGGGAGCATGGCTACGGCAAGGGCTATCTGTACCCGCACGACTTCGAGGGCGCCGACGTCGAGCAGGAATACCTTCCCGATGCGCTCGTCGGCCGCGTCTACTACGAGCCGAGCGAGGAGGGACTCGAGTCCAGAATCGCCGAACGCCTGGAGCGGCTGCGTACGGCCCGGCGTGCCGCCCGGCGCACCGCTCCTCGGGGCTCCTAGCCGCGGCCGAGCCCGGTCGCGCTGAGGATCACGAAGGCGACCAGCAGGATCGCCCCCATCAGCGCCACGAGCACGCCGATGTTGCGGAGGTCACGCCCGACGTAGTGGTACTCCTGGCGTGCCCGATCGCCGAGGCGCGACGGGCCGGTGAGGGACAGCCGGGGATCGGGGCGAGCGCGCTGCGCGGTGGCAGACCGCGCTGCCGGCGCGGCGCTGGTCGACAGCGACGCGACCGGCGGCTGCGTCGGGGCGGCGGACTCGGTCGGTGGAATCGTCGGCGGGCGCGTCTGGCCGGAGCGCTCCCGTCGTCGCTGCCGTGCCTGGCGGCTCGCCGCCTTGCCTCCTCGTCGGGCCATGGTCCTCGTCGCTCGGAATCGGTCTGCAGATCGCACGCGCACCCGGCCGCGTCGGCCGGGTGGGGCGGTATGATACCGCGCCGTGCCGCTGCTGAACCAGATGCTCTCCGAGAACCTGGCGCTCGCGTTCGGCCTCGTCGCCCTGCTCCTGCTGCTGCTGATCGCCGCGGTGGTTGTCCAGAGCGCGCGGCTGGGAAGGGCGACGCGGGCATATCGGGCGCTGATCGGGGGCGCCGGCGGCAGCGGCTCGCTCAGACAGGTGCTCGATGCGCACGTGGATCGGGTCGAGCAGGTGAGCGGCCGGCTCGAGGAGCTGAACGCTCTTCACGCAGATCTGGAGCTGCGGTCGCGCGGGAGCCTCCAGCACATCGGCATGGTGCGCTTCAACCCGTTCGACGATACCGGGTCCGACCAGAGCTTCGCGATCGCGCTGCTCGACGACCGGCGCGACGGGATCGTGCTCTCCAGCCTGCACGGACGCGCCAACACGCGCCTCTTCGCCAAGCCGGTCGAAGCCGGGACCTCGCGCCACGCGCTCTCCGAGGAGGAGGCGCAGGCCATCAGGGTCGCCGTCGAGGGAACGCGCCCGGCCACCGCCGCGCGCTGACCGCGGGCCTTGGATCCGACCGAGCGGCAGGTCACTGAGCTGCAGAGCGCCGAGCGACGGATCGTGGGCGAGCTCCGCCGGCGACAGCGGGAGCGCCCTCTCCAACCGGAACTGCGCATCGATGTGCTGCTGCGAGCGGTGCGCGATCGCGCGGACCGGAGACCAGCCGGCCATCGGGGGCGGCAACCGGTCCGGCTCGGTGACCGGGAGCTGATCGCGCTCCTCGGCGACATGGCGGCGCGCGGTGTTGTGCGCCGGGAGGGACGACGCGTGCAGCTGGCCGCCGAGCGCGCGCTCGACCCGGAGCTGGCGCGACGAGTCGACCGCTTCCTCGCCGACCTGGCGGCCTTCGGCGCCTCCCCCCCGCGCGTGGAGCAGGTCGCCAGGCGCGCCGGGGTTCCGCCTCCGATCCTCGCTCAGCTGCGCGGCTCTGGACGGCTGGTGGTCCTGGCTCCGGGAATCGAGTACCCGTCCGCGGCCCTGTTGCCGCTGAGGCGGGAGATCGAGCGGATGGCAGCCGCCGCGCCCCTCAGCGTGGCGCGCGTCCGTGACGCGCTCCACACCAGCCGCCGCCACGCCGCGGCACTCATCGCCGACCGCAACCGCGACCGCGACAACCGACCTGTCGAGTAAGTCGACGATAACGGCGGAGTGACGCCCCTCTCGACTACCATCCAGCCCGTGCCAGCCGTGCCCGCCCCGAATCAGCTCCCGATCTTCGAGGAGCTCTCCCCCCCGGCTCGGCCACGACGGCCTCTGCTTCGGCTGCAGCCTCCTCTGCTCGCAGACCTGACCCCGCGGCAGCGCAAGGCGGTTACTCACGGGGACGGGCCGCTGCTGATCGTGGCCGGGGCCGGGACCGGCAAGACCACGGTCCTGACCCGACGAATCGCCTGGTTGATCGCCGAGAAGCGAGCGCGTCCGTCGGAGATCCTGGCCCTGACGTTCACGGAGCGCGCGGCGCTGGAGATGCAGGAGCGTGTCGATCGGCTGGTGCCGTACGGATTTACCGACACGGCGATCAGCACCTTCCACGCCTTCGGGGACCGGCTGATCCGGGAGCATGCGCTCGAGGCGGGACTCTCGGACCGATCGACGGTCCTCTCCCAGTCGGAGCAGATCATCTTCCTGCGCGAGCACCTGTTCGAGCTGCCGCTGCACCGATTTCGGCCGCTCGGCAATCCGACACGCTTCCTCGGCGCCCTGGTGACGCTCATCAGCCGGGCCCGGGACGAGGGCATCTCACCCGCCGACTATCGGGCGGCGGCGGACCGCCTGACCGATGAGGCGGCCGCCTCGCCGCAGGACTCCGCCCTCGCCGAGGAGGCTGCCAGGCAGGGCGAGATCGCCGACCTGTACGAGGTGTACGAGCGATTGATGCGGAGCAGCGATCGGCTCGATTTCGGCGACCAGGTGACCCTCGCGCTCCGCCTGCTGCGCGACCATCCCGCCGTCCTCTCCGCGGAACGCGCCAGGGTGCGATACATCCTCGTCGACGAGTTCCAGGACACCAACCGCGCCCAGTTCGAACTCGTGAAGCTGCTGGCCGGCAGCGCGCGCGCGAACGTCACGGTGGTCGGCGATGACGACCAGAGCATCTACCGATTCCGCGGCGCGGCGCTCTCCAACATCCTCGGCTTCCACCGCGCGTATCCACGGTCCGCCCAGGTCGTGCTCGTCGACAACTTCCGCAGCCGCCAACCGATCCTCGATTCGGCCTATCGTCTGATACGCCACAACGACCCGGATCGGCTCGAAGCGCGCGAAGGGCTCGACAAGCGGCTTCACTCGCGCCTGCGGCCGTCGGAGTCGCCCTCATCCGCCAGTGCGATCGAGCTGCTGGCCTTCGCCACCGGCTCCGACGAGGCGGACGCGGTCGCTGAGCGCATCGGACGCTCGATGGCCGGCGGTCGTCGGGCCGGAGACCACGCCATCCTGGTGCGAGGCAACCGGGATGCTGATCCCTTCCTGCGCTCGCTGAACATGTGCCGCATTGCGTGGCGCTTCAGCGGAACCGCGGGCCTGTACCAGCAGCCCGAGGTGCGCGTGCTGATCAGCTTCCTGCGCGCCGCCAATGATCCAAGCGACTCGGTGAGCCTGTATGACGTCGCGACCTCGGAGGTCTTCTCGCTCGGGGCCGCTGACGTGACGCTGGCCCTCAACGCCGCGTCGCGGCGCCGCACCAGCCTCGGCGCCGCACTGCGAGAAGCGACGGCACGCCCGGAGGGCTCACCGTTCGGTCCCCGCGCGCTGGAGGTCGTGGACCGATTGCTGGGCTGCATCGACCAGCACCGCGCGATGAGCACGACGCGAAGCACGGGGGAGCTGCTCTACCACTTCGTTACCTCCACCGGCTGGCTTGCGCGACTCGGCCACGAGGCGCGAGAGACCGGGGATGAGCGGCTGGAGAACGTGGCGCGCTTCTTCGAGATCGTGCGCCGCCAGGGAGGCCTGCTGCAGGACGATCGCCTCCCATTCCTCGTCGCGCAGCTCGATACGCTCATCGAGGCAGGCGACGACCCGTCGACGGCGGATGCCGGCCCCGACGACGGGGATGCGGTCCACGTGCTGACCTACCACCGTGCGAAGGGACTTGAGTTTCCGGTCGTGCACATGGTCGGTCTGGTGGAGGATCGGTTCCCCAGTCGGGACCGTCGCGACCAGCTGGAGCTGCCGGCCTCGCTCCGGGATGCGTCCGGGGTCGGGACCGACCAGCACCTGAGCGAGGAGCGACGCCTCTTCTACGTCGGCATGACGCGGGCGCGGGAGGAACTCGTCTTCTCGTGGGCGCTGGACTACGGTGGCCGGCGCACGCGCCGCAACAGCCAATTCGTGCTCGAGGCGTTGGATCTGCCGCCCGCCACACCCAGCGCCGCGCTGCGGCCCAGCCTCGTGGAGCGATTGGCCCGCAACCAACGGCCGGTCCGCGAGGTCACCGCCCCGGGTCCGCCGGCTCTCATTGATCGTCCGCTTGCGCTCAGCTTCCATCAGGTGAGCGACTATCTCGACTGCCCGGCGAAATACCGGTACGCCCACCGAATCCGGATCCCCACCGCTCCCTCGCATGCTCTGGTCTACGGCCGGGCACTGCACGCAGCTGTGCAGGCCTATCACCGCCGACAGATGGCAGGCGTCGCGATGTCGCTCGAAGAGCTGCATCGGGAGCTGGACCGCAATTGGGAATCGGTGGGCTTCCTGACGCGGCAGCACGAGGAGGCGCGGCTGCAGGCGGCCCGGGACAGCCTCGGCCGCTTCTGGACCGCGGAGCAGGCGGACCCCGCGCAGCCGGTGGCGGTGGAGCAGGATTTCGCCTTCGGGTTGGGACGAGACCGCGTGCGGGGACGCTACGACCGGGTGGATGTCGAGCCCAACGGGCGCACGGTGATCACCGACTACAAGACGAGCGAGGTGCGCGATCCGGCGACCGCCAATCGACGGGCACGGGAGTCCCTTCAGCTGTCCATCTATGCGCTCGCGTACGAGGCGCAGCACGGCAGGCTCCCCGACGAGGTCAACCTCCACTTCCTCGATTCGGGCCTGGTGGGGCGCAGCCAGCCGACGGAGCAACGTCTGGCACGCGCGCAGGACAAGCTGCTGGCGGCCGCCGACGGCATTCGGGCCGGCCGCTTCGACGCGACCCCGTCTGGGCTGAAGTGCAGCTTCTGCCCGTTTCGAGAGATCTGCCCCGACAGCAGCCGATGAGGAGTCGCGCGTGAGCGAGCGCGCTTGAGCGGCCGCCACCGGGCGTTCGTGGTTGGACTGACGGCAGCGTCGCTGGTCGCCGTCGTCCTGCTGGTGCTGAGCGCCTCGCGGCTCTGTCCGGGCGATCAGGCCGGTCAGCCATGTCCCGACGCGACGGCCCATCGGGTCCTGGTGGTGGGCCTGGCCGCGACGGGCGTCGCCCTGCTGGTCGCCCCGTTTGCGTTTCTCGCCGAGTACGTCGCGCGGCGACGGATCGTCTACCGCGGCGCGTGGCCGCGGGCCGCGCGACGCGCCGCCATCGCGGGTGCCGTGATGGCCAGCTTGGCCGGCCTGCGACTCGGAGGAGCGCTCACCGTCGCCGTGGCGCTCTTCGTCCTGTTCCTGGCGGGCGTCGTCGAGTGGTTTGCGGTCCGCCGCCTTGACGCCCCCTGAGCTTCCCGAGGCGGACGGCGTCGGCACGGCCGACATCTTCGCCGCGCAGGGGTCGGATCCGGACCTGCTGGCCGAGCTGTACGACCTCGAGCACGACGGGCAGACCGCAGACCACGGCTTCTATCGCGAGATGGTGCGACGCCATCGGGGAGGCGTGCTCGATCTGGGCAGTGGCAGCGGGCGTCTGTTCCGTCCCTTCGTCGAGGGCGGTGCGCGGAGGATCGTTGGCCTCGACGCGTCCGCGGCCCTGCTGCGGCGCGCCGAGCGGCGGATCAACGACGATGCGCTGCTGCGGGAAGCTGCCGCCGCGGGTCGCATTCGCATGCTGCTGGGCAACGTCGGCTCGCTGCCGGTACACGGTCGATTCGCGCTGGTCGTGGCCGCCGGTCTCGTTCCTCACCTGGGGGGCCCGGCTGAGGCGTTGCGCATGCTGCAGCGAGCGGCCGTGCATCTGGCGGCGAACGGCGTCCTGGTGCTGGACGATCTCGGACCGGCATCTCTACCGCCCCGCGATCTGCCCCTGAGCGTCGACTGGCGGCGTCGGTGGCGTGGCGGCGAGGCGATCCGACGCAGCCAGATCGAGCGTCAAGAGTCCGTCGACGGCGTGCGGATTGCCTACTCGACCATCACGGATGCGGTACGACCCGATGGTACGATAGCGCGCCTTCCGGCCAGCTATCGGCTCTGGTACCCATCTCTGTACGGGCTCACCCAGCTCGTCGAGGAGGCGGGACTGGTGGTCGAGGCGCGCTTCGGCTCCCATGATCTCGACCGCCTCGACGCGAGGAGCGAGCGCCGTATCGTCGTCGCGCGCATCGGTGGGTCCGGCGCGCCGACGGGCGGATCCGTGACCGGCTGAGGAGGACGCGTGGCAGGCGAGCAGATCCGATTGCTCGTGATCGAGGACGTGCCGCAGGTGGCGAGCCACATCGCCGCGCTGCTGAATGCGCAGTCCCAGATCAAGTTGCTGCAGGTGATCGCCAGCGGTGATATGGCCCTCCCCGCGGTGGCGGAGTACCGACCCGACGTGGTGATCATCGATGCCCTGCTCCAGGGACGGGTGAGCGGAGCGTCTGTCGCGTCGGGGATTCGCCGGGCGAATCCGGAGGTGACGCTGATCTCGCTGACGGTGCCACAGAACCCGGTCCAGGAAGACTCGGACCGCGGAATCGACGCGGTGTTGCGGATGCCGTTCACCGGTTTCGATCTCACCACCCTCGTGCGGCGTGTGCACGAGGAGCGCGGTGCGCAATCGGCACGTGGCCGCTCGTTGATGATCGCGCTCTTTTCACCCAAGGGCGGCGTCGGCCGCACGACGATCGCCTACAACCTGGCGGTGACGCTGGCTGCCACGCACCGGGTCTGCCTGGTGGATGGCTCGATGCAGTTCAGCGACCTACGCGGCCTGCTGCGCGTGCCTGCCGACGCCCCGTCAATCGTGAACCTCCCGACCGACCGGATCCGCGAGGCTGACCTTGCCGAGGTGATGTGGCGCGATCCGTCTGGCATCGACATCCTGCTCGGCCCGCCCCGCGTCGAGATGGCCGAGATGGTCACCCCCGGCGACGTCGAGAAGACGCTCTCTCTGCTGCGCAAGCTCTATGACTTCGTGATCCTCGATACCCGCGCCTCGCTCTCGGATGACGTGCTCGTCTTTCTCGACGCGGCCGACGTCATTCTCCAGGTGCTCTCCTATGACAGCATGGCAATCCGAGGACTGGCGATGGCAGGCGAGACGTTCCGCGCCATCGGATACCCGGCCACAAAGCTCACCACGCTCATGAATCGCGCAGATGCGCTGGGCGGCATCAGCAGGGCCGAGGTGGAGGAGACCCTGGGGCACCCAATCGACCATGAGCTCCCGTCCGAGGGGCTCCTCGTGCTGGCGGCCAACAACGACGGGCTCCCGTTCGTCTCCGTTGCCCCGGCTGCCCCGATCACTCGGGCGATGCGAGCCCTGGCGTCATCGTTCGCCGCTCGGCTCGGTGTGCAGACACCGACGGCCGCGGGTCGCCGGTGAGCGTCCGGGAGTGACTCGCCGCGACCCACGGCCGATCGGCGTATTCGACTCCGGGGTCGGCGGCCTGACCGTCCTTTCTGAGCTCCGCAGCCGGCTCCCGGCAGAGGCGACCATCTATCTCGGGGACAATGCACGCACGCCCTATGGGCCACGAACTGCCGACGAGGTCCGGACGTTCACCACCGAATGTGTGCGTTGGCTGTTGGGCGAGGACGTGAAGCTGCTGGTCCTCGCCTGCAACACGGCCACCGCCCAGGCGCTCCCGCAGGTGCGGGAGCTGTCCGGGGTCCCGGTCGTGGGCGTGGTGCGTCCCGGCGCGGTCGCCGCCGCGGCGGCGACGCGGAGCCGGCACGTTGGGGTGATTGCGACCGCGGGCACCGTGGCGTCGGGCGCCTACCCGAGCGCAATTGCCGAGGCGGATGATCGGGTCCTGACCGTCCAGCAGGCGTGCCCGGATCTCGTGCCGCTGGTGGAAGCAGGGGAGCTGTCCGGGGAGCCGGTCCGGGGCGCGCTGCGCGGCTACCTCGGTGAGCTCATCGGCCGCGACGCGCAGATCGACACCATCCTGCTCGGCTGCACGCACTATCCGCTCCTCCGCCCCTTGATCGAGGGCATCGCCGGCGCCGACATCGCCGTCGTCGATTCGGCGTTCACCACCGCGCTCGCCGTGGAGGACCTGCTGGACGCGCTCGGCACACGCGCGCCGGACTCTCCGAGTGGGGACGAACGGCCGCTCGCGGCCGCGCATCGAATCGTGACCACGGGCGATGTGGGGGCCTTCAGCCTGGTGGCGTCGCGCATCTTCGGGGCGTCGCTGCCCGACATCGAGGCGGTATCGCTGCCGGCGCTCTAGACTCTTGCGCATGCCAGGTCATACCTCCCGCCTCACGATGGGCATCGTGGTCGGCGGCATCCTCGCCGCCGGTGCGACCGTTGCGCAACGGGAGCTGCTGCGGCGTGCCGGGAGCCGGCTCATCGACTGGGACGCTGTCCGCGACATCGCCCGGCGTCGCCTGGCGGAGCACGGCCAGCCGCTCGCCGCACCCGAGCGCGCCGCCGCCGAGAGTTTCTATAGGGACGTCCTGGTGCGCATCGAGCCGGCGGTGGCCGACGAGATCGGCGCAGCGCTGCCAGCGGCGCTGGAAGTTCCCGCGGTGGTCGATCGAGTGGAGTGGATCGACCTGAACATCGTCACCTTCCAGCACCTGTTCGCGCGGGTCGAGCGGGCCATGCTGGCCGCGCAGCCGAACCCGGATACCGCCGGTCGCGCGTTGGCCCGGATCGTGAATCGGACCATCGGCAACCAGCAGCTCGGCTTCCTGCTCGCCTTCCTGGCGCGCAAGGTGCTGGGTCAGTACGACGTCAGCCTGCTGGCCATCGGGCCGACGCCGCGGGGACGGCTGAATTTCGTGGAGCCCAATATCGTCGCCACCGCCGCAAGCCTGCGGGTCCCGCTCGACGAATTCCGGACCTTCATCGCCCTCCACGAAGCGACGCACGCCTTCGAGTTCGAAGCGTACCCATGGCTGCGCGACCACTTTGCCCAGGCGGTGCAGGAATCGGTCGAGCAGCTGACCATGGACACCGGGACCCTCGGAGCGCGGCTGCGTGGAGCGCTGCTCGGCGGCGAGGGCCATTGGCTGGAGCGGATGATGACGCCGCAGCAGCTCACCACCTTCCAGCGCACACAGGCCCTGATGTCGCTTCTGGAGGGGTACTCGAACCACGTGATGAATGCTGCCGGCGAGCGCATCCTTCCGGGCTTTCGGGAGCTCCATGAGCGATTCGAGCGTCGGAACGACCAGCGTGGTGCGCTGGAGCGCGCGTTGATGCGGATCACCGGGCTCGACCTCAAGATGGAGCAGTACGCCGCCGGCGAGCGATTCGTGGACGAAGTCATTCGGGAGCGGGGAAGGGGCTTCGTGAACCGGGTATGGGCAGGCCCGGAATCTCTCCCGTCTCTCGACGAGATCCGAGATCCGGGGCGCTGGATCGGGCGGCTGGAGGCCCGCTCCTGAGCGATCGGGCCGGGGGAGACGAATCGCCGCTGATCGTGCTGGCCACGCCGCTGTTCGGCGTGCCGATCGCCGGCGATCTGGCCCGGCGCATCGAGTCGGTCGGCGGGGTGCGCGTGGTGGCCGTCTCTCCCGACGGGCTGGTCCATGAGGAGGAGGAGATTCTCCGCGCGGCGGAGGTGCTGGCCCGCGGCAATATCCCGGCATCGGTCCTGGATCACGTGATCGCCAGGGCTCCGCGCCTGCGCTGGGTGCACTCGTTCCTGGCCGGCGTCGATCGGGTGGTCACCCCGCTGACCCGGGCCCGGAACCTGACCGTGACGAACGCGCGCGGCGTCTTCTCGCCGCCGATCGCCGAGTACGTGGTGATGATGTGCCTTGCCATCTCCCGCCACCTGCCGCAGCTGCTCGAGCTGCAGCGCGAGCGAACCTGGCAGCCGCTGCAGGGCACGGAGCTGGGGGGAATCACGGTCGGGATCGTCGGATTCGGCAGTATCGGCCAGGAGATTGCCGCACGCCTCGGGCCGTTCGGCACGCGGGTCATCGCCACTCGGCGACACCCGGAGCGCGGTCCTGGTGACTCCACGAAGGTCAAGCTGCTGCCGCTCGATGGGCTCGACCAACTGTTGGGCGAGGCCGACATCGTGGTCGTCACCGCCCCGCTGACCGATGAGACGGCCGGGCTCATCGGCGCGGCACAGCTTCAGCAGATGCGGGAGAGCGGCTGGCTGATCAACGTGGCGCGCGGTCGCCTCCTCGACGAGACGGCGCTGCGTGCGGCGCTCGAGGCGGGCTGGATCGCCGGCGCGGTGCTCGATGTCTTCAACGATGAACCCCTCCCACCCGACTCGCCGCTGTACGGCGTCCCCAACCTGCTGATCACGCCGCACACTTCGTGGTCGAGCGACCGGGTCCAGGAACGCAGCCTCGACCTGTTCATCGACAACCTGCGACGGTATCGGGCCGGCGAGCCGCTCGCGAACATCGTCGATCTCGACGCCGGCTACTGACCGATGCAGGTCACCCTCGTCGGTCTGCCGGGCAGCGGCAAGACGACCGTCTTCAACGCGCTCACCGGGGGAAACGCCGAGACGGGCGGCTTCACAGGTCGCGCCACCCCGAATATCGGCGTGGTCAAGGTTCCAGACGAACGGCTCGACACCCTGGCCGCGCTCTTCCGCCCACGCCGCACGACCCCTGCCGACGTCACGTATGTGGACGTCGCGGTGCCGGCCGGGGCGACCCGGGCGGGGACCGTCGCTCCGGATGTGCTGGCGCAGCTGCGCAACGCGGACGCGCTGCTTCAGGTGGCCCGCGGCTTTGACGATCCCTCGAGCGGCCGGGAGCCTGATCCGTGGCGCGATGTCGAGGAGCTGGAACTCGAGTTCGTGGTGGCCGATCTGACGGTCGTCCAAAAGCGACTCGAGAAGCTGCGGACGTCGGGACGCCACGGATCGCCGTCTGAGCGGGAGACGAACGCGCTCGAGGAGGAACTGCTTGCCAGGCTCGAACCGCATCTCGCCGAGGGCGCGCCGCTGCGCGCGCTGACACTGAGCGCGGACGATGAGCATCGGCTGCGCGGCTACCGGTTCCTGAGCCAGAAGCCGCTGCTGGCGATCGCCAACATCGACGAGCAGGGCCTGCCGCAGGCGCAGACGATCGAGGCGCGCGGGCGCGAGCGGCGGGGCGGTGCCGAGGTGGAGATCGCCGCGCTCGCCGGAAAGATCGAAGCCGAGCTGACGCAGCTCCAGCCCGACGACGCGGCGGTCTTCATGGAGGATCTTGGGATCCGCGAGGCGAGCCGTGGGCGGGTGATCAGGCTCACGTATCGGCTGCTGGGGCTGGTCAGCTTTTTCACCGCGGGCGAGGATGAGTGCAGGGCATGGACGATCCGACGAGGCGAGACCGCGGTCGACGCCGCCGCCGCAATCCACAGCGACCTGGCGCGTGGCTTCATCCGCGCGGAGGTGGTCTCGTACGAGGACCTGGTCGCCACCGGCTCAATGGCCGAGGCGCGGCGCAAGGGGCTGCTGCGCTCAGAGGGAAAGACCTACGTGGTGCGCGATGGCGATGTGCTGCAGGTGCTCTTCAACGTGGGGCGCTGAGCTGACGCGGCTAGGTCCGTTCCAGCTCGACCACGACGGAGCGGTACTCGTCACTGGGCTCCACGAGGAAGGTGTCGTCCTCCTCGATCCCGATGCCCATGCTGGCCCGGAACTTGTCGTCGCCGATGTACGTGAAGCCGTGGGACCGCTCGAGCTCACGTGCCACGGCCTCGACCAGCGTGTCCTCCTCGAAGGTATCGAGCACGGCGGTCCGCGCCGATCGAACCAGGCTGGCGAACTGCTCGGGCGAATGCTCGCGGACGCTGACCAGGATGGCATCGCTCATCAGGTCCGTGGCGCCCTCGTGCAGCTCGTAGAAGAAGAGTGACATCGCCGCCGGATGATAGCGCGATGCTGAATCCTGGGGCCCCCGTCGAGCTGGATCTGCTCGTGGTCGGCGGCCTGACGGTCGACCGCTTCGCCGGTGGCCACACGGCAGCCGGCGGGTCGGTGCTGCATGCCACGCTGGCCGCAGCGCGCGGCGGTCTGCGCACCGGCGCGGTGACGGTCGCAGGGGATGAGCCGGAGGCGCGGGCGGGCCTTCTCGAGCTGGGACGGCATTCCGAGGTTCACGCCGAGCGCGCGCCGACCTCGATCGTCTTTCGCCACGACGAATCGCGCGGCGTCCGCCACCTGGTCCTCGAGGCCGCCGGCAGTCCCCTCGCCTGTCCGGCGCGTGCAATCCGCCCCCGCGCGGTGCTCTATGCGCCGGTGGCCGGCGAGCTGGGGCCCGGGCTCGGAGGTCAGATCTATCCCGGTGCGGCACATGGAGCGATCCTGCAGGGCTGGCTTCGAACCCTCGAGCTGGGCAGTGAGGTCCAACCGCTGCCGCTACACGCGCTGGCCGAACCGCTCGTCGCCCGACTCGCCGCCTGCGAGCTGCTCGTCGCCAGCCGCGAGGACCTGGCCGCCGAGAGCCCTGACCTCGACGCGCAGCTCGATGCCCTCCGGCGTCGATTCGGACCCGGACCCACGCTGGTGGTGACCGATGGCGCGAGCGGGGCCCGCGTCGCCCCGGCGGGTCGCGGGCGCTTCCACGAACCCGCGCCGTATCGTGTGGCGGCCGTCCCGATGGTGGGAGCCGGGGACGCCTTCGCGGCGATCATGATCGCCGAGCTCGGCGCGGGGGCGACGGTCGAACGAGCCGCGCGGGCCGCCGCGGCGGCCGTCGCGGGGTTGCTGGCGGATCGTGGCCCCGGCACCAGCTCGCGCCCGGCATACTTCGTCGGCGACGTTCACGGCATGCGCGCCGAGCTGCTGAACCTCCTGCGGAACGAATCCCTGATCGACGGTGCCGAGCGCTGGGTGGGAGGGGCCGCCCAGCTCTGGTTTCTCGGCGACCTGGTGGACAGGGGGCCGGACGGAATCGGGGTGATTGAGCTCGTGATGCGCCTGCAGGCGCAGGCCGACGAAGCTGGGGGCCACGTGGGCAGCGTCCTCGGCAATCATGAGATCAGCCTGCTCGCCGCCGATCAACTCGGCTCCGCACCGAGCAGCGGGCCGGGTGGGAGCTTTCACAGCGACTGGCTCGCCAACGGGGGCAGGCCGAGCGACCTCGCGCGGCTGCGACCTGCACATCGGGCGTGGCTCCGGCAGCTGCCGTTCATGGCCCGGGTGGGGCCGGCGCTGCTGGTGCATGCGGACGCCGATGTGTACACATCGCGCGGCAGCTCGGTGGCGGAGGTGAACGCGGTCGTCGGGGCGACTCTCGCGCACGGGACTGCAGATGCCTGGGATGCGCTGCTCGCGGCATTGAGCGCGCGGCGCGCATTCCTCGAAGACGCGACGCTTCCCGCCACGTTGCTCGCCACCTTCTCCGGCGGCCAGGTCGTTCATGGGCACACGCTGGTGGCGGCGATGATCGGGCAGCCACCCGAGAAGGTGCGGGCGCCACTGATCTACTCCGACGGTCGATGCGTAGCCGTCGACGCCGGCCTTGCCGCCGGCGGCCCGGGGTTCGTGTACCGGCTCCCGCCCGCCTGATCTGGCCGCCGATCGGCGGGCACGCGGGCGCGCCTCGACCCCGCGCGGAGCCCCAGATGCCGCTCTCGGCGGCGCTCCGCTGCGGCCACCCGGCGCTGCAGGCGCCGCCGGCGGGACTCGACCTGCAGCCGCACCCGACCGATGGCCTGCATCCCGCCACCGCGTCCCAGCGCGAAGGCGAGGTCGAGGATCCGCGACGCCGAGAGGATCGCCTCGAGCGCCGCAGGAAGGTCACTGCAGTATCGCTCCCGGATGCGCGCCACCTCGATCCAGGCGATCGCCGCGTCGATTGAGGCTTGCCGTGTCGACGGCCGCCAGACTGCCTCCGCACGGTCCGTGTCGCCTGCGGCGACGAGCAGGCGCGCGGCCAGTCGCCGGATGGCCGGCGCCTCTGATCCATCCGCTGCCTCCAGCGCCTGCTCGAGCACGGCGAGCGCCTCCCCGACGGCGCCCGCGCGCAGCAGCTCCATGGCCATGCCGCGATGGTCGAGCACGGACGCCGTGCGCCAGCCTCCGTCTCGCAGGTGCACCATCTGCGCCTCCAGGAGTGCGAGTGACGCCACGTCCTGGGCGTTGTGGTCGAGGACATCGGCCAACAGGTCGGGTGAGCCGCCGCGCAGGTAGCCGAACCAGCGCCCGGGCACCTCGGCGCTCGGGCAGTCCGAAGCGCGACGAAGCCCCAGCACACCAGCCTCGATCTCCGCCAGGCGAGCGCCGCCGAGCGGTCGGCGCCAGAGGCGCCGGGCGACCGGCAGCAGGTCGTCGTGACGGGCCGGCAGGCCGGAAAGATCCTGCCACAGCCCGTGGACCGTCAATCGGGAGGCGAGCAGCGGCAGGTCGAAGGCCCGGCCGTTGTAGGTGACGATCCGCGCAGCATCGCCCAACTCGGCAGCCACCAGGCGCAGCAGCGCCCGTTCGTCGGGATAGTCCGGGAGCAGGAACTGCCGAACCGCGAGCTGCCGCCCCTGCAGTCGGGCGGCGGCGGCGAGGAAGATCACCGTCCCGGCCCCGGTGGACAGGCCGGTTGTCTCGGTATCGAAGTAGCAGCCGGGCGGCAACGTCGCCAGACGGGCAGCAGTCTCGGTACGGAGCGTGATCGTGCGCTCGACGCGCACCACGCGCCCAACATCTCCAATCGCCAGCTGCGCGCCCAGCCAGCGAGCCAGGCCCTCGGCGCGCTCCGCGGGGCGAGCGGGCTGCGGCGAGGCGCTGCGTGCGGTTCGAACTGCCAGCAGCCGATCGGTCAGGGACCGACCGGTCACGCCACGCTCATCGCGGCCAAGAGCTGCTCGGCGGCCCGTTTACCGCGTGCGCCGACCTCCGCGGCGGGGCCGACACAGGACGGGCAGCCTTCCTCGCACGCGCAATCTCGCACCAGCTGATGCGCTGCCCGGATCAGCTCCGGTCCGAGCTCGAAGAGTCGCTCCGCCAGCCCCACACCACCGGGCACGGAGTCGTACAGGTAGAGCGTCGGACGCCCGGTGAACGGTGCCTGCGCCTGGGCGAGAACGCCGAGGTCGCGGCTGTCGCACATCAGGAGCAGGGGCGCGGCTTCGCGCGCGAGCCGAGCGAGACCGATCAACGCGCCGTCCAGTGTGTCCCGGTCGAACGCTGCCGCGGCCGGCTCCGGGATCACGAGCCAGCACGCGGCGGTGTGCATCTGCTGCTCGGGCAGGTGAATCGGTCCCCAGCCCACGTTCTCATGGGTGTGGAACTTGATCTTCTTGAACAGGGTCGCGTGCCAGGCGACCATCACCTCGCCGCGCGCTCGCAGCCCGCCGTCGCCGTCATCGGCCTCGTCGCTGCAATCCAGCACCTTGAGCGTCACGCCCTGGTCGGCATCGGTGTAGTAGTCGACGTCGACGCGGGAGACGTACGCCTTGCGCTCGGCCCAATCGAGGCGATCGACGTGGAACTGCGCGCCCTCGTGCAGGTAGATCGCCTGCTCATGCACCAGCATCGGTGCGGCGAACAGGTCCACCTCGCCGATGACCCGGGCGCGGTCACCGGTGGTGTCGATGATGACCACGTTCTCCTGGGCGGCGCTGCGCAGGCTGAAGGCCGAGGCGGGGAAGTTCTCGCTGCTCCAGTAGTACCGATCGTCCGCGGCGCGCCGCAGGAAGCCATCCTCCTCGAGGACGTCGAGCAGCGTGCCGGTCTCCTCGATGCCGAAGCGTTCGTGATCGGGGACTGGCAGCTCGAAAGCGGAGGCCTTGAGGTGGTCAAGCAGGAGATGCAGGTTGTCCGGATTGACCAGGCCGTGCTCCGGCGTGCGATCGAAGAAGTAACCCGGATGGGTGGCGAGGAACTGGTCGATCGGTGCGCTGCTCGTGACCAGGACGGCGAGCGAGGTCGTGCCGCGACGCCCCGCGCGCCCCATCTGCTGCCAGGTGCACGCGATCGTGCCGGGGTAGCCAACGCTGATCGCGGCATCCAGCCCGCCAATGTCGATGCCAAGCTCCAGCGCATTGGTCGTCACCACCCCGCGCACCCGCCCCGCGCGCAGCCCGCGCTCGATCTCGCGCCGCTCGTTTGGCAGGTAGCCGCCGCGGTAGCCCCGAATCGGGCTGGGCTGACCCGGCTGGGAGGGGAGGGACTCGCGGAGGTAGGTGGTCAGCACCTCGACGGAGGTCCGGCTGCGGGCGAAGACGATGGTCTGCAGGCCGTCGCGAATGAGGCGAGCCGCCACCCCCTGCGCGGTGAGCAGCGAGCTGGCACGCAACCCGAGCCGGGCGTTGAGCACCGGCGGGTTGAGAATCAGGACGTGCTTGCGGCCACGTGGAGCGCCGTTCTGGTCGACGAGCGTCACGGGAGCGTCCAGGAGGCGCTCGGCAAGCTCGCGGGGGTTGGCGATCGTCGCGCTGGCGCAGATGAAGACCGGGTCCGCACCGTAGTGGCGGCAGATGCGACGGAGGCGACGCACCACGTTGGCGACGTGGCTGCCGAAGAGGCCGCGGTACGTGTGCAGCTCGTCGATGACGACGTAGCGGAGGTTCTCGAACAGCTTGAACCACTTGGTGTGGTGGGGCAGGATTGCCGCGTGGAGCATGTCGGGGTTGGTGATCACCACCTGGCCTGCCGACCGCACCACGCTGCGCACCGTCGCCGGCGTATCGCCGTCGTAGGTCCCTGCCTTCAGGTCGAGCTCGGCGGCGTCGGCGATTCCGCGCAGCTCCTCCAGCTGGTCCGCGGCGAGCGCCTTGGTGGGAAACAGGTACATCGCGCGCGCGGCCGGGTCCTGGCTGATCGCCTGCAGGACGGGGAGGTTGTAGCACAGGCTCTTGCCGGAAGCCGTTGGTGTGACGACGCATACGTTGCGGCCCGCGCCGACGGCAGCGGCTGCCTCTGCCTGGTGGATGTACGGAGCGTCGATTCCGCGACCGGCGAGGGCGCCGGTGAGCCGCGGGTCGGTACCCTGCGGCCACGCAGCCAAACGCGGCGGCAGCGGCTCGACCACGTGGTGGGCGGCGATCAGCGGCTGCAGGACGGGATCGGCCAGCCACGTGTCGATAGCCTCGTCGGCCGAGACCGGGCGGTTGAGGATCATCGTCGCCTCCGACCCCAGATTTAGAACGCCTGTTCGATGCGTGAGCCGAATGCTAGCACCCTCCATCGGCCTGACGGTGTGGAAAACCACGGCCGGATCCTTTGACGGTGTGGAAAACGCTTCGGTAGACTCCACCGCGATGACTGCCGGTGTCGACGCCTCCCCCTCGCTGCCCGCGAAGGAGGAACCCGCTCCTCCGCGCCGCCGGCTGCGGCTGCGTCTGCCGGCATCGCGTGGACGCCTGGGCGTTCTGGTGGTGCTCTGCGTACTGGCGGCGTTTCTCGCGTTCCAGGTCGGGAGGCAGGTCTATGCCAGCTGGTCGATCAGTCGACAGGCGTCGGACCTGCAGCAGCAGCTCAACGATCTGGCCCGGCAGAACGCGGCCCTGCGCGATCAGCTGGCCTATGCCCGGAGCAGCGCGTACATCGACGAGCAGGCTCGGCGCCTGGCCAACGTCGGGCGGCCCGGAGAGCAGATCCTGATCATCCCGCGAGGGGCCGTTGCGCCATTGCCGCCCGGCCTCCGTGCGGCGACGCCCGCGGCCAAGCCGCTCCTCGAGCAATGGCTGGAGCTGTTCTTCGGACCCTGAACCGGGTGTGACCGCTCGGAGTTCCACGCGAGCAGCAGACCAGGTGGCCGCGACAGCTCGGCTGTCGCGCGCGGGGTCCGCACCGCTCGATCGGTCCGCACCGTTCTAATCTGGGCGCGAACCGGCTTACCGGGCGCGAACCGGCTTACTGGGCGCGAACCGCCTGGCTCTGCCCCCAGTAGCCCGACCTCGGCGATACTGACCGACGTGCGAATCCTGGTGGTCGAGGACGAGCCGGCGATCGCCAGCGCGGTCACCGAGCTGATGACCGGCGCCGGGCACGCGGCCGACAGCGCCAGCTCCGGCCCGCAGGCCCTGGAGTACGCGCAGGTGTATCCCTATGACCTTGTGGTGCTGGATGTCATGCTGCCGGGAATGACCGGCCGGGAGGTGGCCGGCAGACTGCGCGCATCCGGATTCTCCGCGCCGATCCTGATGCTCACCGCGCTCGACGAGGTCGGCGAGCGGGTTGCCGGACTGGATGCGGGGGCCGACGACTATCTCGCCAAGCCGTTCGCCGCCAGCGAGCTGCTGGCCCGAGTCCGAGCGCTTCTCCGCCGCCGGGATGGTGAGCGTCGGCCGATCGCGCGCCTCGCCGACCTCGAGTTGGATCCCGCCTCGCACCGCGTGCGCCGCGGATCCCGCGCCATCAGGCTGACCGCCAAGGAGTTTGCGCTTCTGGAGTTCCTGCTCCGGCATCCGGGGCAACTCTTCTCGCAGGAGCGCCTGATCGATGCGGTCTGGGACGCGGAGTTCGCGCCGGAGTCAAACGTCGTGGAGGTGTACATCCGCAGCCTGCGCCGCAAGATCGACGCGGGGCGGCGGAACGGGCTGATCGAGACGGTGCGCGGGGTCGGGTATCGGGTGGTCGATCCGAGGGCTCGCGGATGAGCTATCAGCGGCTGCTGCCGAGCTGATGTTCGAACGCGCCCGCCGCAGGCTCGCCGCCCGCTATGTCGGGGTCTTCGCGCTGGTCCTGGTCGGCTTCAGCGTGGCGTTGATCGGGATCGCGGCGCTGGTCCTGCGCCCGGGCTTCGACCTCGTGCCGGAGCCCACGTCGGAGCAGGCGGCGCGGCACGCGTACGCCTCGACCATCGGGGCGATCATCCTCGCCCTGGTGCTGGCCGACGGCATCGTGATCATCGCGGTCTCGCTCGTCGCCTACCACCTTGCGGGGCGCACGTTGAGACCGATCCAGCAGGCGCTCGACCGACAGCGTCGCTTCGTGGCGGACGCTTCTCACGAAATGCGCAACCCGCTGGCCGCCATTCGGTCAACCGCCGAGTCGGCGCTCCAGGCCGGCATCGGGGCTGATCAGCGGGGAGTCGCGCTGCAGAGGATCGTTGACGCCAGCGAACGCCTGTCGGTGCTCACCGACGACCTGCTGCTGATGGCCCGCAGCGAGCGCGGCCTGCTCGATCCGGTGCTGGAACCGGTGGATCTGTCGCTCGTCGCCGCCGAGGCGGTCCAGGAGCTGCGCGCGCTCCGCCCCGACAGCCTCGTGACACCGAACCTGACGCCCGATCTGCTGGTGCGCGCCGATGAGCAGCAACTGACCCGGATCATCGGCAACCTGCTCGACAACGCGATCCGCCACGGCGGCGGGGGAACGGTCGAGCTGCGGACCCGCGAGCTGAACGGCGAGGCCACCTTGGAGGTCATCGACCACGGACCGGGGATCGCGGAGTCGGATCTCGAACGGATCTTCGAGCCCTTCTACCGGGTCCGCCCCCGCGACGGCGCGGCCAAGGGGACCGGCCTGGGGCTGGCGATCGGCGCCGAGCTCGCGCGTCGTAACGGCGGGCGGCTGACGGCGGTCTCCCGCCCCGGTGCCGGGGCGACGTTCCGGCTCCAGCTCCCGCGCTTCCGGTGACGCAGCGAGCACCTCGGCCCCCGGTCGCCGCACGACGAGGCAAGACGAGGCAAGACGAGGCAAGATGGGCTCGATGCCAGGCTGCAGCTGCGCGACCGACTACGACGCCATCTTCGATGACCGCATGGCGCGCCGCGAGCTCGAGGCCTACCGGCGGCGTGGCCCGCAGGGGAGCACGCGGCGGCTGATCGGCATGCTCCTCGCGGAGGGCATCGCGGGGAGCCGACTGATCGACATCGGTGGAGGCGTGGGCGTCATCGGGCACGAGCTGTTGGCAGCCGGCGCGGCGAGCGTGCTGGACGTCGACGCGTCCCACGGCTATCTGGCCGCTGCCCGGGCCGAGGCGGAGCGCCGAGGGCTGGAGACGAGGGCGGAATATCGGTACGGCGACTTCGTGGAGCTATCGGGTGAGATCGAGCCGGCGGACCTGGTGACGCTCGATCGCGTGCTCTGCTGCTACGCCGACTGGGAAGCGCTGGTCGCACGCTCGACCGAGCGCGCGAGGCGCATCTACGCCGTCGTCTATCCCACGGACCGATGGTGGGTGCGTGCGGCTGCGCGGCTCGGCAACGCGGGTCTGGCGCTCTTCCGCCAGTCATTTCGCTTTCACGTTCATCCGAATCGTGCC